>CALDZK010000001.1 GCA_937944145.1 uncultured Candidatus Altimarinota bacterium
ATAAAATTATATTTTGACAAATTAATAAATTTTATCACAATCAATTATGTTATTATTGACTTATATTTACATATATATATGATATACACTAATTACATACTACTCAGAATAACATGAATATAAAAACACTCGCTCTAGCAAGTACGCTAGCACTATGAAACTCTACAACTACTGCAAATGCAAACACACCCGAATACGTTCCTTGAGCTGTGTTATGTATTGTAGATAAAGGTACTATTTCTCAGATAGAAACAAGCCCAAATCCAGATGCAGTATCTATACGTCTTGATACCTGAAATGGAATAGTATGAGAGATATTACAAGATGTTCCTGGTATATTTGTCCTAGCTGTATATGAAACAGTCAATCAGGTCACTTCTGTCTTTATTGATAATCAAGATATTTACGAGTGAATTGCCATTGACTGAGAATGAATAAAGATTAATAGTGACGCAACTATAACCGATGGAGTTTCTGACTTCAAACACCTCATGAAAGAAATAAATGACTACTGTATCCCAGACATTCCCCAATCATAATAAAAAAAGACGTTCAAGATCTACTCTGAACGTCTTTTTTTATTATTTTACTACATCTTTATACTTCCCCCTTCCCTTAAACTCTATAATCATAGGAGTTCCATTAAATCAGAAATTATCTCTGATTTTATTTTCGAGATATCTCTTATAAGAGAAATGAAAGTGATTTGGATTATTTACTGAAATTACAAATTTTGGAGGATTTGTGTCGACTTGTGACCCATAGTATATCTTTGGACTATGAGATTTCTTGTTTCCTGTTGGAGCATGTTTGTAGGTAGCCTGTTCGAGAAATTCGTTGAATATACTCGTCTTTACTCTCTTTTGCCTCTCTGAGTGTATTTCTATAGCTCTCTGAAGTATTTCTGTGAGTCTTTTCTTTTCTGTCGCTGAGGTAAATATTACCGAAACCCAAGGAATAAACTCTATCTTTTCTTTGAGGTATTCGATATATCTGAGCATCATCGTATCCTTGTCTACTCCTGGTTTCTCAAGAACCTTATCCCATTTATTTACGACGATGATAAGTCCTTTATTTTGTTCTATGACACTCGATATAACCGATAAATCCTGCTGTACTATCCCCTCAAATCAGTCCACAATCACGGCAACTATATCAGCTCTTTTGATCGCTCTATCTGTTCTCATAACCGACCAGTTTTCTATGTTTCTTGTTCCTATTTTTGAGAGTCTACGAATCCCCGCAGTATCTATCAGGGTAAAATCAATAGATTCTCCCTTCTCTCAGCTAGAATCCTTGGGAGTAGGTGGTATATATGTAAACTTTGCATCGATAGCATCTCTCGTAGTTCCAGCCATGTCTTTTACCATCACTCTATCATTTCCTACCAGAGTATTGACGATAGATGATTTCCCTACATTTGGACGTCCGACAAATGCAAGTTTTATACTCCCATCTTCGTCGGTATCTGTTTTGTAGTTGAGTCCTTTTTTTGTGAGATAGTTGGCTATATATTTCTTGAGTTCTCTCACTCCAGAGTTATGAGAAGCAGAAACAGGAAAGAATTCTAACTCTCATTTTCCTGCAAGAGAATATGACTCCATCACCTGTGTTTCATTGTCACACTTATTAGCAATTACAAGAAAATCTACTTGTTTCTGTTTCTTAAGTGATTTAAATATAGCTTCATCGAGCTCTGTAAACCTATCATACTCGAGCATCCAGATGATCAGATCACTTTCCTCAAATGATCTCTGTGTTCTCTCCACTATATCCATAGCGACTTCATCATCACTACTAGAGAAATCGAGTCCTCCAGAATCAGCGAGTATATAGCTCAGATCATTGTCCTGATCATGAAATTCAAACTCACTAATATCTCTAGTTGTCCCAGCTTCGTCAGCAACTATCGCGATCTTGTGACCCGTAAACATATTAAAAAGACTCGACTTCCCTACATTTGGACGTCCAATAACGGTTACTTTTGCAAGCATATTGTATCTGATTATATCATTTCATAATTCTTTTCTCCTACTGGCATCGCTCTGAGGAGATTCTCTCTATCGTTCGAGAGCTCTAAAGAATACTCATGAAAATTAAAGTGATGTGATTATATAGAGATTTTTGAGAATGCAAATTCGACTTATTTCTTGCACTTCAAGAAACATTGAGTTCGATACATTCATTTTTTATACTTTCTCCGAGTGTAAACTTGTACTCTCTTTCAAATTTCTTTACTATTTCAAATATCTCAATCAGTAAATCATAGCTGGATTTATACACAGGGAGTCCATCATAGTTGACCATAGTTTTCTAGAAGAGTCAAAGAGTACAAAGAGTCGAATTTTTAGTTCTGGGAAGACAAAGAAGAGAAGCCATAATGACGGCGACCCCAGCCTACGTACACTCCATCCAAAAGCATAACGACACCCCACGCACGATTACCATTACTCTCGTGATAAGAAGAAGACCAATAAAATCTACCTAATTCTATACCTGCAACTTCTGATAGAAATGATGATATCTCATTCCCTCAGAGTTTATATCTATCCTGTAGTTTTATTTGTTTTCCTCAGAGAGCCTGTATCATGGCAACCATCTCTTCTATAGTATAGGGTTGTTTATTGAGGTCTGCGTCACTTTCTACATTTACTCCTCAAAATTGATGTCCTCTCCATCTGAGTACCTGTCCTCATAGCTCTATTCCATCATTTGTAATTCTTACATTTTCTTGAATTTTATGTTGTGTTGCATATTCTTCATTATCTGCTAACCAGGTATCAAATTTCTTTTGTACTTCTAGTGCCTCTGGGGAGAGTGTTATTGTGTCTGAAACTCTCTCTGATACATCAACTCATGCTTGTTCTAAAATACCATTCTTTGTTGTTTCAAATCCATCTTCTGTAAAGACTCATTCAAGAATTTCTCAAAATGATTTGTGCTGTTCAAGGTTCTGTGTTCCTGGAAGTGATGACTCAGAAAGTTTTGCAAGTATTGGAGTTACTGCATCCTCTACATTTTTATTATCTGCAAAAGAAGTAAGATTTATTTTCTCTTGCTCTGACAGTTCTTCTCACTTTCAGAGTTTTTTAAAGACACTCAATATTGCTTCTTCATTGAAACATCATGATTTTTTAATAGCTATTTGTATAACTCTTGTGAAATCTTCTGACTGGAAAAGTTCTTGGTAGTTTGTACACACAGAAGTTATTTCATTTGATGCGGTAGTTTTTGCCATATGTAATTATTTACAAAAATATTAATACCCTCCTAGTATATTCTATTTTTCTTATTGTCAAATATATATTTTATATTTTAATATATTTTTATATCTTTCTCCTCCAAGAGTAATACAAAAACGCGATTCCCAGAAGTGCCACACTCACTCACATCGCTCCATATACAAAATTTGCTTCCCCATATGGCAAGTCTATATTCATCCCATAAAAACTGGTTATCAGTGTCAGAGGGAGCATAAATGCTGAAAAGATAGTAAGGAACTTAATAATACTATTGGTCTGAATATCAATCATCGATTTGAACGCATCTTCGACAGAGTCTATATGCTCTTCGAGTATCGATATATCTGTAATGATCTTTTGCATCTTGTCCTCCAGATCCTCGAAATACGCTTCTATTTTTTCGTCAAATATCTTGTTCATATGGAGTTCTAGAGTCCTGAGTACAGAAACTTGAGGCTGGAACATATGCTTGAGAACCACGATATTTCTCTTCTTAGTAAGTATATCACGAACCAGAGGAGATCTCGGACTCTCAAATACCTGTTTTTCTATTTTTACGATATCACGACGGACATTTGCTCCGACACGAAACATCTTTTCGAGCATTTCCTGGATAAGTTCATAGAGAATAAGCCCTGATGAAACATCGATATCATACTCATCATCATCTCATTTTTCTTCATATTTTTTATATACTTGATCTATATGTTTTCCCTGAAAATCTCGAAGCGTGATAAGAAATCTCTTCCCCAGAAATATATGAAACTCATTGAGTTCATAGAGCTTTTTTATTTGATTATATTTCGGGAAATGCAGCGTAATAAACACATAATCATCATAACTATCTATTCTCGCTCTCTGATTTGGTTCGAGTACTGCCTCCACATCCAGTTCATGAAAATCAAAAGGAACCAGTATTTCTTCTATCGATTTATTTGATTCATTGACTGCATCTATCCAGGTGATTCCTTTGACTTTGAGTTTTCTAATCATAATCTAAAAGTAGTAAGTATATAACGAATGGTATCTCTAGGAAAATATTTGTAAAGAAAAATCCCCATATAGGGGATTTTTTATTCTTCTTCTATCTCTACTTTGAGTGAGAGCTCTTGGAGCATTTCATCATCTACTGCAATTGGAGAGTTCATCATAGCATCTTGAGCCTTTCCAGATTTTGGAAATGCGTAAATATCACGGATATTATCTTCGTTCAGATAAATCATCATCAGTCTATCAAACCCGATCGCAAATCATCCATGTGGAGGAACTCCATATTGAAACGCTTCATATACAGCACCAAATTTTTCTTTTACTTCATCTGCACTTCTTCCTACTGTCTCAAATGCCTTTACCAGTGACTCAATATCATGGTTTCTAATCGCTCCTGAGAGTATTTCGTATCCATTACAGGCAAGATCATACTGATATCAGATGACGTCCAGCAGATCATCACCTGTTTTATCAAAGTCAGATGGTCCACCTTGTGGCATAGAAAATGGATTATGCTCAAAATCTATTTTCCCGGTAACTTCATCTTTTTCAAAAATCGGAAAATCAGTAATCCAACAGAAAGAAATTTTGGTAGGATCTTGAAGCTCTAATAGTTCTGCAAGATAGACTCTAAATCTCCCCATATAGTTACATACCAAATCTCTTTCCCCTGCTCCGAAGAATATTACATCTCCCACTTCTAACTCTGTTCTCTCTACAATTTCTTGCAGGTCAGATTCTTCGAAGAATTTATTGAGTGGTCCTTTGAGCCCGTCTTCTTTCATTTGAAAATATCCAAGTCCTCCTGCTCCAAACTTACGCACGTAACTTTCAAATCATTTCATCTGAGTCTTTGAGAATACATTGTCTCCTCCTGGGACCTTGAGAGCTTTGATTCTATTAGCCTGAGTATCAGCTGCAATTCCTGAAAATATTTCGTTTGAGCTTCTCGCGAAAATATCTGCGACATCAATGAGTTCAAGTCCATATCTCAGATCTGGTTTATCTGAACCATATTTTTCGATAGCTTCGTGGTGCGTGAGTGTGAAAAACTTTCCACCATTTCTCATTACATCTTTTCCAACTGTTTCTGAGAGTACTTCTTGCGAAGAAAGATCCTTTGTAATATCTAGGAGATACTCCTCAACTACGGTAAATACATCGCTCTGCTCTACAAAAGACATTTCACAATCCACTTGGTAAAAATCCCCTGCGTGTCTATCAGCTCTTGGGTCTTCATCCCTGAAACATGGTGCAATTTGGAAGTATTTATCAATTCCCCCAACCATGAGCAGTTGCTTAAATTGTTGTGGTGCTTGTGGAAGTGCATAAAACTCTCCTGGGTTCAATCTACTTGGCACGAGGAAATCACGTGCTCCTTCTGGAGAAGAATTCGCAAGAATCGGAGTTTGTACATCCAGGAAGTCTCTCTGAGTAAACCAGTTTCTTGTATAGGTTGTCATCTCTGATCTGAACTTGATAAAGTCCTGAATTCTCTGAGTTCTAATATCAAGATATCGATATTTGAGTCTAATTTCTTCGTTTGCCTGATCACCATGTCCATCCAGTTCAAATGGAGGGGTTTTTGCTTTCGATATAAGCTCTACTTTCGAAGTAATGACTTCTATTTCTCCTGTTTTCATATTTGGATTCGCCTGACCATCTGGTCTACTACGTACTTTCCCTGTTGCTTTGATTACATACTCAGATCGAAATCCATCAGCTGTTGCGTGAGACTCAGCACTGTCCTCTGGGTCAAACACTACTTGAGTGAGTCCGTATCTATCTCTGAGATCTATAAATATAATTCCACCGTGGTCTCGTCTATTACTTACCCAACCTGAAAGCACTACTTCTTCTCCAATATTTTTTGCTGTAAGTTCGCTACATTTGTGTGTTCTATGCATAGTTATCTATAATTTATAATTAAAAAAACACATGAATATACGTATATATCTCATGTGCTTTCGGTTTGTAGTATCTACAAAAGGTGCCACCTAAAGCTGTTTCTTAATTTAATTTTTATGTCGGAGGTTTGAAACTCCGGAGGGGTCTACTAAGAATTATCTGTTCTTCCCTCTAGCATCGTCCCGTGTCGCGAGACTCAAGTGCTTCTAGGATGTATTGTATAGAGAACTGGAGAAATGCAAGATTTTTGTCAGGAATTAAGAATTATTTTTCGGTTTTACTAAGACTTCTCCATATATGTCAAACAGTACATCAAATGTTTTTCTAAGAGTTCCATCCACTGAAGCCGGACAAAGTCCATATCCATCTTTCCTAGATATAAAAGCACATACTTGTTGAATATAAAAATCAGACTGGATATTAGAATCAAATGCCTCCTTGATACTTTCCAATATGTATGGTGTATCGTTTCAAATGATATTTCATTTTCACGTATAAGAAGCTGTCAATCATTCTTGTACTCCTGAAGGTACTCTAGTAAAATTATTTGTAATATTCCATAAATCTTCTCTTATAGATTCCCAAGAGTCTAATGTATCTACATACTTCGCTCATGTTGTAAATATACAATCATAAGCTTGTATAAACGTTATTGCAAATCATATTAAGTGTGTCTGATTAATTATTAGATCAATACAGTCAGTAGATTTAATAGAAGAAACGACATGTGATATATAAGCCCTGTAAAGAGTATTTGCAAGTCTTGAAACTTGTTTGTGACATATCTCTGAAGATGCGAATTGAATTGCATCATGGCTAACTCACTTCTCAGGAATAGTAACTAAAACCATTTGTTCAGGATAGAAAATCTCTATATTGGGGAGTTTGTGAGAATAAAAATACTTGGTAAAGTCTAAAAAAGTTTTTCAGTCAAGTCATCATAGTTTATTAGTATTTTTTATGGTAGGCTTTCAAAAAATTTCATGAGATTTTTTACGAATGGGTTCTACCTGATCTACTATATCATGAATTGGACATTCTCATGGAGTCGTTTTTTCAGTAAGCTTATCTACCATATATCTAAAAATAAATCATTAATAAATAATATTTATAATTTATATTAAAAATAAGTCAATTATTTGTATTAATAATTAATCTCCCTAAAAAAATCTAGGATATCATCACTTCCATTTTTTGGCCAACTATGTTGGTCATTTCCGTAGGTTGCATAGGAGTTACAAAAGAGGGTAGTATTTCCCGTGGTACATGAAGTTTTTTCTACACAGCTACGTATATCTCAGAGAGTAGTATTTTTCTCCCCTGATTCACACTTGTTTACCTCACTTCGTATACGATAGGCTCTCTCTCCTCAACTATATGCTGCCAGATGATCACCTGGAAGATGTGTGATAAGACTCGCTACTGGACCAGTACAGTCTCATCTAAATCCATCACTTGCTACTCCAGCCATAGCGCGGATAACATCTCATCTTTGACAAGAAACTTTGTTACTCATCCATGATCCTAGGGAATGCCCTACAGAAAATACTTTGTCTCTATTGATACAGAGTTGCTCAGATACTTCTGTGATTATCGCGTCAAATAGTTCTATGTTTTCATACTGTGACCAGCTAAATGGTCACGCTCACATACCAGCTGGATAGGCAACTACAAAGTCGTTCTGTTTGTATCCATATGAACCTCCTCCGAGCTGCATATAGTCACGTACTTGTTCATTGTTATTGGTTCTGCCATGGAACGCTACTGCGAGTGAGAGTTCTTTTCATCTAGAGATTCATGGTGGGACATAGAGAAGATAACTCCTCTGAGAATTCCCAACTTGTATCGTATACGAACCTGATTTTAGTGTAGGATTTATAGAACATCCCTGACTCCTATAATCGAGTTCTTGTTCTTGTGAATACTTATACACTCTCTCTATAATACTCGCTGCCTGTCATCTAGATGCGACTCTCTCGGTCGTATAACTATGAATGGGGATGATATTATTCTCATGAACAAATTCTTGATACCTCTCAAACCACTGTTCATCTCACTGAGCATCTCTCACCTCTACATCAAAAGCTCTGAGTGTAAAGGCAAGAGTCTCTAGCAATGTCACATTCCCATTTTGACGAAATGTCCCGTCATCATATCATCTGGTTATTCCCTGCTCTACTCCGCTACATATATATTTTGCCTGCCAATCCGAAAGTCTCATATCAGAGAAACAGATCTCCTGCGGATCCTGTACCTCTACTCCTGCAGCTCAGAGGATTATTTTTAGTACTTCTGCTCTGGTAATGTTTTCATGAGGCAAAAACGTATCATTATCAAAACCATTCACGATTCAAAGATCTTTGAGCTCTTGAATAGAATCCTTGTACCAATTATGCTGTATATCATCAAAAGCAAATATAGGCTGAATAAAGGCAAACATAAGCACCAGAGAAATAATCTTCTTCATCAAATACTATTTAAAAAATACCCCTATATAATATAGAGGTATCATAAAAAGTACAGAGTAAGGTCTAGGTAAGATTGATGAAAAATACAGAAAGTATATAAAAACAAGAAGTTCGAGGAAAAATAGAGTTGGATGAAGTAAGCGTACTGATTGTACATGTCTGAAGACAATCTCTTATTTTGACAAAGAAATTCGAAGTTTTTATATACTTTCCTAAAATGAAAACACATCTACAACTTTTCCATTGGAACTCAGATCATCATCCTGAGTCAGTACAATAGGTTTATGAGAATCATCCTTCGACTCCGGGAGAAGATATACATACTCTCCATCTTTTTTAAATTTTTTGAGTGTCGCAGCACCATTTACCACAAAGAGATATGGTTCTGAAGGACTCGGAGACATCTCGTCTTTTTTTATAAGTACATAGCTTCCATTTTCTATCATCTTTCCTTTGACACTACAGGCATTCATAGACGTTCATTCTACCTTGAGAACAAAATAATTTTCTCCATCTCATGAAAGAATTTTTTTGGAAATAGGAAGAGTTCCATAATCATTTTCTTCTGCAACTGCCAGTGGGGTACCAGCATTTGCGTACCCAAGAATCGGTATACTCAGGGTCGTTTGCATTCCGATACTGTTTCCGAGTCTGATACCTCTATACCCCTCCCCTCTGGTGAGAAATCATTTCTTTTCAAGTACTTCTAGATATTGAGTCACTCCTCTCTTGGACTTTTGCCCCAGGATATTTTTGAGTTCTTCTATCGTTGGAGACTTTCCATAACTCTGAGCAAACTCTGTGATAGTGTCGAGTACAGTTTGTTGTTTCTCTGTAAGCATATTTTTAAAAAATTATATACTAATATATCCAAAGTATATACTTTTAATATATACTGTCAAAACAATTATTTGAAAATGTGATTATTTCCAGTAATATAATATCTATATATATCACTAATACTCTAAACTATGGCAAACCCTATGATGGATGAAAAAACGTTTTCATGACTCGGTGTATGAAACGAAGTCATGACACTCCAAGGAACAGTCAATAAATCTATACTCCTGATCGCAATAACCATACTTTCAGCAATCGCTGTATGGAGTTATGCTGCGTTATTTATTCCCTATATACTGCCTATTATACTTTTTGCATTTGTATTTTCACTCATAATCAGTTTCAAAAAAGAAACAGCTTCATATCTCTCGATTCCATTTGCTATTATCGAATGAATCGTCATCGGGACCATCTCGGCATTTTATGAAACGCAATTCCCAGGAATAGTAATACAGGCTACATCACTGACATTTGCGACATTTGGACTCATGCTATTTCTCTATAAAACCAAAGTTATCCAAGTTACAGACAAGTTTCGTGCTATCGTAGCTGGAGCGACTGGAGCGATTATGGTAGTCTATCTCGTAAGTATTATAGGAAGTCTCACTGGATGGTACAATGTCCCATATATTCACGATAGTGGAGCTATCGGAATCGGAATTAGTATATTTATCGTTGGTATTGCAGCATTTAATCTGGCACTTGATTTTGATCTGATCGACAGAGGAGTTCAGTCAAAAGCTCCAAAATTCATGGAGCGGTATGCCAGTTTCGGTATACTCATAACACTCGTATGGCTCTATATAGAAATACTCAGATTACTCTGAAAAATGAGACGTTAAGAAAAACTCTCTTTCCAAGTTTGGAAGGAGAGTTTTTTTATAAAATTTCTACGATAACTCACTCTCTTCTTCTCCCTCACTCTTTGATAATTTTTACCTGGACCTTGTCCCCGTTTTGTGCATCTGCTTTTTTTGATCCTGCGATAAATATATCTGAGGACGTATCATCTGGGAGGACAAAACCAAACTTGTCGTTATCTGAGTATTTTCAGGTAATAATGATCTCTGAACTCCCAAGTATCTCGACAACTATTCCTTCTTGTTTTCCATTATATTTTACGATTTCTGCTCTGACTCTGTCACCATCTCGAGCTCCATTCTTTTTCTTGCCATAAATAAAGTATCATTGCTCCTCTCACTCTACATCTACGAATCCAAAATCCCCATTTCCTCAGCTATAAATTCCCTCAACTACTTTGAGTACTGTTTTTTCGTTTTTTGATGATTTACGGGAAACAACTTCGAGTATACGAACTTCTGGTTTTTTTCCTTTTCCTTGTATCGTCTCCCCACGAACAGGATCTCCGTCCTGAGCTCCGTTAAAATTCTTGATATTTACAAAGAAATCTCCTCCATAGTATGATCTCTCATTTGGTATCAAAAATCCAAAATTCCCTCATTTGGATTCGAACTTTCATAGGATAGTCTCGGGTTGAAATTTATTCATCTTGGTTGCGTTTTGGTATGCTATATATGTATAGTACGAGAATATAGGAAATTACAATTTTATCTTCAAATACAAAGTTTTTTAATGTCCATGCTCTCATCCCCATAGATATCATAGATGTACTAGAGTATATAATGCAACAGACAAGCCCACAAAGAAAAGAAAACCTACTAGTCCATATATCAGATGTGTCTTCTTACGAAAAAATTCCTTTTCCAGAGCAAGATAGGCATATACCGAAACGAGAAATCATACTGGAACGAGCCATACACTCCTACTCGGAGAATCTGGAAAATGCTGTAGCCCTCACGTAAGTGCTCATATAGCTATAGCCAGAAGCTATGAAAATATAATCGTTCTTGTATAATCTCTATCCTCCGACCTCTGCTCCAAGAGAGTTCAGATAATGAAGAGTCATACTCCAACAAGTGAAGCTATAATCTGTCTCTCACCCGAGAAAAACCCATGAGAAAGTCATCCGGTTATAAACGATATACCTGTGTATTTTATTATGAGAGCCACATGCTCTTTTTGAATTTGTTTCTACTTAGGGAGTTTTGGTTTACTGCTCATAGTATTTTTTGATTAATTTTTATATCCCCACTCTACTAACCATTTTTCCATCTGATCGATCTCTGCCTGTTGTGCTACGATGATATCACGTCATAACTGCTGGAGTTCTGGGTGTTTTGCATCTACCAGAAACTCAGCCATATCTATCGCTCACTGATGATGTGGGATCATTCATTCTAAAAATGCTCTATCAAGATCGTCTCCAGTCTGTCACTGTAGCATCGCTCACATATCAGCCATACTCATCTGCATCGGATCATGTACTCATCATGCGTGATGCGTACTATGACCTGGTGTGTGGGTCATAGCAGAAGCAATTCAAAAACCAAGAACAAGACATATAATTCCAGTAACTATATGAGAAGTATAATTTTTTTTCATAGTATATTTTATTAGAAATAAATAGTAAATAATATAATACTATTTATTTCTAAGTTGTGAGTTTTATAATTCCTATAAGAAGAGAATAATTATAGTTTTTTATGGGGTAATAAATATTTGGAGGGATATATTTTAGAAGAACATATAACAAGATGAGAGGAATACTAAACTCAAATATACCCGTAGAAAATACTTTTATGATAAATACCTCAATACTCTCTCAGAATAAGACAACTCTATCAGAATAGATATATGCCTCCGAGGATATACAGTGCTCAATACAATCCCCTGCACTCATACCATGATGGGACATCATCCCTGCATGGAGTCACAAAAATACTGGGAGTACTAGAGCAAACACAAAAACAGACAGTATCAGAAATGTAGAAAGTATTTTCTTCATAGGAAGTATTATATACAGTTCTGATTATATGCAATGACACAATATCTACTAAGCTTTCCTCAAAATCTTGTCCATACTCTTTCACTTCGCGAGTTCATCTACGAGCTTGTCCAGATATCTGACTTTTTTCGTAAGAGGATTCTCTATCTCTTCTACTCTATATCAGCAGATCACTCCGGTAATGAAGTGAGCATTTTCATTCAGTATTGCTGTCTCAAAGAACTCTTGAAATGTTATTTTTTCTTGAATACAATTCTGGATTTGATCTGCGTCATAGCCTGTGAGCCACTCTATAACTTACCCTAGTTCATCTACTGTTCTTCATTTTCTTTCGATTTTTTGAACATAACATCAGTAAGCTAAAACAAAAGTCATATTTGCGATTTTTGTGTCATGTGTATTTGGTGAAGTCATATGTATGTGTCAGATATTATCTGACTATAGTATTATTTTTTAACTATGTTGTAACTTTACGCTACTAAAAAGAAGTATAGATATAAGTATTATTCAAGCCATTATTCAAAATAATATCTGTACTCAAAGAGCATCGAAACTTCATATAAAATATATACAAATAAAAGCTAATATTCTTCAAAACATTAAAGGAGTTTCCCCAATAACCATATACTCAGATGTGATTTCTTCATATCATCTAACATCATGAAATACATTTGCACTATATACACTTTGTGGAATATCCATAAAAGTAAAGAGTAAATTTAATATAGAAGCAAATAATATTACATATCAATAAGTCGGAAAAAATATAAGGATAAGTACTGATGTAATATAAAATATTCCTGAGAAGATATACGTCTTTCTATAGTGCTTATAATGTACAAACTTCCCAAATACATATGAAGCTATAACTGTTATGATCGCAAAAAATGAAACGAGAAATCACAAATTTATCTCTGTGATTCCGTATGAAAAGAGTAATAATGGGAAGATAGTTTCAATAAGAGGATTAGATAAAGAAAAGCCTAATAAACTAAAATTTCAAGCAACTTTAGTTAAATCTTTATTTTTTGTAACTTTTTGAAGTGCTTTTCTCATATTATACTTTGTATCGGTTGCATATTCTACTTTTATAATTCCTATTACTCCTGAGAGTAAAAATAGTATCATTCATATTGAAAAAGCTATTTCATAACCATATCATAGATAATTTAATCAAATAATTGTCCCCACTAAACTCGGTATAATAATTGCTGATAAAGTTTTAAGTGATTTTTTTAATCATTGAAAATTTCATCTATTACTCTTGTTCGTTAAATCAAATTCATTATTGTTATACCCTATCCAATACATTCAACTAGATAGTCATATCCCTATCGCAAGAAGTAAATAATAATCTATTATTCTTTCTCAAAGAATAACAAGGTTAAAGTATACAAAAGATAATCAGAAAAGTGATACAATATGTGTTACATTTCTATACCCAAACTTTACAATTCTAGCGAAGAATGTAAATGATAGTAACTGAGTACTCATCAAAACAATATTAAAAAGGGCTACTAAGGTTATATCATTAGTATTTTTAAATAAGAATATATTTAAGAATATCTGAGAAACTAGTGTAGCAGACCTAAATAGTATATTAGAAATAAGGAGTTTCTTCGTTCTGCTATCTTGTATATTATTATTCATTTTTATAGCTTTAGTGCCAAGCGGGTTCAAACTAGCCTTATTACCTATTCTAAGGTAAAACTATAAATTACAACTTTAAATCGTATAATTTATAGTTTTAAAAAAATCCCTATAAACAGGGATTCTTAGATTTAAAAGTCATTGGAGGCACCACCGGGAGTCGAACCCGGCTACGAGGTGTTGCAGACCTTTGCATAACCGCTCTGCCATGGCGCCATCATAATGCGAAGAGCATTATATAAAAGAGTCGTGAAAATCCAAATTATTTCTAGGATTTCTGACACTCAAAAGTAGAAGCAAGACGTTTATAACGCGTCATATCCTCTATCTCTGGATCGACCGTCATAGTGATCACATACCCATTTCCATTACAGACTCTCGCTGTTTGAAAATACTGCAAAAGTGGAGTATTTTCATTGTAACGAGCACGAAACACTGAGTACTTCGATACAGCATCATCGAAAAACGCTATATCTCCAGAGTCAGTTTCTCTATATGAGTCAAAACCTCCAGCAGTTCCGATTCAGATACTACGAAAATACTGACTATCACTTGTGTCTTTTGAAATAGGATTTTTGAGAACTACGACATTATTAGCCACATTATTTCGAGATTCTTGTGAACTCGCTATGAGTACGATATCTCCTGAGCTTGGTTTTGGGATTCCTTCAGAATCTTTTGATACGAGAGGCCACGACTGAGGAATAGAGATAGATACATCTCCAATCGTTTTCTTTTCTAGTCCGATAGAAGAACCAGAATTATCATCTCCACATGAAACAAGAGCTCCAGAAACACCGAGTAAAAGAAGTATTTTTATAATAGTTTTTATAGATCTCATAGTTCGAGTACAAAAGAAAATAATATAACTACAGCTATAGCAAGCAAAACCAAAAACAATAAGTACAAAACTACAGCTGGTACTTTTCATTGCAACTTCTCGACGATAGCATAATAGATATATAAAATAAGCGAAAACACAAAAACCGTATAACTAAAAGGGAGTAAAAAAAGATTGAACTCATAATAAAATCTGGCTCCAACAAAAAAGTAATTGAGAAAAAAAACAAAACTACACAGCAAAAACATAATCTTTGCAGACCTGTATCTCAGAAGAGTAATCTGGTCAGGGTGAGAAAAAACATCTTTGAGTTTTTTTGCAAGAGGCATACTTGATTTTTTTTGTATAAGATATACTATCTCAATGAAGAGAAATTTATATAAAAATCATATAGAAAAATGACCATAACTCAAGACCAAATACAAAAGATCGCAAGAAACCTGAGTAAAATACCAGGAGGAAACGAAAAACTCGCAGGAAATATACAAGATATCCTCAAATACATGGAACTCCTAAATGAAGTAGATACTGATGGAATAAAACCAACAGTGTCTGTCGTAACTCAGTGACAAGCTCTCAGGGCAGATATACAAACTGACAAAAAAGTCCCTGCAAACGAACTCCTCAAATGCTCTCCTCAAAAAGTAGTAGGAGAACAGATTATTCTCCCAAACATCATGAAATAAATCATACCCTCACTCTATGATCCAACAACTCATCCTCAAGAATTTTCGTAACTTCACTGATAGTTGTTTCGATTTCTGACATCACACCTACATCTCTGGAAAAAACGGAAGCGGAAAGACCAATATCCTCGAAGCTATCAGTCTATTTTCTGATCCCCTACTAGATATAGATATATCCAATATGGTCTCAAGACATGAAAACAATCTCTATATAGAAGCGAGACTAAACGATGGAAAAATACTCGCGATTTCATACGATAAAGAATCCTGAAAAAAGAAATACCTCTCCCAAGGAAAAGCAACTACTAAATCAAAAATCAAATCTCTCACGAGTTGAGCTGTACTGTTTCACCCACTCGAGATGAATATGATGTATCTCTGACCTTCAAAAAGACGAGAGTTCCTCGATACTATTTTATCAAATACTTATGATAACTATGCTAAAACACTCAAAAAATACAAAAAAGTCGTCTCTTCCAGAAATAAAGTCCTTAAAAATATCTCTGAAGGAAAGAGTTCCAGATCAGAGATAGAGTTTTGGGATCAAGAATTTATCCTACTGGCAACAGAGATATATAACTATAGAATCAAGCTCATAGAACACTTCGTAAAAAATACCTCGAACTTCACACAATACCTCTCGCACAAAGTAAATTCAGTAGAGTTCTCCTATCAAAGCAAGATAGATATATACTCTCCCGAAACAGAGATAACTCAGTATCTCAAGCAAAACCTAGAAAGAGATATACTCATGCGAAAAACTCCTATTTGACCACATGTAGATGATTTTGATATCGTGCTTGATAATCAATATAGTCTCATAAACTTTGGATCCAGATGAGAAGTAAAAAGCTGTATCATCTGACTCAAACTCCTTGAGTCAGGATTCCGCAGTGAGCACACACAACAAAATCCCATCTTTCTCATAGACGATCTTCTCAGTGAACTCGACACTCCTCATCTCAAAATGCTCATGGAACATGTAGATAGCTCTCAGACACTCATTACATCGATAGAGCTTATAGAAAATACTGAGACAAGTATTTATCTATAAATAATATAAATACATTTGTAAAGTCTTATTTCATAATTATATTGAATAAAAAATCAAATCTTCGTACAATGCAAGTAATAGGTTTAAAAAATAAGACTTTTTCACATGTATTTAACACAAAAACTCCTCCTCAGATGTATAGCATTTTGTATACTTGTGAGTCCTCTATCACTCTTTTGAGCAGGACCTCTTGATCATTTTGAAGTGATCCTCAATCAGGAAAAAGCAATGGTATGAGAAAGTCTTGACCTGACAGTAAAGGCTGTAGATAAAGACGGAGAAACTATTACAGAATATGATGGAGATATACTTGTATTTTCAGAAAGTGACCCAGAAGCTGATTTTCCAAATGAACTCGCAGAAAACAGTTATCAGTTCACTGCTGCTGATGAAGGAGAAGTAAAGTTCGAAAATGCTGTAAGTTTCAGAAACGAATGACTCCAAGATATATATGTATATGATCTCAATGATGAAAATGTTCTCTGAGTCACAGAGATAGAAATCACAAAAACTGAAGCCGAAACAAATGTCGAGATAGCAATACTCTCACCAGAAAACAGTGTTACACTTGGATCAAACACGATTACTATCTCAGGTCAAACACGTAAAAATCATCAAATACATATCGTAGTAAATGACCAGCAGGAACTCAAAACAACCAGTAATTCAGAGTGAGTATTTGAAAAAGAAGTAGAAAACCTCATAGAGTGAGAAAATACCTTTGTTGCGAGTATTCTCAACGCAGATGAAGAAATAATCGGTAGCTCCAATCCTGTATCAGTAAGAATAAACTCTCTCCCACCAGAATTTAAGTCTATAAAAATAGACCCAAAAGGAGAAGTAGAAGCAGAAACTCCTATATCTATAGAAGTCTACTCTACTGCAGGACTCTCTGAAGCAACAGTAATCATAAACGATATACTTACTAGCCTCGAAGAATGACAGAGTGGAGTCTATCTTGCAACGACTAATGCTCCGGTAGAAGCAGGAAAATATGGAGTTGATATAATTCTCTCCGATGAGTTTGGAAATCAGACAAAAAAATCAGATGTAGAAACACTCTTTGTTACAGAAAAAGTAGAACTCAACTCCGCAACTCCAGAACCTGTAGAAGTCATAGAAGAGATAGTAGAGCCAACTCTCTCCAGCTGACCTGATCTCTCTATAACTGGGATCAAACTCACAGAACTCAAAACAAAATCTATCCTCACATGGAATCCAGTCGCAAACGTAGAGAGCTATAACATCTATAAAAAAGTATCTGGAAACCAAATAGAACTCGTAGAAAACGTTACTGAACCTAGATTTGAAATAGATATAACTGGTGATGCTGTCAGATATGACCTATTTGCTATAAAAGCCGTAGCCAGAGCAGAAACTGGAGAAATCATCCAATGAGATCTCTCAGCTATGACCAGGGTACAAACGGGTCCAGAACTCTACATAATCCTCATGATCCTCGCTCTATTGATCGGATGATGTGGGATGTATCTCACGAGTAAGAGAGCGTAAGTAATTCACAGGAATAATATAAAAGAGTACTTTTAAGAAGTGCTCTTTTATATTATTGTAATTCAGACGTAATTTTAGTTCCCTAGGTTCTTTGCTGTCTGAGAAAACTTATCAAGGTGTTTATCGAGTACCGCTTTACGAGCTTCAAAACTTGGTACCCTGTCCTGTTTTTGGTCGTTAGGAGTATACATATCACTATAGTCCCAATTCCTCATTACCTTTGAACAAATAAATTTTGCTAGTTGATCATTTGTAACATCTCTTTTCTTCATTTCTGACTCAAAGTATGCATCTATCTCCGAGTCTCTAAAATCTATATTATGTGCACTAAAGTATCAAAACAATATTCAACGTTTTTCAATAATATAGTTGCTAATATGTGTAGATGTAAATAACCCATCACTAAAACCTCATTGGTACTCCTGTTGCGTTTGATTCACTAGCTTCATAAGGTCATCTTCATTTCACGAAGAAATAGTTGTATGATAATCAAACTGTATTTTTTTTCTTCT
The DNA here is from genome assembly GCA_937944145.1 of uncultured Candidatus Altimarinota bacterium. Lineage (GTDB taxonomy): Bacteria > Patescibacteriota > Gracilibacteria > BD1-5 > UBA6164 > CALDZK01. The sequence continues at coordinate 18,570 of CALDZK010000001.1, forward strand.
TTGCAAATACATATCATCTTTTGCTGTATCTCACATCTCACTCTCTCCTTCTTGTTTTAAGTTTATTTGTATACCTTTATCAAGAAGTATCTGAGTTCATTCATCTCATATCAAACCTACCTCAAGTTCTTTGACACCTAGAGACCTCATCGCATTCAAACAAGCTTCTTGTATATCACTGCTCATCTTACTATAACTTATGTAGAGTCACTTTTGTGTATATACCTCAAAACCATAGTGCCTCTCAGAAAAAACGAGAATATTTTGAGGATAGAAGAATGATTCTGAAAGATTAGACATTCACATACTTATTTTATTCTCATAATCCATTTCTACATCTTGTGTGGTATCTACTTCTTTCAATTGAACACATGGAAAAGCATTTAAGTTTCCTTCTTTCACCGTGAGCCTGACAGAGCTTCATATTACATATGCCTCTTTAATAACATCGTTCTTTAGAAGCTCTTCTACTTCTGTATTTGTCCATTGTCTTAAATTACAAGTAATCTTATTAAGTTCTTCATAGGACAACTCCTCTGTGAAAGTATATTGACCTCACTGCTCAAGGATAGATACAACATCTCATGCTATTGTAGTGACTGCATTTTCCGATATAGAGTTCTGTTCATTACTCTGCTCTCATCATTCATTAACTCATAGTTTCTTTTCATGGTCTGACATAGCATTATTTTAAAAAAGTAATTTTCTATATTAGGATACCATACAAAGACAATAAGTGCAAAAAGTGATTAAACAACTAAAACCCCCTCAAACCTTCCCCAATAAATAAATTTCCATTCTTCTTGATGACATCTAGGAACACCTCATATAAATCATGATTTACAGGTCGTGCTATTTCTTTGAGTCTATTGAAACTCATAGCATATTTATACTTCCCTATCTCATAGAACTTTTCGTGAGAGAGTACCTTTCCATATTTCTTTATAGTTTTGTTGAGTATAGCAAAGGATAACCCATTCTCATTATCACTCACGAGTGCTGCTTCGAGAAGAGCCAGTTCGAGACAGGCAATCTTGAAATCAATTCCTTCTATAGATACTGTCGAGACCATAGCTGAGAGTTTTGCGTAGAGATTAATCTTCTTTCACTGGTACTTTCCAGAGAGCGTCTTAAATACAATTTCATAAGGTCATACTTGTATCTTCTTGGAGAGAGTTCTATTTACCACATAGATCTTTTGTGGAACAGAATAGTCCCTCAAATGAAACTCGAGAGACTTGGAACCAGAGATATAATACTGCGATCATACATAAAAACTGATATATTTCTTGAGAAGTTTGAGATAATACTTTTCTAGTAGATCGACACTGTTGAATTCTGCGTCCTCAGGAGTAGGAACGATATATACTCATGCTTTGAGAGAGAGGATAATTCCCTGAGCCTTGAGTTGATACACAACCTTATTGAGTTGTGTAGCATACTGAGGCTTGCACTCAGGATCAATGATTTCAAATATATCTTTTTTAAAAAGTATCTTTCATCATTTCTTTCACATTTTATTAACAATATTGTTAAAACTTAACATATTAATTTTTACTTATATATAGGTAATAAATAGCTATAAAAAATATAAACTTTTTACTATAAAAATCAAATATTTTTTACTATAAAAATTATCTATTAATATATATTTTATGGATGTTATCTATATAATTCTATATCTAAAAAATTTGCAAAATACATTTATCTAATTATAAATAATAAATATATTCTCAGTATGTACCATGACCACTCATAAAGAATCTCTCGAATGATCTGATAATAATAATGAGGACAAAATTACGTCAAGTATCTCTACACAAATAGACTCTACCTGTAATCAAGTCACCGATACTATCGATACAACTCCCTCTAACAAGAAAACAGCTGGAGAAAGAATGCTTGATTTCTTTGAAAATAATCAGGGAGTTGTAATCTCTAAAGAAAAGATATCAGAAGTCTGCGAAATTAATATAAACTCCGTGAGCGTTATAAAGTGTAGGGACAAAACAATCTTTAAAAATGGAGAAAAAGACCTACATACCATTTGAAGACACTGATGATATATCTATGGAACAACAGAACAACATAAAGAAGCAGGAAAAAACTACCTCACACCATCAGAGAGAAATATCCTGAATTACTTCAAAAGACATGAATGAAAACTCATAACAAAAGAAGAAGTAACACAGCAAGTAGAAAAACCTATACGTACTTTTACTCAAATAAAAACAAGCGGAAAAAATAAGTTCTTCTGAGATAACAAAAGTATACATACTATAGGACACTCTTGATACCTCTACGGAACTAAAGAACAAGCAAAGAGTAAAATGAAAGAACTATGACTGAGGACAAAAAAGACTACCAACAGCATTAAAACATTGAACAAAGACATTCGCGAAAAAATCTACGATCTCAGGGAAATACTCGAAAGAAAACAATGAAAAACAACCAATAGACAAGAACTACAAAGACAACTCAATATAAACAAAGATTTGTTATATACGCTTATAACTACCTATAAAAACTCCGTAGAAGAAGACGGGTACAAACTCACACTATATACTAACGGAAGTATTGCCTACAGAAAGATATCTTAAGCATAAAAAAAGACTCTCAATTATCAGAGTCTTTTTTATTACTTATTGACTACAGATATTTGCTTATACGGAATCACAATTCCTGATTGTGCAAATGCGAGATTCACTGTCTCTGTAACGTTTGATTTGATACTCACAAAGTTATCATCTGAATGTATCCAAAAACGTAGTCTCACAAGAATACCATTATCCGAGAGTGTTTCTATGACGATATCATGAGCTGGAGCTGGGAGAATATTTGGAAAGTTTGAAACTACTTTTCAGAGTATCTGTTTTACCTTTGCGACATCTGTCCCGTATTCTACTACCGTTTCAACACTCATCCTTCTCTTATCATTCGTATGATAGTTCTTTACTTCTTGTTCGAGAAACTTGATGTTTGGCATATAAAATATCACTCCATCTAGCTGTTCTACCGAAGTAAACAAAGCATTGATTTTTACGATGGTTCCCCTGTTTGATTCTACCTCTATCAAATCCCCAGAATGATACACTCATTGCGTTACCACGATGATACCTGCGATAAAGTTCGTCAGAAATGTCCTCAGAGTAAACCCAATACCAAATCAAATACCTCCCATAAAAATAGCTAGATCAATACCCAAAACCCCAAGAGTAATAGAGAAACCTGTAATCAAAATAATAATATTTACCGTTCTGCTAATAACTCCTATAAGTTCTTCTTTTCCCTCTTGAGCTCAGAGAGATGATGACTCAAGATATCCAAATAACTTTACTCGTACAAGTTTTGAGATAACAAAAGTCAAAATAATAACAATAATCGCAAAAATAACTTTGAGCAAGACCTCAGTAGAAAACAAACTCAAAAGAACCGTTATAAAACTCGCTGTTTGTTCTACCTCACCTCAAGATGTAGCACTATATACCTGAGTAGCGGAAATCAAAAATCCAAAAACAATTGTAAAAAATATCTTTTTCATAATCTAATAATTACTATACATCTCTATAGTACTATAAATATCCATAAAAAATCAACTCTTGCAAACAAAAAAGAGAGACCTTTTCTAGACAAAAAAGCTCTCTCTTATATAGTATATAATTACTGTATACGAAATTTGAAATCATCTGGTACAAACTCTCACTTAATATGAGACATACACTTCGTGATATTGTTGTGCCAGTTATAATCACTCGAAGCATAAATAGGCTTAGAACTATCCTTGTTTCCATAACGAGAGAGTTCTTGTATCTCTGTATACTGTCCGAGAAATCTATTATTGAGGGTAATAGCCATAGCGTAGACTCCACTACGAGCATTTGGAAATGTCTTGGTTGCTCAAGAGTCAGTATTCCCTACATTTCAGATATTAAAAGGAGTTTTAAGGTATTTTCACAGCGTTGTCTCAGCGAGTCCAATACACATAACAAAAGTCGGATCAATACCAGCGTCAAGTGATTCTTCTACCCATATATTCCAGTCTCTAAACGGCCCAACAGCATAAGTATTTAGAAGATACTTCTGTCTCTCTACCTCAGTCTCTCACTCTATACGAAACACTCACGAAGTACTTTTCTTTGTTGCTTCAAATTCATATCATTTTCTCTTACGAAAGTCTTCTTGGTACTTGAACTCATATCTTTCAGGAACGTTGTCATAATTCAAAAGAGAGATATCCAAAAATCTCAGAGGATCAGTGTACTCTTTGTCTTCATATACTCAAAAGTGTAGATGTGGCCCAGTAGTCAAAACTCATGCTCATTTTGTCCCATACTCTCATCCAGAGAGAGCAAATACTTCTCATTTTTTTATAAAATCAAAATTTTCGACTTTTATTCGATTGAGATGTCCATAGATAGTTACCAGATCATTGGCATGCTTGATCGCAACATAAGAATAGTTGTTAGTCGTTGGTTCCTCTATATGTACGACATACCCATCTTGTGGAGCACGTATCTCTGTTCCTTGGGGAGCCACGATATCTAGAGCGTCATGATCTGCGCGGAAATCTTTTCTATATTCTTCATCTCTAAAATGAGCACTTACTCATCTCGTTGGATTTATCGGCCACAAGAAAGGATTTGAAGTAGTATCAAACTCTTTGAGACGAGACTCAGCAAAAATAATCTTGTTTACATCCCTACACTTATCACTCAGACTACGAGACTCTACGGTACTCTTACTGAGATCTACAAAGTCACAACCATGCTGTCCAAGGAGTCTATCACGAGCATTGTTGAGTTTTATTTGCTCTTTGAGTTCTTGAATTTTGATATTTTGTTCTATTGCGAGTTTATCATTTATATACTCTTGATAGAGTTCTTCTTTTCATTTTGTTATTTCAAGGAGCCTATTTTTTGCTTCTTTTTTATCATCAAGCACTCTTTTTTCTAGGAGTCCCGATTTACGAAGTTGTTTGAGTTTCTTTTCGTCTTTTTTGAGTTCTATCTGTTTGACATAGAGAGTCGATACAAAATTCCTATGATTGTCCAAGAGACGCTGCCCTGTCAGCTGGATCACTCCATTATAATGAAGATCATCTACTACTTTTGCAACATCTTCTCAGGAAAGAAGTATTGTTTTTATCGTATCTATATCTCCCCCCTCTGAGAGTGAGTCTCCTCTCTTATACATATAGGTTATGTATTCCAAAAGTACTTGTGTATTACTCTCTATCTTTTTTTTCAGGAGATTGATAGTCTTGGTTTGGATATCTATCTGATTTTTTGTCTCGATAACTTCGAGATTTATCTTGTTTACTTCCTCTAGGACATCTGCGATACTCTCATCCAGCTCTTTTATAGAATCCTCCAGGGAACTCACTCTACTGAGAACCTTTCTACTCTGAAACTCAAGATACGCACGTTTGGAACGAATACTCTCTCAGATACTATTATATATGTTTATCTTGCGAGCTGTTGAGAGTATTCCTATGTCTTCGTTTGCGATGATACTCGCATCACTTTCAAAAATGAGCTCATACTCTTCACGTTTAAAATTATCGAGAATCTGTCATTTTTGTTCATTTGTAAGAGCCGAAACTCATGAACTATTTCAGATAAACAATAGCAATACAATAATGGAAAAGATACGATTACAACTCATGACTTTTAGTGGTTTTTATTACTATTATAGTATAGCCTATATTCTCATTTTTTTCAAATCTAATTACTCTCAAGATTTTGAAAGAATAATTCTAGAAATATAAGCAGTCATATAGCAACCATACTAGGGAGTATAACTGGTGCCCCGAGAGTATGAAGCCCTACATAAAAGATAAAAAACACCGACGCAAAAAATGACTGACGAAAGCTCGTATAGATATGATAGATATAGATATTTCCTCTATAATAGATCTTTTTAAAGAAATACAAAACAACCGTCCAAAAACTCGAAAACATCAATGTAAAAGAAATAATTAAACTCCCTATAGCTAAAACGGTATTTCCGTAGGGGTCAACATATCTCAGTACTGATATAAAAGTCAAAATACTCGTAATAAAAATACACAGTATCAATATAATCAAAAAACGTCTCTGCATATATAGTTATTTAGTTTTATATACCTGAACGGATAGATATCTTTTCTACTTCGACACACTTACCAGAAGTATCCTCTATCTCAAAAAATACACCCGACACTATACTCTCTGGATCAAGAGATTGTTCTATCTTTCATTTTTGTAATCAGGTCAAAAACCTCGGAGTAACAGATTCAAGAGTCGCTCATATAACACTATTATACGGCCCTGACATACCGAGATCTGTAATATATCCTGTTCCTTTTGGAAGTATACGATCATCATTTGTCTGGACATGGGTATGTGTCCCTCCTACAAAACTTACTCTCCCATCTAGATAAAGCCCGAGGGCTTGTACTTCGGCTGTTGCTTCTTTGTGAAAATCTATGACAATTCATCAGATATCTTGTTCCTCATACTTTTTGAGAATAGAGTCTACGACATGAAAAGGATTTTCTACTTTGTGATTTATAAATACCTGCCCAAGCAAATGAATCACTAGGAGTTTGTATCATCCTATTTCAAATACTTTGTGCCCAATCCCAGGAACCTTGTATTGAGAGTTTTCTGGGAAATTTGCAGGTCTGAGAAGTCTCGTATCGTGGTGTGACATATACTCAGATATAGAGTCCTTATTGTCAAAAACATGATCTCCTCCAGTACATATATCTACTCCTGCTTTTGTGAGAGTCTCTATATGAGACAGAACTGGTCCCCTTCCAGAGGTAAGGTTATCTATATTTGCAACAACTATATCAGAGTTATATTTCTCTTTTAGAGATGGAAGTTCTCTGAGAAATGACTTCCTTCCGATTCTTCCATAGATATCACCAAAAAATAATACTTTCAAAATATAAATGTAATAATCTAAGTAACTACTTTGTTTTCTTTACTGGTTTTTTTGTAGTCTTTTTTGTAGTTTTCTCGTCTTTCGTTGATTTCTTCTTTGTTGTTTTCTTTGCTATTGGCTTCTTCTTTGAAGTAGTCATTTTCTTGAGACTATCTCCTAGTTTTTTTACTGCTCAGATGATACTCTTATCTTTTGGTTTTTTCAAAAAGTGAAGATAAAAAGAGACAAGTAGCATTTGAAATAGTCCCTCTATCAACAAAAATCCAATAATAGTATAGAAAAATATCTGCCTCTGAGTCCAAACGAGACTGGAAAGAACTTGCTCATCTGGAAGTTGCCCATAGACGCTCTGAAGGCTCTGATAGTCGAGTTCTGCTTGTTTGGTGTTTATAGGGGTTTTTCCAGTACTATATGAGAGATATGCTTTTTTATCATCAGAAATCCTCTCTAAACGCTCCCCATAAGAAGCAAACGGTCCAACAATCAATCCAAAAAGAAATATAAAAAGTATAAATGGAAATACTATCTTTCCTTTTGTCAGAGCAAATGAATCAGAGAGTATCTGTTTTGGACTCAAAAAGTCTTCTTGTTTTCCCGATTCAAACATCAGCACATAAGCAAAGGAAATACGAAAGGATATATATCAAAACACAAGAGCAACGATGATAGTGACATATAAGCTCAGATTTGAGATAATTCAAAAAGATATAACTCCTTGATTATATAACACAAAGAGTATCACAAAGAGCACTACTCCTCACACTAGTGGAAGCAAGAGATATCCAAGAGCTCTAAAAAATATTCTTATATACTGAGAGATAACCTCTCTACTAAAATAATAATTTTGTTTATATCCTAAAGGTGCTCCAGAGACATATGACAAGGAAAGTTTAGTATTTAGGGCAATGCTATAACTCGTCCCAACAACAAAGAAAAATGCTCCTATAAGAAAGAAGATCGTCTCAAATATAACATATATAGGATGTGATAATAACTGAGAAAATAGCTCTATAGCAACGGTATGACTCGCTCATGAACTAGAAAATATATCTATCCGTGAAATAGGATCAAGAAAAAATAGTACTATCACTACCAGAAAAAAAGGGAGAGCCATAATAACTCCAAGCAAAAAGCTCGTAACCATAATACAGAGCTTTGAGATGTTCCAGTGAATAAAGTTCTTATACAGTAGAGACATATCCCTTAAAACAGAGAGAAACTTGTCAGAAAAAGAGGTATTTTTAGACGACATATATATCAAGTATAATAGGGTATTTCTATAGTCTCGACTATATGCAAAAAGCCAAAGTTTGCAATTAAAAAAAACACAGCTACAATAGCTCTCATAGATTTTCTTCTTTTATAAAATAGACATAGAAGAGTATCATTTGATATACCAGTTGCTAAAAACTCCTCCTATAATGAAGAAACATGAAATATTATTTAGCATACTCAAGATTCCTCTTGATTTTGCGGTAGTAGTACTGTCGTTCTTTGTAGCTCGTGAGATCAGACTCGTGACAGATTTGATTCCAGGGGTTGTTCTTCCTATACAAACAATCGAAACTCCAGAGCTCTTGTCTTTTGCACTATCATGAGCCTTACTATATACATTACTATTTGCAGCCCACGGCCTCTACAGTATACAGATAACCAACTCAAAAATACAAGAGTTTCTCGATGTGCTGAGATATTCTCTGTATTGGTTTTTATTCTTCTCTGTCTGAGTATTCTTGTGAAAATGAGTCCTCTATGATGGAGTAGATATCCCGAGGCTCATTATATTTTTTGCTTTTTTGCTTTCATTTTTTTCTGGAGTGACCCTGAGAATACTCCTCAACAACATCCAGTACCTGCTCCTAAAAAACAAGATCATCCCTAAACGCAGAATGCTCCTCATCCACAATATCTCTGACGCAAAACTCCAAGAACTCTATCAAGACATACAAAACTCCAGAATATATAGTCTCATAGGATATGTAAATACCGATCCTATCTCAAACTGTAAAAAAATACAATACCTCGGAGCATTTACCGATCTCCAAAAAATCCTAGAAAACAACACTTGTGATGAGGTACTCTATATAGATAGTGGGTTCAAGAAAAAAGAACTCTTTGAAATATGGGAACTCTGCAAGATATATGGAGTACGATACAGATATGTCACCAATTCTTTTGATATAACCAAAACAAATACAACTCTCTCACTCATAAATAGAACTCCCGTAATAGAGATAAAAAACACTCCTTTAGAAAACTGGGGAAGAGTCATAAAAAGAACTGCTGATATAATCGGAAGCATCATAGGAATACTATGTCTATCCCCTCTCATGCTCATAGTAGCACTACTCATAAAACTCGAAGATCCAAGTGGTCCTATCATATACAAAAATAGGAGAATCGGACAAGACTGAACTCTATTTGATTGTTATAAATTTCGATATCTCAAATGGGAATACTGTACTAAAGAAAGCTATGACATAAAAGACGACGCTCTATCCTATGAAAAGAAACTCATAGAAAAGCAATCCTCGAGATCGTGACCTCTCTACAAAATACAAAACGATCCTAGAAAAACAAAGATAGGAACACTTATAGAAAAATATTCTATCGATGAAATACCCCAATTCTTTAATGTAGTAAAAGGAGATATGAGCCTCGTTGGACCTCGCCCACACCAGCCAAGAGAGGTAAAAAAATACGAACAATACCAAAAACGTCTCCTCACCATAAAACCAGGGATAACTGGTATGGCTCAGGTCAATGGAAGAGAAACAAATAACTTTGTAAAAGAAGCGAAACTCGATATATTTTACATCGAAAATTGGAGTTTTCTCCTAGATATAAAAATACTCCTAAAGACTTTTGGGACTATACTAACACGTAAATAACAAGCATGAAAAACTGGCAGATAGCAATCTATACTATACTATGTCTTATCTCTTTTCCTCTCAGTACATCTGCTGAACTCGTCGGAGAAGAACTACAAATGGAAGTAGATACATCTATCCATATAGATGACGTCTTACTGATAGATATCTCGCAACAAATACCAGACTACGAACAAGAACTCGAGCAAGAAAATCTGAGTTTTGAATGGTCCATAACAGGGAAACCTACTATAGATGGACCAAAAATAGAAGAATCATTTCAAGAAGCTGGAGACAAAGAAATAACCCTCAATATATTTAGCGAAATAGAAGAACAAAAAACACTCATCACTAAGATAGAGTTCTCAGTTTTTGTGTATGAAAAGAGTCTTCCTTTCATCTTTAGTCAGAGTGTAAGTCAAGCAGAAAAAAATGATTTTTTACAACTCGGAAAAAACTCCGGAGTATATATATATGATGTTCTCCAAGTAAGAGAATCAGACATCTATACACAGGATATCATCTCAAAACTCCAACAATATTCACAAAGTGAAAGTGGAAGATCTAACTATATAGGTATATGGTGAGAAAAAGATTTTCTCTTTAGTATCATCTCAAAAATAAACAGAGAACAACAAAACATACAAAACCCTAGAAAGATGAGCTTTTTACTCCTCTCTGCTTTCAACGGAAATATACTTGAATGATATCTTGGTAACCTCCTTACAAGTAAAAGTTATATAGAAGATACCTTAATACTCAGCGATTCTCTTATATTTCAAATAACAAAAAACCCCACAGATATACAAGCTCTCAGACAACAACTTCTCCAAAATCAGTATCCTTTTATAGATGTAGATACTTCTGGGGAGGTACAGCAGTACTTTTTTATCTCTCGTTTTATAAATACGCTCTCTAACCTATGAGTCAATACTGGGGATATATATGTACTAATTATTATTCCTCTCTTGTTGACACTGATAAGCTTTATGAAACACTTCGTTGGAGTCTCTCCTATAGGGATAGCTCTTCCTTTATTCCTCTCTATACTTTTTTATCAAATAGGACTTGGATTTACCTTTATTGTGCTTGTTTCTCTATTTTTCATAAACCTCTGAGTATCCCAATGAATCAATAAATACAACCTCCTCTACACTCCAAAGATATCGTTTCTCATGAGTATTAACCTCATAGTTTTTTGTATTATACTCGAGCATGTTCTGAGACTCGGACTCCTCACACTACAGCTCACAGATATAGTATATATGTTTACATTTATCATCATAGCAGAGAGACTTATCATCCTAGTTATCGGAAAAGAAATACGTGAATACAGAAGAAACCTCCTTGGGACTATATTTATTGCTTTTTTATGATACTTAATGATGACTATTAGCTCCCTCCAAGTTATACTCCTAGCATATCCTGAACTCATTATCTTCCTCGTACCGATAAATTTTATGATAGGGAGATTTACATGACTCCGTGTTACTGAGTATTTGAGATTCAAAGAAGTTATCAAAAACATCGAAGAAGAATAGTGCTATCTACTTGTGTAGATAACACGTATCTCCCTCTCCCCTTCTACAGGAGCTTTTTGTAGATCTATAGATATATCTGGAGTGTAGTATTGTTCTATGAGTTCTGGCCATTCTATGATAACAATGCCTTCATTATTATCGAGTATCTCCTCTCCACCTATCGATATAAACTCATCATATGAACTGAGCCTATACAGGTCAAAGTGATATATATCCTGTATTTTATTGTAGTACGTATACGTCGGTGAAGTAACCTCAGCAGATATACCAAGTAAATTTTTGATGATATGTTGAGTAAGCGTAGTTTTTCCTGCTCAGAGCTCTCACTTGAGAAACATAACACATGGTCTTTGTATCTCAATAGAGAGGTTCTTCAAAGTATCACAGGTATATTTTTTCATTGTCCAATAATTTATCCTTCTAAAATTTGCGTAAAAATTTTATTTACGATATAATAGTATGTATGTTAATTATATAAAAAATATTTTATGGAAACACTCATAGAAGTAAACAAAAAGGAAGAATCAGGAGTTACTATTTTTCATTTTAGTGGAGAACTCGATGAAACAAATGCCGACAAGACATTTACATCTATATACGAAGAGATTGGAGATTTTGCAGGAAAGAAAATCCTCTTCAACCTCGAAGGTCTCAAATACCTCAACTCTAAATCGATTGGGTATATAGCAGATGTATTTTCGAATATAGAAGATAACGATGGACAAATGCATATCTCTAACTGCGACGATGGGGTAAAAGACGTCCTCGAACTCGTAGGGATTACTACTATCATCCAAACAGTTGATACAGAAAAAGAAGCAATCGAAGCTATGGTATAGAAGTTTAATTTCAAAAAAAGCAGCTACTCTAAGTCGCTGCTTTTTTAAAAGAAATTTAAGTAACTAGGTATATTCTTCTAATTGTTCCTGAAAAGCATCTATCCCAAATCTCTGAGCTTGCTCTTCGCAGGCTTGTCGCATATCTAAGGCCATATCTGGGGTAAGCGTAGTTACTGCATCTATGATATCTGATATTCGTATTTTTTTTGGAAGGAGATACCCTGTTTGTCCATCTATAATCGTTTCTTTGAGTCATCCATCATTGACTCAGATAACAGGTTTTCCTGCGGACATAGATTCAAGTGGACTCATTCAAAAATCCTCATCTATAGGTATATATAAAGTAGCGATACAGTTTCCTATATATTCTGTAAAGCCTTTATTTTCTGGAAGAGTTATAAAAGTAATATTTTTATATCATCTTGCTATATCAAAAACCTTAGCTCTTTGAGGATCATTTTCTCAATATATCACAACAAGTTTCTTTTCTGGCATTTGCATAAAAGCCTGAACTATCATATCTACCCTTTTTGCGTCAGAGAGACGAGCAAAACTCAGGTAATAATCTTGCTGGGAGAGAAACTGAAATACCTTACTGTCAACAGGTGGGTAAAGTATATAAGAATCTACTCAAAGAAAAGATTTGATACGATCTGAGGTATTTTGAGAATTTGTAAGCACAAGATCCATACGAGATATATCTCTCTCATACATCTTTTTGAAAACAAAACAAAATACTTTGAAAATAGGTCTGAGAAAAAAAGGGACTTTTTGCAAATAAATATCATGTAGATCATAGATATACCTCGGAGGAGTATGACAATAATATATTTTCTTTGTACTTCTTTTACAGTTCCTCACAGCACTGATACAATCACCACTAAATATAACTACATCATAGTTTTGTAAAACTTTTGTCTTATATGTAAAAGTAAGTTTCAGTTTGAAATGACGAAGTCATTTTTTAAATATTTCAGTAGAAAGGGGAATCATCTTACCAGTGAATCACTCTGACCTCAGATCAAAACTCCCAGCACTAAAGAATGCTGAAGCTATATCTGACTGCAAGGCCTTTCCCATCATCATAATAAGACGTTCTCATCATCATTTATAGAGAAAGGTATCATGAAGTATAATTATTTTTTTTGACACGAGTATAACCTCCTAACAAAATACATTATTAGCCCACTTTTCGTAGTAATTATATAATGATATTTGTAGAAAGCAAAGAGGATTTACTTTATAAGAGGAGTAACTATATCTTCAGAACATATGTTTATAGTCGATTGGTGACTTTCTTCTTTCTGAGCTCCAACTACAAGCATAGATACACAACCATTTGCAGTATTTACTTCCGAAACCTGTTTGAGTATATCTCCCGGGTCTAGTTCTACTCTTTGTCCTTCAGATGTATCACCTACTACAGAACAGACTCCTCTAAAATTCACAGTATAGTATGAGCCAATTGCTGTTTGAAAAGGTGTATCTACTGAAACTACCCTTGTTGGTGGAGTTGTTATTTTTGCTTCTTGACTTACTATTCCATCTGGTTTCTGTGGAATAATTGCTGGAGTATCATTATGTGTATCCGTCTGAGTATTTTCAGATGGTGTCTGTACTTCATTACCTCCTGAGACGTCTGTTTCAGTAAGGTATTTTTTTGAAACAAAACCTATTTTTCCTATATTCTTAGGATTTGAAGACGAAATTATTTCTATTTTGAAACATCCGTCCCTTTCCTCTCCTATTTGTCTCACTATATCACCTCTCATCATGTAGGCCAGTGCCTGGTTAAAAAACCTATTATTGAGTTTTAGTGAATGCGCCCCAACAGCATACTCTTTCCCTACAGCTGTCTCGAGATCAAGCCCTGGAAGATTACTACGAGAAACAGAACTATGCACAGATCTAAAACCATACTGAGATTCTATATCCTGAGTCTTTGTATTATTTTTTGCGAGACCTGAGTCTGTAGTTTCTACTACAGTACTCACTGTTGTCTGATCTTTTTCATCAGTTGAAGCTTCACTATGGACCACTTCTGCGTCAGAGTCTTCTGGCATCTCATCTTTTTCCTCTGCAACTTCCTGCTCTGATTCTCCTGCTTTTTTATCAGTCTGGGTATCCTTTGCTTTTTTCTGATCATCTCATCCCTTAAAGAAATCAAAAAATGTCTTCCTCTTCTTTTCTGGTTTATCAGCTACGAGACTCACTTCCTCACTTGATTCTTCTTCTATTGTTTCTTCAGCTTCAGATTCATCTGAGATCTTGTCGATCAGATTATTAAGCTGCTGTGTTTCACTAGTAGTTTCACTATCTAAAGCTCAACTAGACTGATCTAGTGCTCAACTAAGAGTTTGGTTTACAGGAGCATTTTGATTCGTAGAAATAATAAACAACATAAACAAAAAGAAGAACAAAAGGAGTATCCAACCAAGATTCTTAGATATGAAATTCATAAAATAATAAATTACAATGTAAATATTGACAAATATACGAACTAACTTTATGATTTCAAACTTTTTTTTATTTTTCTGATAGTTTTTTGATTTCAGCAAGACAGTTAAGCGAATCTAGTGGGGTAAGAGTAGTTATATCAATACTTTCCAGATACATCTCTAACTCTGATTTCTGAGATACATCACTCTCTACAAGTTCTGAGATACTCATCTGTTGTGCTGAAAGTGAAGAAATCTTATGACGTGATATCATCTGTTTTGCCTCAGATATAATTCATTTTTGTATTCATGCGATCTTTGCTACCTCGAGACCATAACTCTTTTTAATTCATCCAGGGATAATTTTTCTCAGAAAAACAAGATTTTGTTCATTTTCCCCAACAGCAACACTATAATTTTCAGCCTTTTTTAATAAACTCGACTCATCAATAATCTCATGATAATGTGTAGCAAACAAGGTCTTTGAACCAAGGATATCATGAATATATCTCAGTATGCCCCAAGCCAAACTCATGCCATCATAGGTACTCGTTCCTCTCCCTATTTCATCAATAATTATAAAACTCTCTCTTGTAGCATTATTGAGTATATAAGAAACTTCTTCCATCTCTACCATAAAAGTAGATTTTCAGAGAAACAAATTATCATGAGCTCCTACTCGGGAAAATATCTTGTCTATAACTCAGATTTTTGCTGTATCTGCAGGAACAAAAGCTCCTAAATGAGCTAGAAGAATAATAAGAGCATTCTGTCTGAGAAATGTAGACTTTCCTCACATATTTGGTCAGGTGATTATATGTACTTTAGAGTCTCTCCCGAGGGATACACTATTTTTTATAAAATCTTTTTCTATCTGCTCTATAACTGGATGTCTTCATCACTCTATAGATATACCTGCCCCAGAAACAAATTCTGGCCTATTATAGTTATTGATATACGCACCATAGGAAAATGATTGTATCACATCGATATAGGATATCTTTTGACTGGTACTCTTCAGATCTAAGTAACGATCTAGAACCTTGCAACGAATATCTTGGAAAACTTTGTATTCCTCTTCAGACATATGATTTTGTGCTTCAAATAGACTTTTTTGAAAACTTTCAAGTTTCGTTGTCGTGTAACGAACCGCATTGACAAGAGTCTGCTTGTGAACAAAATCACCTGGGACTCCGGAAACAGATGACTTTGATATTTCAATAAAGTATCACGATACATTTGTAAACTTAATTCTCAGTTTTGGTATCTCTGTAGTCCTTGAGAGTTCTGACTGATATTCTGAGAGCCAGTTATGAGAATCTCGTATAGTTTGTCTATACGTGTCGATACTATCACTATAACCATCTGCGATAATATTTCACGATGTGATAGTGTTTTCTCCATCTTCTTTGAGAGATTTCTCCAAGAGAGTGATAAGATCTCGTACTTCTTGTAACATGGTAATAAAAGATATATTAAAAAAAGTGTAGTTTTAATATTTTTTTTGTAAAGCAAATTTGATAAATAGTGTTTTTTTTGTAAGTTTTAGAGTGATACTTCACACTCAGTCCTTGACATCACTACACGTCCATGATACATATAAAAAATAATGATACTCTGATAGATATAATAGGAAAGATAGAAAATTCTCCTTCTGAAAGTATTATCCTAAAATTTCCTATAGGGCACAGTATACTCCACAACCATCTCTCTCTCAAACTCATAAAATCCAAAGCCAAAAACAAAAAAATCACAATAATTACCAGTGATATACTCTCAAGAAAAATAGGGAAAAAACTCGGGATCAATTATACTATTATATCAAACACTGAGTTTATAGAACAAAAAAAACAAGACTTAGCAGAAGAAAATCTCGTAAAGTTAAACTTTTCTTTCAAGGAATATCTATTGTTTGAAATGAAAAAATACTATAGAGAAGTTAGTTCTCTGATCCAAAGGAATAAAAACATAAATCATATAAAAAGTTATTCACAAAAATATAAATCGTTCTCAAATGTAGGAATATTCGCCTGACTCTTACTAGTATCAATAGTTCTATTTATTGCTATATTCTATTTTGCTATAAATAAAACTATCATAACTATCACTCCTGAAATAGTAGTAAAAAAGAAAGCTAAAAACTTTATATTTCAAGAAATTAATGATTTCGATACACTAAGAGATGATAAAATAATAAATATATCTACATTAGATAAAGAATTATTTCTCAGCGATACATACTCTACTACCTGAATACAAGAGTCTTCTGTAAAAAAGTCTCGTGGTAAAATAGAGATATCTAACCTTTCA
The DNA here is from genome assembly GCA_937944145.1 of uncultured Candidatus Altimarinota bacterium. Taxonomy (GTDB): domain Bacteria; phylum Patescibacteriota; class Gracilibacteria; order BD1-5; family UBA6164; genus CALDZK01. The sequence continues at coordinate 35,498 of CALDZK010000001.1, forward strand.
AAAGAAGAAATAAAACTTCTCCCTGAAACACGTTTTGTAACGCAAGATGGTATTTTATTTGAAACTGAAAGTTGGATTATCCTCCCACCTGCGATAATAGACAATTTTTGAGCTGTCACACCAGGGACTAAGCAAGTAGAAATCATTTCTCAGAATTATGACAATACTTGAAACTTTATAGGATCAAGTGGAAATATAGAAAAGGATACACTCCTAACGCTCCCATGACTCAATGACAACGGAAGTACTGTTTCAGCTATAGCTCTAGATGATTTCAAAGGTGGTTCAGACACCTACACAAGAGCTATCTCTGAACAAGACCTAGAAAGTTCTGTTCTAATCTTTGAACAAAAGATAAAAAACAGAGTCATAGAACAACTCAGATCAGAAGTACAAACTAGAAATAAAGAGGAAAAAATCTCCCTAGATATAATTTCAATAGACAACATCATAGAATACTCTGACTTTGAGTTCTCTATACAAGACCAAGTAGAACTCTGAGATATAGCAGAAAGCATTACTATAGAATGATCTATAAAGTGAAAGACTTATGTATATGACCAAGAAGAAGTTATCAATAAACTTAGAACTGTTATTCAAGAAAATATCTTAGAATGAGTAGAAAACATACTCCTAATAGATAGAGATTCTCTCAGAATATCATCTCTCATATATAGAAGAGAGGATCCCACAGAAGTAAAAGCAACCGTAGAAATAGATGTGCTCATATCTCATGATTTTCAAAATCAAGAAAATAGTTACCTCGAAAAACTCCGTAGCACCATAAGAGGTATCGAAAAAAGAGAAGCAACAAAACTCCTCTTAAACGACCCAAAGATTAGTAATGTTTCTATAGACATTCGTCCATTCTTTCTCAAACATATCTCAAACATTTCAGAAAATATTATATTTGAGGTAGAATAATATCCTATATCCAATCAAAGCAAATATTCACTTTTTTGTCTTTTAAAATAGTTGAAAAGGTATCATAAAACCATTTTCTCACTTCTATATCCTGTCTATGGAACCCATCTTTTTCTTTATCCATATGGTACAGTATCTGCAATGATGATTGTTTTTTTTGCATCTTCTTATAATCATCATCAGTATACAAGAGTCATCAAACAAATACAGAATAGATCTGTCGCATATCCAGAGAAGTTGTAATTTCTTCTAAAAACTCTCTATATACTGACTGGTAATTCTCGATTCCTATAAGTGGCATAAAACGTATTCATACTTGCCATCCTGATCCTAAGAGTCTATTTATTGCCTGCAACCTAGCAGAAAGACTGGGAGTTCCCGACTCATATATCTGAGTAACAGACTCAGGACTCAAAGAAAAAGCTATCTCTACGTTATTCGTTGGAGTAAGCTTTAGGAGTCAGTCTATGTTTGTAGATTTTGTACGTATCTCCATCTTTGCGTTTTCTAACTGGGAAAAAAACGGTATAAACTCTCGAGTGAAACCTGTAAGTGTATCTGTTGCGAGATTATCAGAATAATCAGAACTATAAAACCATGTTACTCAATCAGTATTTTTCTCAGATAGTTTCTTATTTATTTCATTTTTAATACATTCAAAGTTTACAAAAAATACCTTTGTATCATTTTTAAATATTCATTGTAAGTAACAGTAGGAACAATCATACACACAGTTGAGACTATTTTTGAGAAAATATCACTTGCCAGAATACCCGTAAAAAATAGGAGCTTCTATAAGAGGTTCCCTCAGTCTGGCTATAATAATACTAGAAGAAATATTTCAAACTATGTTGGTATCAAAAATATTTTTGTAGTTATCTATATATATCAGTTTAGCATCCTGAAACTTTTCTATAATAGAAAGTGTATAAGGATTATTTTCTTCAGTTTTTTCTACATATATAATCATAAGATCTTTTTCAGGAGTCAGATATAGATTTTGTGTCTTTTGTGAAGTATAAATATTTTTTTACATTCACCAACCAAAACATATACTAAGAGTAAATATCATTAGAGTATTAATATAATCTACTATAAAGAATGGGAACAAACGACATAGCATGACTCTTACAAGATCTCATATCTACAGAGTCTATCAACAAAATAACAAAAGTAAGTGGAACAGACTCTAACACTACAAAGAAAATAATTTCCCAAGCACTTCCTGAACTCCTAAAATCAGTAGAAAAGCAAGCAGAGTCAGATAAGTGAAGAACATGACTTCTTAGGGCTCTTGAAAACCATAGTGGAGAAGTATTTTCAAAAGACGTGTCTATCGACGCAACGGATGGAAGCAAAATACTCTGACACATAATGTGAAACTCAAAAAAACAAGAATTAGTAGAACAACTCACAAACTCACTCTGAACAAAAAAACAAGATACAGATGGAGTCATAAATAGTCTAGCCCCTCTCCTCATGGGATTACTCTGAAAAGCGACAAAATCTGGAAATCTCGATATAGGAGACCTCTGAAAAATACTCTCTAACAGTGGATCCCTAAAATCAAACCTCCTTACTTCAATGCTCGACAAAGACGGGGATGGAGATATCAAAGATGACTTACTCAATATGGGAGTAAACTATATAAAAAAATCTTTTTTCAAAAAGTAATCAAATATTTTTCGTATATCTACGGGAGATATGCTACACTAAAAGTATCTATAAAAAGACACGTGTATGCAATCTCCTCGTTTTCTAGATATATATAAAAAAATAATCCCTCCAACTACTACGTTAAAAAGGGATGTTTTTGCAGGTATGAGTGTATGATTCATACTGATACCACAGTCTATGGCATACGCTGGACTCGCTGGACTTCCGGTACAAGTTGGTCTCTATACTGCATTTTTTCCAGTAATGATAGCTGCTATATTTGGATCAAGCAAGCAAATGTCTACAGGTCCTGTTACCATAGTATCCCTGATGACAGCAACAGCGCTCTGACCCATAGCAGTATCTGGGAGCGAATGATATATACTCTATGCTTCCCTTCTAGCTATATTTATAGGTCTTTTTTATTTGATACTCGGGATACTAAAACTCGGAGTGATTGTTGATTTCTTGTCTCACCCTGTCATAGTTGGTTTTACCAACGCAGTAGCAATAGTAACTATTACTTCTCAGGTAGGAAAAATCTTTTGAATAAGTGTTGATAAATCAGGGAGTTACATATATACCCTTATAGATATAATTCACAGAGTATTTACCCAAAGTCATATCCCAACTCTCATAGTATGAGCAAGTTCTGTATTTTTACTCGTAGTTTTATGAAAATATACCCCTAAAATTCCAAGAGTCCTTGCCGTGTTAGTAATATGTATTAGTGCTTCTTATTTTTTTGATTTTGCGTGAAACTACGGATGACAGATAGTAGGAAACATCCCTGCAAGTCTTCCTTTTTTCATAAATCCTCTGATTGATCCTCTGACTTTTCAACTATCCTTTTGAGAAATACTTAAACTCATGACCTATGGTATGATTATAGGACTCATAGGTTTTACTGAGTCTATATCTGTAGCAAAGTTTGTATCCTATAAAACCAAACAAAGGGTTTCGGCAAACAAAGAACTCATAGGACAATGACTTGCAAATATGAGCTCTGGTTTTTTTGGAGGATATGGGGTTGCTGGATCTTTTTCAAAAACAGCTGTCAACATGAGATCCTGAGCAAAAACGAGTTTTTCTTCTATTGTTACAGGACTCATGGTCTGAGCAACGCTTTTGTTTTTGACCCCTATTTTGGAGTACATCCCAACAGCTACACTCGCAGCTATCATCATCGTAGCAGTCATCCATCTCGTTCGCTTTGCTCCTCTCGTAAAAGCCTGGAAAGTAGAAAAACATGACGGAGTAGTTGGTTTTGTGACGTTTTTTATGACACTGATCTTTGTTCCAAACATAGACTATGGAATCATGATATGAGTACTTCTCTCAGTCATACTTTTCATATACAGGTCTATGAGACCAAAAGTAACAGAAGTATCTCTGTATAAAGATGGAAACTACAGAGATGTTGATTTTTTTGGGCTCAAAACAAGTAAACATATCAGTGTCTATAGATTTGATGGAGCACTATACTTTGCCAATGCTTGATTTTTTGAAGAAAAAATACTCGAATATATATCTCAAAAAAAGAAACTCCGTATCGTCATACTCGACATGGAATGGATAAATAATATAGATTCCTCAGGTGAAGAAACGCTCCACAATCTCGTAAACAGGCTTGATAACAATGGAATACACGTATATCTCACGGGAATACGCGCACGAGTACTCGAAAAGCTTCAAAAATCAGGTTTCGTAAAAAAATCTGGAGAAAAAAGAATATTTGGAAAGATATCTGATGTACTGGAAAAAATCAAGAAAAAACAAAATATAGACATAGTTCCCCTCACTGATTACAAAAGAGACAAGAAAAAATCTCCCGAACTCGAAAAGAAACTCATCAAGAAAATAGATAAAATGCTCTAATTCTTTCGAAGTATATATCACTCCCCTCTAATGGTCTGTATCCATTTTGACATCCCGTACTTTTCGAGAGATTGCTTGAGTCGGAGTATGTTGACTCTAGGGTTTCTCACGTAGTCCCCTCCTCTATCTCCCCAGATCTTTTGTACCAAAAAACACGAAGACAACAAAGTCTCAGGATATGTCAAAAATAATCAAAGAAGATACTTTTCTGATTTACTCAACTCAACATATTGTCCTTCATAGAGAAATTCTCTGGTACTTACATTATACTCAAGTCCTGAGTATCAAATCTTTGAATTTTTCCTATAATGACAGGAAGAAACATAATCTAGAAACCATTTATTGATACGTATTTCGAGTTCACGAAGTCGAAAAGGTTTTATAATATAATCACTCGCTCAAAAGCGAAATGCATTTTCTAGAGACTCACACTCAGAGAGACTACTAATAATAACAATAGGTATATCCAGATCGAGCGAACGTATATACCTGAGTATATCAATCCCTGTCTTTTCATCACTACTAAGGTTTGTTGAGAGCATAATATCTGTAATAACTATATCATATGCTTCCAGACTTGGAACTTCGCTGAGATACTGATCATAAGAATGAACTACTCTTACTCTATTGGTAATAATATTTTTTTGAAATAGTTCAGATATTTGTGAAGCCAAGTATATGTTATCTTCTACTATGAGTATATTCACACTCGTTTACATTACTATACTAAATTTGGCTCATCAGAGGGTATTTGATACCGAAGGGATAATCCCTCCTCCATGAAGTTCAACTATTCTCTTACAGAGATAGAGTCCTATTCAGAGGCCTATAGAGTTTGATTCTCCTGTAGAGTACTTATCAAATATGTCTTCAATATCTATCCCTTCAAACCCTACACCATTATCCTCTATAGTAATTTCTATAGAATGCGTTTGACTCTTTTTTAGAGAAACGCTTATTTGTGGATTATTTTGATCCAAGAACTTTGACGCATTAGTCAGCAGATTGTTTATAACCTGTCAAAATTGTACTTGATCTATTTCTATATTACCTACATGATCTAGATCTAGCTTTATATCTATAGAATCATGCTTTTTCTTGAATGATTCTACTAAATCAAGTAAAAAACTACGTATATCTGTAAATTCTCTATAAAGTTCAATGCTATGGATATCATATTTTTCAGCTAAAAATATAGTTTTTGTGAGACTTGCAACACGAGACAATTCTTTATTCAGGATACTGATATCTTCTGTGGCAAGATCTTTTTCTTCTCCAGACAATTTTTTGATGCTAGACTTCAGGGCATCTCCTACAAACATTGCATTTGTAATAGGATTTTTTATTTCGTGAGATACAAAAGCTATAAATTCCTTTTGTCTATTAATGAGATTATTATACTCGATAGTCTTTTCATCAACCTTCTTATCGAGATTGATGTTGAGTTCGTGGATTTGAGAGTAGATAGATATATACTTGAGGTGTCATTGTATAAATCATGCGAAGTCTTTCAGTGCATCTATTTCTTCTGAAGAATAAAGGTCTCAAAATTTTTTTCTTCAAACACACAAGAATCAAACAATTTTTCAGGTATTATCATACAATGGGAAATATAAGCCTATATTTTGATCAATTTCTTCAAGAATATTCTGTTTATGAAACTTATTTTTATTCTCCTCGATAAAAACCATATCATTTATAAATACATCGTTTCTTAAAGAAGAGATGAAAAATTTACAAAGCTCCTTCTTATTTGATATATAAAAATCTATATTAGAAAAGTCTATATTAAACTTGGTATTAAACGACCTTAACAAAAAATTGTTTAAAGATTTTCTAGTTGTTAAGAATGGTATTTTTTCCTTCAATGAATGAAGGTCACCTAAAAATTTATTAATAGACACATTAGACAACAGTTTACTAGAAAGGTACCTATAGATAAGCAGAAATAAAAATATTCAAAAGAAGAAATCGGTAGAATTTAATTGTGCAGAAAGTCACCAAAATAGAGCCATACTATTATGTACCGTAAAGATATAAGACTTTATAGTAATAATAATCCCTATACTCAAAGAAATAGAAATAAATAATACAACTAATTTTGCTATAGAAAATCAGAGATCAAAAAATTTATATCTGTAACTAGAATATAAGACCGAAGCTATAAACGGTAATGTATAAACAGGAGCAAATTGTTCGAAATATAAGTTAGATGAGTCTCCAGTAATAAAAGGTATAAATACTAAAAACGATAGTATAACACTAAGAAACACAGTATAGCCTGACACTATGTACTTTAACCTCTCTCTATTAACGTCATTAAGAGATCTAAGTTTGAAGAATGATGTAATCAAAAAAGCTGGTATCAAAACAAAGTATAAAAAAACGATCAGTAAGTATAAGTCACCAAAAACTTCTACGTATGAATCTATCTTATTACTATATTCAACATTCTCTACAATAAATCATGTAAAATTCGAAGTTAAAAAGAAAGTGAGGAAACACGCATATATTTGTAGTCTAGCATTTCTAGTTTTTTGCTTTGCTTTTCAAAAAAATAATACAAAAAATAGTATACTATAGAGTCATATCATAGAAAGTGAATACTGAAACCTATACATCATTAGGACTATTTTCTCTCCATATGAAGAATCAAAAGAGATAAAATATAATCCAAACCACATAGACATGGTGACGGAAAATATGAGGTAAAATATGCCACTTGTGAGCTTATATTTTTTAAACACAAAAAAACTAGAAATAATGCTAGTTACAATAAAGATTATGGTTGAAATAAGATATATCGACATGCATAGTTATTATCATTATTTCAGTTGATTATATTACAAAGTATTCAGGTTCCAAATAGAAAAATTACTGTAAAGAGGGAAAGAAACCAGATTTTAAAGATTTTTAGAATACAAAAGTACGTCTTTGGTTGATATTCTAAAATTATTTTTGTAGTCAGCAACCATGTTAGGATGAAGTATAACTTCTGTTGGATAGTTTTTATTTCTATTGATCAATGTATCGCATCAACCTCTATCTTGAAAATCTATAGATTCTCATCACATAATTTTGAATATACAATAAGTACTACTTCATATTATAGACTCAAATATAGCTAGTTTATCATCATACTGTTGACCTAACTCATTAAAGAAGTTTTCCAGAAGAGCAAATACAGTTAATAGACTTTTATTTTTATCGTTTGTACCAATAGAAGAAAATGTAAGTAGTCTATCAGACCTATGTATTTGATACCTAGATTTTAGTTCGGTTAATATATCTTCAGTATAATGAAAATGTAATTCTTCTTCATATATCTCTTCTAAAGTAGCGATATATCAATCCATAAATCCTATGATTTCATTACTTTGATTATAGGCAACAGATAAAAATGACTCTTCCTTATTATACCTATTCCCTATCAGAGGCTTATATACTTTTGGATCATATATATGATACATCTCTGAACTTCAACACTCGCATACTAATTCATCAATAGGATTAAGGTCGTTTAATTTTAGATACTTTTCTATCTCCATAACTGTACTAATTCTAATATCTTGTGGGAGTTCCATAAGCCCTCTATCACCAAATACATCTTTCTTCGAAAAAACAGTATTACAAGATCAACATGATATATACTCTCATATTCACCTTGCCCACATATCCTGTTCTATTTCAAATATCTTGTCTAGAAGTGAATTTGTAAGCTCTTTTGTGGAAACAGACTGTACAGTATTAAGACTAGAAGTATACATAATAGGTTTATCAAAAATAAACACAACTATGCCCTAAAAAAGTTACCAAAGTGTTACTCTAATATTAATTTTATATTAATATCTAGACCTATTTTTATACACTACTCTTGAGAAATCTCAGATATATACTAGAATACAACAAAACTAACCAAAAACCCATGAAAGTACTGATCATAGATGATGAAAAAATACTCTCTCAGTCAATAGCAAGAAACCTAGAACAACATGGCTATCACGCAGATGTTGCGCATTCATTTCGTGAATACAAAAAAAACGATCCTCTCAAATATAGTATATTTATCATAGATATATCCCTATGAGATGGGAACGGTCTAGATATCATACATGAAATAAGAACAGAGCTACGTCTGCAAGTACCTATACTCATCATATCATGACATGAAAGTACGAGCCTCAAAATAAAATGACTCGATATATGAGCCGATGACTATATAACTAAACCATTCTCTCCAGATGAACTCATGGCTCGAATACGCAGCATCATGAGAAGATAGTGACAGTCGTGAGATGCTGGAAACGTGATACGCTACAAGGACATCACTTTTGATCTCTGATCACGTGAAATAAAGAAATGATGAAAAACCATAAACTTTACCAAAAAAGAAAAACAAATCGTCGAATTCTTCTTATTTCGTAAAAAGGAGTTAATATCAAAGAGACAACTCATACAATCCCTACGGCACACAAAAGACTTAGACTATGTCACAGATAACACTATAAATGTAACTATCTACAAGGTACGCAAAAAACTCTGAGATGGTTTTCATCTAGAGACCCGTATCTGAGAATGATATATACTCAAAGACTAAAATTTTCAAATCTCTATCAAATAGATATAATTTAAAAGGAAACTATGTGTTTACCTTTTAAAAGCCCCTAAAATGATATCTATAAAAGCATCTGGGTACGCAGGGATCATCGCTGCAATACTTGTAGGAATAGGAGAATTCTTTCTACATTATTCTCCAAATATCTTAAACATAGAAGGAAGTTTTGATTTTCTCGCTGCTGTTCCTGTCGAAAACCTCATGATCTGACACCTCTTTGTGCTGGCTGGGATCCCGTTTTATTTCCTATGATACTACCATCTCTATTTGATGCTCAAATGAGGAGGAGAAAAAATCGCAAGATTATTCTTTGCAGTATGAACTATAGCCTTTTGATGTGGTGCTATATGGATAGCAAGTAGGTGATTTATCGGGCAGATTATCCACATGAAAGACCTGATCGATCCACAAGTATTTGTAGCAATAGAAACTCATTATTTTTTCTATTACGAAAACCTACTCACAGTACTGAGACGTTTGATATTTGTCATATCAGGACTCTGGATATATCTGATATATACAGGAAAAACAAACTATCCTAAGTATATGATGATATTTTCCCCTATTGCTCTACTGTTACTTATGTTTACCACACTTGCTGTCCCTACTATCGGAAAATACATAGTCCCAATAGCCCTCAATCCTGCACATTTTGTACTCTTTAGTCTCTCACTCTACCATCTCCATAAGCTCCCATCATGAAAATAAGAACAACTCTACTTTGTCTTATGTATGTACTATTTTTTATAGGAATACTTGGATCTCTGAATCTCGCATACTCCGAGTTCACGACATCTCATATATGTCCTGAACTCCTTTCTGTACCTGCTTGTTATGTTATATTTAGCTGTTTTGTGGTATTACTAGGACTCCATCTCTCAAAGATAAAGAACCTATACTTTTACATAGTCATATCTATACCTATCGGAATAGCCCTATATGGTAGCGTCTTTCAAGTACTCTGACTCATAGAATGTCCAAAAACAGAGTGAGCTATACCCATGTGTTTTATATCTTTGGCTATTTTCTCGAGTATTCTCTTGTGCAAATACCTATCTGATAAGAAATAAAAAACTACGATATAAAAAGAGCTTTCATACGAAAGCTCTTTTTGTTTATATCTAAATACCTCTACTTAGTTTACTTGTACTAGGGAGTTGATTCCTAGATCGATAACCGTCTCTACCTCTCCTGAGATATAAGTAATCTCTAATTTTTGAAGAGATTCTTCTTTTCCGAGACCAAAGTAGAGTATATGTGTTCCATCAGAACAGAGTCATTCACTGGTTATAAAATACTTTGTCAGTACCTGTCCTGAACCAAGAGTCAATTGAGCTTTTGCTCAGATAGACTCGGTAGTGTTTGGAAGTTCCACTTTCAAATAATTATTATTAATCCCATTACTCATCTGTACTACGGATTGCCCCTGGAGATTTGCTCTCACCATGTCAAGTGCCCCATCATTGTTAAAGTCTGCTACAAGTGCTGCTATTTCAAAAGCCCTGTTTACAGTGTTTGTTTCTTTTTCCTTATCCGTAAACTTTCCGTTTTCCGCTTGAAAGAGAGTTCTTCCTGGGAGATATACGAGATGGTTATACGGAAGTTGCACGTAGTTTTCTGAGATAACGAGATCCTCTCTGGTATCGGCATTGAGATCCTCAAATAACATTCCCCAAGAAAATTCATAATCTGCTACATGTATGTCTTTTGCTGTATCCAGAAACTCAAAGTTTCCTTGATTTTCAAATACGATAATATCTGGGTTATATACTTGGTCAGCTCTGAGATCACCACGAACTATTTTATTCATAGGTCCCATGTTTCCTACATTTGAAAATGCAAAATCTACAAGTCAATCATTGTTATAATCCCCTATTGCATTTCCCATAGGATACCCATATTGTTCACTATTTGGGTTTGGCATATTTGTAAATGTATTATCACCATTATTTCTCCAAGTACGTACCTGTCCCGTATCATGAGATACTACGAGATCGACATCAAGATCATTATCTATATCTACAAAATTCCCCTGAAAGGTGTTATGGATATAATCCATACCCGCGGACTCTGTAATATCAGTAAAAGTGTTATCACCATTATTGAGAAACAAGAGACTACTTGCTCCATAATCTTCGAGGTTAAAACCTGTTTGAGATTCTACAAAACGATTTTTGATATATGCAGCAACATACATATCTACCCACCCATCCTTGTTTATATCACCAAGAGCAATAGAGAGAGGTGCAGATATTTCATTAAACGGAAGATTGAGTTTCTTTTCTGTAAATACTCATCCTTCGTTAAACGATATATATACATCATTTTCACGGGCTATGAATATATCATCATATCCATTTTTATCTGCATCTATAACGGCAGCCCCAAAAGTTTCAGATCATTTTTCATGACCGATTCCATGTTCTGTAGTAACATCTACAAAACCTCCGTCTTGATATTTGTAGAGTACATCTGCTTGATTGAGACCTCATCCGAGAAATATCTCTTCAGTTCCATCGTTGTCAACATCTATAACAGCAGAAGCAAAAAACGGAAGAGATGGTTCTATCGCGTATTTGTGTTCAAACGGCAATGTGATACTCTCATAAGTTGGGAGATCAGCCACCTCTATATCTGGATATCTATCGGTATAAGCCTGATGTACGAAAAAACTCAAGAAACTTCATACGATAAGGATAAATCCAATAGGTACAATCTCTACCCAAAAGAGCCAGTGTTTCCAAATACGGGGAGTAAGGATTCAAAGTATTCATTTTTTCTCATCAGATTCACGGTGCATCAAAAATAAAATTATTCCTCCAAAAAACACTGTAACAGCAGTATAAAAAAGAGAACCTCCATCATCGAGTACTTCTATTCACAGTTGAGAAAAAAGATGAAAGAATATCGCTCCTCCTGTTATCATTGTCGCTCCGAGTCCACCAAGAGTAAACATCTTTGCTGTGTTTACTTTGAGAGAAAAGAGTTTTGTCTTTCTACCAATCCAAGAAATAAAAGGAAGAAGTAAAATAATCGAGATAGCCAGCTCTCACATACCTATGATGTAGCCCATATATTTTCAAAAAAGTCCTCAGAGAGTATCACCTATAGCAGCTGACAACCATAAACCAATAGTTCCAAATATATGTTGAGTTACCTCGTGATTACTAAACTTGTATGGGAGTGAGGTGGCAAACACCTTTACGATCCAAATTACCAAAACGCATACTACAACACAGCGTATAGCATTTTTTATTTTATGGAGATTCATAATAGATAGTTAATTATACAAATGTAAGTGTATACTACGAAAAATCAACAGTGACGCAAATATAAGTCAGACCCGAGGCCTCACAACAAAAAAAACTAAGAGAAAGACTCTTAATTTTTTTGTTTTTTTATATTGGCACCCCCACTTGGAATCGAACCAAGAGCGCGGGATTTGGAGTCCCGAATTTTAGCCGTTAAACTATAGGGGTAAAGAAAGAAAATCTTAGTAGAAACTAAGATTTTCTTTTGTAGGGATTATATAGCAATTCTTTCAAAAGATACGAGTGTATCTTCCCCCCCTATAAAGTCTTTTACTTTAGTATTTGGATCGATAACAAATGCTTGTTCACTGAGAGAAATTTCAGATTTGAATTTTCCCATTTTTCCTTCGATAATTTTGAGAAGTACATCATCAGATTTATTCCCCATCTTTTCATCATTTTTCATGATTTCGAGTTGGATAGATTTTTCTTTGTCTACGACTTCATCAGAGATATCTGAAGGCTTGAGGTATTCTGGATTTGCAGCAGTTACGTGCATTGCAACCTGTTTTGCTTTTTCTTCATCTACTCCATCAACTACAACTACAATAGCAGCAAGCTTCCCATTTGAGTGAACATATGTCCCTGTATTACCAGAAATTATTTTATAGTCTCTTAGTTGCAGGTTTTCTCCGAGTTCGAGAGCATATTCTTTATTAATCATTTCTTGAGCTGCTTCTTTTGAGTCTACTCCATTGTCCTTGAGATATGCAATAACAGCAGAAACCATAGATTTGAAGTTATCGCTATTTGCAAGAAAATCTGTCTCACAACTAATAGATACTACATAAGTGTTATCTCCATCTTTTTCAATAGCAATAGCTCATTCACTTGTCTCTCTATCAGCTTTTTTTGCAGCTTTTGCAAGACCTTTTTTTCTGAGTTCTTCTATAGCGAGTTCTATATCTCCATTTGCTGCCTCGAGGGCTTTTTTACATTCCATCATCCCGATTCCGGTTCTATTTCTGAGTTCTTTTACTTGTGATGCTGTGATCATGATCTTATATTTTTTATATAAATAAATTCTGTCTCTCTATCAAAAAAGAAACATCTCGGTCGTATACAAAGCCTGTACTATTTTTTAACTTTTTCTGAAATTTTGTCTTCGATTGTATCAAGTATCTCTACTTGTACTTTCTCTCCTTTGTACGCTTTAAAAGCAAAGTACATAGATATACCCCAATACCCAAAATTTACTATTCCTGCAAAAAAGCTATTGAGAACAATAATTAGGATAATTGCTCCTACAGCCATAAGTGCTGCATATTTTATATGATGCATTGCCTTTTTTTTGTCTGTATTTCCAAAAAAATAAGCAACAATCGGACCTATGAGATACGGAAAGTATGCAAGTGCATGAACTTTGTGAGCATCATAAAGAAAACCTAAGAAGTTTGAATCTTTTGACGCAGAAGCTGATGATTTTTTGGTAGTTTTTTTAGCCATACAAAAATCTTAAAAAAGTAATACTTTCAAGTATACGAAACAATACACAAAAATTAAATTTATTTTTCTGAAGTTTCTTTCTTGTCTCCTACTGGTTTATCTGCTACTTTGGGAGCTGGCTTTGCAGCTGATGGTTTCTTTGCAGGAGTCTTAAATCATGCTTTAAGGGCATTTGCAAGGTAATCAATAGACTTTACAGAGTTTGTATTTGCTGGAATAACTTCAGTAACATTATCCGTTTCACCATTTGTATTTGAAACAGCAAAACATGTAAGTCCAAGAGATTTTGCTTCTTTCACAGCTTGTGATTCAAAACTTCCATCTATAACAAAAATAACTTCTGGTACTCTCTTCATTTCTTTGAGACCGTGAAATGCTCTATCAAGCTTCTCAAGTTCGAGAAGCTTTGATGCTTTTTCTTTCTTTGTGAGTCCTTCAAAGCCTGTTGATTCATTATCTCTAATAAGTTTGAGGTAGACATTGATTCTCTTTCTAATAGTTTTGAAATTCGTAAGAAGTCCAGGAACCCATTTTTCTGTAACATAATAATGTCCTGTGGATTCTGCAAGTTTTCTAAAACCATCTCTTGCTTGGAGTTTTGTTGCTACAAAAAGTACTTTTTTCCCACTTGCAGTGAGTTCTTGCATTTGAGAGATAACATTCTCTAGTTGCGTAGAAGTCTTTACAAGATTTATAATATGTACTCCATTAGTAGAACTGTGGATGTACTCTTTCATCTTTGGATTCCAATAGTTTGTTTTATTTCCGATGTGTAAGAGATTATCAAACATCTCTTTTAGTTGTGATTCCATATTCCGGTAATTTATTAAGGTAAGTAAATCAAGCAATTATGCTTTTAACATTATAGAAGCTGTTCCTAAAAAATATTTTTAAAGGATTCCCAACTCCTATATATGGGAATTATTTTTGCTCTGCTGTGTCTTGTTTTTTATCAGCAGTTTTTTTCGCAGGAGCTTTCTTTTTAGAAACTTCTGCATCGATCTTATCTTCTTCTGAAACTCCAGCAGTTACTTTTGGTTTGTTTTCATCGAGTTTTGGTTCGATTTTCATTCCCTCCGGTACTGGTTGAAGTGCCTTGAGAGAGAGTCCGATCCTCTTTTTCTGTGGGTCAAAGTTGATAACTTTTGCACTTACTTCTTCTCCAACTTTTATATGATCTCTGATGTCTTTCACTACATGGTGAGAGATTTCAGAGAGATGTATCAGACCTTGGATACCTCCCTCGAGATCCATAAATGCACCAAACTGAGAAATTCTTGAGATCGGAGCTTTGATCGTATCACCTGTTTTGACTTTCTTTGAAAGTATATCCCAAGGATTGTCTTTGAGTCTCTTGATAGAGAGTGAGATCTTTTCACTCTCTAGACCGATAACTTTCACCTTGAGTTTCATACCTACTTTTGCAAATTTGCTTGGATCATTTACATGACCCCAATCGATCTCTGATACATGAACCAGTCCTTCGAGACCTTCAAATGTAACAAAAAGACCATATGAAAGAATACCTGAAACCGTTCCTTCCACGATATCTCCTTCCTTGAGAGTATCAAGTGCTTTGGTCCTCGCTTCTTGTATTGCTGCTTTTTCAGAAAAGATAATTTTTTTCCCTCCTTCATCAACATTGATAACACGAACTTGAAATGGTTTCCCAAGAAGCCCTTCAAGGTGTTCTAGAATCTTTGCAGGATCTGCTCCCTCAACTCTTGGGTAATGAAGTGGTGTAAGCTGTGAAACTGGTATAAACCCTTTGAGACCATCAATGTCTACAAGGAGACCTCATTTGTTGGCTTCTGATGGTTTTACCGTCATCACTTCTCCTGATTCATGATTCTTTCCAAGAGTATCCAGACTCTTGATCTGGTTTGCTCTTTTGAGTGAGAGAATGAGAAGTCCTCTCTCTACACTATCCCCAAGAACCATAACATCAATAGGTTGTCCTTCTGCAAGAGCATCAAAATCAACACTATTTCCAAGTTCCTTGTTTACTACGAGACCTGTAAATTGATTGTTTACATTTACAAGTACGTTTTTCTTTTCTATCTTTACGATAGTCCCAGAAATAATTTCTCCATCTTTTGGATACTGTATCTCTGGAGAATCTCTAAATAGCTTCTCAAACAAAGCCATGTCTTTACTCTGTGTCGCTGTAGCCATAATGACATACTAAAGTTATTAAATAAAATAGTACCAAAAAAAGTTATATGCTCTTTTTGATTATTTTTTATTTCTTTTGGTAACAAAAGAAATTTAGGCGAAATCCTTACTCGATGAGCGCATTCATCTTTCCCTCACATGGGACAAACTACAATATATGAAGGAAGGCTTTAATTTTCCTTAAATTATAATTTATGAGAATTTCTCTTTAAAAATTAGGTAGTAAAAATTTGAAAAATAAATTTCTACTATGTAATCTTGAAAGTTTTTTTCAAAGGTTTTTCAAAGAAGATTGTATGAAAAATATGAATATTTTAACGAGTCGTATACAAAATACGATGAGTGAATATTTATATTTTGAATGCAAGATTCAAAGAAAAATCAAAGAAAATGGGGTGCCCGAAGGGTCTCGAACCCTCGACCTCCAGAGTCACAACCTGGCGTTCTAACCAACTGAACTACGGGCACCGTAGAAGTATGTAGATGTACATAAAAATGTGCTTTTTTCAAAAAGCCTCAGAAGTATATAAAAATAGCATATCCTGTCAAACAATTTTTTGGCTTTTTTAAGAGATGTATGATAGTATTTGAGAAGCAATATAAACACACTTTTATGGGTATCGATATCATACCACAGCATGAAATAATTCTCAGACTTGGATTGACTCTGATCTTAGCCTTTGTACTGGGACTGGAGAGAGAACTCAAGAATCAACCTGCAGGACTCAGAACACATATACTCATAGGTCTTGGATCATGTCTCCTTATGATACTCTCTGTACTCGTTCCAGAAATATATAATTCCAACATCAACGATCCAGGTCGTATTGCAGCCCAAGTAGTTTCTGGTATATGATTTCTCGGAGCAGGAGCGATCATAAAGATGTGACTCGATACGAGAGGACTTACTACAGCAGCCAATATATGGGCTACCTCTGCTATCTGACTCTGCGTCTGAGCTGGACTCTACTTTGCAGCAATCACCACTACCCTACTCATACTGCTCAATCTCGTACTTATCACAAAGATAAAAAGTCGATTAATCACGAGAACTCGCTTCTGCACGATTAGTCTCTGGTTTCCCAAAAAATGAACCAGCGCGTCGTCTGTCTACGAGACAATAAAAACTCTTCCTCTTATCCCTATGAACAAAAGCATCAAAGAAGACGGAAAGAATATACATCTCACGATTGTTTCAAAAATCAAAAAAAGTGAAAACATATTTGAGATACAAGAACAAATAAAAGATATCACCAAAATTCAGAAGATTAGTATTTCTGAGAGTGTGAAGTAATTATTTTCAAACACTTGCAAGAAACGCAAGAATAACTCACTTATAGTTCTCTGCGTTTTTTTTGAGATTGACTTTTGGTTCCTCGAGTTCATGAACGAGTCTATTTCTGAGTTTATGCAGTTCCCACAGTTCTTGGAGATTTTTGATTTCCCTTGGTTCTCTTTTGAGTATTTCTCAGAAACTTCATCTGTATCACAGATCTTTCAGTATAGCATGATAGATCTTATCAGCATCTATTATCTGGGTTCTAGGGTTCTTTCCCTCGAGCTTCTCCACATAACGCATGAACTTCTTGTATGATTTTTGCGAGAGAGATCTTCACCAGAAAAGTCTTTTTAAAAATCACCACATACTATATATCAAATCAAATAATAAGTGTCGCGTCGTATTCTCAGAGATTTTGAAATTTTGGTACGAGATACTCATGTACTTCTTGACCTGGAGAACTGGAAACAACTGATGGTCTCTGTATTTCATGAAACTTTACGGTTGGAAAAATAACTTTTTTTCCTGCTTTCATCACGATAGCTTCATCAGGTTCACGAAAAGTACTATCATGCGTCGCAGCTAGGAGGACTTGTTTACGAAGAGACTCATATACTCCATGATTTCTATCCTCTTCATGTTCAAATATATGCCTCCTATCACTATCACTTAGTACTACGACTTCTTTTATTCATTGTATACTCAGCAGAGTCTGTATTTCTTTTTGTGCTGCCCCGTCAAGCGTCTCCTGAGGTTGTCCTCAGACTATATCACGTCCAGCTGTCATACTTCAGGTTACCCCATCTATATGATCGAGATCTTTTCTGATTTTTGGATCGAGATTATGGAGATAATTTACCAGTTTGTAGACTTTTTCGATTTTTGGAGTCCAGTAAGCTTCAAAATCCCCCACAGCAGCAGCACTACTACGAGCAAACAAACTCCCTGTATCTGTCAGGTAATGAAATACATTGTTTTTAGAAAATGCCACATCACGGATATTCTCATAATGAATAGCCATGTGAAATTTGGAAAAGATTCCATTTCTTACTTTTTTTACGAGCTTTTCATTGGTAATAAGGAGATAAGATTTACTCCAGAGAAAGTGCTCATATATCCCTACAATTAGAGATAACACAACAATCCATAGACACTGAGAAACTATACTCCACTCTGGAAAGAGTATCCATCCCAGAAACACCACTGTAATGATGATGGGGATAATGAGTCTCAGACACTTAGAAACCAGTATCAGGATATGCTGACGGGTTTTGTAGAGAACGTTATCTGTAAAGAGTGGCATAGTATCTTTTACAGAGAGATTATCGTTTCAACTAACTCATCTAGTTTATTCAAACACTTTTCATTTACTATCTTTCCATCCTGAAAATCCATAGACCAAGTATATGGTGTTGGTGCGATATTGGTACATGCGTATTCGTAGTAGAGACAGTCAAAGAGATCACGAGATGCCATATAACAGTTGGGTCATCCAGCATTTACTATCGCTCCGATTGATTTTGCTTTGAGTCCTGTTCCACAAACGTCGAGGATATTCTTGAGAACTCCACTCATCGAGTACTGGTATACCGGCATACCAAAAACTATAGCTTCTGACTCTGCAAATGCCTTCGTTATACCTTGCATATCTGCGTTATACTCTTCCTGATTTCTTCCGTCACAGAACTGGAGTTCCTTGTTCTGTAAATCTATATAATTCACCTCAAGACCTGCACTTACACATCTTGCTTCAAATTCTTTACATACTATATCAGTATGTGAACCTTCTCTGAGAGAAGGTTGGAGGACAGTTATTTTTTTCATTTCTATAAAGGTTAAGATATACACATCTTACTATAGTTATTATTAAGAAAAAGAAAAATTTTTGACAGAAATACAATTTCGTAATATAATACGTAAAATACTACGTAATATGTTACACATGAGTACGCTATACACAGAAGAAGAACTCGTCTCTAGTTCAAAACTCGTAAAGAACTTTGGGAGTTATCTCTCAAAGGTTTCAAATAACGAACTCGAAAAAATCGGAATCCTGAAAAACAATAAACTCGATGCGGTTATGATATCTGGAGAGATGTATAATATGTTCCAAGACTTTCTCGAACATGCAGGCATATATGACTCTATCAAATCAAGAATAGATAATACTGAAAACATACCTGGAGACCATATACTTGAGAAGTTTTGACTCTCTGTAAAATAATTCTATGAGCCAGTATACTCTTGTCTTTCATAAACAGGTAGAAAAAGACCTCAGAAAACTCGATCAGAGCATCTTGTATCTATTTGAGAAAAAACTCAAACAGATCATACAAAACCCTCAAATATGAATCGATCTCGGAAATAAGTATGGCATGAACCTCTCAGGTTTCAAAAAAGTGTATTTTGCCAACAAAAAATACAGAATTGTGTATCAAGTGCAGGATAGTGAAATCTGTATTTATATCATTTCTGTGGGAAAGCGAGAGAGTATGAAAGTGTATAGAGAGGCTTTTAGAAAAGTGAAGTAGTGATGTTGAAAGGAGATTGGAAGATGGTTATTTTTTTCATAAAATTATCGTTTTTATTTTATAAATTAATTTGAGATTATATAACCGTTTTATAGCTAGATAATATAGTAACGAACATAGCCATCATAAAAAAATAATCACTATATTCACAAATAAATATAACTCAGGGGGTAAGTCGAATATGTACGGTATATTAATTTCTGGTAATTCTCTAACTTCATTTATTATAGATTCAAATTCTGTTTCATTGATAATGCTAGAATCTTCATTTCCATTAACAGTAATTCATAACGATCACAACCTTCTTAACGAATCACGTAAGAAATAAAAAGATCTGAAAACATTAAAAGAATAAGTCAGTAAAAATAGTAAGCCCCATGAAACCAAGCAATAACAAATTATCTTCCACTTTGACTGTTTTATATCAAATCTAAACAAGATAAAGGGGAGTAAAACTGGGAGAATTACTAACACCCCTAATATAAACGAATCATAATCAAACATCCTACTTCTTCAATAAATTAACAAAAGCTTCACTCGGAAGACTCACCTTCCCAAACTGCTTCATCTTCTTCTTCCCTTTCTTCTGTTTATCCAGGAGCTTATTCTTACGAGAAACATCTCATCCATAGAGTCCTGCAGTTACATCTTTACGAAAAGCTGAGAGCGTCTCGCGGGCAACCACAGATCCTCAGATAGCAGCCTGTATAGGTATCGCGAACTGTGCTCTTGGGACAACTTCTTTGAGGTTTTTTACCATTTTTCCTCCTATATATCTGGCCTGATCACGATGACACATGAGTGAAAGTGCTGCGACTCTTTCCCCTGCTATCAGGATATCGAGTTTGACGATATCGTCTTCACGGTACTCGAGAAACTCGTAGTGGAGAGACGCGTATCAACTACTGATAGACTTCATCTCATCATAGAAATCTCCGATAAGTTCATTCATCGGGAGTTCATAGGTCAACATAATACGAGTCTGATCGATAAACTGCTGATTCTTAAAGACTCCTCTACGATCCTGAGAGAGTTGCATCATCGCTCCGACATACTCGCTTGGAGTGATTATTTCTATTTTTGCTATAGGTTCGAGTATTCCCTCACAGGTTTCTCTTGCTGGGAAATCCTCTGGATTTGATATATGGAGAATCGTCTTAGTTTTATTTTCATGTTCGATTACTTCTGGAAGGAGTCTCGAGTACTCAGAAGATTTATCTCCATACATGCGAACCTTGTAAGTTACTTGTGGAGAAGTCATAATAACATCCATGTTTGATTCACGGAAGAGACGTTCTTTGATGATATCCAGATGCAGTAGTCCGAGAAACCCACAACGAAATCATTGCCCGAGTGCTGTTGAAGCCTCTGATTCTTTGGTAAGTGCTGAGTCGTTGAGCATCAGTCTCTCCATACCATCAGCCAGTGCTGGGTATTCGTCAGTAGACATAGGAAATACTCCTGCGTAGATAAACGGAGTTACGGTTTTGAATCATTCTATAGACTGGGCATCTTCGGGTTTTGCTTTTGGTCATTCGACCATTTCTGGTTTCCAGAGCGTGTCCCCTACTTGTGCGTCACGGATAGACTTGAGTCCCGTTACCACATATCCAACCGAACCATTATCTATCGTTTTGCTACTGGTATACTCTGGAGCGAAGAATCCTACATCCAGTGCTTCTATCTTTTTTCCAGTATTTAAGAAGTGAAGTGTATCTCATTTTTTTATTTCTCAGCTAAATACTTTTACATAACTCACTACACCACGATATGAATCATATTGGCTATCAAAAACGAGTGCCTTGAGTTCTTGTTTTGGAACTTCGCTGTTACTTTCATGAACGACTGGTTTTGGAATTCTTTCGAGTACCGCATCAAGTATTGCTTCTACATTATCTCATGTCTTTGCTGATACGGGAATAATTTCTGATGGATCACATCCCAATAAATTGACTACTTCTTCTGTAACTCTCGGTACATCTGCTGCTGGAAGATCGATTTTGTTGAGGACTGGTATTATCTCGAGTCCATTTTCTATAGCCAGATATACATTACTGAGAGTTTGGGCCTCTATCCCCTGACTGGCATCAACGACCAAAAGGCATCACTCTACCGAAGCGAGGCTACGAGAAACCTCGTACTGAAAATCTACATGCCCAGGAGTGTCGATAATATTGAATTCATGATCTTTCCAGTTCATACGTACTGGTTGGAGTTTGATCGTAATACCTCTCTCCTGTTCAAGTTCCATTGTGTCAAGCATCTGTCCGTGTTTCATATCACGTTTTTCTATAGTTCCGGTTATCTCCAGCAGCCTATCAGCCAGAGTTGATTTTCCGTGGTCTATATGTGCAATAATACAAAAATTGCGTATTTTCTGGAGTTTCATGTATGTATTTTTTGATTAACAAAATGTCTAAAAATCACTAGTAGTGTAGTTAGAAAGTCATAAAAGTAAACTTGATTTTGGGAGATAAATATTATACTAAGAGAACATTTTTAAATGAAGTAAATATGCTACAAAGCAGAAGAAAATCAATATCCGTAGACGTATGAGGAGTCATAGTATGAGGGGATAACACGGTAGTCATACAGTCTATGACTAATACTCCAACGAGGGATACACAAGCAACAACTGATCAAATCATAGAACTCGCAGATGCTGGGTCTCAAATCGTCAGAATCACTATAAACGATGATGCCTCTGCAGAAGCTGTTCCAGAGATATTTGCACTGATGAAAAAAAGAGGTTGCTCCGTTCCTATAGTAGGAGACTTCCACTATAATGGTCATATACTTCTCGAGAAATACCCACAGATGGCAAAACTCATAGCAAAGTATAGAATCAACCCAGGGAATGTTGGAAAAGGAGAAAGGCAAGATGAAAACTTTTTCAAGATTATTGATTGCGCTATCAAGTATAACAAACCTGTTCGTATTGGAGTCAATGGAGGATCTCTCGACGAGGAACTTCTCTCAAAAAATATGGATGAGAATTCAAAACTTACTGAACCACTCAGTGCAGAAGAAGTATATGTCAATACTATGGTAGAATCAGGAGTGATCTCTGCTCAAAAAGCCGTAGAAAGATGACTCCCAAAAGAAAAGATCATCATCTCCGTAAAACTCTCTCATCTCCAATCAATGGTCGATGCTTATCAAAAAATATCAGGTTTATGTGAATACCCTCTGCATCTGGGTCTCACCGAAGCAGGTGGAAACATGAAAGGAATCGTATCCAGTAGTGCAGCTCTAGCGATCCTCCTACAACAAGGAATCGGAGATACCATCAGAGTATCTCTTACCCCTGAGATATGAAGTCCTCGTAGTAAAGAAGTCGAGGTATGTAAAAATCTACTCCAATCACTCTGACTCAAGAGCTTCTCCCCACAAGTAGTAAGTTGCCCAGGATGTGGAAGAACTTCATCAGATAAGTTTCAATTTCTCGCAAAATACATAGAAGACCAGATAAAAAAACACCTCCCAAAATGGAAGCAAAAGTACACAGGTTTCGAAGATATCCATATAGCCGTTATGGGATGTATTGTTAATGGTATTGGAGAGGCACGAAATGCAGATATAGGGATATTTATCCCTGGTGATTTCGAAAACCCAACTCTTCAAATATATGTAAAATGAGAGAGATACATGGAAATAAAATCCAAAACTATAGGAGAGGTTGGAAAAATATTTTTCAAAGAAATAGAAACCTATTTAGATACTAATTTTCAAAAATAATATGTGAATTCAAGCAGCTATAGAGCAAGCGAAAGCATTACCTGATTTTTTGAAAGAAAAACAAGGTCTTCCTCTAGACCAGCAGAGACTCTGAGTATGAGAAAGAGTTATAGAAATAATAACTGATCTACAAAAATCTGTTACATGAATAGATACATGGCAGCCACTTATCGATGGGAAATTGAAATCTCTATGATTTCAGGTTCCAGACAAGGAAACACTTACATCAGAAATAGAAGCTTTTATAAAGCTTCTGGAAAATATATCAAGAGATAAAGCTACTAAAGATATTTCTTCAGGAAGTAATACTATCCAATAATTATTTATATGTTTGACATATACCTTGCATCACCCCGTGGATACTGTGCCTGAGTCGATAGAGCTATCGGTATGCTCGATGATATAGTAAAAGCCTACCAAGATGAAGGGCCTATCTACGTCAATCATGAAATAGTGCACAACAAATTTATCGTAAACTATTTCGAAAGAAAAGGAGTTGTTTTCAGTGATAACCTAGATGAAGTACCTACAGGGTCTATTATAGTTTTTTCTGCTCATGGAGTTGCTCCGAGTTTCGTAGCAGCAGCCAAGGCAAAGTGACTCAGATGCGTAGACGCAAGTTGCCCACTCGTGATAAAAGTACATAATGAAGCAAAGAAGTTTATCTCTGAGGGATACCAGATCATATACATAGGAAAAAAAAACCACCAGGAAGCGATCGGAGTCGCAGATAATGATCTAGAGAATATATTTGTAGTTGGAAATAGACAGGAAGCAGATGGGCTGAGCTTTCCAGACTGACAAAAACTTGCACTCCTCAACCAAACAACTCTCTCAGTAGATGATACCAAAGAACTTATAGACTATATATGTCAAAAATACCCAGATATAAAACTCCCAGGATTTAGTGATATATGTTACGCAACTACCAACAGGCAAGAAGCAGTAAAGGAGATCGTAAAGCTCTCAGATGCGCTCATAATAGTTGGATCAGAAAACTCGAGTAATTCTCAGAAACTCAAACTCATAGGAGAAAGAGCTAGTATACCAAGTATACTGATAGATAACAAAGATGAGCTTCCTAATAGTTTTCTAGAATGAATCTCTAGTATATGAATATCTTCCGGAGCTAGTGCTCCAGATAATCTGGTGCAGGATCTCCTAGACCACCTCAAGGGAAAATGAGGTGTTCTCAAAGAAGAAATTATTACCAAAGAGGAAAAAATGATATTTCCCTATAAGATTGATATACCAAAATCATAAATACCTTGTCATTCCTGCGAATGCAGGAATCTACTACTCGCAGATTTGTGAATATAAATCTTGCCAAGCAGGATTAAACTCTGTGATAATATTTACTTTGTATTGTCGTATACATTTCTTCATTTGTTTTTCCCTTTTTATAGCTTGATTGATATCTTGATGAACTTCATAATATACAAGCTTATTTATATTGTATTTTTTAGTAAATCAATCAACAAGTTTATTTTTATGTTCATAAATCCTTCTTACTAAATCTGAAGTCACTCAAATATACAGTCTCTCAGAAGTACTGGCAAGGATATAAACATAGTATTGTTTCATAATTGATTTCTAGAGATTCCTGCATTCGCAGGAATGACATAAGACGATCTTATTTGAGTTTCTGTCTGAGTAGTTCATTGAATATCTTTGGATTCCCCTGTCATTTACTACGTTTCATACACTGCCCTACAAAGAACCCAAATATATTTTCATTTCCTCACTTGTAGTCAGCGACTTGTGTCTGACAGTCAGCAAGTACTTCATCAACTATTGCTTCCAGAGCTCCTGTATCATTTTTTTGTCTGAGATTATTTTCATCTACGATGATATCAGCTTTCCCTCCATTTTGAAATAACTCCTCTATTACCTGTTTTGAGTTGGTAGAAGAAAGCTCATCAGCATTGACCAGTTCTATCACTCTTGCAAATTCTGCGATATCGAACCTGAGGTCATCCACCCCATTAACTTCATCTGATTCACTAATCATCGCGAGTAAAATAGTCGTAATGTAACTACATGATTTTTTTGGGTCTTTTGTAAGTTCTACGAGTTTTTCAAAATACGTAGTCAGACTACTGTCAGTTGTGAGAAGTCTTGCATCATCCTCTTTGAGTTTGTATTCACTGAGATACCTAAGCCTCTTATCTATAGGAAGCTCTACGAGAGACTGTCTACACTGCTCTATAAAATTATCATCTAGATCTATAGGAAGCAAGTCTGGTTCAGGAAAATACCTATAATCCATAGCATCTTCTTTGCTACGTTGTGTCGTACTCATACCTGTATCGTCATTCCAACCTCTGGTTTCTTGATCTACTTCTCCACCTGATTCTACTATTTTTTTCTGACGTTTGAACTCGGCATCGATACATCTCCCGATAGCAGAAAATGAATTTACATTCTTATGCTCTGTTCTGTTCATGAGCTCACTACTTCCCTGCGGTCTGATAGACATGTTCACATCACATCTGAGTTGTCATTTTTCCATATCTGCATCACTCACCCCAGCTGCGCGAAACATCTTTTGAAGTTCTTTGAGAAATTCCATTACTTCTTGTTTGGTCGAAAAGACTGGATCAGTTACTATCTCCATCAACGGACTCCCTGCTCTGTTGAAGTCACAGAGTGTCTGTCATCCTGCGTGTGAGAGTTTTCCTGCATCATTTTCCAGATGCATATGATGAATCCCAAAAACTCTCTCTTCTCCATCCACGAGGACTTTTACTTCTCCAGCTCAGACGATAGGTTCATAGAGTTGTGTGATCTGAAAACTCAGGGGAGAGTCCGGATAAAAATAACTCTTCCTATCAAAACGTGAGTGTTTATTGACCTCGCACCTCATCATCATCCCTCCTATAGTTCCCAGACGAACTACTTCTGAATTCAGACTTGGGAGCATTCCTGGAAACCCCATACATATAGGACATACATTGATATTTGGTTCAGCAGCGAGTTCTATTGCATTTTTACAGCTACAAAACATCTTGGTCTCTGACTTGATACGTACGTGTATCTCGAGTCAGATTACTTTTTCATAGGTCATTTCTCTCTAAAATATAAACAAGATAATATATATAAAAATATATAGACTTTTATGTTTTTTACAACGTAAAATTCTGTATTTTTTGTTTTGATTTTACCTCGAGATATGATAATATATATACATCTCGAAAGAGTCATACTATATACATAATTTAAAAAAGATATGCAATTACAAACTATCTGTCATGTGGGAAAAGATCTCGAAGTATCAAAAGAAGTCGTAGAAAGAATCGTAGAAGAAAATGTAGGGACAAAACTGGATCACTACCTCAATAAATTCAAAAAAGAAGACGCAACAGGAATGATTGAAGTAAAAGTAGATAAGAATAAAAAGGGAATATTTGACGGTTCTATCCAGGCAAATCTCGATGGAAGTAAATTTCACTTTTCAAGAGAAGACTACAAGAATATGGATGACCTCATAAACCATCTCTTTGATCATTTCAAAGAAGCACTCAGTGATATGTAATACTGGAAAACAAAATAAAAAGTCCTAGAAATAGGATTTTTTATTTTGACAGTTTTTGATTATAGAGTAGTATCATCCTATAATATATATAATTGTAAAACTATGAAAAATCTCCCTGAAATAGCACTCGCAACGGTAATATCCCTATGAAGTACTATCCCGTGAAATGCTCAGGAAGTATCTAAAAATACTTCTGATATATCCCATACAACTCAAAGAATCCTTAAAAAAGACTGGTGTAGTAATCTCACAGGACAAGAGCCATGATATAGCGAAGATGTAGCAGCATATCATCAAACTGGAAGGATAGGAACAGCAAAAGATCTAGATGTAGATCCAAAGTACTGTATAAAAGTTCCTGTAGATCTGCGAGGCTCTCAGTGACCGAGACAATGTCATAGGGATAAGGTAGATCCAAACTCTATGTGGAAATGATTTTATGAAGAAGACCAAAAAAATATATCCTATAGTCTCACTCCAGAAATGCAGGTACAAGAAAAATGTCTCAAAGTAAGATACTCTGTTGAGTGACTAATAGGTACTCAGTAAAAAAACTAAAAAAGAATCCTAATTAGGATTCTTTTTTAATATTTCCATCACCTGCTTGGTTGCTTCTATAACATTTTTGAATCTATCTGCATGGAGCTGTACTCCTCAGAAGTAACGAGTTACAATCACTATTCCTCACAGAAACTCAACTCGTTTGAGCTCGCGAAGTATGCACATGCCAGCTCCCTGTTCTCCATCATCGTTTTTTCATTCTACTATCAGTCCATTGGTATCTTTGTATCTATAACTATAGCTATTATGAGTAGCTTTTCGAAAATAGGGATCTTTTATGAGTTGTTTTATAAATGGCTTGATATCATCTTTTCATCAGATTTTTCATACCACAACGGTATATCTCGACCCTCTATCAACGATGATATTTTTCCAGATTTGTATATTTTTTCCTGGAGAGACTCAACTTCACATATCTAGGGAGAATTGATTATCGTTTTGCATTATTTTTAAGTTATTATGCTTTAGAATGTATCAGTGGGTTTTTTAAGGGGGAGATGAGCCAAACATAAGCTTATAAAACGTTTCCTTTAAATCAGCGAAGTTCGAAACCCTCGAATTCTTTTGTTACTTTTTGAATAAAAAGTAAATAAAAGTAGTAACTCATTTTAATACAAAGAACTATTTCTTCTCTATATAGAATATTCTCTTTAAGTGACTTCTAAAGATCCCTCAATAAATACGGGATAACACAATCCCCCTATTTAAAGAATTTATTCCAAATAACTTTGAGAAGTATACTAATTGCATTGCTTGATTTTTGACCTTTTCAGAGAGAGTACTCACTATAGCGAATAGTGACGGGAACTTCTCTATAGCTGATTTTTTTCTTGGAAATAATATCAACTATCTCACTGGCATGTCCCATACCATCAAGAGTTATTTTTATATGCTCAAGAGAATTACGTGACAGTATACGAAATCCATTGTGCGCATCCGTCAGAGGAATATGACTCACAAAAAAAGTAAATACTATTCCGAGTTTCAATATAATCTTCCTGATAAACGGGACTTCCCTAGCTCCTGACTCTCCCAAGAATCTGGAACCCAAAAGCGCATCTACAGATCCGTCTAGGTATTTCTCAAACTGTTCTATATCAGCTATGTCATGCTGTCCATCTGCGTCAAAACATACTATAAACTCAGATTTCGTATATCTACGGACATACTCAAATCCTGTTTCTAGAGCTGCTCACTGACCTCTGTTTTTATAGTGATGGATAACTATTATTTTTTCTCCAAAAGAACTCAGTATCTCTCTACTATTGTCATCTGAGCCATCATTTACGACTATGATATTTTTGTATCCTACATCCAGAATAGTCTGAACCGTATTGGCAATTACCGTTCATTCATTATACGCTGGAACGACAAATACAAACTTGCCTTTGAGATCTTTTTTTACTGCATTTTGGAGTGCTATTTCTCTGACAAGTTTCGTTACGTCTTCTCTTCCTGACTCTACTTTTGAGAGAAGTAGAAGAGAAAAATACAGGAGAAATATAATCGAACTATAGACCAAAACATCAGCTCATCTCTGAATTCAAAAGAGTCTCCCCACACTATCAAGTACTCCTGGGAAAAATGTGAATACCAAAAGTCCTGCTCCAATAGCAATAAAAACAAAAAAATGAAGCGCATTAAACTTCTCTCTTCTGGCTACATCAAGTGCCAAAACAAAAATCAACACTCATGATATGATGAAAAATACTTCCAGTAAGTTCAAAGCTACAAAGAGTTACAAGTTAATGATTGATTATGATTGTAGGAAAAGAGAGGAAGAAGTAAAGGTCAGAAAAAAGAAAGGTTTCGTCCTTCCTTTTATATTACCAAAACAAATATTATACACTTCCAAAGACTCATTCCAACTCAGATATTAATACCTCCCATACAACATCATTATCTATATTACGCATCTTTTCTGCTGAGTATAAATCATTTAGATACTGAGAAATTTTTTGAGGTTCAGATGATATGATTTTCTTAATATATTCTCTATGGGCAGGTTTTACGTAAGACCTGTAAGAGAAGACCCTATTTACAATATCCCATCCTATAGGTGACTCTAATAAATTAATAAATTTTATATACGCATCATCATCTGAGTTATTAATAATATCTTCTTTGAAACGCGAGTTACTATTAAATATAATCTGAGCTATTTTTCTCTCCCCATAAACATGTAATAAGTTATGCTCTATTTTTCATTCTCTTATTTCGTGAACATTTTCATAGACAGAAATTAAATCTAATAATTCCTGTAAACGTTTAAGGAAGTGTTTCAAATACTCACTACTCTGAGGCTCCATGAATTCACCAGATCTCTCTACATATACTATCTCCACCTCTCATCCATTCTGTTCTGCCATAGTTGGATCATCCACAGCATAAGGATTTATCATATCTATAGGATTTTCGAAGAAGTAATTTATAGTACTTCATAGATCATACTTCCTAAGCCTTCTTATATATTCTTTTATTTTACTTATTTTCACGTCATAACTAACTCTGTCTGTTTTTTCATAAATAAAATCAAGAAAAGAGCCTAAGAAGTCCTCATCATATCAAGGCAAGTCATGAAGAGGTCATGAAGTGTAGTGTGTAAATATTTTTGTATTTATAGTCTCTACATAAGATGCTACTATAGTATCTATTTCTGTTCTTCAATCTTTTCAAATATACTTATTATATACTTCCTCTAAATCATGATAATTGTATACTTTATATTGAGTTGTTTTTTTTCATTGATTTTCAGAAATTGTCACTTGGTAATATTTTTGATTTTCTGCATCAGTAGACTCTATTATCTCGGATCATTCTTTCTGAAATTTATTGACTACATCAATAATTCTTTGAAACATATCAGCTTTTCTTCAAGGTCATGATATGATTTGATCATTTAGCTTATTCATATAAATACTTAAAAGTAAAATTTTAAATAATTTAAGTATTTATAGAAAAATGTCAACTACCTCTCTTCAAACATCTCCTCTATATCCTCACGTATCTGACTCACCAACTGGAGATCAGTCATATCTGCAATTTTGAGATCTGGGAGTCCCGACTGACGGACTCCATAGACTTCCCCTGGACCACGTATCTCGAGATCAATTTCTGAGAGCTCAAATCCATTATTGGTTTGTTCCATCGCTTTGAGTCTATCAGTTGGCTGACCAGTAGTTGGGAATAGATAACAATAGGACTGATACTCTCCTCTCCCTACACGACCACGGAACTGATGAAGTTGCGAGAGTCAAAATCTCTCAGCTCACTCTATACACATAATAGTTGCGTTGGGAACATCTACTCCGACTTCTACTACTGAAGTACTCGAGAGAACTTGTATTTTATTTTCTGAAAAGTCTTTCATTATCTGTTCCTTTTCTTTTGCTTTCATCTTTCAGTGGAGCAATCCTACTTGAAATCACTGAAATATACTCACGAGTGATTCATAGGTACTCATAGCATTTGCCAGATCTATCTTTTCAGACTCTTCTACGAGAGGAGATATCCAAAAGACTTGTCTTCCCTTCTCTAGCTCATTTCTTACAAATCTCTCGATCTCTTGCCTCTGTGTATCGTTTTTTGCGACTTTTGTATATATTTCCTTTCTTCACTTTGGATACTCAGAGATGATAGACAGATCCTGATCTCCGTAGAGAGTCAGTGCCAGTGTACGAGGAATAGGAGTAGCTGTCATATTGAGGTTATGTGGAACTAGATGGTTCTTATTTCCCCATCCTCACTCCAGTACTTCACGTTGCTTCACTCCAAATCTATGCTGTTCATCGATGATCACAAATCCAAGGTTTGAAAAATATACATCCTCCTGTACCAGTGCGTGTGTTCCGATAATCACATCTACATGTCCTGCCTTGAGTTCTTGCTTTATGTCTTTTTTTTGTTTTGCCGTCGTGCTCCCAACCAGTAAATGAGAAGTAAGCTGAAACTCGATCAGCAGTTTTTGCGTGGATATAAAGTGTTGCCTAGCCAATATCTCTGTTGGGGCCATAATGGCTACTTGGATCTTTTGTCCCAGTTTTTCACTGACCTTTATGGAATGAATAATCGCAATGAGCGAAACTATAGTCTTCCCTGTACCGACATCTCACTCTAGGAGACGTTGCATCGAGTGAGATTTTTCCATATCTTTGAGTACTTGAAACAATGCGACTTTTTGTCCTCATGTCAGTTCAAAAGGTATATGAGACATGATCTCTTTTACGAGCTCTGCATCCAGTGGCATAGCAAAAGATTTTCACTCAGATTCATCAAATTTTTTATGTTTTGATGATATCGCTTGATAGTTTATATGATAGAGCTCTTCGTATGCGAGTCTGTATTGTGCAAGATCTATATCATTAGAATTTTTGGGAAAATGAATCTTGTGAAACGCTTCTTTGCGAGAAATAAACTTGTATTTTTTGAGTATTGCTTCTGGAAGTGTTTCTGGAATCTCAGAGATATATTTTTCGAGATTTCACATCTTTGACTCTATCCATCTTCCTGGAATATAGTTCATATCAGAGTATATTGGTACTATAGAGCCTCATATTTTGGAGAGATCTGTTTCTACCTCTGGGGAGTTAAAAGTAACTTTTCCATAGTTATATTTCACCTTTCCTGAGAGAATAACTTTTTTTGATTTGTATGCCCCGAGTTGTGATGCGAGGTATTTACGGTTAAACCATACAGCCTCAGCCAGAAATCCATTTTTATCTTCTATAACTGCCTTACTCAGCAGCTTATTTCCACTGGTTCTGGTGGTATCTATAGAGAGAAGAGTTACGAGAATTGTATTTTTTTCTTTGAGGTTCACAAGTGAAAAACTATCGAGTACCTCCGTTCTGTCCTCGAAATCACGTGGAAAAAACAGGAGCATATCAGCAACTGTCTTTATACCTCATTTCTCGAGAGCCTTGATATAATTATCCGTTGTGCGAAGCAGTGATTTTGTAAGTGGTGTTGTGAGCAAAATACCTCAGTTACTTGTGTATATGAATAGTATATAGAAAAGATTTTCAATATCAAAAAAGAGCAACTGATAAATATCAGTTGCTTAGTTGCGGGATACTTTAGTCATCCAAAGGAGACTAAATTAACAGATATGGAAAGAGCGAGCATTATAGCAAACACTATTGTTGTTATGGTCAGAACAATTATAAAAAAACTGTTCGCAAACATAGAAGACTGTAGATCACTTATATTATAGATTTGCTCATCTCTTTGAGCATCCCTCCTGTTAAGGGTTACACCTCCAAAAAAGATAGTTAGAACCATCCATATCCACCACATTTCACCAATAAATTTCATCACAAAACTCCTTTCTAAAGTTTGTCTAAAATATTTTAGGCAAGATTACAATAATACTTAATTAAAATAAGTCAACTTATACTACCCCCTTCTCAAATTCCCCTCCAAGAGTTTCTGTAATTTCCTTGGCATCAGAGAGACCGTTGAATATACAGGTAGTTGCTCATGGTGATGGAGTCACGTTGAACTTTATATTTCCAGCTGAGAGTTTTGCTTCTCAGAGACTGAGTGGTTTTTTTGCCGATGTATCAACTATCTGTGGTCTGACACCTCCTTGTCATTTTGCGAGTTTTACATCAGAGTACTTGAGTGATGGGATGATCTTTTGAGCCTCTCTCCAAAAATAATAATTTCCAACTCATGGTATCTGAAATACCACGTTATGTTTAAACGCGTACAGTGCAAACTTGAGATCTGACATGATTTTTAAGTAAGCAATCAGTGATTTAAAAACTGGTGGAAGAGTCACAAAAAAATCAAAAACTGTTTTGTATCTATGTCTCTCAAGCATAAACACCATTCTTGTAGTTGGTCAAAAGCGAGTTCTATTTGGATCAAGTATATCTGGGTCTCAGTGTACTGCAGAAAACGGGAGGTCTGGGTCCTGAACCGTATATATCTTTGTGTCTATATACTTTGGAGTGTAATAAAAATTTCCAGCAACACAGAGAAGAGATAAGTGTTTTGCTTCTTTTACTTCTGCTTTTTTTGCAAAATACATACTATGAGCTCCCGCACATACTGATACAAATTTTGCTTTCATCTCACCATCACTAGTTTGCACTCTGTATATTTCCCCATCCTTTGTTATGTCTACTACCTTCGTCCCAAAATGAGTCTCATACTCTTTATTTGGATCATTTTTCGCTATACCTTGTCCGTCCTTTACGAGACTCTGAGCTAAGAGACTATAGTTCACAGTAATACCATCTGGGTTATAGAGTCCCATGATTCTTTCTCACTGCTTTCTATCTTTAAACACATTGGGTTCTTTTTCTCTGAGCGCTTCTCACTCAAGTTTTTCGAGTGTGGGAAAGAGTCCTCTAAATTCTTCAAACCTCTTTTCTAAAAATTCGCATTCTTGCTGTCCTATTCCCATAACCATCTTTGGTCATTGTAAAAATAGCTTTGGATCTGATTTCTCTGTGACGTAAGCCCTGGTATAACCTGATTTGAGTTTTACTGACTTTGCTTTTTCTAGATCGTAGTTCGTTTCTATATCTCATTCATGGAGAGTCTGAGAGTTGTTTGTTGGCATAGAATTTATCATTCCTGCCTGAGATTCTTTTTCTAAAAGAGCGACCCTAGAAAGATCACTATGCTTGGCAAAACTATAAAACTGAGCAGCACCAGACACCCCTGAACCAATGATTATAACATCATATATCTTACTTGAGTCCATATGTTTAAAAAAATTATATAATAATTTACTTATAATATATTATTGATAATATAGAAAAAACCTAACCCAAGCTCAAAAAATCATGCAAGATATATTTCAAAAATATAATCTCGAACTCTCTGATTTAGAACTCAAAAAGTTTGAAAGATTCCTAGAAGTATTTATAGAGAAAAATTCTCAGATAAACCTCTCTGCTATTCGCCAAGAAAACGATATCATAGAAAAACATTTTGTAGATAGTATTATGCTTTGTGTATTTTTAGATTTTAAAACCCCTCCCAACCTCTCCTTATCAACAGGAGGAGAAGACACATCTCCTACAACAAAAGTAGTCGACATGTGAACTGGATGAGGTTTTCCAGGAATTCCTCTGGCAATTGTAAACGCTGATGTAGAGTTTACACTGATAGATTCAGTATGAAAAAAAGTAAAGTGTGTATGAGAGTTCGCAGATACTCTATGATTAAAAAATGTATCTATTCTACATGTAAGAGCCGAGGATATAGGACAAGACCCAACTCACAGAGAACAATATGATTTTGTTACTTCAAGAGCCACAGCGTATTTCCCTACTCTGCTTGAGTACACTATTCCTCTCTTAAAAATAGGAGGAGTATTTGCAGCCTATAAACTGGATGACAAAGAAGAACTCAAAACAACCAAAAAAGCACTCCATAGACTCGGAGCAAAGATCCTCAAAGTCAAAAACTATACCCTTGCTGACCAAAAAAGAACTATCGTTCTCATCGAAAAAACAGCAAAAACACATACAAAATATCCTCGAAAAGTTTGAATACCTCTTAAAGACCCAATAGTATAATGATATATATCATCCCCACAGATACCTGTTTTGGTATAGCTTGCAAATTTAGCGACAAAAAAAACTATCACAAAATCTATAAAATCAAAAAAAGAGACACAAAAAAACCTCTTGCTATACTCGTCCAAGATATAAAGTGGTTAGAAGATAATACAGAACTCACTCCTAATCAGATCCAGTATCTAAAAAAATATGAGAGACCTTTTACTGTTTTAACTCAGTGTCCTCATATACAAGTGTATCTCGGTTTTGAAGATGAAGAAGGTATGTATGAAAACAATGAAATATATAAACAAATAGGTTTTCGTGTAGCTCACAATGATATCCAAGATGATCTCGTAAGATCCAATGGCCCTCTCTGGCTCACCTCTGCAAATCTCAGTGGAAAACCCGAACTCTATAACAACGATCACATACAAGAACAATTTCAATACTATATAGACAATAACATTATCGAAGTCCTCTGACACGAAGAACTTGATTCAGATATACAACCCAGTGATGTATTTGGTTTTGAGTGAGAAACTACCAAGCAGATTTTTGTCAGACAGAATTAATAAAAAGAACTCATATGAGTTCTTTTTATTTTGTTTGAGTATTATTTCCCCAGAGATTTTCTCTTACTTTTGCTATATTAAAACTTCCTGTATTTGTAATAATATTTCTCTTCTCTAGTTCTGCTCGAATAACTACAGGATCTGCGACAGATCTGTTAGTTGCATAAGAAGTAACATCTGGGAGTAATGAATCTTCTCCTGTACTTTCTCATGTAACCATTTTATTAAAGAGTCTCACAAGTACTTCTTTTTCTCTATCAGAGTTTCACTCGATACTATCAGTAAATCCATAGACTCCTTCTGCGAGATCTATATCCGTATTGGTACGGATACCATCTCCGAGATCTATTCTCTCTTTGAGATTGATCTCTGCTATAAGTTGCTCTAGATCTCATTGGGGAATTAGATCCATTCACATTTGTTTCATGAGTCTGAGAGTATTACGAGTTGTCTCATCTTTTTCTTTGAGCTTTCTGGAATACTCAGCGACATGTTGCTTGAGGGCGAGTTTGTACTTTGTTTCTTTTTCTTTTATCTGATCCTCGAGTTGCTTTTTACGAGACGCGATACCTCAACTCATCACAAAGTTTTTGATATCTTCTTTACTGGTAAAACTCTTCCCACATACGTCTTCTAGAGTCATACCAGCAGAGAGTCCAATCATACTGCTCAGTATTGCTTTTACTCATGAGAGCGTTGCCTGCTCAAAGTCACTACTTTGTAAAAACTCTTGTACTTCGGGAGAACCGAGTTTATCAAGAGCTTCGAGTTTCGGAGTATTTTCTGCTTGTTTTTTTTCATGTTCGAGACCTTCGTTTGATATAGCACTATAAAAGTCTCCTATAGGCACATCTGTCTCCAAACTATAGTTGCTTCCTTCTATAGCAACATAACGTGTTGGTGGGACTTCTGATATATCCATCCTCGTCACATCCTGACCATTTTTTGCTTCAACTATATTCCCATGTTTTTGGAAATCTTTCGTCCCGAGTCATCCAACTATTTGAGCCTGATGAATAGGCTCTTTCACAGTTTCTTGGATTGGTTTATTGTAGCTTACTTCAAAAGCAATAAATCTAGAACCAAGTGTTGAATCAATAGATGTTGCATAGGTCTTAAACTGTTCGTAAGCTTGTTCATCACCTGAGTCTTTTATCTTTTTGGATATTTTTTCGAGGTTTCAGGTTCCAGAGTTTGAGAGAAAATCACGTATATCTTTATTTAGTCTTGTTATTTCTTGTTCGCTTTTACCATCTAGTGAACGAGCTCGTTCAAGTAATTTTTGGAATTCGGGAATATCAGAAAAGTTTTGATTATTTCAAGCGAAAATTTCTACAAAAC
Organism: uncultured Candidatus Altimarinota bacterium; assembly: GCA_937944145.1. Lineage (GTDB taxonomy): Bacteria > Patescibacteriota > Gracilibacteria > BD1-5 > UBA6164 > CALDZK01. The sequence goes on from CALDZK010000001.1 coordinate 72,580, forward strand.
TTGTTGCTTGTTTTAAAGAGTCATTATACGAGATATGAGTTTCTATATTTTTCTTCTGCTCAGCAATAATTTGTGTTTGACCTTTTGGTCAATACTTAGATATAAAACTATCAAATGTAGCTTTTTCTATAATATAGCCATTCTGTTTTATATATTTTGAAAGTGCTCTAGGAGTAATATTTGATAATGCTGATACTAAAATTTGTTGCTGTTGATTATCTAAAGATAGAGTATATTTCAGAAATTTGTCGTATTCTTCTTGTTTATTTCAGTTAGTCTCATCCCATCTTGCTTTCTCAAGTTTCTTTTGAAGGTTCGGAGAAATAACGGATAGCTCTTTTTCTGTGGTTTCTGTTCATAGTATAATATCCTCTTTACTACCAAGAGGTTTATTTTGAACTCCATCATAACTATGTCAAAGCACTTCTGACATAAAAATAAGATATTAGTTAGTCTCTAATATCTTATCATATTTAGCATAATGATGTCAATAATCTAGTTATTACCTGAAAGAGTACTGGCAAGTTCATCCAAAGCCTCCGTCTTTTTTCTTATAACAGCTGTATTTATTGGTGTATATACTCTTGAATCAAATTTTCCAGGATTATCAGATATAAACTCCGCAAATTTTGGAGCAAAAGTCAGAATTTCCTCTACAGCTCCTCCATCACTACCGTTAAGTATATTACTCATTGTACCTTGAGCATATTCTCTAGCATCTTCTTCTGATTCTCCGTCAGTGATAAATCACTTTGTAAGCTCCTGAAGGCCCAGAGATATCTTTTCTTGATCAGATGATGTTAGAGCTTCTTTTCAAGTGTAATTCGCTAACTCCATCTTCCCACTTGCATCTGCTACCTGAACTGTTTTTTGTTCCTCTGCCTGGGCTGTACTTACTTGAAAGGCTAGTATAGCCGCTGCTGCTGTTGCTACGATACTCGTATTTTGCTTCAAGAATTCCATAGCTCAACCCGACTCTATAGGTTCAGGAGATTGTTGTATTTTATCTACAGCCATAGTATATATTTTAAGTACTATTATATTCTACATTATAGTCCTCTACAACATCATTGTCAAATAATTTGAGGCTTAAAAAACCCTAATTGTGAAAAACCTTGTACAAAAAATGAGGACAAAGATATTAGAAAAAATAGGTTTTACCTGCGAGAAAAATCATCTGGTAGCATATCGACATATTCCATAGGGATGCTATAATCCTGGACAAGACTCATTCTGAGACTCTCTACATCAGAAAGAAGTAATTTATATTCCTCAGTAGGTAGGCTCTGATTAACCTGAGTATCAACAACTAATTGATCAAAAAGTAAGAACCATTCCAAGACTATTTCGAGTGTTTCTTCAGTACTATACTGTCCTGAGTTCTGGATTACATGTACAAGAGTATCAGACAACCTCTGAGCAATATCAGGATGGGAGATACTATCTATAGACTCTCCTGGGAATAGATCTGGATCAAATTGTTGTAGTATATAACTAAAGGAGTTGGTAGAATCTCTATCATTGAAGCTATTTTTTTTCTCGTCTAGACGAGATATTTCTTGTTCCTGTGATCAAAGTCCGTATTGACCTGAAGCAGTCAAAGTACCTGGAGAAGATAGTACGAGAGATAAAGCTAAAGCAACAGAATAAACAGCTTGTTTTACATGAGGTGTCTCTCATGATTCCAAATCTAAGTGAGGAGTATCTAAAGATCTCATAAAGTTTTTTAAGGTTATACTTTTGGATTTTCAGGAAGCATCTCCTCTACTTTTGGCACACGTCTCACGAGAATATTTTTAAGCTTATTATAAGCCTTTTTTTCTATTTGAGAGAGTTTGCTTATTCTCGGAGAATGATAAAACACCAGTATCGTATCCATGATAAACTGGGGTCCTATTCTTTCTTCCTTTTCAGCCTTTTCAAAACACTGGAGAAGTCCACATATATCATGTTTTTTGGAGGTTTTCATTTCACAGAGGAACTCTAGTATGTCTGTATTTTCTGTCCCATCAACAAAAGATATAAAGTGTTGTAGTCTTTTTTCTTGCTCCAGAGAAAGTTCACATTTCTTTGTAACTTTTTTGAGTTTTTGGAGGATTGTATTGTGTGAAAATGCGTGAGTGTAGAACCATAATTTGGTTTTCTCGAGTCTTTCCTTTCCTAGAGTTAGGAAAGTCTGTTTAGGTCAGTCTGAACTATCAGAAGTAATCATAATTTCATATTAAAAAACTATACTGATATAGTATAGTTTTTTTGGTATTTAGCAAGTCTTAATACTAATGATTTACAACTCCATTATACTTTCTTCCTACACTTGCAAGATAACTCTTATACTGATTAAAGGGGATCGGATTGTGGCTATATTTTCATCCAACAACTGGAAGATATGGATCAAGTATATATGCTTGTCCATTCCTCACAAAACCTGTAGCCACATGACCATACTGAGGGAATCTCTTACTACGAGAAAACGCCTGAAATACTGTTCCCGTTGGCTCAGATCTACTCAATCTCCCTTGTCATGAAAAGTGATCCTCTAGAGCACGTGCACTTTCAAGTTGAGGGACTTTGACTCAGAGTTTTGCTGCATTGAGTCTCGCTGTTCTCGCACAGTATGTCATTTTGACACTCCCATCAGGATTTCTAACTACTTCCTTTTGTATCGAACGAATACTTCCAGATGGAAGAATTCCTTGTGATTTAAGTTGTAAAACAGCAAGTTTAAATTCTTTCTTATATCTATCCATTGTAGCATTTTTCTTTTCAGCTCTGAGTTCATATATGTTTTTTATGAGCTGTAATTCTGAATTTTTATCTCCGGGAGTAAAACCAGGGGTCTTTTGTACTGCATTACGGATAACATCTGTTGCAGCTCAGTGTTGTACTGCAGAGCTCCATATAACATTCTTCAGTACAATACTTGCTTTACTCACATCAAATCCAGCTTTTGTGACAGCAGGGTCATAATGTGTTTCTTTTATGTAATTATGTTCGAGCTCTTTGAACTTTTTTGCTCCTATCTCTTCTATTTTTGCTATCCAGTTTTTTGCAAACTCACTCTCAGATCACTTAGTAAATGTCTCGTTATGATCCCCAATTATACCATTATCTTCCGCAAATGCTTTTAGATGATCTGCCCTCAATTGATACGTTCAAAAAGAAGGTTTTCAAACATCATTCCCATTGATAGCCATCGGTCACCTCTCACCACTCTCAAAAAATTCTGAGAGGGAACCAAGTCTGTTTATATCTCCTCCAGGAACAGTAATATTATTTACAGCATCTCTCCCTCATTGATAAGAATTAAACCTATCACTATTTGCTTCGATTCAAAATAAATTCTTCAAAAACACAAGGACTTTTCCCATAAGTGTATTGGGTGGGATATCTGGATTTTTTCTTTGTATTATTCTCTCGGTATGATCAACCAAATTTGCTCACCCATCCTGCTGTAGAGTCATCAGCTCTGCTATATCAGTATCTCCATCTAGTAGCTTTGAACTCTTTGCAAATTCCGCATTTCTCTTGTACTCTGCTATGAGTTGGTTTATCTCCTCTGCAAAGTTTTCTGTATTACTGAGAAATGCTTCTGCAATTTCTTTTTCCTGCTGTCCATCAATAACTCATGAGTAGTTATATTTGGAAGACAACATAGTCGAGATACTCCCTTTTGGAAGTTCTGCTTGTTTTTCCCTTTGGCTTACATAGTCCTGAAATTTTTGAAGTATCTCAGGATTTATCTCAAAGTTTTTCGTAGCTTCTCCGTCTTCTTTTAGTTTTCAATTGTACTCTCACAAATCACTTTTCAGAATAGCAATTTCTTGTCATATATCTCCTTGGGCTGATGTAGCTTCTGAAAGTCTTTTTTTATACATTGCTAACTTTTCTAATGTTGGCTTTGCATCAGGGTCTTGTTTATCTGACTCATCCAATGCTCACTCTATCTTTTCTGCTCCAGCCTTATTTATCTTTTCTCATGCCTGTTCTCACTGAAGTCTTGATTCTAAAATCGTAATCTGCAGCTGTACCTCAGCAGCTTGCTTCTTCTGTTCGGGACTAAGATTACTAGCCAGCTGTTCATTTTCCTGCTTCTTCTCCTCAGGTTTCGGTCAAAAGCGACTCGCATCGAACTTCTCACCATCAAATTTTTGAGTTATAGTAGATCAAATCAGAAACTGTAATTGCTCAAGAGTATACATGAGTAACAATAATTATATAATACCTACTAAGGGTATCATATATATCTAGTGAACGCAAAAAACTGACTACTGAGAAATAACAAGCTCGAAATCGAGCCTGAGAGTTTCTTCGTCCACGCGAACGAGAGTCACTACTACATCATCTCAAAAAGTAAGTTCTACTCCCGAAATAGGACTAAAAATACTGAAATTTTCAGCATCGTATCATAAATTAGAGAGTCAAAACTCTACAAATCACTCAATAGTATTTGGGAGTTCTACAAAAAATCATTTTTCTATCATACCTGACACTTTTGCCTGAAATTCCTGTCACACCTTGTCCTTCATATACTGAACTGCCATATAGTCTCGTACCTTGTACTCGATACGTTCACTCAGTACTTCTCTCTCACTGCTTCGAAGTGCTACTTTTGGAAGTATTTCTTGGTAATGAGACTTTCTCTCTGGAGTGATATCTTTATGAATAACTTCTTTTATAATTCTGTGTATCTGTAAGTCAGGGTACCTACGTATAGGTGAGGTAAAGTGACTATAGAACTTGGAAGCAAGTCAAAAATGTCCGAAGTTTCTCTCACTATATTTCGCTTTCATCAGGGTTCTTAGAAGCATTTTTTGGAGTGCTCATTGTTTTTTATTTCACTCTATGGTATTTAGTATTTTCTGGAATGATTTTGGAGATATATCTGGTACTTCGATGTCTATCTCAAACTTTTTTAGAAGAGCAATATACTTCTCTACATCTTCTTCATCTGGAGTCTCATGAACACGATACAAAAACGGGTATTTTTGAAACTGCTGAGCTATTGCTTCATTTGCGAGTATCATACACTCTTCTATGATTTTGTGTGACTCATATCTCTCATACTCATAGAATCTGATCGGAAAATCATTTTCATCTACCTCTATCTTTGTCTCAGGAAAATCAAAGTGCAGCACTCATTTTGAGTCTTTATACGCTGAAAGAATCTTTTTGAGATCTGAGAGTTGTTTCAGAGCTGTTATCAGCTCAAAAGAAGAAGTTCATCAAAACTGGAGTTGTATTTCTGAATTTGTAGCCTCTCCTTCTCCTTTTAGGAGAGGGTTGGGGTGAGGTCAGTCAATACTATCAAGTATCTCCTGTACTTCCGAGTAGGTCAGTCTATAGTCAGACTCGATAATACTCTCGTACACTTTTGACTCTTGTATATGACCTGAGTTATTTACCAGTATCTCACAGGTCAAAGTCCTCTTGGATTCTCAAGGATGGAGGCTACAGAGCCCATTAGAGAGACTCTCTGGAAGCATTGGAACGACTTTATTCACCATATATATACTCGTACCTCTTTTTCTTGCTTCTCTATCGAGTTCACTATTTTCTGTGACGTAGTGGGTGACATCTGCTATATGTACATAGAGACGGATACCTCCATCTTTCTCTTTCTGTATACTTAGAGCATCATCCAGATCCTTGCTATCAGCTCCATCTATCGTAAACGTGAGCATATTCCTGAGATCCTTTCTCTGAGACTCTTTGTGTATATCTATATCTCCTGAATGATTTTTTGCTTCCTCTAGGACCTTTCCTGGAAATGTTATCCTCGCTCATCACTCGAGAGCGAGTCAGAGAATCCTTCCTCATTTCTCTGTAATCGCTGGAAGTATCTCTACGACTCTTCCTTCTGGGTTTTTTCCCTTCCATTTTATCACCTGTACTCCTACCCTCTGACCGTCAGTTGCTCCGTTTAGGAACTTGCCTGGAACAAATATATCAGCAGGCATATACTGACTCTCTGGAATGACAAATCCAAATGTTTTTTGCATTTGGAGCCTCCCAATGACCAATGTCTCAGCTCGTTGTTTTACCTCCGTGATAACAGCTTCTTCCTTGTTCCTATATACTTTGGTATAGAAATACACTTCATCTCCTGGAAACGCATCTGCTTTTTTTGTTTCGTGTACATAGAATCATTTTTTGACTCCCTCCTCCACGATATCTACAAAACCAAAATTTCCTTTTCCTTGGTTATAAATACCGACCTGTTGTTTGTCTCTTGGTGGTTGTTTTTTTTCTCCGTAAAATTTCTTTTCTTTTTTAAATCCGTATGATTTTTGCTTTTTTTGAGGCATAAAAATAATCTCTAAGTATTATAGAGATTATATAAGTATTTCTCAAAGGAACTAATCAAATTTCTACCACTCTCCTATACTCTCCATATCTTTCCATGGACTCATAGGTTCGAGAGCGTCTCACTCCTGGAGTATTTCTATAGAAACATTATCAGGAGATTTGATAAATGCCATTTTTCCATCTCTAGGTGGTCTATTTAGAATAACTCATTTACTCTGTAGCATACTGCAGTACTCATAGATATTGTCGACACTATAAGCCAGATGTCACCATGATCTCCCTGTTTCATAGACTTCCTGACTTCCCCAATTATAGGTCAGTTCTATCTCGGGTTCTCAGGGATCAGTTGCGAGAAATACAAGAGTAAACTTCCCTGCTGGAACTTCTTTTCTACGTGTTTCCACGAGACCAAGGGTATTACAATAAAACTCGAGTGATTCATCTAGATCTCTCACTCTGACCATAGTGTGTTTGTATTTCATATGTTTTTTATTACCAAGTATTTCTCAGTTCACGGGTAGATATAAATTGTTCTCGAGAAGTTCCAAAAAATGGATTTACTTCTCTCTCTTCTCAGAGACTCGTAAAATATACATTATCTCCTTTTTTTGCAAGTATATCATCAGCGTAGGAAGTATTTTCAGGAAAATGTGTTTTTATAAAATTCATATTTGTCTCCAGATAGTCATGTCATGAGTATATCATCACATCATCACTGTAGCGATCAAATAATTGTACCGAATCATAGAGTATGCTACTATTTCCCGAATAAGTATTTCCTACTCCTCCAGAGAATAATACATCTCCTACCAATATGTCCGTTACAATGTCATCGTTACTTATTTCAAACATCATATGTCCACTAGCATGCCCCGGAGCAAATACTGCTGTGATCTTTGTGCTCTCATACTCAAATACTATCTCTCCATCCTGAAATATATGTGATACTTGTACTGGTATAGCATCAGCCGTGATCTGACCAGCATATATTTCCGAGCAGTCCAGTCCCTCTACTCACTCATAGTGGTCATGATGCTCATGAGTGATGAGTATTTTCTCCAGTTTTAAATCGTGGGTATCAAGAAAGTCCTGAGCAAGTGTGCTATCACTTGGATCCACAACAATTGCTTGCTTATCTCCATATTCTAAAATGTAGAAAATATTTTCAAGCTCATTATGAGTAATAATTGGGTGTATTTTCATGGTTTAATTTTTATGATATATAGCTGTATTTTTGTGTGGAATAAGTGCGAGCATAGTTGGTTCTATATAATAGTCTGTCCTCGTTATTACATCTCATGTGAGTTTCCCTACAGTTCAAGATTTTTGTTTTGAATTTATAGTTCCAAAAACCATATCATCTGCGTCTCATAACTCTATTCACTGATCCAGTAGTTGGACCAAAGATGGTGGAAGAAAGAAAGTAGAACTCTTGGCTTTTCAAGCATATGTTTTAGAAGCCACTACTACCCAAGCAAAGCACTCCATATCATTTCATATCTTTTCTACTCCTCACTCGATACCAACATAATAATCTGCATCTATATATAAGTTTTTAATATTTTCTGCTCTATTTTTTGCTCAATTAAATGTTTCTGAGTTTGTCATAGGCTGTTCACTCACTCATGATGCAACTGAAACTCACTCAAAAGAAAAATCTAGCTCTGGAAACATCCTCTCAAAAGCTACTTTTACAGAGTGAATCTTTACAGGATTTTTTGAAGCAATAATGACTTTTTTCATACTACCTATTTAATTTTTTGTATATACTTCTTTGCTCGAGATACAACATCTCCATAAAAATACTCTGGCTTCCTATGATTATTTTCATCACAGAATTGTTCTAATGGTACTTGTAAAACAACTGTATCAAAATCCCACCCAGTATGTTGAGCTCTGTAATCATTTGTAAAAATACTTAAAAGCTCTTCTTCCCTTGTCCATCATGAAAAATCAAAGGCATATTCTCATTTACGCACATACACGTGGTTTCCTACATCATAGGGAGGTTTTGGTTTGATAAAAACTATTTCATCAACTCGTTCTGGATGTAGTTCCTGAAATGTATATGCTAAAATATGACAGGCTCATGAAGCAAAAAAAGCAATATCATCTCTTATCCAAGACGCAAGTTCGCTTTCTGTCTCAGCTTTGGTTCTCTCATAATTTATAGAAGACTTATACATAACACCTATATTACAAAAAGAATCTCCTTGTTCAAGTTCTTACAACTAAAAATATCTCCTTGATATTTATCGAGGAGATATTTAAATCTTTTTGGTACCTGGAGAGAGACTCGAACTCTCACGACCGAAGCCGGGGGATTTTGAGTCCCCTGTGTCTACCATTCCACCACCCAGGCTTATGTATTTCTATTTTGGGTAATTATATATCATGTCTCTTTTTTATAAAGGACACAGGAACTGTGTACCCCACTCGCTTCGCTTCGGGGGTATCGCTACGCAGATCTACCATTTCACCTTCTCAGGCTTATAGCCTCAGTATTATAGTGAAAAAAATAGAAACTCAAGACAGACTATGATGTAAGAGCTCGTATAACTTCCTGTACTGACCTTGAAAGTTCTCCACCAAGATTAGGATGTTCGACGCGTATAGTAACTTGCCTTGGAGAAAAAATAAAGCTTATTTTTTCATATTTTCAATCAATTAGAGGATCTATTTGAGCTAATTGTTTTGGAGTAAAACAACTTATATCTTTATCTCTTATGCTAAAGTGAAGAGAATCATTCTCTATCATAGTTTTTTCAGATTCTTCTCCTAAGGTTTTATATATTATATGTACAAGTAAATCTTGTTGGATATAAAACTCAGCATTATATATATCTATAACCTTTCAATTAACTTCACAAGTAGATATTCATACGAGCTTAATATTATAATCAAATCAAAAGTACTTAAAACTATAATTCGTCATAGATGTATTCATCTCTAAATCACTTATATAGGCATTATCATTTAAAAATCATCTAATATATTTCGTTGACTCTTTTATATATCTTAAATGAAATAAAGCTTCTTCTCTTTGTATTGCTTCAAAAGTTTCATCAACTGAGTCTCAAAACTCTCTCGCACTATCCGTAGTATGAGGAGTATGAATGTTAGGATCTCTAATAATTTGTTGCATCCTTCCTTTAGTTTCCTCCAAAGGTATAGAAAAAGATACAGGACTATATTCACTCCATTTGTTTTCATCCATTCCTCATTCCGTAATAGCCTGTATTTGTTCTGAAACTATGTGAGATTGAGCTACTTTTTTTCCATTTTCTGTATCTGGGGTAACTACTGCTGCTTTATAATCAGGATCTCGAAGGACTTTTTGTACATCTACATCTCCAGGATTTTTTATGACATCATTCATATCTATATAATTATTTTTGTAATTCGTCAATTATTGCAAAAAACTTGTGTTTTGCAAATTTTTATTTGTAAATTATAACACAAGGTACATGAAAATACTTGTTTTTGTATATATTCTGTATATACTCTTTTTATATTCACTAAAGAAAATATCTCATGTATATCTGTAGCGACTGTGGAAACGAATCCGTAACCTGGAAAGGTCAATGTGATTATTGTAAGGCTTGGAATACCCTCAAAGAATTCAAAGAAGCAAAACTCAATAAATGATCGAGTAATGGAATAGCTGGAGAACTCAGAGGAATAGAAAAAACAACCGAAGAGCAACAGCAAACTCGCTACTCTACCTCCTCACATGAACTCAATAATTTACTAGGTGGGGGAATCATACAGTGAAGTATCATACTTCTCTCTGGAGAACCAGGAATCGGGAAATCCACTCTCACACTCCAGCTCGGAAAATGGATCTCTGAGGAGATCATATATATCAGTGGAGAAGAAACTGAGTACCAGATAAGTGATAGAGCCGAGAGACTCTGAGTTTCATGAAAAAACATAAAAATACTCTCAGAAAATAATCTCGAAAATATTCTCGCAACACTCGCAAAAAACTCAACAGAAGTGGTAATTATAGACTCTATCAGTGTTATGCAAAGTGATGAAATCACGGGAACATCAGGGAGTATATCTCAGGTCAGATATATCACCGAAAAACTTGTCGAATATGGAAAAAAGACCAATACTACTTTTTTCATAATAGGCCACGTCACCAAAGATGGGGCTCTGGCAGGACCAAAAACCCTCGAACATATGGTGGACGTTGTGTTATTTTTCGAGGGGGACAAGTTCGATAACCTCAGAATGCTTCGTGGACTCAAAAACAGATTTGGAGCTACCAGTGAAATCGCACTGTTCAAGATGGAACAAAATGGACTCAATGATGTAGAAAATCCTGGAATAGAATTTATCAGTGAAAAATCAAATACTATCGGCTCCAGTCTCTCGATCACCATCGAGTGACGTAGGCCCCTAATTATAGAGACCGAAGCCCTCACAACCTATACAAAATTTGGATATCCAAAGAGATCAGCCAGAGGGATAAATAGTTCTAAGCTCGATCTGATTATCGCAGTTCTAGGAAAATATACTTCTATAAAACTCGAGAGTCATGATGTCTATGCAAACATCGCTCGTGGTTTAAGTCTGCAAGAACCAGGTATAGACCTCGCGATTGCAGCATCTATCATCTCTAGTAAATCAAACAAAGCTCTGAAAAAAACAGAGATATTTATCGGAGAGATCTCTCTCACAGGAAAAGTAAAAAACGTGATCCATCTCCAAGACCGTATCAAAGAAGCTGAAAAAATGTGATTTGAAACTGTGTATATTCCTGATGTGGATATAAAAATTTCGAAGAAAATTAAAATAGTGAAGGTGAAGGACATAAAAGAAATGGTGAAATTTCTTGGGGAGATATAAAATATTTATATAATTATACATAAGAGTTTCTCTAAATAATTACCAGGAAAATAATACATTTATATAGACACGATTTATGAAAAAACATCTTCTTCCCTTCTGACTTATCCTGTGTTCCCTTATCTCTGGAATGCTCGGAGCATACATACTCCTAAACTACTCATCTTCAGAATCCCCCAAGAATAAAATACAAAATACTCCTGTAATAGCAGAAAAAAAACAAGTAGAACAAGAGTTTGCTTCTATGAGAACAGTGGAAAATACCATCATAGAAAAGATAGCAGAGATAGGACCAAGTGTTGTCAGTATCATCATAAAAAAAGACCTCGTAATCTATAGAAGTGATCCATTTGGATTCTTTGAGCAGCCTCTGGGAAGTGTGCAGAGACAAGTCGGATGAGGAACTGGGTTTTTCGTACGTGATGATGGTACTATCATCACTAATAAACATGTCATATCTGATACAGATGCTGAATACACTGTGATAACCAGTGATGGGAATGAGTATGATGCAAGTGTAGTTGCAACTGATCCTCTCAGTGATATAGCAATCATAAAAATAGATCAAGACACTCCAACACCAGTGCTTGATTTCGTAGAGTCAACGACAGATATACAAGTGTGACAATTTGCAATCGCTATCTGAAACGCTCTTGCTGAGTTCCAAAACTCTGTTTCCCTGGGAATAGTCAGTGGAAAAGAAAGATCTATAGAAACAGGAAGCCAAAAACTCTCTGGTCTCATCCAGACAGATACAGCTATCAATCCAGGAAATAGTGGATGACCTCTGGTTGATCTCGATGGAAAAGTTATCGGAATCAATACAGCAATCATAAATAATTCTCAGGGAATCGGATTCTCGATTGCTATGACACAAGCTCGTATAGACTATATCCTCGAAAGTATCAAGAAAACCGGAAAGATACAGAGACCATTTATCGGGATAAACTATATATTGAGTTCTCCAGGAATACAAGAACAACTGGAATTACAAGCAGATTATGGAGCCTATGTACTCGACGAAGCAGGAAGTGTAATCCCTGGAAGCAGTGCAGACATAGCTGGTGTAGAACCCGGGGATATAGTTCTCGAGATAGATGGTGTTCCTATCACGGTCAAAAATGATCTCGGAAGTATCATCCAAAACAAGGTTCCAGGTGAAATCCTAAAACTCAAAGTCATGAAAAAATCAGGACAAGAACAAGAGATAGAACTCAAACTTGGGGAACTCTAAGATATAAAAAAAAGACAACTTTTCATTGCCCCAAATTCACTACTTCAGAAAAAATACTAGACCTTCTCTTTTTCAAAAACTACTACCATAGCCTCTCTTCTGAAAAGCAAGAGCATTCTACGTATCTCTCTTTCTATCGTAACCACTCTATATCACTGTTCAGCATGGAGATTCAAAAAAGCAGAAAACTTGATAGGATTTACTTTTGCTGCACCGAGAAATAGGCTCCCCAGAATTCCTTCTTGGTATATTCCGACTTTATATTCTTTCATATATCTAAGAGGTTATTATCATAAAAAATCTCCATCTTTGAGTTCTTTGTTTTCTTTTATCGCGTAGAGTACACCAACTACAAGAAGTTGCACTCATACTATAGCAGCAACTGTGAGTGATAGTTTCAAAAATACTTCAGCTCACAAAAATCATGTCCATATCTGGAGTATAAACACCAAGCCATATCATACAATCACACATCCCAGGGATATAAGAATTTTTTGTATCATATTAAACGTAGTACAAAATTACTGCAACAATTATCCCAAGCAAACTCCCAGCAAATGCTTCACTTGGAAGATGTCCAAGGGATTCTTTGAATCGTTTTTCTCAGATAGCCTGATTGATAGCCTCAGCGTGAAGTCCTGCTTCAAATCTGACATTTATAGCATCATAGATGATGATCACTGTAAAAGCCATCACTACAGCAAACATATCTGACCCAACTCCATACTTGAGAGCGAGTGCCGTAGCGAGAGCGACAACTACAGAAGTATGTACTGAAGGCATTCCTCCACTTCCAAGAGCACGTGCAAGATCCCACTTTCCTGATTGTTTTTTTACGATAAGCCCTTTGATACATACAGCCGCAATAAACGACATAGCAGGAACCAAAATAATAATATCGTAAAACATATTTTTATCTCTGAAAAAAGTATATAAAAACGTACTTTTCTATCCTACTCAGACTCAAGTGAATAGCAAATCAAATACTTAACTCCTATCCTCAGAAACAGAGACTATTTAAAAGACTTTATCTTATACTCATGCACTACTCCAGAAGGAGCTTTTATCTTGACATTATCTCATTTTTTCTTTCATAGTATAGCCTGACCTACGGGAGACTCATTTGAGATACTTGGAGTTTCTGGATCAAGGATACTTGCTTCTGTTGTACCAACGATTTTATATACTTCGTCTTCTTTTGACTCTATATTTGTCATGGTGACTATCGTCCCCATAGAAACTTTGTTTGCTGTTTTTGATCCTCATTCTTTGATGATTTCTACTCTTTTGAGCTGATCTTCTAGATCGGTAATTCTAAGCTCTACTTGTGCTTGTTCACTTCTTGCATCTTCGTATTCTGAGTTTTCACTGAGATCTCAAAAACTAATTGCTTCTTTGAGTTTCTCAGCTATCTCTACTCTCTTTGTTTCTTTGAGATCTACGAGTTCTTGCTGGAGTTTTTTGAGTCCTTCCTCCGTGAGGTAGATCACATTTTCTTTTATATCTGTCATGTTTTATATATTTATATAAGTAAAAAATTATTTTTTTGCCTTGAGTGGATCAATTATATCCTTGATATCATCATATACGTTACGATGTATTTTGAGACCAAATGCTTTTGACTGATACTGTACTACGAGACGTATAAACTCGTCAGTATAGACTTCTTTGAGGTTGATATAAAACGACGATTGTCAAAAGTTATTTACCTCGTTGAGATCATAGGGCAGGTCAAACGACAACACCTCAAATACATCAAACACTTCACTATAACTCTTGGTAGAAAAGAAATACACTACCAGATCTTTGCTAAAATACTCAAAATAATCATCAGGATACTCAGTACTTATATCAAAAAGACTTGCGTGCTTTTTGAGTTCTTTGAGATCATACTCGGAGAAGATATCGAGGATCTCTTGCTCTGTACTACTGAGAATTATTTCCTCCTGTTTATCAAGTGTTGTTTCTATATCTGAGAGAAACTGGAGCCCATCTGTATCAACTTCTTCTGTTTCTTCTTCAGGTGTCAGAGACACTGGAGGCAATTCTTTGAGATCGATATCACTCAGACTAGTATCCTCATCGTTTATACTGAGCTTACTCTCGTAAATAACACTATCTGAGTATTTTATCTTCTTTATAAAAAAACGATAATCCTCGCTCATAATGTAAAATACAATATTTACAAAGAACAGAATCGTTACAACAAAGATGATGAATACCAGTTTTCTCATAATTATGAAAAATTGTTACTTAGTCGCTACTTGAGAAAAATCAAGTTCTATCGGTGTATCTCTTCCGAGAAGATTTACATTTACCTTAAGAAGTCCCTTCTTCTCATTTATATCTGTAATATTTCCCTCATTCCCTTCAAATGGTCCTTTGGTAATAAGTGCTATATCCCCTACTTGGAACTTTGTGGTAAAAGTCTCTTCGTTTTGGTCTATCTTCCCTCTCAGTTTATCGAGCTCTTCTCCAGAAACAGGTACTGGTACATTTCCAGCTCCAAGAAACCCTGTAACATTTGGAGTGTTTCTTACTATATACCAACTCTCATTACTTACTACCATCTCCACGAGAATATATCCTGGGAGAATATTTTTTTTCTTTTTCACTTTTGTCCCACCAGCACGAACAGAAACTACATCATGCGTCGGAACAAATACATCAAGGATGTATTTTTCGAGTCAAAAACTCTCTCTCCTCTGAAACAAAGATTGTTTTACGTTTTCCTCAGTACCAGAGATCACTTGGATCACATACCATCTTGGTGTTGTATCTACCATAAATCGCTATATATTATATTATTGAACTAAACCCTTGAGTGCCAAAACAAACTCAGAGAAAATATTGCTAAAAAGGAACAAGTATAACCCAAACAAAATCAGTACACTCAGTACCATAACAAAATAACTTCTCGTCTCCTTTTGTGTCGGCCGTACTACATGCTGAAACTCACGAAGAGAGCTCTTAATAAACTGTATCATACAAAAAAATTAGACAAAATAAAAATGCTACAATAATCTTGTAACACCTGTCAAGCACTAGTATATACTTTTTTAGAGAAAGTCAAAGGTATTTTTGCGCGAAGTAGTCTATATATGATACAATAAAAGAGAATATTTTTCTGACAATATTTTGGTGAAAAACTCCAAAACAAGAAATCTCCTGAAACCATGAGATAAAGAGACTATACTGGGTCTCCACCAAGACGTAGTATCTACTTCGTCTGGCATAGCAATAGATATATCTACATGTCTAGAAACTTTGCATCCGATGACAAGAGTTATTCGTAGCGAAATAGATGGAGGTATATCGGCTTTTTTACTAATAGAAGAAGGAGAAACAGAAAAGGAATTATCCATTGTATCTCTTTATTCTGATGGAAGGTGTTTAGAGTTTTTCTCAAAAGAAGTTCAAAAACTCATCACAAAAGCACAAAAACAAAACTACAAAATTATCACGTACCATTGAGGAAATACGAGAATAAACAACATACTTGAAAAACGCTATGGCTTCATAGCTGATGATACCTGAAAATACACAAAAGATATCTCAACAGATCTGTCACGAGCGATAAACTACCTCCAGACAGATCGTAATGCTAGTCAAGTATGGAAGTCTCTCTCACCCAAAGAACAAAACCACATTACTTGACTCCTAAAAAAAGCCCATGATCAAAAAACTCCTCTCCAAGAGTTCAGACTCTACGGGGCAATACAAAATCTAAAAAAGCAATTCGTAGACCTAGAAAGTATATCGTCACTCACGTCCCTCTTGAAACGCAGTGATAACATCAATATTCAAAACGACAGAGATAATACACTGCAACAATACTTTGAAGACTTTCAATCTTTTTTACATATCCATTGTAACGCTAAGCTCCAAATACAGCAAAAACAAGAACTAAAAGACATACTCAGAGAACCATGAAGATGATGACTTAGTAATGCTATCAAGCAATTCCTCACAAAGCACCAGATACCTCTGTCAGTGGAATATCAAAACCAAGAGTTTGGGAAGACATTTTTATCATGACTCAGCACAAAAGAACCCACAAAACTCATAGCCTCTCTCGACTCAAAAGAGTTTCCCTACGACATAGTGTCTCTCCAAAACAAGGCTGAACTAAAAAAAGAATCTAGTGTACTCTGACACTGTATCGGAAACAGTGATTACTATATGGAAAAAATTCGCCATGATGAGATACTCGCACTCTCTCTCAGGGACGATACGTGAAAACCCTACTGGACTATAGAGTATAATATACAAAAAAAGAGTATAGAGCAGTTCAAGTGATGATGAGATGTCTCTGTAAATAGTCTTCCAGAGAATAGAGAACTCTTGTTTTCTACACTGAAGGCACTAGATAAAAATAATTATGAGGTGAACTCTATCAGTGAGAATTTCGACTATAGCATCATACATACTGGAAAGACATACGAAAGTACAAGCGAAGAATCAAAACTCAGAGAGTTTTCTCGAGATAAAGAGAGTACAGTCCTCAAATGAGAGCTCACACTCGACAATACCTACTCGCTCCAGGAAATACAAGAACTGTGTAAGGAACCTGGACTCACACTCGATATGACAGATGTGTCTGCCGAATTCAAAGATAAAATAACTACTATCGCAGGAAATCTCACAGACAATAGCTTCGGAGATATATCTTACTCGCAACTACAATCTAACGGATGAGGTTTTTATGCCAGAAATGCAGCCTCTATACATCTACCTCAGTTACAATACAATGGAGGAGACTTTGATGTAGAAAGTGCAATATCTATACATCTCCCTCAGCTGCAATACAATGGAGGGTACTTTGATGCAACAAATGTAACTTCCATACATCTACCAAAACTACAATCTAATAGAGGGGACTTTTATGCAGGAAATGCAACTTCTATACACCTACCAAAACTACAATCTAATAGAGGGGACTTTTATGCAGGAAATGCAACTTCTATACATCTACCTCAGCTGCAATACAATAGAGGGGACTTTTATGCAGGAAATGCAACTTCTATACATCTACCTCAGCTGCAATACAATGGAGCGTACTTTGATGCAGAAAATGCAAACTCTATACATCTACCTCAGCTGCAATACAATGGAGCGTACTTTGATGCAGGAAATGCAAACTCTATACATCTACCAAAACTACAATCTAATAGATGGGACTTTTATGCAACAAATGTAACTTCCATACATCTACCTCTTGACGTTATGATAAACAATCAAACACTACAAGAATATAATAGCGAACTCTACGAAAAAGTACTCCAAAGCAAGGAAGGCAAAAACAGGTAATTCTTCACAATATTTTGACCTCACTCTAAGCATATGATACAATAGATATAACTTCTGATTTTTATATATGAATATATTTATACCTCTGATA
The DNA here is from genome assembly GCA_937944145.1 of uncultured Candidatus Altimarinota bacterium. Classification (GTDB taxonomy): domain Bacteria; phylum Patescibacteriota; class Gracilibacteria; order BD1-5; family UBA6164; genus CALDZK01. The sequence continues at coordinate 90,378 of CALDZK010000001.1, forward strand.
CTTGGTCTCCTCGTATTTCTCTGTGGAGCATACGTTCTTTTACTCATATTTCACAAAAAACTCTGTACTCTCGAGTCACGTCTCTTGCAGGTATTTCGTTCGAGAACTGATACGATTCCGAGTGTTTATGAGATATCAAAACCCTATCTCACAAAACACAAAGAGATATTTGACGAAGCACTGAGACTGAAAAAGACAGAGTTTTCTCTCTTAGAAGGTTCTGAAAAAGTATATGACGTCATAGAAACTGAGTGACTGATACACCATGAGATCAACTTCATCTTCAAAGTATGTAACAAGCATCCAAAACTCCTCAAAGATGGAAATTTCATATACATACGTGATATCGTGATACAGAGAAGCAAAAAACTCTGAGATATGATACAGTTCTACAAAACTATGGTAAAGAGATACAATCGTTTCATCCAACTCAAAAACTATAGTATCCTCTGACTCCTGCTCCCTATATCCAAAAAAACAGAAATCTAAAAAAAGACTCTGACTGATTAGTCAGAGTCTTTTTGATAAGTTTATATAATTTATGAGTTCTTTCTCGATCCAAAATAGCTAAATACTCCAAACCCGAGAATAAGAGCAAGTATCAATAGCAGAATATGTTCTGCTCCTGTTTGAGGGAGTTCTTCTGTTTTTTTTGCAGCTACTTCTACATTTTTTTCTATATCATCTGTCGATACAAGGGTAACAGAGTTTCCTCCAGTCGTTGCTGCCTCTTGAGAAACAGGTTCTGGCTCAGATTGTGTCTGGGACTCTATAGGACCTGGTTCTATAGGAAGTGATTCTGGTACGTCACCAGCAGATGCAAGAACAGGTTCAGGTGTCTCAAAAACAGTAGGAACCTGAAAGTTAGTAATAGCATCTATTCCTGATTCTATGTTTCTCCCCTCAGCATCTACTATAGAAATAGTAGTAAAGTCATAGTTATCTCCTAGAATCAAGTCTCTATCAAGAATGATATCTAGTTTTGATCCGTCGTTTTCATCCACAGTCGAAGCTGTTACAAATACTTCTTCTCCAGTGATACCGTTAAGTATCAAAAACTCTCTGTCGGAGTCAGAAGAATCGTCTACAACAGAGTTAAACGTCAATGTCAGGGTATCTATAGCAGTAGCCTCTACACTCTCAAGAGCAAAGAGCTCTCAGTTAGATTCTCAACCAGCAGTTTTGAGGATAGCTTCTGGAGAAAAGAGTGACTCTTCCCCATCTATGTTGATAGCCGTGAGAGCTACATAATAGTCAGTGTCTTCTGTGAGTCATTCTATCGTATACTCTGTTCCATCGATGAGTTCAGCTGATTCGTTTTCATATCCAGCAGTTTCTCCAGTAGTAGTATCATAATATACATAATACCCCAGAGCATCTTCTGCCTCTTGCCATTCTATCGTAAGGGTTGTCGAGGTATTTGACTTGAGGGTTGGAGCTGTATTTATCTCTACTGCGTGAGCTATAAGTCAAAGAGAAGAAAACAAGAGAGTAATCAAACTTGCAATAATCTTTTTCATAAAAGTGTCAATTAAAAAATATTTTAGTTTGGACGTTTTTTGGTACAATTTCAAAGATTATAGCAAGTTTTAGTTAGTTTACAAAGTTTTTTATGAGAAGCTCAGAGAGTGGTTTTACCATAATAGAGATTATTGTCGTTGTAGCACTCCTAGCTATCTTTACATTGACAGCTACTTCTATAGATTTTTCGCGACTTTCTGTGAGACAAGAACAAGAGATATTTACAAATCAAGTAATAGGAACAATACAGACTCTCAAAAACTTTTCATTTCAATGAAAATGAGTTGGAACAAGTCTCGAAACTCCAAATACATGGACTCTAAACATCTCTCAAAATGGAAATGGAGAAATACAATCGAGTTACAATACAAACACTGCAAGTAGTGTTCCCTATCCGAGTCTAGATATAGACGAGAGAGATGACTATAATATCTCTGATATCGTCTGTAAGAGTTTTGATGGGAGTTTATCAGATGATGCTCCCCTGTCCGACAGTGTAACACTCAGTTTTACTGGTGATCGTATCACTCTCTCTGGATGTCCATCTCCGAGATATACTATCCTAGAGTTCACGACATCACATGCAGGATATAGTGACACTGTACAGATACACACGGTTAGTACGGTGATCCAAAAATTATAGTGTTTTCCTGAGAAGCCAAAAATACATTGCTCCCAAAAATCAGAGCCCTCCTAGTACTCCATAAACAATAACATCTAGATATAATCCTAGGGAGAAATATCTTAGCAGATATCAAATACTCAGAAAAACAGCCAAAGAAACACTCAAAAGTTTCAGATAATACATCGTGTCTATAGGGATCTTATAGTATTTTTTCACCGTTACATACCCTAGAGTCATCAAAAGCAACTGACTCAAAACAGTCACGATCGCAGCTCACAAAAAAGAATACTGTGGAATAAGGATAATATTTCCAAGTATATTAAAAATAGTTACAAATAGATTTATCTTGAGGAGCTCTCACTGACGTTTTGCAGCGATAAGCATATAGATAAACACCAGCGATATAAAGTGTAAAAACAACACTCAAAGAACTACCCCAAAAACATCGCTCGAACTATAAAGATGAACACTCGAGCTCAAGTACTCATCATTTGCAATAATACGGATGACATGATCCCTGAGAAGTGTCCCAAAAACAAAAATACACATTCCTCCAAGTACAAGAACTTTGAGAGATATGTCTATGAGTTTCTGGAGAGTTTGGGTATTTTTTGATGTATATGCTGAACTGAGAGATGGGAGAAGTGAGTTCAGGTAAAATCCTCAGAGCACCATCAGTACCTCAACTATTTTCATAGGGAGACTGTAGAGGGCTATAGATATATCTGCTGCTGCTTGAGGTTCTAGGAGCGACAAGAGCACTACATCTACTTTGAAATATACAACTCAAAGAAAAAGAGCAATCCCATAAGGCAATGATATACGAAATATATGTGTCATATACTCTCTATCAAAACCAAGTCCAATAGGATGAACATATCTAGAAGCATATACATAGTTCATCACTGTTGTCAGAATAATCCCTAAAAGTCCAGCAGCAAATATATATAAAAGTGAAACCCCATAATCAATACCTCCACCTTCTGGGAAAAGTATGAAAACTATATAGGAAACAAGTCCTATGTTCAGGATCTTTCCTAAAACTACCGACACAAAAGAAAACTCCATTTTCATATATGCTTGCATGAGAGCAAGGACTGATGAGTTTATAAGACTCACGAGCGTAAATACCCCTATAATCGCAATACCACTTAGTCAGATAAAAGAGTTGTATCACGGGAGAAAGACTGCCAATAGTAAAGCAATAAAAAATATAATAATACCCAAAAGTATTCTCAGAGAGACGATGTTGGATATAATGGATTTTGTATTGTTTTTATTTTCCGTTATCTCACGAATCGCTATCGTATAGAGTCCGAGATCTGCTAAAAATGCAAATATCCCTAGATAATTATAGACTTTGTTATACATTCCAAAGACCTCCAAAGGCAGGTATTTGGTCAATATACTGAGGAGAAATATAGAAATAAATGCCGTAGAAAACTTGGAAAGGACCTGATACAGTGTATTGCTCGCTATTTTTTGAAACACAGGCCAAGATTTATATAGTGGAAATAATTTGAATTACGCTCTAATCTAACTATATTTCTCTAAAAGTACAGATTTTCTCTCGAGCGAAAAACTGTCTCTACTACAACTCATAAAAACCTAAAAAATACATGAGCTCTACATGACGAAACACATTTCTCATCATCGTGATCACAGTAGGAATCATAGCTATTTGAACTCTATGATTTTCCGCATACAACACGAGTAATTCTTCGTCAGAAAAAAACAAAAAACAAGAAAACGATACAGCTCCAGAAGAATTCATCGTAGAAAAAACTAAACAAGAAATAAGCGAAGAAGTGGTTCGTAGTAAAATAGAAAAAATAAAAAATAGACTCGCACTCAAATGACTCATAACTCAGGGAGATGAGTATTTTCGAAACAAAGAACTCTGATGAGCTCTCAAGAGCTATCTCCAAGCGTACAAAAAAAATCCAAAAGACGAAAAAATCACCAAGAAACTCTGAGATACATACTTTGAACTCAGTCGTTTTCAGGCAGCACAAAAATACTATGAAAATATTCGTAGTTACTCATGATTTGACCCAGATACTCTCGCTCTGACCTATATCTACGCAACAGACTTTTCCTGATCAGGTTCTATAGATACCCTAGAACAACAAATACGTGATATACAACTCCCAGAGCAAGATACTTTTTATTATACAACAAGTCTTTCATGTCTCAGGGATTTTCACGAATGTAAAAAAAGCTTTGAGGCTTATACTACACAAACAGATAAACTCGGAGAAGAGTCAGAGATAGAAATACAAAGCGACCTCCTAGGTGAAGTACTTCAAGCAATAGAAAATTTTAAAAATTTTCAGGTAGAAGAACTCTATTTCAAAGACGCACTTATCACCTGAGCATTTTATAAAAACAGAAACTACCCCGTAGCTATAGAACTCGGGAAACAAATACTTCTCGAAAAACCAGACTATCGTCCTATTATGAAGATACTCGCAGATAGTTATTACGCACTTGGAGATCTCGATGCAGCCAAAACTTATCTCGCAAATTTCTACAAGCTCGATGATAGTGATCCAGGTGTCGCTTATCTACTATGAGTTATTCATGGAAATGAAAACGACCAAGTTCTCAGTAATATCTATCTCAACAAAGCGCTCCAAAATGGTTACAGCCCAACGATAAACATACGTCGTCAACTCGTGCATAACTTCTTCATACTTGATAGTGAAGAAAATATTATCAATGCATTTTATGACCTAATAGAACAAGAAAATGATTATGACAAATCTGATTTAGAGCTTGCGATATATTATTATATTCTCTACGCACAGTATGATCAAGCAAAGATCTGGATAGAGCAATGATTTGAGCAATATCCTACTGAGGAAAATTTTCACTGATATCTCGGATGGATACAAAGAGAAACATGACAAACAGACAAAGCTCAGGAAGAATTTCAAAAAGGTCTTGATATCAACCCAAAAAACCCGTTTCTCCTCTACAACATAGCACTTTTAGAAAAAGAAACTTGAAATTCTCAAACAGCACTCATATACTTGAAACAAATCAAAAAATTTGCACCAGAATCAGAGTTCGCAAAACAGGCAGAAATACAAATACAAAATCTCTCAAAAAAATAATATTTCTGACCATAAAAGCAGCATGGCACTACAGCAAAAAAACTCTCCTGAGTACAACACAAATACTCCAAATATACAGGAAAATACGAAAAATCTTCTCGAAAACCTCGCCCAACAAATATCAACAGAGTACGGTATAGATGAAGCTCAAGTTCGTGAGTTTATAAACTCAGAAACTGATGACGAACTATCGACCCTCAAGTCTCTCATCAACCACAACACAGGGAAAGAAATAGATCTCTCCAAGCTCAAATGATCTATAGACCATGCTAGAACAACCATAGAAGCATCAAGTAAACAAGAAATACAAGCTCTCAAATGATCGATAAATACAAACCCTCTTACTCCAAGAAGTGAGTTCTTCCTCAGTCAAAAAACCATTCCTCATAGTTTCCTTCAAAGAGCTCAAAACCCAAAAAAAATCTCAGATAATATTATCTGAGGAACTCTCTGAGTTCTAAATTCTCTCGAAGCAAGTGTCCAACTCGCCTCCAAACTCGCGACGGGAATCATAAAAACTCCTTATGATCTATATCTCATAGCTTCAGGGAAATGAAAGTATAAAAATATAAGGAGGATATAAACTATACCGATTCTAAAACATAGTCCTCTAATCAGACTTTTTTCACCTTGGCAGCAATTCATGTTTTTTGAAACTTATTGTTCAATGAAGCTACTATAGGCTCAATACTCACAGACTCTTTTATACGTTTTTTGGGATGGACGTTATGTATACGTCTATACATAAAAACTCCTGAAAAAGACGGAGTACTAGCATCCTTGGTAATCATATCTAGTAGTTTAAATTCTTTTTTATCAAGGTATAACTTAGTATCATTAACCAGAACTGATGTATCACTAAATCAGACTATTTTCAGTCCTTTAAAGCTCTTATTAAACTCCTTCTTGATAGCAAGTTTTTTCTCTGGTCTTACTTTATTCTGAACTGCTGCAACACTCCTAGAAGACATAGATCCCACTGAAGAAGTACTACGAGTAGCATCGGAGTGACCATGTTTTGGGATAGGCATGTTATCAAGAGAAAATAAATAACTCTCTACGTCAGCTTTAGACGCATCTGGTGATGGCTTCGATTTGGTTGATCTTTGAGTTTTTTCCAGCTTGTATCATTTCCCATAAACTAAAGAGACACAATATCAAAGCTCCTCTAGTTTTTCGTTGAGAGGAGAAACACAAGTACGTAAATAGTTATCTTGCATTCAGATATCTCTAAATTGTTGTTTTTCAACAAGAGCATCAAAGTTATTAACTAGTATATTCCAAAAACTCATACGAGGGTCAGAATAATATCATAGATCTTGTGCTGTAGGTATGTCTGAATGTGGTAGTTCAAGGAGTGGCACTTTGCACTGACTATAAAATACATTAGTGAGCTCTACATTTCTTTCTTCTGTATCAAACCCATTAACACATGAAACTTTTTTACCATAGGTTTCTAATGCTTGTCTAGTGGCTATGTTTAAATCTGACTCATCACAGTCTAATATTAAAATCGTCTGTACACTCGCCATAATATGAGATCATAACTGATCCAATTTCGAAAAAATATCCTCCCCATCTAGAACAACCACAAGGTGAGATCACAGCTCTGGATCCTCGTTCAATTTAAAGTTACTCTCTCCATTATTAGGAGCTTCTGGGACAGAGTTTTCATCAGGATTATATACGCGTACGAGTATTTTTGAAGTAGTTGTTTTTGAAGTAGCTTCTATAGTACTTACTCCCTCTGCAATATCCTTTCAAGCACTTGTTACTTCTTCGTGAGCCATTAGCTGGTATGCTACTACCCTACCTTTTTCCTTTATAGATTGTATTTCAAATATAGTATCTTTGAGTTTGTCTCTATTAATCTCGCTGATAACCGATCTCAGATATATACTCCCGAGACCTGAAATACTTTCTAAAAGTCCTTGTCTTGAAGCAATTTTATTTTCACTATTTCTCAGCATATCCCATATCTGTAGTTTAATTCCTGATATTCAAAGTTCTTGGGATGTAGGAAGTGTCGTAAAAATATCAAGAGGGTTCTCAGTACTAGGGAGTCAATAGTTTTCCATCGTAAGTATGTAATTATATAGTTATATGTATATATAATACATATATAATAATTTTGTCAATAAAATTACATCACTCTTTCTAGTACCTCTACGAGTTTTTTTGTATCGTGTTTATACATACTAATATTATCTAGCATATCAGACTCTATGTAGTGTATTTTTCTACGTTTTAGTTCTGCTTTTTCTCCTTCAGAGAGATACAAAAAATCTCATCATTTGATACTGATATGACTCTTGAACTTCTCCCTATCCTGTGGACTTAGTTCTAATTTCTCATTATTACAAACAAATATATCTATCCTACGACCGAGAAACCTCTCTATTTTATTGATAAAATCTAGATGTGTAAGACCTCGCGTCTCTCAGCTCGTGGCTCATCATTTATTGGTAGTATTTCCTATATATATTATCTTTGCGTCTGTGTCTCGAATCACTTCTTTGACCCCTCCGATTACAAAGTTTGAAATAATTGATGTAAATAAATCTCCTGGAGCGATGACCACATAATCAGCTCGTTTGATAGCCTGAAACACGTCTTTGTGTCAGCCTGCATCTTTTGAGTCTTCCATCAGTTCTAGGTCAGCAATCCCAGAAGTGTAGGACGCAAAGTCGCTAATTCTATCTTGTGTTTCTATAACTTCTCCGTTTCATAAGATAGCTTTTATATATGCTTTTTTTGTGGTAACGGGGATGATATGTCCCTTTACATCCAGGATTTTATGCATAAATTCAAGCATTTTATTATAATCCTGATCTAGATTATAATAGAGGTTTGCCATGAGCATATTTCCGACTTTATGTCACTTTATAGATGAGCTCAGTGGAAGTCTAAACTGAAGAAACATATTATCTAGCTGAGATATGTCAGAAAGAAACATATCTGTAGCTCACACTAAAGAAAAGTATTGTGATATAGAAAGAGCTTCAATAGCAATATCTTGTTCTATCACTGTCTCCAAATACTGCTGAAATTCATCTCTTCTTGGTGATCCTGACATCATAAACAAACATCTCCTAAGATCTCCTGGTGGTGGGAGATGGAGTCATAGTTCGTCTTTAAACTTTCTCATAAGCTCGCCTGTCGTACGTCCATCATCACTCATAGAGACTATCGATGATATTTCTAACTCCTCTGATCCATACTGATACAGAGCATCGAGCAGATTGGATTGTCCATTTCCCCCTCAGATAGTTACTATTTTTTTCATAAGTATTTACTGAAATGTCTTTATAAACTCAAGTATATCATCTCGTAAGTAGTCTCGTTTCATAGCATAATTTATACATGCCTTGAGATAGCCTATATGACTCCCATTATCATACCACTCTCCCTCAATCCTCACACCATGTATATTTTTATCTTTTCTCATCAGTTCAAAAGCATCTGCAAGTCTTGTTTCTCCATCTCATCATATGGGAGAAGATTCTTCCAAGTACTCAAATATATCTGGAGTCAAGATATACTTTCCCACAATTGCATTGCGAGACTGCGTTTCTTGAACTTTTGGCTTTTCCAAAAATCTCTCTACTTGAAACGTTTGACTAGAACTATCAGAAGTTTCTAATATTCCATAATTTGAGACTTTACTATCTGCAACAGTATAAGAACATATGACTGATGATTGTGTGTCTTGATGAGCTTTTACGAGTTGTTGTGCTGCCGTAGCTCAGTCCTGATTATCTATGATATCATCTCAAAATAGTACGAGAAATGGCTCATCTCCTATCAGATTTTTTGTCCTGAGAATCGCGTCTCCATCTCCTTTTGGATATGGTTGACGGACATAGACAATATTTGCCATCTCATTGAGTCATTTTACTTTTTTGAGATAGTCAAACTTTCCAGAGTCATCCAGTCTCTGTTCGAGTTCAGGGTTGCTATCAAAATGATCTTCTATCGCTCTCTTACTACGTCCCGTTACGATAATGATCTCCGTACATCCAGCTGAGATAGCTTCTTCGACGAGATATTGCATCACTGGTTTATCCACTATTGGAAACATCTCTTTGGGAAGTGCTTTGGTTGCTGGAAGAAACCTCGTACCCATACCTGCGGCTGGGATAACACACTTTGTTATTTTCTTCATAGATAATTCTAGAAATATATTGTCCCATATAATAAGTAAAAAAACAGAGTATCAAATAGTTTCTTTTAGTATAATATTTGACTTTTATATTAATTTAATTATAAATAGTAATTATTAGTTGTAAATATAGCGCATTATGCATGTACCTGATGTAGAACATATTCTAGACTTTTCTTCTTCTGAGAGCATCAACTGGGCAGAGCTAGAATCAGATATAATTGCTCGAGACCACGAACAATTATATAGTAACACTACTCCCAAAAAAACTCACAAGAAAACACAAAAAAACCCAGGGATAGAAATCGTAAAAATGAAACTCTTTATAGTTCAAAGTCTTCTCAGGGCATGTATTCTCGGATGAGGGGCTCAGAGTATACTTTCCCCAAAGTCATGATACCAAGAACAAGTGAAACATGGTATGAACTTCCCTATCGATGTCACTCATCAAATAGTACAAATAGCCTCTCTCACAAAAAATACACTTTCTGAGATACCACAAGATGCAGGAGTATTTGAAAAAATAGGAATTCACTATCAAAATACCAAGGAACTCGGGTCCTATATAACTTCACAGGTACGAGAAATACTTGACTCTCTTTCTCATGGGAAAACAAATATCACTGAAAGTCCTCTAGAGACTCTTCATGCAGCTATCGGTGTTGCTGCTTTGTACTTCGTTTTATCAGAGATTATTGGATTTATACGTCTATGAGATGCTGACACGTTAATTGCAAGAGTCAGAAAAAGGACCTGGAGAACAGTGACTTGAAGTAATTGAAATAAAAAAATCACACAAGAAGATATTATATCTACTTTTGAAAACCCTGATATTCCTATGCATAAAAAAACAAAGCTACTGGAACTATTTTTACAAAAATCTCAAAACTAAGGCCTCTTTATATCTTCTTCTATTTCTGGGAGTCTTGCCTCCTTATAAAAGTGTCCCTTATCTGTGAATTCACGAAAAGTTGCGTTAGGGAAATACTCAAAAAGTTCCTCTGAATCAGCCATAGGAACTAGATCATCATCACTACTATGATATATATATATCTGTTCTGCAATATCTGAAATTTTTGCGATATCTTCAAGATCAAAGCTAAAAGTCCCTAGTAACTCATGCTCTGTATCATGAAGTGCTGGAGCTAAGAAAAAGAATTTAGAAATATTAAGTTTTTGAGTTTTTGGAAATCCTGTTTCAATCATATACTTCAATATAAATGTCGATCCAAGTGATGTACTCACAAATACGCAGTCATCTCTAAAGTATGAGAGCATCTTTTCAAACATAATTTTCCATGCTTCATAATCAGCAAACTTTATATTTCCATACGGAGCCCTAAGGTATTCAAAGTTCTCTCATAACCTCTCTCACAGAGTTTTGTTCCAATTATAAAATACTTCTTCATATGGATTGTATTCCTGATCTTGGAGAAAATCATAATAAGAATCCCGATTTTCTTTTGGAACAGCTCCGTTGAGAAAAATTACTTGTTGTTTCATAACCTCATATACAAAAAATACTTACAAGTATTATAAGTATTTTTTATGATTTTTCGAGAGCTTCTATTTCCTATTTAGAAAATAGAAACGTATGATCATTCTAAGAGCTTCTTCGTGTGATCTTGGGAATCATTTACAGTCCTCATCTATTTCTGGTATCCATCACATAATTTCACTATATCATGGGAATCTATTCCTATTCTCAAAGACTTTCTCGCTTATCTCTGCTCAAAACATAATCGCATGAACTTCTCTATATTTACTTATTTCTTTAATTACTTCGTTATTAATTCACGGGAATTCTCTTTTAATTCATCTTGACTCAATGAAGTCCAATAATTTCTTTTTGAAATCTTTTTCTGTTGAGAACTCATCTACAGACCTTGCTACAAATTCAAGGTCATTTAATCATAATTGATCTAAAACTCACATATACTATTTTCTATGATTAGAAGTTATCTTAAATAATATATTATATATAATTTAAGTAATGTCAATACTAACTCCTAATCCCATATCCCTTTTTCAAAAGATGTAATATGATGATTACTAGGACCGTAATAAAAAAAACAAGTATCCCAAAAGAGACATATATGCTTATATCTGATTGTCCGATAAACGCGTATCTGAGACCTCCTATCATATATAGAAGAGGATTAAACTGGCTCACTATCTGCCAAAATGGTGGAAGTATCGAGATAGGATAAAACACCCCTCCCAAATAAATAAGGGGAGTTATTATAAAAGTTGGGATAAGAGATATATCATCAAAGCTCTTGGCATATAGTGCGTTATAGAGACCTAAAAGGGAAAAAAGAGTTGCAGAGAGAAATACAAAAACAATAGCAAGACCTATGTTTTGTATATGAATATCAGTCATAAAAGTAGCTGTTACAAAAACCAAACCTGCAACCATCAAAGATCTCAAAATAGCACCAGAACAAAAACCAACGAGTATTTTCCAGTAAGCCATAGGGGAAACAAAGAGTTCTTCTATAGATTTCTGGAATTTGCTCCCAAAAAAACTACTCGAGGTATTTTGGTACGCAGCCATGATAACAGCCATCATCAGAAGTCCTGGAAATATAAAATCTATATAACTCACTCCTTCTACAACAGAGATCCTATCTCCTATAAATTTTCAAAATATTCAGAGATATAAGACAATTGTAATAACTGGAGGAACAAGTGTCTGCCTCCATACTCGCATAAAACGTGATACTTCTTTGCGAGTGAGTGTGTATAGATCTGTCATATTACTTTTGTGTTAGTCCTATAAATAATTGTTCGAGTCTGTTTGATTTATTTCTCATAGAGAGAACCTCTACTCACTTTTCAGATAGTACTTGAAAAATTTCATTGAGGCTCTCAGAAGCCTTGATAGTAAGTTCCAAGGTATGATCATCTACGAGCTCTGGATTATACTGAGAAAACCTTTTGGGTATTTTTTTGAGCGTATTTTTTAGATCGAGAACAAATACTTCTCTGTCTAGAGTTTTTAGGAGACTTTTTACAGGAGAGTTTTTGATGATTTTTCACTCAGAGAGTATCGCTACATTTCTACAGAGTTGTTCTACTTCTTCGAGATAATGAGTAGTGAGAATGATAGTTGTTCATGAACTATTGAGATCATTTATAAACTCCCACATAGTTTTTCTCAGCTCGACATCTACTCCTGCAGTTGGTTCATCTAGAACAAGTATCTTTGGTTCATGCACTAGAGCACGAGCGATCATCAAACGACGTTTCATCCCTCATGACAGTTCACGAGCCTTGCTATCGCGTTTATCCCAGAGCTCGAGTTTCCTCAGATATCTCTCTATACGTTCATGTGCTATCTTGGGTGGTATTCCATAAAAACCTGCCTGATAAAAACAGATATCATATACTTTCATAAATATATCGAAGTTGAATTCTTGAGGAACCACTCCTATATGTGTCCTAGCAAGAGAAAAATCCTCATCTATATCTACTCCATTTATTTTTACACTTCCAGAAGTTTTATTGACGAGACTCGTCATAATACCTATAGTGGTAGTTTTCCCTGCTCCATTATGTCACAATAGGGCAAAAAAATCACCTTCTCGCACTTCCAAATCTACTGATTTTAGTACTTGCAAATCTCCATAACTCTTGGTGAGTTCATGGATTTCTAAAACATTTTTTTTCATCTATATTATATGTTTGATAAATACTCTTAATACCAATCTCAAAGCACTACTTCTACATCGGGATTTTTCTCTGCAAGCATTTGTTCAAATGATTCTAGGTCACTCAAACCATCTTTTCCCCTATAGTGGTATGGAAATACATACTCAGGTCCAAACTCTGCCACAGCATCAGCCGCACTATCTACACTCATCGTAAACGGAAGATTCATAGACACAAATGCAACATCTATTCATGAGAGAGCTCTCATCTCAGGGGTATCTTCGCTATCTCCTGAGAAATACATCCTAAAACCATCACGTTCAAATATGTATCCATTCCCTCTTCACTTTGGATGAAAATGAAGTGCGTCCTCACGTATATTGTACGCTCAGATGGCTGTTACGTTGAAACCATTAGTATTGAAACCATCTCCATTATTCATAACTACTGTGTTTTCTTGTAGTTGTGGAGAGAGAGAATCATATACAAATTGTGAACTGAGAAATACCACATTTGTATCTCTCTCAAGAATTTCTGCAAGAACTTCCTCATTATAATGATCTCCATGCTCATGAGACACAAAAACTACATCAGGTATTTTATTTCATTCTAGAGACTGTGCAGGATCAGCATATATAACCTTGTCTCACCATTCAACAATTGCTGTTGCATGCGAGATAGGTTTTACTACTATTTTTTCTCATCACTGTGATTCAAATACATGTACACTTCATCCTCCCTCAGATGAGTGCTCATGTGAATGTTCTTCTTTTGGGTCTGTAGTGTCTATGTGTTGGCAAGCTGAGAGAAAAAATATTCCAAACAGTATAACTATAAAAGAAAGGATCTTCATACTACGATACAGGTTACAAAATACTATACCCCTATATCATATCCGTTTTTTGGATAATCTAAAGATTTTTATATATAAAATTATTTAATTAACCAAGAGCTCTAATACTCAAACCTACTTACTACAAAAACAAGCAGCGATATGATCGTCCACCACTCAAACAGCTTGTAGGTACGCGTACATAATAGTCGTACCTACAAAACTCATACCTCTTTTCTTGAGATCTTTACTGATAGCATCTGAGAGTTCAGTCGATACTGGTACATCATGGGAATCTTTTGGAGTATTTACTATTTGTTTTCCATCTACATACCCCCAGAGATAATCAGAGAAGCTCCCGTACTCATTTCGAATCTCTATAAATGCTTTTGCGTTTTTTATCGCTGAATTGATTTTGAGTTTATTTCTTATAATTCCTTCGTTTTCAAGTAACTCTGTTATTTTTTTCTCGCCGTACTGAGCAATCTTCTCGTAGTCAAATCCGTCAAAAGCTGTTCTATAATTCTCTCTTTTTTTCAAAACTGTTTCCCAGCTCAGTCCTGCTTGAGCTCACTCGAGAATGAGAAATTCAAATAATACTCTATCATCATGTACCGGAACTCCCCACTCCTTATCATGGTATTGTATATATAATTCATTATTTGGATTGGCCCGATTGCAGCGTGTTTTCATACTAAATAAACAACAAAATAGAAATAATAGAAAGTGCTATCACGATTCCCTTTTTCAGATTAAAATGTTCTCCATAGAATATTATAGAGAGAATAATAGGAATGAGAATAGAAAATGAATTAATAGTAAATGCTACAGCAAAGTTTCATGTAACTGCATGTACAAAAAAGAAGAAAGAAAGAGTATGAAATATTCCAGAAATAAGGCTAAACTTATGTATCCCAGTAAAATTATATACCTTATGTGACTTCTTAGAGTGTAGGTAATATGACATAAGAGACATAATAGTTCACATAAAAACTCCTATAAACATAAATAATTCCAAACTTAGAGATTCTACACTAACCATTTTTGCAGAAGCTGCGGATATAGACGTCAAAATAGCTGTCACAATAACCAAAAATACACCAAAGTATAAATTTTTCTGTATAGTATTTTCTGATTTTGTAATTAGTAATAAAGGTATCATTATACCTATAACAATTCACAGAATTTCTCTAATAGACAGAGATTCTTGAAAGAAAAAATACCCAATACATGTAACTATAATTGGCCCAAAAGTCTTGTAGAGAGGAAAGAATACAATTGTATCAATATTCCTCATGCTCTCAATCCTAGATACTATAGATAAATAAAAGAAAAACGTATTTATCAAGGAAAAAATAGTAATGTACAGGAATGCATCAAATCAAGTATTGAAAGCTCATGTATATATACAATATAATCAAAAGACTATCGTTGAAAATGCATACGTGTATATATTTACTACATGCGTATCATAATTTCTTTGTGTTATAACTTTATATGTAAAGTTATACAGTCCGGCTGCTATTGCTGAGAGTATCGCATATACTATCCAAAGTTCCATTTATAGTTCCAATTTAAGAAATACTTGCCCCATTCTCTTTCAACCACTTCTCTTGTTTTTTATACTCTGGCATAATAGCCCTCACTTCATCCCAGAACTTACTACTATGATTCATCTGCCTGAGATGACAGAGTTCATGAACGATGACGTAGTCTATAACTTCTTGTGGTGCAAGAGCCAATCTATAGGTAAAATTTAGATTTTTCTGACTCGTGCAACTCCCCCATCTGGTAGTAGCACTGGTTATCTTCACCGTATTGTAAGAAAAACCATACTTTTGAGCAAACTGAGAAACTCTTGAGGGGATAACTTGTTTTGCGAGTTTTTTGTACTCTACCACTTTAGATGGATCGAGAATTGAGTTTTGTTTTTTTGCTTGTTGTTTTTCTATCCAGCCCCTATTTTTATCGATAAAACTCTGTATCTGTCACTTCGTAGCAAACACAGGAGCTTTTACTTGGAGGATTCCTTTTCTATCAAATCTCATAGAGAGGGATTTACGGAATGATTTTTTTATAACGATTTCTGGCATTATTACCTGAATTTTGGATTATAAATAATCCCAAAAAAGTTTCAAAATGGATCTTCAAAATCTCCCATAAGGACTTCTCCTCATACATCAATTATATCTGAAAGTGGTTTTGCTCAGAGTCCTTTGATTCTATCATACTCTGATTCTATATCTTCTACTCACCAATACACGGTAATATTTTTTCAAGTAGGAACATCTTCCCCTGAAAATATCCCAAACACTCCAAACTCAAAACCTGCTACTTCAAATCAGATATAATTCTCACTCTCAAAGTACGATTCTTTCCCAAAAACCTGAGCGTACCAATCTGCTACTTTTTTTATATCATGAGCGCGAACTATATGACTACGAAGTCAGAGCATAGGTATCCTTTTATCAAGTAAATAATATCCTATTTAGAAAGTTGAGCGAGTATATCTTTTCTCTGCTTATCTGTTTTTTTTCTCAGCCCTCCGATGGCCATATACTGTTTCACTTTTACTCCACATGCTCAGAGTATAGCAGCACTGATATATCTTTTTATATGAATCCCGAGTACTGGGATTTTATATACGATAGCAGGAGCATCACCATGACAAAAAACTCTTGCAGTTCTCGGAGCGAGAAGACCTTCTGGTTGAAGTTTTCATTTTACAAATTTAAACGCATATCACGCAGAAAAATTGAGATCAAAGAAGTTTTTTAAAATTGCTGGCATATTTCCCCACCATATAGGAAAGAAAAATACCATCTCATCAGACCAAGTAATCTTTTCTTGCACCTGTTTCATCTTTACTTCTCCTCCGTTAAAGTCATTTTTCTTTAAGTGATCCATGTCTTTGAAGTACATTATATCCTGACCTACATCGTACAAGTCGAGTACTTGTATCTCTTCACCTCTTTTTTCAGCTCATTGTTGATACGCTTGAGCCATAGCATGAGAAAAACTATTTTTACAAGGATTGGCAATGATAATAAGTGTCTTCATAACGAGTAATTATATAATATATTCTTTAGGAACTTTTCCATCCACTACTTCTATCCCATCAGCTTCTAGTTTCTCTATTTTCGTCTTTTGTCCTTCTTCAGCATTGTAGCCAGAGACTTTTCCTGAGTGAGCTATGACTTTGTAGCATGGATACACTCATGGAGAGTCATTGTACTTCATGGTCATTGCAACCTTGCGTGGATGCACTCAAAAAACATCAGCAAGAGTCTTATAAGTCATCACCTTGCCTCTGGGTATCCCGATCAGGTATTCAAGTATGTCTTGTTTTATATCTATAATAATTTAATAATAACTAATGATTCTCAGTAATATCATCATCCTCAATAATATCATGGTCTATTTCATTAATTGCATATTCCACGGCACTCATTGACCATACAAGAGTATTCAGAGTTTTCTTATCCAAAAAATGCTTATCTGGATTAAGTTTCATGATAGTTTTTTGTTGTGAGGTAAGTCAGTTTTTAGAAAATCACATAATTAAATAGCTGAATTATTATAAATAAATGTGTCTTATGATATATACTAAAATATCTAAGAAAAGCAAACATATAAGTAAAACTTGGACTATACGCATATATTCGTAATATTCTAAATACATATATAAAAAGCAAAATATGCTCAATCACGACTTGTTTCAAAACATACAAAAATCCAAAAAACAGATTCTCACTGTCACAAAATACTGGGATAAGAGTACAACCTTGCAAATCCTCTGAGAAGTACAAACAAAATATCCTCAAGTATTTTTTGGTATATGAGAAAATAGAATCCAGTCACTAGAAGAAAAACAAATCCCCAGAGAACATGTCCATTTTATCGGAAATATCCAATCAAGAAAAATCTCAGAAATAGTAAAACACTGTAGTGTGATACATTCTCTCGCCTCACTCAAACATGCTCAAAAAATAGAATACCAACAAACACCTACCAAAGCGTTTATACAGATACAACTCGATCCCAAAAAACAGATAGGAATTCCCCACAGTGAATTACAAAATTTTCTCAGTGTATGTGCGAGCTACAAATACCTAGATATCATCTGAATATCAGGTATGGGAAGTCTAGAATTCTCTGAAAGCATAAAGAGAAAAGAATTCCAAAAACTCATAAAGCTCCGTAATGACTATATCCCAAACTGACTCATATCTGCTGGGACAAGTAGGGATTATATCTTAGCACTAGAAGAGTGAGTAGACATCGTCAGAATTGGTCAAAAGATATTGACTGACTTGTAGAATTCTCTAGTATAGAGCTACATCCTAATTCCTAGCTATGATCGCAATGAAACCCATCTCTCTGATCATCATACTAATAGTAACTCTCTCTGCATGTACGGGAGACAAGCCAGAAACAATACCAACTCCCACAGAAAATCAAACAGAAACGACAGCTCCTACAGAGACTCCTACTAGTACAAGCCAAGCTCCTGAGTCTCCCCAAGAAGAAGAAGAAGAAGAAGAAGAAGAAGAAGAAATAGTAGTAGAGACCGAAGTAACAAATCAAGAGGAAGAAAAAGAAACAGAAGTAAGTTCAGAAACACAACAAAAAAAATCAATAAAACAACTGATACTCGAGAAGAAACTGGCTCAAGAGTGAAACACAATCCAAGAAGAAAAACTTCCTCCTACAAAGCAACAAAGCTCTCCAAAAGCGCAACAAAACACCATAGAAACACTCCCACCTCCTATCAAGCAGACAAATCAAACCCCTACACAACCAAACACCCCATCGCAGCAGGAAAATCAGAGTAAAACCTGAGGAGTAGAGATACAAGTATCTGACAAACAAGATACTCCTGAATCAGAGCAGCAATCAGAACAACCAGAGATTCCACTCACTCCAGAAGAACAAGACACAATAGATGAGCCCTCAGACCAAGAGGTAGAACTCATATCTGCTCCAAAAGATGCAGAACTCGTGACTACTGTAGATGATGAGGTAGTAGCTACGATAGTTACACCACCAACCCAAAAAATAACAGAACCTCAAAAAAGACCTGAGCCAAAATCATCCTCAAAACCAAGTCCAAAACCAAGCTCAGCAAAAGAAAAAATACTCAAAAACAAGACTCCCAATCCACCATCTCCACCTCAAACACCAAATAACAATTCAGTAGAAGAGGTAGAACTAGAAGAAGAAGAAGAAGAAGTAGAAGAAGAAATCATCCCTATAGAAGATAGGTTTGAAGCTATAGAAGAGCCTAATAAAGCTCTGGTAGAACCCGAAACAGAACCACAAGAAGAAGCAGAATCAGAAGGAGATCTAGAAACAGAATTTCCTGAAGAACAGATAACTGATCAAGATAATAGTATAGATGCACCCCCAGAAGAAGAAGTAACACAAACAGAATCCTCAGAAGAAGATACAGTTATAGAAGAACCCGAACAAGAGAATATACTCCCTATAATACAAAAAGTAGATCCTTCTACAAATTCACTAGAGATCGCTCGTTTCCAACTCAATAATGCCCTCAGTATAAAAAGTGTAGATATACAGATGATTTCAGATCAAGATTTTGATTTTGAGTGACGCACACTATTTATAGTAGATAGTCTCGGAGACGTTATAGCCCAGAGTAGTGATCATACAAAAGTGTGAGGAAATCTCTATATTATAAAATTTCAGGATATAAATCTCCCTGCAGGGATGATACGTTTTATGGTTGGAGCTATAGATATAAATAGTGGAACCACTATAGAAACCAGACTCATAGATATAAACCTAGCAGTAGACCAAGAATCCCAAAGCCTCACGAACTGAGATATACTCTCAAACAAAAAGTTTATTACTGAGTAATCTCCATCAACTCTACAACGGGAATCTCTCTATCTCATTTTTGGATATCATTTACTACCATGATTTTATTACCAGGTACAAGTGATCATTCGCACTTGCAGATATCTATGGCTGTATAGATATTTTCTACAAACTTGTTGTCCCAGTTTGCTATGAGGTAGGGATGTACTCCATAGAGTATATTCATATACGCTACTGACTCTAAGTTCATCGTAAAAGCATATATAGGAAAATTCGGGCGAAAACTCGAAGCCAAACGAGCAAGTTTTCAGGTTTTTGTAAATATAAACAGAGCTTGGACTCAGAGTTCTTCTCCTGCATGAATGGCTGATTTTATAAGTGATTTTTTTTCGAGATCACGACTGGTGAGTCATGTATTTGAAAAATCTCTTTGTTGCAAAGCTATATTTTGTTCTGCCTCTCTCACGGTATTTGCCATGACTGTAACCGACTTAATTGGGTATTTTCCAGCAGCTGTCTCTCCTGAGAGCATAACTGCATCACTCCTCTGCATCACAGAATTATATATATCATTTACCTCAGCACGTGTTGGAAAAGGGTTGTCTATCATCGACTCGAGCAAGTGTGTCGCTATAATCGTAAACTTTCCAGCAGAGAGAGTCTCAGCAACCATGTTTGACTGATAAGTTGGGAGTTTTTCTATCGGGACTTCTATCCCCAGATCTCCTCTGGCTACCATAATCCCATCACTAGCTTGGATTATCCCTGTGAGGTTATCGATTCATTCTTGGTTTTCTATTTTTGAAATAATTTTTATATGTTCTGCTCAGAGTTCTCTCAGATATGCTCTAAGTTCCTGGACATTTTCAGCAGTTCTAACGAAGCTCATCGCAATAAAATCCATAGACTCTAAAGCTGCAAACTTAATATCCTCCTTATCTTTATCGGTAATTCCTGGCATCTGGAGTCTCACTCACGGCAAGTTCACATGTCTACGAGATCAGATAGTCGCATCGTTTTGAGCCTGTACTTCTAAGTATGTGTCTTCTATCTTGAGAACTTGCACCTGAAACAATCAGCTATCTACGTCTATGATTTGTCACTCAAATGCATCCTCTCCCAAAAAAGCATAATCACAAAACAAAGAACTCCCATCCTCTATAAAATCATTTTTTGAAATATAAAATTTAAATACATCTCCTTTTTTATAAAGTTGTTTTTCACTCAGATCTCCGGTACGTATTTCGGGTCATTTGGTATCTAGGAGCATAGAAATAGCTGTTCTCCCACTACGGTTATTTTTTCTCATTATTTCTAGGACTTCGCGTACTCCCTCGTACTGAGCGTGAGAAAAGTTGAAGCGAAGTACATTGACTCCAGCGTCATAGAGTGCAAGTATATCAGATTCTCACTGTATTGCAGGTCCGTGAGTTGCGATTATTTTTGTGTTTTTCATATTGTATTCTATAATTTTATATCTTGTTTTTCAAATGCTTGAGCGACACTAGGACTCGATTTTGTAAGCTTTTTGATAGAGAGATCGCTCGCTTTATTGTTTGCAAGTCTCAGATTATTATCAGATTTCAAGAGGTTGTCTTTTACTTTATTGAGATGATCAATAGTTTTATCTATTCCATCTATTGCTACCAAGAATTGTTTTGATGCTAGATCATAATTCCTTGAAAATGCTTGCTTAAAATCATTCATACTCGATTCAAAATTTGCAACATCGATATTTTGATTATTGAGTCTATATATCTCTTGTTGCAAGTGTTGTGATTTGATACAAGCCTCTCTCAAAAAACCAATAATAGTAATAAAATGCTGTGGTCTTATCGCGTACATCTTTTTGTATTCATGTACTGGAACTATATCATCATAGTACTCGTTATCCTTTTCTAGGAGACTTACTAACACTGCGTATTCGCATTTTTTTTCATTTCTATCCTTGTCGAGTTTTTTAAAAAAATCACTATTTTTTTTCTTTGTGGCTGTTGTATCGATTTCATTTTTCATCTCAAACATAATAGAGAGAACTTCATCCCCATTTGAGTCATGCTCTCTATAAATATAATCCCCTTTACTTCCTCATGAGATGTCATTATCTTTGGAGAATTGTGCACTGGGAAAAGCCATTGATCGTATCCTATTGAATTCGTTTTCACAGTGTATCTCAAGAGATTCACCAATCATCTTTGTACTCATTTTTGTACGCATTTCTTTATGAAGAACGAGTTCATTTTGGCTCGCTTTTAGTTCGCTTCTGAGTTTTTCTTCGTTAAACTCTTTTTCATGTTTGAGGTCTTTTATCTCTGCCTCTTTTTGTTTTATCTCTTCTCTAAAATCATCTGCGATTTTTTGTTTTTCTTTGAGTGATTCTATCTCTGTTTGAGATCGATATTTTGCTTCAGCATTCTTGAGCTCTGATTGCAGTTCAATGACTTCTTTTTCTTTTTTTTCGAGTTCTTGTTTTGCCCTATCGGCATATTCTTGTTCTTTGATTTTGAGTTTCAGCTCATTTTCCCTTTCGAGTTTTTCAGCTTCTTTTTGTACCTCTTGATGAAACTTATCTCGTTTGATAGAATTCACCACGTTTGTGATAGTAGTTTTGTCTATATCCATCTCATGAAGAGACGTAAGATCAACTATATCTCATTGGTTTGCGTTTTCTAGTAATACGAGTGTATTTTCGTCCTTGATAGATACTTTTATTTTTTTCATACAAAAAAGAGTTCAATAGGTATTGAACTCTAGTATAAATATTTCTTGAAAAAATAGAATTATTTCCTAGAGAAAAATCATTTTTTCTTTTCTTTGAGAACCAGAGTCGGGGATTGTGTGACATAATACATCCCCAGAACATGGTACACTATAACAAATATAATAGCGTAGAGAAAAACTATAGGACACGAAGGCCCCAAAATTCCAGAGATGATGATCGCTCCAAGAGCTGGGGCCATCCACAGAAATCATGAGAACGATCTCAAAAACAGATTTCCTTGTATCTCTTCCCTCCCAAAAAACTCGTACTCGATTTCTTTTCCACACGAGCACACAAAACTCTTCCCTCCAGAAAATCTATTTTTATGAAGTACTTTATAGAGTTTTACAAAACTCCTATGATTACAACTACTTTTTGCCATAGATCATTACTTAGTGAATAATACTTCTATTATCTCCTATTTTTCTAAAAAAGAAAAGATTTTTACAAGACTATATCAACTACCTTCATCATAATTCCTCTATTCCCATTCCGGTGGTCTTCTGAGATATCAAATACAAGATGAAATGATTTTGTCTTTTTAAGTACGTCAAAATACTCCCCCATCCAAAATCAAAATATCTTGAAACCATATCTATTTTCAAATTTGAGATGATCTCTTCCCTTTCATAAGAAACTTATAGAATCAGGAGTGAAATCCTCGATAATAAACAGAGGTTTTGGATTTCCTAGACCATAGGGTTTGTATCTCTGCATAGACTCTATAAGGCGAAATCCGATCTGATCGAGTTTGACACAACTATCTACTTGTATCTGTTTTTTATATACCGAAAAATCTTGCGTATTTATATCTGAGAGAATCTGTTTACGAAACTCTGGAAATTTTTCCTTACTAATAGAGAAACCAGCAGCTTGTTTATGTCCACCAAAACTCAGAAAGAGATCTTTGTATTTTTCTAAAGTATCTACAATAGAAAAGTAATCAGGACTCCTACAGCTCGCAACGAGCTTGTCTCACTCATCTATCAGAACAATACTCGGTTTATAGTATTTTTCCGTTATCCTCCCAGCCACAATACCGATAATCCCATGCTCGATATCTGGACAATCATATATCAGGATATTGTCCGATGAATCTATAGACTCGAGAGCCCTATCTACAAATTCTCCGGTTAGAAGTTTGCGTTTTTCGTTGAGCATCTCTATATCTATCAGAGTTTGATCGAGAGTATCTCCGTTATTGAGGAGGAGATTTACAGCTTTGTAGGGAGTATCCATACGTCCTGCAGCATTGAGCCTCGGTCCGATCAAAAACCCAAATACATCTGCGTCCAGATCTTCGTGCATTTTGTCTTCGATGAGACGACGTATTCATTTGCTACGTGACCTCTTGAGTTGTTTGAGTCACTCTGTCACGATGAGCCTGTTTTCTCAGGTCAGGACCATGCAATCAGCAACAGTCCCTATTGCTGCGATATCTATACTTTCTTGGAGATATCTCTTGTACTCAGTATCATCCATATACTCTCTTGCCAGAGCCATCATCAGTTTGTAGGCCACTCCAGCTCAAGAAAGGCCAGAAAAAGGATAGTCACAATCTGGTCTTTTGGGATTTATGAGGGCTATTGCTGACTCGGGAACAATATCTGGAACAGCATGATGATCTGTGACGATCACGTCTATACCGTGCTGCTTGGCATAGTCTATAACCTCTATATCCTTTGTCCCACAGTCCACAGTGATAATCAGGGAAACTCCCAGTGGAGCCAACTCATCTATAAACTTGTTTTTCATACCATAGCCATCGTGTACCCTATGAGGCAATCTATAACTCACGTCAAACTCAAGTTTTTTGAGGAGGTGTATCAGTATCGCTGTACTTGTAGCTCCATCTACATCATAGTCTCAAAATACAATAACACGTTCATTCTCATCTCTGGCTTTTTTGATCCTGGCAACAGACTCTCTCATCCCTGCTAGGAGATAAGGATCATGAAGATCATCCAGTGTCTTTTCACGCAAGTCTTCCTCAGAAAAACGAGATCTCAAAATAGTATCTATATTCTGAGAAGATGTCTCAGAATCATAGATAATAGTATTTCACAAGAGACTCTGCAGTTGGGGCATAAAAATACAAAGAAATTACTTATAGGTATTATGGGTAAATACTTGCTCTAGGCAATGTTATTTTGTACTTTCTCCTGAAACAAAATATACTTTACATTTCTAGTTTTTGTATATACTACTCAAGCTCAATAGCGTACATAATATATGCACCCGTAGCTCAGTGGAAGAGCACTAGGCCGCGGACCTAGGTTTGCGTGGGTTCGAATCCTGCCGGGTGTACCATATCCAAAGAACAAAGCACTTTTATCGGTGCTTTTTTTGATTGTTGTGCTATCTTTGAGTTCGCCCCCATCATTATCGCTATCACTCTTATTAGGGTCGAACCTAAATAATATATCTACATCATATTCAATTCAGGCATGAAAGCTATCTTAAGGGAAGGTATTATATGATCATAACAACTGAGATATAGTTTCATCTAATTCATTTTTTTGAGAAATATCTGGATGCATAAAAAAAGGATAATATTTATTATCCTTCAGGTTATTGACTTGAGATTCCCTTACAACGTTATTTACTCTGGAAACTTGAAGTAAGATTGCATTTATCTATCTCAAGAGATATTGCATGGAAGCCGAATATTCATATACTGAGAAAGATTATTTTTTACTTTTTTAGTAACCTAGTAACATGCCGGATAATAATTGATTTGTACGTGAAGTTTGAAAATATTTTATGAATTTCTTAGAGACAGATTTTCATAAAACTCGTCTTCCAAAGAGAAATTCAATGAGTAAAATCTCAAAATGATTCAAGGTCTGAATAGATCTCGATAAATATATATGATTAAAGAGAGATTTTTATTCAATATTTCATAAGGGATTTGAGAAAAATACTCTTTCAATAAAAAAAGGAACATATACAAGTCCAATACCTGATTCAACTTTCAGACTTATAAACTCAAATATTAAAAAAATTGATGAACAACGGCTTGAAAATGCGTTTGATGAAGTAGTAATGAATCTTAAGGTGATTAGAAAAACTCATTTGAAAAATTACCAACTTTATCTTGAAGAATCTCTCAATACTATCCAAGCTATCTTTACAAAAAGCTTTATTGTTCCTTTTCTTGACACTATACAGGGACCTCTTGAGACGCTTGATTTAGTTGATGATAATTGACTCTACCAAATAGAATGAGAACTTTCTACATCTCTTTTTTCACTCTTTGAGAGTATGCTCGCGACAATGCTCCAACAATACTTTGAGAGCTATGAGTATGAACAATTAGAAAAAGTATCAAAAGATGAGAACAAGAAACAGATATATAATATAAAAAAAGTATTAATAAAGAATATCTCTTTAGACGAGCTTCAGAGTGATCTTGAGGAATTTTTCAAAAATATTTCTGTGAGTGATGCTTTTGATGATATATATATTCTTTTTAAGAATAATAAAACGCTTGATAAAACAGAGTTGTATTTATATATGTATGAAATATCTTCATGAAGTCAGTCGTTTCCTCTTCTGTATATACCTATCAAACTCGAGGAAAAAAAGAGTAGTTTTGATCTCATTTTTGATACTAAACTCTTTGTTAATACAAAAGCCATAGATTATGTTGTACAGGAACATAATAGAAAATTATGAAGTAATGGAACATTAGCAGGAAACTTTGAAAGAATAATATATATAAATGATGATGAAAATTTTATCCAGAAGGTTTCATGGATAGTTGATTCATTGCAAAATTTCTTTAAATTTTCTAGAGGAATAGACATCTCTACTCATATCCCTGAAAAAGTAGAGCATATGATTTCATGATTTTCAAATAAAAGTTATATCTATCTTTTTGATAAATCTGATGAGTCAGTTATAAATGATTATGAGGAAATATTACAAGATAATGAGTGAATTCTTCCAGAATTTACAAAACTTCTTAATGACTTTATACAGTCTAACCCTGTGAACTTCGAGGAAGAAATAAGTGATGCTTGGCATGAAAAAGACATATGAGATAAACTCGTATTTGAAAGTCCGATTCCACTAAATGATGAGCAGAAACAAGTTGTAAGTGCACTTTGAAAAAAAGATTGTAAGGTTGTCACAATTGAAGGGCCTCCTGGGACATGAAAGTCACATACCATTACGGCAATAATATGTAGGGCTTTATTAAATGCTCAATCTGTACTTGTGTTATCTGATAAAAAAGAAGCGCTTGATGTAGTAGAAGATAAAATTACTCAAACTTTAGACACTATTAGAAAGGATGATGATTTTTTAAATCCTATCTTGAGGCTTGGAAAATCGTGAAATAAATTCGGAAAAATAGTCCAGGGACAAACAATAAATAAAATAGCAGAACATTACTCAGCATATAAATATAAAAAGAAGGAACTAGATGAAGATAAGGCCACTCTTTTGGAAAGTATTCACTCTAATATAGATACAAATGTATCCCATTATGAAAATATTTCTCTTTGAGATATAAAGCTATATTTTTCATTACTTCCAAATTTTGAAGGTATTGATTTTATTTCTTCTCCTGAAGAATTAAGTGTTGATCTTGTCTGATTAAAAGAATCTATTGAAAATATAGGATTGTGAGAAGAAAACTCTGTTATTTCGTCTAAAACTTTTGCAGAACCTCATTGGAGTAGCTATGTTAAATTTCAAAGTATATTAAGAGATTTGAAAGAGAAGAACACTCACTTTCAGGCATCATTCTCTGGTTTGGGTATATGAGATTACGAGAGAGATGTGAAACTAAATAACAAAAAAATTACTGCTATTGAACAATTTCAAAAAAGTGTTGGTATTATTAGTGATTCGTTAGATGCTAGCCATATATCAGATTATTTTGGATTAACCTCATTTAGAGATAAATCAGCTTTTGATTTACTAAATAGTCGTGTACGAGAACTATTAGAGCTTATAGAGAAAGCTCAAAAATATAATTGAAATTCGCTACAAAAATCATGAACATATTCCCATTTTGAATTAGATTCATTTTCAGAAAAAACATTAGACTCTCTTAACCAATTGAGTTTAGATATATTATGACTCAAAAAACCACTTATTGGCTATTTACTAAGCAAAAAGAAACTCGAATCTTTATTCAGGCAAGTAAAAGATATATTTCCGTACTTTAATGCAGAAAAATTACCTTCAGCAACAATTGATATACAGAAGATTACTGATCTTATAGGCTTTCTCTACAAAGGGTCAGCAGAAGACTTTTTAACTACATGGAACACGCTTGTTTCTTTCATAGAAGAGGGTTCAACTCTTGAGGATATAGCATCTCACACAACGAAGATTTTAGAACTCTATGAACAATATAATTTTATAGAACAATGATTTGAACCTGAAAGTGAAATTGTAAAATGTCATTGGTTTATTGATATTACACCTCATATCTTAGAATTTGATGATATTCGTGACACGATGAAGGTTCTTGGAGATAGATATGACTACAAAGATTATGATCTTGTTTGTTATACTTGAGATGAAGCTCTTGAATGAGAATTTCATACAGCCAGTATTCTTTTTGAAAGATATGAAGATATAAAGAAAATTGAATCAATATCTCAAGATTTTCCCGAACTATGTGAAAGAATCTGACTACAGTTTGATCAAAGCAACATACTCGATGTTGATTCTAATCTTAGTAGTTATGAGAATCGCTTTCTCGAAGAATATCACACATTTTCAAATCTAGCTATGAAGATACGTTCTCAATTTATGACTCTTCCTGAAGATATATTTTTGGATGGTATTTCTCAAGTTCAGTCACAAACAACAGCTGAGATGGCTTATTTTTTAGATAAAAGAATTGTAGAGTATACTCGAAATCACGCAAAGGAAGTAAGTACACTTAAGTGAATAATATCAAAGAAAAAGAAATTCCCAAAGGGGCTCTTTGAAAATCTTAAAAACGCTTTCCCTTGTATACTTGCATGAATTCGTGATTATTCTGAATATATACCTCTTGAAAAAGATCTCTTTGATCTTATTATTATCGATGAAGCTTCTCAGGTATCTATTGCGCAATCACTTCCAGCTCTTATCAGAGGAAAGAAAATTATTATTCTTTGAGATGATAAACAATTCTCGAATGTAAAATCAGATAACGCGAGTAAAATAGTAAACCAAGAATACAAGTCAAAAGTACGAAAAACATTTATAGAGGAAAACCTAGAAGGAAAGAATGATGATTTTGGATGGCTTGAGAACGTCTGAAATTTTGATATCAAATACTCTATTCTAAAATTCTCAAAATCTATTCAAAATTATAAGTGTCAGCTAAGAAAACATTTCAGATGATACCCTGAACATATTTCATATTCAAATAAGTATTTTTATGGTGGGACTCTTCAATGTATGAAAATTAGGGGGAAAGCTATTGATGATATTTTAAAAATTGATGTTATCCCACATGATGGACTTATAGATGTAAGTCGTAATACAAACATGCTTGAGATAGATTTTATTATAGAGAGATTACGTTCTTTTTACGATGCATGAATAAAACAATCACTTGGTATCATTTCGCCACATAATGATCAAGTAGCATTACTCCAAGATAAGATATGAGAACTACCATTTAAAGACTACCTCTTTGAAGATTGTAAGCTAAAAATTATGACATTTGATTCATGTCAATGAGAAGAACGTGATTATATTTTCTATTCTATGGTTGCTTCAGATCAAAAGGATAGGCTGAAATACATATTTATTAAAGATTTAGCGAGCCAGGATATAGAAGAAGATGGAGGTGTAAAGGCACAAAGACTTAATGTATGATTCTCCAGAGCAAAAGAAACCATGCATTTCGTTCTATCAAAACCTATAAGTGAATTCTCATGAGAGATTAAAAACGCTCTTCTACATTACCAAAATGAGATTGAAGTATGAAGAAAAGTTGTACTTGAAGGAACTGATATAAATTCTCCTATGGAAAAGAAAATTCAGGAGTATTTCTTTGATACTCAGTTTTATAAAGATAATCACTGAGATCTTGAACTTATTCCTCAATTCAACTTATGAGCATATTTAAAACAGCTTGATAGAACTTATAATCACCCTGCTTACAAAGTTGATTTTCTTGTAATATTCAACGAGGATAAATTAGTGATTGAATATGATGGTTTTAAAGAACACTTTGGAGACCTGAGTAATGTTACAGCAGAGAATCATGAGAGATATATGAAAGCTGATGATATATATAGGCAAAAAGTCTTAGAAGGATATGGATATCAATTTCTAAGAATAAATAAATTTAATATTTGAGAAGACCCAGTACAAACCCTTAGTGATAGACTTGAGAATGTTTTCAAAAAAAAAAGAGTAGAAAGTAGTTCACTAGACTCACTACATGATCAAATAGATAGACTTCAAGACTGAGATCAAAGAGCCTGTCAGAGTTGTGGTAAAATATTAGATAGTGTATATTTTCCGTACAAAACTAAATTTGAGTGCCTTACGTGTTATGAAAAAGCTAGTTGAAAGACTCTCTGGTCTAAACGTGATGATATTAAAAGATTTGAGAGAGATAAAAATGAAGATTTACAGTTAGGGGAACCTGGAGATTATTTTGATATGCAATGACTTATAGATCTTTTAGAGGATTGTGAACAAGATAGATTTTTGGAATATACTCTCAAGTACTCGAAATTTAGAGTTTATTGAGATAGTATGAAAATACTAATTAGTGAAAACAAAAAATATAATAAATTATGCATTAATGAAGATAAGATTCAAAATATGCTCAAGCAACTAGGAATAAATTCTTTGGAATTTGTAGAATATGATGAGAATAAAACAACTACTTCTAGTCCTTTATCAATTCAAGAAAAAAAGGTCGAAGATAATTTTCAGCGAGAAAATACTATAGATGAGATACTACAGTATCTAAAAAAGAGAAAAGATTCGAGGCAAGATGTGGGTATATACTACAAAAATAATCAAGAACTTAGCACCTTTAATACGTACTATTTTGATGAAACTTATCTTCATGTAAAATATGGGAATTCACCTTACTATATTAAATATCTTATTTCGAAAATTAGAAAGGTAATTTAAAATATTTTTCACATTAGAATAACCGAAATAATTAGCTTATAGCAGGTTGATTTCTATATTATTTTTTATATATTCGCTTTGAATAGGTTACGCGATACTAAAATCCTTGTTTTCAAGTTTATAGTTAATATTTTGGATATCTGTTTCTGATGGGAGCTTTTTTGATAGGTTTATAATTCTTTGCATTTTTTTAGTTAGGTATACCATTTCGATATGAGTACTTCATAGTTGATTTCAATTTTTCGATCTCTTCTCATACATTTCAAGTGATAAAGTCTAGATATCTAAATCTTTTGCTATCATTTCAGTCTTTATCTCTTTGAATACCATTTTTAAAATCATGAATAGATTGAAGAGCCTTAGCTATTCATGTCTTGATGGATTTAACAGTCTTTGATTCTCAAAATATGATTAAGTAATCATCTCATATTTTCTTAAAGTGAACACCATCAGCTCACTTAACATAATCATTTGCCGAAGTTTTTAATTCCAGTTTACTGATAATTTTAGGAGCATCCAGATCACTCTCAAGTAGGCAATATAAAAGAATTTCTCACAACTCTCCAGTATTTGATAAATAGTCTCTAAAGCTATTTCGTGCTTCCTTAGATATTTTCATAGTCTTTCCTCAATTTTCTTTAATTTTTTGCCTTGAAATAGCAAATGATAAAACAGGTTCTAATAAAGCTTCCTTTAGGCTAAGGTAATCAAAATCTTTTGAATCTATTTGCAACATAAAAAGTTTCAATTGTTTTTCTCAATATTTATCTAAAGAAAATGAGTCAATTTCAGAAAAGATCGAGAGAAAATCATCACAGTTAATTGTTTTATCCACTTATATTTTTTTATTTGTAATTTATTTTATTCTATCCATTTGCCCACTTTAAACAAATAAAGTAATTTATTAATAAAAAATTAATACATGTAAAGAGGGCTTCAAAAGCCCCCGAGTTTCCTCGGAGGCTTTCTTTTTATTGACTATCTCTGTCATCCTCCCTTTTAGTGAGAGGTCGGAGAGTTTGTCAGTTATTTACATTCAAGTCATCGTTTCGTTCGAAACGAGCTTGATTCTCCTCAGAATTGAAATTGAGGAGATATTCACCAGGATAGACATGAATATTGCCGATACGACGTTTCGACCGATTCACGGTGACCATCGTTTCATTCTCTCCTTGGATTCCTCCATCATATCCGGCTTTGACATACTTCCCATACGTCGGTGATCCCTTCCTGAGATCTTTCAAGGGGGTCCCTAAAGAGATATCAACTCCTGAACCCCAGAAGTTCCGATCGCCGATGACGAGACCAGTGCCAACGCGTGCACGAGTCCCAAAGAAGTTATCATCGCCGATAACAACTGGACGAGCATTGACTGGGGAAAGAACCCCTTCCATCGAAACAAAGGATCCAATCTTGTTTCGGTCTCCCATCTGAACACAGCTCGCTATGGAGCAGTGACCATCGAGGAGGTTGTCATCGCCGATAGAAACACCGAAGTTCACAGCTGCTCCCATCATGAGGGTATTGCCTGAACCGAAGCATGCACCGTATCGTGCGAACGATGTTGGAGCGAAACGATTGGTACCAGGATCATTGAACATGAGCCACGACGGGAACTTGTCATGAGCCTCACGATAATCCTCTGGAATTCCTCCGATTGACATCCAAACGGTCGGTAGACCGGCGAAGACTTTCGTCAGAGGATTCCGATGCTCCGGATTGAGAGCATTGAATACACCAGCCGAGAAGAGTTCCATGATGAGATAGGACTCTTCAAGGCAAGTCGGTGGTTCGTTGGTTTCCATGACGCAGATAACAGCGTTTTTACGCTTCTTCTTTTTGAGCTTCATGCCTTCTTCGCAGAAGGCAGCAGCGCCTGAATGTTTCGTTTCGATGAAAACCTGATGAAGTTCATCAAGGTCAACACCCTTCATGTCGATGACGGTATTCCCATCGTCGTATTCGAAACGTTCCCGTAGGATACGAAGAAAGTCTTGCACAGGACCGTCGTTACTGTCGGTGTGCGCGAATGCTTTCACATACCAGACAGTTGGACCTTCTTTAATGCCAAGGCCAATGGCAAAGACTCTGGAAGTCATGAGTTTATCCTCTTCTATTTTTATTTTACCGAAATTGGTGGATTATTTATATATATTTAAATAAATATGTCAATAATTTGAGTTTTTTTATATGTAAGTCATACATATATAACGTCTGTAAGTCTCTAATACTTCATCAAGTCTTCCTTTTGTTGCCTAAAGTAAAAATTTGGAGTCTCTAATAATTTAAATTCTGATATCCATCTCCTTCAACCACGGTACTTACACAGCCCTCCTCGGATAGAAATGTATATGTACCCTTTCCTCTGCTTATTACCATTGATATGAACAATCCTTCTGAAAAGAAGGATTTTTTTATTTAATAGACAAAACTATATTTAATTTTTTTGTAAGATTTTATTTAATTCTAATAGATTTTCTGTAATAATTTTCTCATTCTCTTGTAAAGACTTCATAATCTCGTCAGGGCTTCTGAGTACTTCTTCTTCACCCTTATACGGATTTTTTGCCGATATGTCATAGTCTTTTATATCTTCTACATTCACTATCCAAGAATTATCTCCTAACTCTCTCTTTTTTAGAAGTTCAGGAATCTGTTGTATCTCTGAATACAGCAGGGGTTTATTTTTTGTAAGTTTTCTTTCTAAGTTTATTTCATAATACCAGATATCTTTTGTACTTCATGTCCTATCAAAAAATATAACATTTGTTTTTACTCCTGAATACGGGAGAAATACTCCAGCTGGAAGACTCACAATACTATGCAAGTTATAATCTTCGAGTATATTTTTCTTTACTTCCTGAAATGCTTTTCCAGTATTAAACAGCACTCCTTCTGGCACTACAATCGCTGTTTTTCATCCTAGTTTGAGATGTTTATAGATATGCTGTAAAAATAGCATTTCCGTAGCATTTGTTTTGATTGGGAAATTTTGCTGAATTATTTCTTTTTCTTTTCCACCAAACGGAGGATTTGCAAGTATGACATCGAATCTATCTTTTTCCTGTATTTGTCTGATATCAGTTGTAAGGGTATTGGTTTTTACAATATTTGGATTACTAATACCGTGCAAGATCATATTCATAACTCCCATAATATAGGCTAGACCTGTTTTTTCATTTCCGTGAAATGTATCATTTACCAAGAAATCTAGCTCTTTTTCAGTCTTATCTTGTTTCATCATATAATCATACGCTTGTATCAAAAAACCTCCACTTCCAACAGATGGATCATATACGGTTTGCCCTACTTTCGGATCAATAGCCTCAACCATCATTTTGATAATAGATCTTGGAGTATAGAACTCCCCACTATTTCCTCAGTCAGATCCCATACCTCGCAAGAGATCTTCATATACTTGTGAAAGCTCAAACAGATCCTCAGATTTTTGAAAACTCAGATCATCGATAATATCAAGTATCTCTCTAAGTGTATGCCCAGAATCGATTTTGTTATCTATAAAATGAAATATCTCCCCAATCTTATATCTCAAGGTATGATAGTCCTCATTCACTCCTCTGAGTGATTTAAAATACGGAAACAATTCATGATTCACAAAGTCTTTCAGATCATCACCTGATGTATCTTTATTATCTCCATGAGCCCAATGACTCCATCTATACTTTTTTTCAACCGTATAGTTATACTCACGTCCATCCAGCAAAGCATTATCTGCTTCTCTACGTTCAAAGTCATCTAAAAACTTCAAAAAGAGTATCCAGCTGATTTGTTCTGTATAGTGCATAGCTCCAGAGATTCCATCGTCTCTCCTGAGTATATCTGTGATTCTATTTATTTGTTGTTTCATAGTTTTTTATATTTCCAAAATATTAATCCTTCACCAATCTCCCCTCAAATGCCTCCTTTAGCAAACTCTGTTTCATCTCCTTCAGTCCGTCTATCTTCTCTTTATATAACTCTCTCAACTCTTTATTCTTCTCAAAGACTCTATCCAAATACTCCACGATTTCTTTTTGTTTTTCGAGTGGTGGGAAATAAGTGTGATATTCATCTAGAATAGTTTTATTTACTCAAGATTGTCATGCTGCTCTTTGTGATTTAGAGATAATGTAGTTTTGAATAATAGGGTTTTGTAAAAACCAATATAAATAATCGCTAAAAATTTCATTATCATCAAATACTGATTTCATTAAAGCAACATTATACGCTCATTCGATTCATCTTAAAATTTGAAAAATAGGTGGTCAATATCTTCACACCATAATATCGCATTTTCCACAAAATTTCTTGGTTGATTTTTCGTCGACATAAACTAAAAATTTATCTGTTTTGTAATCTCTTATCTGAATTAATCGAACATAACCATCTTTTTTCTCATAAATAAATGTACTCTTAGGTGGTTGTGATCATCAAATAAATTTTACATAATCTGATAACCTTTCCTTTACTCATATTCATTGAAATGAAGAAAACACTTGCTCCAACACACTCTTCTCCATCTCCTCAATCTCCTTCAAACTCTTCTCAGCAAGATCTATACTTGCATCAATCTTTTCAAAAGCACTATCAAGTTTTTGTACGATTGCTTTTTGGGTTGGGAGAGGTGGGAGTGGGATTTTTTGGTCATAAACATGATTTCTATTTATTCATGGTTTAACTCATTGAGCTAGGCTTGGTAAATTTAAAAATACAAGAGCATTGAAAATATAATCTAAATCTGCTTTTCATGAAGTAGTAACAAAATATGTGACATCTGATGCCCAAAATTTTCAGCTTACTCGAGTTAATGCTCATGCACTTCATTTTCTTCAAATAATTATACTTTCTCACTCAAACAAAAATTTATCTGAATTATACATAACTCCATTTGCTCAATAGACTTGATATAATCAATTTTTATTTTTATCTTCTTTTAAAACTCACTTTCAGTAATTTAATACAATTATTTCTCAAAGTCTTTTTAGTGGGTATGGCATGGGGTTTTGTGTTTTTAAAATGGTAGATTTTCAACTGAGACTTCTTTTTGCTCTTCACTTTCTCTTCCACTATTATCTATATTTCAATCCTTTATATATGAGATTATAGATTTAAAATGAGAAGGAATTCAATATTTTTTCTCAGATTGAGTCCAGTTATAAGCATTCAGAATCTTATCATCAGAATTATTATAGTCTGAGTATCATAGTTTTAACATTTCATCTTCTAAGTCGTCATCCATTTCAAATCATATTCATGAATCTATACAGAACTTAAAATTTCAGTGAATATCATTTACTTTAGCATTTTTTTTGTTCTCATCTTTATCCCAAATTGCAGTAAAATTTATTCATGACAATCTACAAACTCAAATAAAATATAATACTCATGTTTTTCATCAACACTCAATTATAGAAACTCATTTTGAATAAACATCTAGATTCTCTGACTTGCACAATTCATGTAATATCATCTTTTCAGATGGTCATTCAACTAATACCACTCTTTTAGAGAAAAATATTTCATTCCTTTCAAAGTTAAAATGAGTATAAACTCTCATCTTATCCTCTATTGTAAATGAAATATTTTGCTTCGATATTTCATTAGTTCAATCCTTGTCTTTTTGTAACATGATAATATTATCAGGTTTTGACGCGTCTAAAAAAACTGGATTATGGGTTGTATATAATATTTGTGTTTCTTTTGATAATTCAATAAAAGAATTATATAGTGCTCTTTGAGCATTTGGATATAAAAAAAGTTCTGGTTCTTCAATTCAAAAAATAACTTTTCATGACATAAGCTCTGCATATGTTTGAAATATCGATAAAAGCAAAAGATTCTGCATACCTGATCAAACATCATTTGCATTAAAGCTCTTCTCTTTATTCCATTCTTCAGAAATATTAATTTGCAAAGTTTTATAAAACCAATTCACATCATAAATATCTAATTCAGGACTAAACTTATTAGCAAGTCCTAAGCTATTATTACAACAGTTCTTAGTAAAAATATCTTTAAATTTCTTAAAATTTAAGTTGCTACAAAAATCAGCTTCTAAAAAATCTTTAGCTGGTTCCATTTTCTCTTGAAATGCTTGTTTTAATTTTTGTTCACCTTCTTTTCTATTTACTTCTCATGTTTCGGGGTCTGTTCAATAATTATCGCTATAATCTTCAAATATCCTTTGCATAAGTTTTCAAAGCATAGTCCAACTAGACACTCTCATTTGAGAATTCAAATCTCTTTGAGAAGGGATATAAATAAAACTACAAAGTCTTTTGAAGTCTTCATCTAAATAATATCATTCTCTTTTATGTTGATTACCAGAGATTCAATCATTATAACTATTCTCCCAAAGTCTATTTTCACATTTAAAAGATGTTCAATTACATTCCATAATTAGAGAAGCACATTTTATTAGCTTTTCATTACCGTAATAGTTCCATCACTTAATTTTTTCTTCAAAATAAATTTCTATTTTTAGTATTTTTGAAGAATCATAGAATAACTCTTTTTTTACAGTTCACTTTGTAGTCCATCATTCTCACAGGACTAAATCGATAGCCTTCAATATATTTGATTTTCAAACGCTATTAGGTCATAGAATTGCAGTTAAATCATATAAATTTAGCTCAAGTTCTTGAATAGACTTAAAATTTTCTATTTTTATTTTTTCTATCTTCATTTCTATACTTTTTTAATCATAAACTATTTTTCTAAACTGCTCGAGTCAAGTCACTTTATTTGACTATTTCTGGAAATTCATATAATCTTATACAAGAAAGGTCATAAACCTAAAGTATACTATTTCTTGGAATTCCTTGCATCGCTCGGACCTGAACAAGGACATCAAAAGGTATACAATGTAGGCCTTTTTTTGTTACCTAGAATCTTCAAACCAAACCTCATCATAAGAGATTTTTTCTTGAAATACAGAACACCATAAACTACAGGATTTGTTGTATTTCTCAAAAAATCAATAACAAAAGACATCAGCAATTTGGAGTTGTTTCATAGACTCACTTTTTTCATGCAAGATATCTATCTTCATTTCTATACTTTTTTAATCATAAATTATCTTTCTAAACTCCCCCACCCAGTCAGTTAATTTTGACTTTTTGGGTCTTTTCTCATATAATACTAGTGGAATTAAATCCCCTCTGAACTGTCGGCTTTATGCATGTGTGCGTTCCACATATATTTGGATAGGAGGGGATTTTCCAATTGTGTTAATCACTCGGCCAATACTGCTCATATATCTTCCTGTGAGAGATGATCTGGATACTTCTATCTTTGTCATCTTTTTTTGTATATTTCCTATTTGTAGCAGATGCAACATAATCTGCAAGTTGAATACAATTAATCTTTTTAGAATCTATCATTTTTACTGAATGAATTCTCTTGATAGATTCTGTATTCATCTTGTTACGAAGGTACTTTGCAAGTGACTGACGAAAAGCTTTATCCCCACTCCCGTCAATAATTATTCTCGCGTTCTCTAGTTTATCCTTTGCATTTTCAAATACAAGTGAAGTCGTGTATTTATAAAAACTTTGTTTGTTTTTAAATCCTTCTCAATAAAGTTTTTCTTTATTTAAGACAATACTATAATAGAAGAAATTGTAAGGAGCAACTGCAGAAAAGAAAGATTCTCTAATTTTAAAAGAATTGTGAGCAAAGTGAAATTCAAAATCATCCTTGTATCCTAATTCTTTCTTTAGAAGCTGTATCCTATTTTCAC
Organism: uncultured Candidatus Altimarinota bacterium; assembly: GCA_937944145.1. Lineage (GTDB taxonomy): Bacteria > Patescibacteriota > Gracilibacteria > BD1-5 > UBA6164 > CALDZK01. Next base: position 128,746 of record CALDZK010000001.1, read on the forward strand.
ATGCAAGATAATCTTCTTCCTCATTAAAAATAACAAGTCCTATAGTAAAAAATTTACTAGAATTTTTATCAAATTTAAATCAACTATCTCAACTTTCATCTATAAAAACATACATATCTTCTCTTACTTACTATATAAACTCCTCTGCATCTCATAATACGCTTCTACAAGTTTTTCCATACCTCAGAACTCCTCTGCGATCTCACGAGCTTGTCACTTATTAAAGAGCTGTATTTTACTTGAAAGCCCATCTTTACGGAATTCTAGGATTCAGTTTTGTACATATATCCCGAGAAGAAACTCTAGAAAATCTTGAGCCTTGAGACTCTCGTAGTTTTCAAGTATACCTTTTGCATATTCACTACGCTCTTTTCTATACTTGATATCAGCGTCAAAAGATATATGAGCGAGAATATCAAATATATCTGATTTCTCAGCGTGAAAGAGGGTACGAAGATCATCAAGTTGATCTTTTTCTATTCCCATACTTGCAAGCTGAGAAAGGAGTTTCTGTCTTGTTTCAGGGTTCGACCATAGCTCTCTGAGCTGATGCTCGTCTTGGTATATCTTTGGGAGCTCTCCCACTATCCTTTCCAAGAATGCTTCACTTGATAAATGTTTTCCCGTTACAGGATCAAGATAGCGAGTTTCTATATCTATGACTTTTACCTCTCTACTTGCTCAAAGCTTTACGTATATTTTTTCTCTTTTTTCTTTTGGTGTAAAATCTGCTGATTCGTCTTCATTGTATTCTTCTTTCACTTTTTTTTGTTTTTCATCCTTGTCTTCTACGAGATTTTCTTCTTCTGGAGTACCATCCCAAAGCTCATCTCTAAAATCGTTAGTTGCTCACATAAAGTCGTAGATCGTAAAAAAGTCTTTCCCTTCAAATACCCTTGTTCCCCTTCCTACGATTTGTTTATATTCAACAATACTTCCTATGTTTCTTACAAGAACGATATTGCGAACATTGAGAGCATCTACTCAAGTGGTAAGCATTTGAGAACTCGTGAGAATTACAGGAATATCTTTATCGTTGTCTTGAAATTTTTCAAGATACTGTCTTCCTATCTCTCCTTCATTACTGGTTACGCGTACACAATAATCAGGATCTTTTATACTCTTGTATTTATTGATACTATCTCTGAGCCTGAGAGCATGTCATTGATCTACACAAAATACTATGGTCTTATCCATTTGCTCTATCTGTTGTAAAACCGTTTGAGCGATAATATCACTACGCTCATCTACAACTATTTCTCTCTCCATATCTTTTGCGTAATACACATCTTTTTTTGCGTTTCACGAAGTAATCTCATCACCACTATTGAGTACCAATTCATCAATATTGAGTTTAATCCTTTTTATTTTGAAAGGAGTCAGGAAACCATCATCAATTCAGGCTTTGAGAGAGTACTCATACACAGGAGATCAAAAATACTCATAGGTATTTACATTATCATCTCTTTTTGGAGTTGCTGTGAGACCAAGATGGACAGCACTCTCAAAATGCTTGAGTATCTCAGTCCAATTTCCATCTTCTTTTGCCCCTCATCTGTGACATTCATCTATGATGATAAGATCAAAGAAATCTTTTGGATATCTATTATAGTATGCTTCTTCTAAATATTCTCACTGCTCATCTTTTCCTCATACTAGGGCTTGGTATATTGCAAAGAAAATGTTTGCATTTTTGGGTACTTTTCCTCCTCTTTTTTTGATCTCTACTCCATTAATTTTTAGAATATCTTTTTCCATTGGGTTAAAGGTATTCATTGCTTGATCTACGAGTATATTTCTATCTGCAAGAAGTAAAATACGTGGTCTTCTTTTCCCTATACCTTCTCTCGACCAACGAGCCTGAAATAGTTTATATGCTGTTTGAAATGCAATAACTGTTTTTCACGTCCCTGTTGCCAATGTGAGGAGAATTCTTTTTTCTCCATCTCATATTGATTCCATTACTTTTGTAATAGCATTTTCTTGATAATAACGAGGCTTTTTATCAGAGAGGAGATATGGCTCAGATAATAAAGCTTCTTTTATTGTATTTTGTTCTCAAAAGACTTTTTGGTACAACTCTTCAGGTGCAGGGAAAGACTCGATAATTGATCAAGTCCCTGTATCAGTATCAAATTCATATATTTCTTTTCCATTTGTTGCGTATACAAAGCGTAGATTGAGACATTTTCCATAATCTTTCACTTGTTCGAGTCATTCTGTCACTGCAAGATCATATTTTTTTGCTTCAATTATTGCAAGCTTTATCCCTTTATGAGTAAGAATATAATCAGCATATTTTCTTTTTCCCCTTTTTCCTCAAAGCCCTTTTCTTCCGTCGGTAAAATAGAGTTCTCGAATGATCTGAGACTCTTGCCATCCCGAGGACTTGAGCTTCGGATCTATGTATTTACTTCGTGTATCGGATTCTCAGTACATACTCTAACTAAATATTATAATAATTTTATACTACTCATAAATAAGCTCCATACAAAGATATTTATTCCTTTAATAAGAAATTAATGCATGCACTCTTTTCTGTGTTTACTGCACCCCCGAAAAAAACAAAGCACTTTCATCGGTGCTTTTTTTAAGAGTTGTAATTATCATAATAGTTATTAACATAGACACTCTAAAATACCTAAACACCCCTATAACTATGCCTACAAAACAAGCAATAGAACTCTACTCTCTAGCAACACCAAACGGACAAAAAGTATCTGTTATGCTCGAGGAAATACAAATCCCCTATAACGCACATACGATAAATATCCTAGAGGGAGATCAATTCACCGATGAATATAAAAAAATCAGCCCAAACTCAAAGATCCCTGCAATAATTGACCCTAACGGACCTGATGGAAAAGAGCTCAGTATCATGGAGTCAGGTGCTATCCTCATATATCTCTCTGAAAAGAGTGGAAAATTATTATCCAACGACCCTCGTGTACGCAACGAGACACTACAATGGTTGTTTTTTCAAGTTGGTCATGTAGGTCCGATGTTTGGACAGTTTGGGCATTTTTACAAATACTGAAAAGCTGCTTGTGACCATCCATATCCTGTGGAGCGTTACACAAAAGAAGCAAAGAGACTCCTATGAGTTCTCGATACACAACTCGCAGGGAATAATTATCTCATAAATAACACCTACTCTATTGCTGATATCGCAACATTTCCATGGGTTGACGCGCTCACTACTTTTTATGGAGCTCGCGAGACTCTCGGACTCGACTGATACAAAAACGTAGATAAGTGGCTCAAAACCTGCCTCAAACGTCCAGCAGTACAAAGGTGAATGAATGTCTGTTAGCCTCAAAGGATCTGTAACCAGTACAGCATACAAAAAAATACTTTGATATATCTATATCAAAGTATTTTTTTGAAGTCTCAGCTTACCCAGCCATATGGAAAAAATTGAGTTTGTTTCCATCGAGATCACGAAAATACGCAGCATAAAATCCTGGTATTCTCTCTCCTGGTTTCCCTTCACACGTAGCTCCGAGTTCGAGAGCTTTTTCATACATCTTGTCTACTTCTTCGTTTGAAGAAACAGCAAGAGCAGCCATGTTTCCATTTCCTGGATGAGCCTCCTCACCGTTGAAAGGCTCAGCCACAGCGAGTCCTGCTCATGATCCTGTCCCCCACATAACGAGTCTCCCTATATCAACAGTTTGTTTTGCTCAGAGTTCTCCGAGTAGAGTGTCATAAAAGGCCTTAGCTTTTCCCATATCTTTTGTTCCAATTGATGCAAATCAAAGCATATATCATATATGTTTAAAAAAATATTATATCGTTTTATCTAAAAAACTTTTTCCATTCTACTAGGCTATACTTAACTCTTCCTTAATTATCTCTTTATATTTTATATACCTATTCCTACTTGAAAAAAAGTACTTTTTTCGTACAATTATGACCAACAATTTATAGAACTCTACAAAACAAAAACAGATGCAAATCTCTCTTGATATCAGATGACATGATGAGACAACTCCGTATGGCAAATTTGTACTCCATCTCCTATGATCCCTCCTACAGTGAGAATCAGAGACAAAGTATATAGTCTATACACATCAAACTTCTTCAGTTGAGCTCCCAAGCAACATACAAATTCGTCATAGTTCCCGTAAAAAAGGAAAGTTTTTTCATGATATATCATTTAAAAAACAACTCAATTCCGATACATCTCATCTATATATATTTTTTGATGAACATGTTCCCTATGGGTTCAAAAAAGACTATATTGTCCTGATTCCTAGTTTGACAGAAGTATTTTTTCCGAGTCACTGAGGTCTCAGAAACATACTCTATCAAAGAAAACTCTCCTACGCGATACACCACGCATCTCAGATACTCTGTCTGGACAAAAACACATCCAGAGAGCTCAACGAACGTCTCAATATACCAGAGTCAAAAATCTGAATTATTTCTGGATTCTTTCCTGATACATCAGTCTCTATCCCAAAAACAGATCTCAAAATAGATATAGAAGTCAAACACGGACTCGATGCTCCCTATTTTCTCTATGATGTAGAAAATACAAATAGCAGCAATTTCGAGCGTGTACTCAAGATATTTCAAAACATCTCAAAATCAGATACTCCAGCGCACCTTCTAGTCATATCAGAAGCCATAGCAAAGGAAGTACAACTCAGACAAAAAGCGCTCGATATGTGAATCCAGAAACAAGTTCTATTCATCTGAGAGGTCGATCCTAGTGAACAGTATTATTACTATACGCAATCGAGCTGAGTGATATTTCCAAGTATATATGGCTCATTTCCATTTGATTTCCAGAGAGCAATAGCTCACAAAACTCCAATTATTGCCAGTGATCTGAAATCAACTGTTTCAGTTATGGGAGAGAGTATATCATACTTCAACTCCCGTTCTACGAGCGAGGCAACAGATCAGATACACGATTTCCTCAAAAAAAATACACCTACGGGCACCTCCTACATAGATCTACACACAAAACTCAACCTCACCCATACAACTGCTGCCCTGAAAAAACACATCACCAACTGGGAAGAAAATCCTTGAAAATAAGCTACTTCTTACTATACTAAAAAGTGAAATATATCTCCACAAGCTATGACAACTCTCACACCTAGAAACATAGAAATACTCCGTATCATCGTCGAGGAGTACATCTTGACATGAGAAGTTCTCGGGAGCAAGCTCCTCCTAAAAAAATACGATCTCGGAGTCAGTAGTGCGACTGTCAGAAACGATATGGCTCTCCTAGAAAAACTCGAACTCGTATATCAACCATACAACTCTGCAGGGAGACTACCAACTGCCAAGTGACTCAGGGCATTTGTTAGTTATCTCATGTCTGAGACTCCAGATCATTTTCTCGAAGAAAAAAGTAGTATGTCAATAGGGAGTGATATAGCAAAACTCTCTGATTTTGTACACAAGATCACTTATGAACTCGCAAAAAATACCCGAGAAATAGCTTTTTTTCTCATACCTGAAAAACATATATCAGAACATAGTGGGGTAGCTACTTTTCTGAGAAAAAATCACAAACGTATCGGTGATGACATCTACAACATCATAAAAATGCTCGAAGACAAAGTAAACTTTTCGAGTTTCATCCAAGCTTTTCCTATACACGAAGGAGTGAATATATTTATCGGAGAAGAAAACATCCTCCCCTATCTCAAAGACTATACCATCATCCTCAAACCTCTATCGATCGAAGGACAAAAATGATATGTCGGAATCATCGGAGGACTCAAAATGAACTATAGTTTCAATATAAGTGCTGTAAGAGGGATAATATAAAAACCTCTTTTTTTTTTGACATCAATTTTATCATTATTATAATAAAGTGGAAAACTATTCTAAAACATCATTTTTTATGCTCACCCCTAAACAGATTAAAAGCTGAACAGATGAGGAAACAGTAGGTATTACAGCTTCTATAATTTGATATCTCAAAAGTGCTGAGTGAAGTATAGAGTCGCTGCAGTGAGAGATAAAAAATCTTATCGAAACAGCAGCCAGAGAATGAAACCAGGATTTACACCTCTCATTGTTGGGATTAGAGAAACTAATACTAGGAATAAAGTCTGAAGTATCAACTGTATCAAGTATCACAGAACAGAATAACCTAACACACCAGATCACCGATCCTGGTCTTAGAAATAACTAGTACCAAAGTTATTTGAATAAAAAACCTCTCAAGATTAAGAGAGGTTTTTATTATTTCAAAAGAAGAGTTTATTTATGTTTTTCTACGAGTCCTGTAAGAGTCTCGAGATCTTGTACTCCTGTCATCTGTTCTACTGCTTGTCCGTCTTTGAACAGTACAAGAGTAGGAATACTCATAACTCTAAATTGTCCTGAGAGTTCTGGTTGATTATCTACATTTACCTTTCCTACCTTCACCCCTGTTTTTTCCTCGAATTCTGCAAGTATTGGCATAGCTGCTTGACAAGGACCACACCATTCGGCCCAAAAATCTACAAGTACTAAACCAGTAGAAGTTTCTCCTTGGAAGTTTTCATTATTTAGTTCCATAATTCTATATTAACAAAAATTAAATTATTACTCTTGCATTATAGGAACACACCTTAAAAAATCCAAAAGAAATATAGAGTTTTTTATTCTACAAAGATGGTATATTTTGTTATAATTGCGTCAATTAGTTTTACATTTTAAGTTCGACCTAACAGATAAAGAAAAAAGCTTATATTAGACGAACACAAAAGCAGCACCAATACTAGTAAAAGTAAAGGTGCTAAGTATGTTTCTTGTATTAATGGTGAGTCATCCGGGGCTCGAACCCAGGACCTTCTCCTTAAAAGGGAGCTGCTCTACCAACTGAGCTAATGACTCATAACTTTTTTTTTAAAAAGCTTCGATATTGTATAAAAAAAACATGCCTTGGCAAATCTTTTTTTATAGCAAGTAAAACCTAAAGTATTTTCCTAACGGGAGTCAAAACTCATGACTCATACTTCACTATATATTGTATCTTATTTTCAAAGAAAAGGAAAATATCTCTCCCAACTGGAAAATCAAACTCCCCAGCTACTCTCTGTCCATTCTCCAGTCTCCATAATACCTCTGAATCCTGTAGTGGAAAAAACATATCTACTGAAAATAGAGAGCGTTCATCTAAATAGTTTTCTGTCGATATATCGGCAAGTTGTATAGCCTGAGATATACATGCATACTCCCCTATCTTTGTTCTTCTCAGAGCAGATATATACCCTCCTGTCCCGAGGATATCTCATAGATCCTTTGCAATAGATCGTATATAGGTACCAGCACTGACAGACACTCTGAGCTGCAGTCTCGGATAACAAAAACCCAGTATCTCTATCTCTGAAATAGTTACAGGTCGAGTCTTCATTTCTGGAGTTTTTCCTGCACGCACGAGATCTACTGCTTTTTTTCAGTTGATTTTGAGAGCCGAGTATGCTGGAGGAGTCTGCTCTATCTCTCAGAGAAAATGCTTCTCAAGTACCGGCTCTATATACTCTCTTGTCAGTTCGTTCTTGTATTTTTCCTGCTTGGAGTCAGATATATACTCGATCGGTGTATCGATGTCAAAAGAATCAGAAACTCCATTCAAGAGAATCTCGCAAGTATACTCCTTGGTATCTTTTTCAAAATATGGAATAAGTTTTGTGTATTTTCCTGTTGCAACTAAGAGGCACCCAGTCGCAAGTGGATCGAGTGTTCCAGTATGACCCATCTTTTTTTCACAGAGGGTTTTTCTCATCTCTCGAAGCGCTCAAAAGCTCGTTATACCAGAGGGTTTATCGATGAGATATAATGCGTCCATACAAGAACTAGTTTGAATAATTATGTGTTCCAGGGGAACTGAAAAAACGAGGAACAGTCGAGAGAGGAACACCATCCTCAGTCACACTCGGATGCGCAAAAGAGAATTCTTTTATATTAAAATACCCTAGATCAACGAGTACTCTCCCCGTTACCATAGTCATATCTATATAGTTTTCTCGGATAGAACACGTCGAAAAACAGGTTCTGCTATCTGTCGATGCTTGCCTATTGTCCCCAATAACAAAATACTTCCCTTCAGGGATATCGTATATATACTCTCACTGATCGTTTCTGACATAGGTTTTACCCCAGTTTGCTTCACTGAGATAGGGAGCTTCATCGAGCTCTATGAAATCTTCTGAGTTTTCTTCTCTGAGAAATACTTTTCCTCCTTGGATTTTCAGAGTTTCGCCTGGGAGTCCGATAACTCTTTTTATAAAGTATTTTCTATCCTTACTCACTCATGGTTTAAAAACCACAACATCTCATCTTTTGGGTTCACGAAACCTACCAAGTACTGGAAGGTCTTGATAAGAAAACCTATCTACTATGATAAATTCCTTATCATAATAAGACTCATACATCGATTGACCATTTATCTGAAATGGCATAACAAAAAAAGTACGAACCACCATTACAACAGCTACAATGATAATAAGGTCTTTAAGAAAGTCTCTTGCTTCTGTGAAAAAGCTCTTAGAAGGAGTATCTGACATGAATTTTTTCGCACAATAATATTATGCTAGTATTATAAAGGAGAAGAATAAAAACACAAAATATTAAAAAAATAAAACTCTTTTAGAATATATTCTAAAAGAGTTTTATTTTTACTAATCTCATGTTTTGAGCCAGTCAGGGACTTTCATCCCATCATCCCAGAGTTCGTTGTTAGATTTTTTATTTGTAGCAGCTTCGTCTTTTGTATCAGGGGTTTGTTTTGTTTTTGTAGGAACAGGTTCCTTAGGTTTTGTGGTTTTTTTCTCAGTTGCTTTTTTGTCTTTTGAAACTGGAGCTTTCTTTTTTTGAACTCTTTTTGGTTTTGGGCTCTTTGGAGTTTCAGTTACACTCTCGCTCATATCTTCTTGAGCTTTTGTTTTTACAGGAGATTTTTTCTCTGCTTCTTGTTCTGGTTGTTTTTCTTCTACAGTATCTGATGACTCAGGACTATCCTCTACTACCTCGGATGTATCCTCATCGAAACTCCCAGCTAACCAGTCAGGGATACTCTCATCAGTATTAGTTTTTACTTCACTATCTACTGCCTCTGGAGTATCTGAGGACTGTTTTGTATCAGTACCCGCAGACAGATCCTGCTTGAGCCAGTCTGGTACCTCATCATCAGCGATTTCTGTTTCTTCCTCTATATCTGGAGTTTTTGTATTTTCTAGATCTGGAGTTGGAGCTGGATCTACTTGATCATCTACTTTCTCTTGTACTGGTATAGCGGGTGTCTCCTCTATTGGTTCTGGGATATCCTGAGATGACTCTGGAGTATCTGTTGGCTCTATGTTTCCAGAGAGCCAATCTGGAACAGAAGTATCTTCTTCGGTTGGTACTTCTATAGTATTTTCTGTAGTTTCAGAGAGAGGATCAGGGATAGGATCTAGTTCTTGTTTTGGATTTTCTAGAGGATCTGTTTGCGTAGATGCTTTTGGAGTAGGAGTATCTGACAAAGGGTCAGCAGCTGGTGTCTCCTCGAGTATATCAAGCGCATTATCAGAGAGAGCTACCCCTGATGTTTTTGGAGTTTTTGATTCTTTTTTGAGAGCTGTTTTATTGATAATAAAATCCTGAAACCCTTGTGTTTCGTCTTTATTTGTCAGTTTATAGTAGAGGAAATACAAAGCAATTATCCCAATACATAGGAGAAAAAATAATCCAAGGTAGTACAATACTTTTATCAAGATATCAATAATACCTCAACCAGAACTTGGTTCTGGTGCTGTGGCGATAACTTCATTGCGTTCTTCCTCAGGAATATTTGCAACATCACCATATACGAGAGAAGAAAGTATCTCTTTAAAATCGAGCTTTTGGGCATTTGTCATCGTGTCTGTATCAGCTATAGAAGAGAGTATACTACTTCCAAGTATTTTATTGGCTTCTATATCATTGCTATCTCTGATACTATCGAGTCTGGAGATAAGCATCTCCTGACAGCTTGCAAACTCTCACTCTACAGGACAATCTATAGTCTCAGGTATGAGGTTTCTCAGAGCATTATAAGCTACATTTTTTGCAGACGAATCCTCTTGTCATTCTACGAGTAGTGACTCTAAAACGGTGATGATCTCATCTGTGTTTTCTATATCCTGATCAAAGAGATAGGTCTCAAACTCTATAATAACTCTTGTTTTTTCTGTATCATCTGACCACCCTTCTTGCATTCTCTTTATGAAATTCATAGCCTCAAGTCTCTGTATCTGTGGAAGTTCACTGAGAAGTTCTTTGAGCTCTGCGATTTTTTGTTTTTCTGACTGTGTGACATTGAGGAATTCTATAGAGTCTAGATCTATATCTTGTTCCTCTATATATGATTTCGTGATAACTATATCCTGAGATTCGATCACTGCGTCATTTGCTCCGAGAAGAAAAACACGAATTGACTGTGTTCTGAGACTATCAAGAGGAACTTCTATCACATCTCCTGAAGTAAAACTCGATGTTCCCTGATTGTCTCTGTCATCATCACTTGCTCCACTAAGATCACTATCTACTTCTATATTGTAATCAATAGCATATCCTTCTATATCTCCTTTACTCGCTCAGAGGTAGAGATAGAGTTTTTGAGTTTCTTGCTCGAGAATGATATTTCCTTCTGCGTTTAGAGTTGGAGCACTAAATATATTGAGTCCATCAGAACGAGCTAGTAGAACATTTTTTACATTTTTAACTACCTTTTTCTTTACCTGTTTTACGTTTGTTCCCTCAGAAACTTTGAGTATTACTTCGTGAGAAGATGCTTTGTCTGTATACTCATGTACAAATGTGCTTCCTGACTTCTTTGTTCCATCACCGAGATCCCAATCACGGGTATCAAGCTCTCCATTACTCGTATCAAAAAATACAAAAGTATTCCCAATAGAAATATAATCAAAGTCTGGAAGTATCTTATTAGATACATTGACCGTGACAGTTTTAGTACTACTGATTCCTTTATGTTTTACTTTTACTTTTGCGTGAAATTCTCCTGATTTTTTGTATTTATAACTAACACTTTGTTCACTGGTCTCTATATCATAGAACCCGTCTCCATCAAAATCCCAACTATACTTTGATTTTTTTGAGAGATCTTGCCCCAGTATATCTTTTACTTCAGTACTAAAAACTATCTCATCTCATATAGAGAGAGAAGTATCATTTACTTTGAGATCGATCAGAGGAGTATTTATATTATCTCCAGTAATTGTTGTAAAGAATTTTGATCCTGTTGCCTCCTCAGAGTTTACACGTGCTTCATTATTGTCTTTCATAATCACCACAAAGAAATATTGTCCGGTGATTTTTGGAAGAACAAATGTTGTATTTGGTTTTACTGATGAACGGAAATCCTGAGGAGTAGAATCGGTATCGGTGTAATAATACCAAAGATATGATTGTATCACTCCATCTGGGTCTTTTGCTCCGAGAGCCGATACGTTTACGATAAGAGGATCTGCTTCTTCATTTTCTATTTGTACATCGAGAGTTGATACGATTGGAAGCTGATTTGAGATATCTATCATCACTTGCCTCGTACTCGTTCTCCCACTCTTTTTACTCTTTACCGTGAGTTTCACAGGAAAACATCCTATCTCATCAAATTTATGATTGATGCTGGTAGAAGTCGCAAATTTTGAGTTCCCTATTTTCCAAGAATACTCAAGTCCACTCGTACTTCCATCTACATTTATAGACTCCAGAGCATCAAATCTGAGACCAGATACTCTACTAGCGAGAAACGCTCCCTGTCCACTACAGGCACCTGCATCATATTTTATGAGTTCATTACTATCACTATTTACATTGAGTACAGCCACAGGGCTGTCAGACTCTCCTACATATACTGTTTTTATAAACGTATTTCTCTTATTATCTGCATCGATCACCGTGAGTTTGACGTCAAAAGAACCACTCTCTTTATAGGTATGATTAATAGAGTCCGTACTTCATCATTCTTTTGTACCATCTCAAAAATCCCATTCATAGATCTCTGCCTGCGGTGACTCTGCTACAAATCTGATAAATGATTCTCTCTGAATCACTCTCGGAAACGCAAACATCTCTACCGAGAGAATAGAATTTATTCTGACTTTTCATTTTTTTATAGCAGGTATTCCATCTGGATCACGGACCTCTAGAGTCACGTCATGGTTTCCGATACTATCAAATACATAGTACCCAACTGATCCTGAAGTATTCGCGTCTTCCAGATTTACCCTCTCTCCATCTATATACCAAGTATAACTGAGTTTTCCATCATCAGAAAAATCTGGATCAAAACTACGAGAAGCGTCAAGCAGTACTCTATTTGGTTTATTTGGAAGTGGTACTGTCGAGCTAAAATCTGCAACGGGAGGTTTTGAGTTGATATATACGATACGTGTATCTATATCTGTTTCTCCTGATGGTTCTGTGATTCTCAGACGCGTATTAAATCTTCATTTGTCAGTAAACACATAAGTAAAAAGTTTATCATTTTTTCTGTGAATCACCTCGTCATTATCTATATCAATGATCTCCCACGCATAACTCAGTCTGTCAGCATCTCATCCAGTCTGAGCAGAAAATGTAAACGTATCTCCGATAAATCATTGATCTGTCACACTATGGATAGTCGCGACTGGATCATGTACCGAGATATCAAATCCTACTTCTATTGTTTTTCATTCATTTGTTTTGAGTCTGAGAAATGCTATATAGTCTCATTCTCTTGCATATTTTACTCTCTCTACTCTTGGACCTCCATTATAACGTCTGGTGATTCCATTTCAAAAATCCCATTCTGTCGATGTAAACCTTGCTCCTCCAGTAGGAGTAGAACTCGTTGCATCAAACAAGAGTCCATATCCTGCTTCGTTTGGAGTAAACTTGAGTACACCATTATCAGTGACCTGTTGTCCATTTACCTTTACTATGAGCGAAGCTATTTTTTCTTCTACGATGATATCAGCTCTACTACGAAACGGGAGTACATCTATATTTCCCAGTTCATTTCTATGATTTGATACTACGTCGAGAAATACAGAGTAATTCCCTTCTTCTCTAAAAGTATAGTTGAGAGATATACCTCTCCCGATAACCACTCTCTCACCACCGACATCAAACCACCAAGTATAATTATGAGAAGGTATCACAGCTCCAGTTGGATCCGTGATATCTGCTCTGAGAGTAGCATTGAGTGGAGCATTTCCGACTTTAGGATTTACCTCAATGCCCCCTTTGAGGAAATCGATATCTGCATTATCAAGATAGTCTGAGATTGCTTGAATCACCTCAGTATAGTTCGAATCATTTGTTGGATATTTTACTCATCTCTGGAGTGCTGTTAAGAGTTTCTTGAGAAGATTTTTATTCTCGAGATTATCAGGAAGATACTTGTATCCTCTATCAGCTAAAAGCCCTATTTCCTCGAGTGTTTTCTTCTTGAGTTCCCCATCTATCTCCCATCCATCTCTCAGAAGAAAGAACTGCTCCGTGATCCTATACCTGTACTCGTTAAAAGTCCCGAGATCCACACTCCTAAGTGTAGTGTATGACGACTCGGTGGCAGCTGTAGAATACACGTAAAGTGGAGTACATAGAGACACAAAGAGCGTAAACACAAGTAGTAATTTTTTCATAACGTTATAACAAAAAATACATATTCAAGTATAAGCGTATCATAAAAATCATAGCCGAGCAAAGAGTCAAGAGTCGAAAAGTATGATTATATATTGACTTTATTTATTTTTATATTTCAAATACTGATATCCAACAAAATATTGACTCCGTATATATCATGTATATACTGAGACTTGTATCGTTTACACAATATGAGACAAACATACATTTTTATTAGCTTATTACATACATTATGGACCTAAACAAAGTACAGATCATCGGGAGAATCACTCAGGATATAGAGATGAGACAAACTCCAAACGGACAAAACGTGACTACTCTCTCTATAGCAACCAACAGAAACTGGACTGATGGAGCTGGGATGAGACAAGAGCAAGCCGAGTTTCACAACGTTGTCCTCTGGGCAAAACTGGCAGAGATAGCAAACCAGTACCTCCAAAAAGGAAAAAAAGTATATATAGAAGGAAGACTCCAAACCCGTAACTGGGAAGCGCAAGATGGATCAAAGAGATATAAAACTGAAATAGTCGGAGAAAACATGATCATGCTCGATGGGCCTGGAGGGAACTCCTGAGACATGCCAGCAGCCAGATCAGACACTCCTGCAAATCAGAGTGCTCCCGTAAAGAAATCATCTCCTAAAAAAGAAGAAGAGATTTCAGTGGAGGATTTACCATTTTAAGAAGAAATTATCAAAAAGACCTACAGTAATTGTAGGTCTTTTTATAATATTAGTTCCTACAGATCTTTATATATTAGAACCTTTCTTATTTTTGACTCAAGTTTAAATCAGAACTTCTTATGAAACTCAATACTTGATACACTTAGTTGAGATATATTACTTGTATTACATCACAATTAATAATTATCTAACACATACCCCTCTCCTCCAGCCATAAAAAATACCTGCTCATCTCTGATAAATATCTCAGTGATATCGAGGTTTGTACTATACAGGATATATCTCTCCTGAGTATCTGGATCATAGGAAATAATGAGATTCCCAGAGTTCTCTTCTAGATTGTAGTTACGTTTCTTTTGCTCTTCGTCATCGTATATCACCCCTATATACCTTTCCCCTACAAAAACAAAGTCTCGAAACAAGTAAAAATACTCAAAGACTCATGTCTCAAGACTATACTCAAACGCACCGATATCGCTGATAAACACAAACTCTGAGCTCGTATTTCAGGGTTTTATGTAGCGTATTTCTGGTACGAGATCGAGTTCTATCAGGGACTGAGAAACCGTATTGTAAAAATACGTATCACTCCCTACAATAAGACCAAGATAGTCACTCTCTCTCACAGGAAGTACTCTGATATCTCGAGATATCGCGTCAAAACCTCATATATATATTTCTTGTTCTCCACCCAGATAGTACACTTCTAGAGTAGAGGAAATCCTCCTGACTCATATATCATCTCCTTGATCACTCTGAATAATAAAATCAAAATTTCTCTCTCTTCTGATTTGTTGTATTCTCTCTTGTGGGGAGATACTCGGTATATCTGCTACCGTCGTCGATCAACTGCCACTCTCAGGTTCTTCTTGTTGGGTTACTCGCTCTATCTTTTTCAGAGTCGTATCTTTCTGAAAATCTAGCTCCAAGCTCTGAGTGGTTTTTGGAGCGATACTGATACTCTGGGTAATACTCTTGTATCACTCTGATGATATCGTCATAGTATAGTCTACTGGAGATATAGGTCCTATCTGACACTCGCTCAAAGGACAAGAGTGAAACGTCGATTGTGCAACACTCTTTGCGTAGAGTTCGACAGTATAAGGAGATACGTTGGCACGCACTACAAGCGTAGAAGTATAGTGTACAAAAAAATAGAGGTAGAGAAGCACAAACATCCCTACAACTCACACAAGAATCAAAACAGACAGAAGTCTCGAAGACATAAAATAACAGTAATATATAGTAGTATGATTTGAGTATATCAGAGCTGGAAATATTTGCAAATCAGTGGGTTTTTTATATCCTGTATCGGTAAAAATAAACCCTATACACTGATGATACTCGATGGAAAAAAAATAGCAGCAGAAATATATAGTTCTCTCAAAATACAAGTCCAAGAACTCCCTACCCCTCCAACTCTAGGAATCGTCCTGATATGAAGTGATCCTGTGAGTATGAGGTATATAGGACAAAAAGAAAAATGGGCAAAATACCTAGGTATCAACTTTGAGCTCTACAAATTTCCTATAGATATATCAGAAGAACATCTCAAACAAGAAATACAAAACCTCAACCAAAACCCCAAAGTATCAGGCTATATCATACAATTCCCTCTCCCAAAAACCATAGACCTTCATAGTATCACCCAGGAAATCTCTCCACTCAAGGACGTAGATTGATTTCATCCTGAAAACCAGGGAAAAACTCTGATCGGAGATACCTCAGGACTGACAGCCTGTACTCCAGCAGGAGTTATGGAACTCCTATCTACCGAAAATATCGATGTTGTCGGAAAACACGTAGTAGTTCTCTGAAAAAGTAATATAGTGGGAAAACCTCTGACAATGCTGCTGATAAACGCAGGGGCAACCGTCACGAGCTGCAACTCAAAAACATCTAATATATCTACCTATACAAAACACGCTGACATAGTTATAAGCGCAACAGGAATAGCTGGCATCATCACAAAAGATATCATCCAAGAATCAACTATTGTCATAGATGTAGGGTTTTCTCTATATGATGGAGTTATTATGGGGGATGCGAACTTTACAGAAATACACGAGCAAGGAAACCTCATAACTCCTGTTCCTGGTGGAGTTGGACCTATGACCGTTGCGATGCTGATGAAAAATACTATCACAACTCATAAAAGACAGCTATGAATACTCTAAAAAAGGATATACTCAAATGATCTATTAGCGCATTTCTCATAATAGCTTCTTTTTTTCTCTGATCTCTTTTCACTCTAAAAAATACCTCCCTCCAATCTAAAAACACAAAAACAAATTATGTCGTAATAGAAACCAAAAAAGACACTATAGAGATAGTCTCAGTTCCAGATGGGGTGAGTATAATAGTAGACGGAGAAGAGGCAGGATCTAGGAGTATAGAACTCAGATAAAAACGTCTAAAAAAACTTTGACATCACTGTCAATATTTATAAAATACGCAAGCTTAATATAAATGATTTTGCGGGTGTAGCTCAATTGGCTAGAGCATCTGCCTTCCAAGCAGAGGGTTGTGGGTTCGAGTCCCATCACCCGCTCCATTATATCAAGCAGTGAACTTAGAATTTAGGAGCTAATTCTAATCTCTAAGTTTTTTTTATAGAAATACCCACCGGGGACTGGCGCAATTGGCTAGCGCACACGCTTTGGGAGCGTGGGGTTGTGAGTTCGAGTCTCGCGTCCCCGACCAAAATTTCTACAAATTTTGATCAAAAAACTAAGAAAGTTCAAGGAAAATAAAACTTTTTTGAAATAAGCGTATGTATATACGAGTTTGAAAAAAAGTGAAGTTTGACGAAGAAATTTGAAAGTTTTTTAGCAAAATGAGGGCGTATAGCTCAGTTGGTTAGAGCGCACGACTGATAATCGTGAGGTCGGAAGTTCAAATCTTCCTATGCCCACCATTTGACAAATTTTAAAAAAAATATTATTTTATATAAAATAATATTTTTTTGTTTTAAAGAAATGAAAATAAATTTTAATGATATAAAGTTATCGCTAAAGAATAAACCTAGGGAATGATATAGAGCTAGAGGTATCCCAGCAGAAAAATGTGAATCTATTTGGGATCATTCCAATAGAACAAAGCAGGCTTGTAAAGCACTTATAACCGGAACTCCTAATCGTGTTTTCGATAAAGAAGGTTTTCTGCTTATGTGATGGGGACATGATTTTATAGAATGGGATATTCCCGATATTACCCCAAATTGTCCTTATACAAGTCAAGAAAAGAAAAAAATAGAAAAAGAAAGTCTAATCAGATTAGAAAAAGGACTATGAGATGAATATAAATGAATTATTATGAAAATAAGGGAATATCAATCCTGAGAGACATCTGACTCAAGGGAATTATTTTACATAGATAAATCTCTTGCTTGAGTAGGTGCTCTCGAATATGAAAGACAATGATTTCCAAACATGAGTGACTTTCATGAGTACGCATTAGAAAAACTTGCCTGAGATATATATCATACTCAGATATATAATTCTTTATTAAAAAGAGAGTTCTCAACAGTAGATTTCTTTACTCAATATTTCTTACTACTACAAATGGCATGAAACTATAAAAAATTCTCCAATTTGTTAAACAAACAGAGTTAGTATTCAAACATATAAAGCCCATCATGAGATACAAAAATTATACATCTTTTTTCGTTACAAATATATCACGTTTTCCTGAGAGATCGAGTCACTCGGCTTCGAGGTCTACGCGAACCTGCCATGTATAATTACTATTAGTCATATGCTTAAGAGAGTATCTGGCTAGTTTCCCAAACACACTCTTTCAGAGGTCTGGTACAGACTGATCTCCAAATACCTCTCCCACAGAAGGAATATCTAACTGAAAATCATAATCACGTCTCAATCATGATTCATAAACTACTCCTGACTCTATAGATTGTGTCACACGAAAGAACTCCACATTGCGAGTATTTTTCTTTCATTTTGAGTAACTAGTCTCTTTCTTGTATCAAATAAGATGAACCACAAGCTCATGTCCAGTAATTTGTTTTTTCGCAAAAAGAGTAAACGTTCCTTGTATCATTTCTCCATAATAAAAATTTCTCGTACTGAGGCGAATTTTTATATTTCCTTTCATATATTTTCTGAGAAGTACTGCAGATATGCTTCCTACTCCTCACAGAAATAATCCCAAGAACATATACAAAATAAAAGTATCCGACATGCAAAAAATACTAGAAAATAATCTTGTATCCTAGTCTATGAATTTCCTAGAGTATTACAATACTCTAGAAATATTTTTATAAATCCAAATACTGATCCATACGTATTTGCCAAACAAACTCGTCGACATGGGAAACAAGTATCATTCCTCACTCAAATGCGTCGAGTGCAGAAGCAATGACTGGAATATGACGGAAATTTATATGATTAGTCGGCTCATCAAGTATCAATATACCAGGACGAAGAAACACCAGCCTACAAAATGCTACGAGTCCTTTTTGTCCTTCTGAGAGAGTTCCGATCTTGGCTTTCATGATATCACCTGTGATCTGAAATCCTGCAGCTGTAGAGCGGAGTTGTTGCTCGGTCATGTCTTCACTTGCTGCTTGTCTGAGACAATCATACACTGTTTGTCAAAAATCTAGATTCGAAAAATCCTGTCTATAGTACCCTATTTTCACTCACTCTGCCACCTTGCACCCTTCTTCATCTCCATTGACTATTTTCTCTAGAAGTGTTGATTTCCCGATACCATTAGGTCCAGCGAGTTGGAGGTGATCGTCTTTTCTGAGTTGTACTTCTACAGGTTTTACGGTTACTTCATCATCTTTTATAATATGTACTGAGTGTACCTCCAGGAGTACTCCTCCTATACCTTCTTGGAGAGGGATTTTGAAATCTTTTATCGGCTTATCTTCTCTTCTATTATCGACCATTTCATCCTCCATTTCTGCAGCTGCTTCCTTCATCTTTTTTGCAACAGCTCTGAGTTTTCATCATTTATGTGCAAATACATTTGCCTGATCTTTTTTTGCTTGGGCTTCTTTTTTGAGTCTGGCATTTGCCATATTATCCTTCTCGATTTTTCTTTTTACCTGTTCTACCACATCATGATAATTCCCAACAAACTGTTCTACCTTCTGGGTATATCTATCGAGATACAATACTCCATCAGTGAAACTATTGAGGAAATCTGCGTCATGGGAAATAACCAGAACAGTATTACTATAACTCTTCAGAAACTCTGTGAGGTGATATATTCCTTCTGAGTCGAGATTATTGGTTGGTTCATCTAGGAGGAGTATATCTGGATTTTGGATCAGTGCAGCAGCCAGTAGGAGTCTTGCTTGTTGTCATCCAGAAAATGCCTGAATCTGTTTATTCAGTGGAGCTTTGAGATTCACTACTCTCAGTATATTTGTTATTTCTCTTTCAAGGTTAAACTTTTCGTCTCCTCCATGATATTTTTGGAAAAAATCCTTCACCGAGAGTTCTTTATCCTCCGGAAGTACTACCTGATACCCTGTCGCGATAGTGAGTTTCTGACTTACATTCACTGATCAGAGATTTGGCTGCAATGCTCCATTTATGAGTTTAAATATAGTTGATTTTCCAGCTCCATTTTGTCCCATAATGGTGATCTTTGAACCTTTTCTCACGTTGAAATCTACCTCATCCAAAATAGGTCTCTTAAGGTCATAATAAAAATCTACGGATTTAAAACTGATAACGGTTTCTGCTGATGTTGCCATGTATAATTGTTGAATTCTAAAATCTGTAGGAGTATATAGAAAAGTCTGTAAAATGCTAGGTTTATGTTATATAATAAAAAACCCTCTACCAAGAGATAGAAGGTTTTTGCTACATAATCTTTTCAAAAGAAAATCATTTTGGAACTCAGCGTTTTTTATACTCATAAAACGCGTACATTCTGAGAGCTGTTCACAGCTTTGACATACGATGTGAGATTTTTTGTACGGTCATGGTTAAATCTTAGAAAGTATATATTGATCTATGATTTGTTGGTATTTTTGTGATAATGGATCTCCATCAGAAAAAGACCTACTCATGATACCACTCTGATCAAAATAAATAGCTTCTCTGTGTGCAATTCATCTAGGCTGTCATTGTATAAACCATTCTACCAATACTTGTATAGCATACTTGCTATCAGCAGACATAGTATCAAGCATAGCTCTATATTGTCCTTCAATATCTTGAGGATTTCCTAGAGTTTCCCATGTTTCAAATATTTGTGTCTGTATTCACGTTGTAAGTGTATTCATAGTTTTTTTCAAAGGTTACAAAGAGGATTATAAGATAAGAGCTTAAATAAACCCTAACACCAAATAAGCCCCAAAATACTTATAGTATGTTGGGGCTTGTTCATGTCGTGTATGTTATCCTTTTCTATGTCCGTATCTACTTCATCCTGAACTACTTAAAGAACCTCTAGAACCACCTCACCTATAACCTCCTCATCCACCAGAAAACCCTTTCCCACTTCATCTTCCTCCACTGAAACCTCTTCTATTTCCTCCTCATCCTCCACCAGTTCTCGCTTTTGCCTGAACTACGAGTGGTTTACGTCTGTTTTGAGTTTTATAATAGTCAAGCACTACAGCAGCAACATCTGCTTGGACATTGATATATGAAAAGCCTTCGAGTATATCTATTTTCCCTACGTCTCAAAGAGATATCCCCACCTCCTTTTCGATAAACTGTATAAGACTTCCTGGGTTCATTCTATCTGCCTTTCCTTTTGCGACAAAGAGTCTCTGTTCTCCAGAAACAGTTTCTCTAGATTTTGGTCCTTCATCTATATTGTTATAAGTCTTTTCATCAAATCTATCCTTGTGAGCATCTCTGAGAAGCGCTGATATAACGACTTTTGGATCACCAAGTCCCATGAGATGATCTGCCATCTCAGAAAAATCATGTATTTTTTCATCATTCATCAGGTTAGCAACTCCTTCGAGAAGTCTCTTTTTTTGGATTTCTACCACATCTTTTGCATTTGGAACCGTTCCTTTTGCGATTTTTTGCTTGATCACTCTCTCAACGGCAAAGAGTTTTCTCTGATCTGCTCTCGATATAAAACTAATTGCTGTTCCTGTCTTTCCAGCTCTAGCAGTTCTCCCGATACGATGAGTATAGGTTTCTGGACTATCTGGAAGAGAATAATTCACAACATGACTCAGGTCATCTACATCTATACCACGAGCTGCAACATCAGTTGCAACGAGTACGAGTGATCTTTTTTGTTTAAATCTCGCAAGAATTTTTTCTCTATGTTTTTGATCTATATCTCCATGAATTCCTTCTGCCTTGAGGCCACGAGACATAAGTTTTGAAGCAACATCATCTACATCCATTTTGGTTTTACAAAAAACAATTCCATAAAAATCCTCTGTCATATCTATCACTCTACACAGAGCTTCAAATTTATTTCTTGGAGCTACTTCATAGTATTTTTGATCGATTCTATCACTGATAGTCGTTTTTGATTCGATTTTTACCGTATCATAATCCTTCATATATTTTTTTGCAATAGCGAGAATTTCTCTCGGCATCGTTGCAGAAAAGAGAAGAGTTTTTTTATCTTCTGGAGTATGAGTAAGTATTTCTTCTATTTCTTCTCTAAAACCGATATTGAGCATTTCATCAGCCTCATCGAGGATGAAATAATCTATATTTGAGAGATTCAGGGTTCTCTTGGTGATAAGATGATCCTTCACTCTCCCTGGGGTTCCTACAACTATATGTGGACCTCTTTTGAGTGCCATTATTTCCTCACGAATATTTTGTCCTCCATAGAGAAGTTGGATCTTGACTGATCTATCTGTGAATGATTCTATTTCTTTTGCTACTTGGATAGCGAGTTCACGGGTAGGTGCGAGTATCATTGCTTGTACTCATTTTTTGGACGTATCGAGTCTCGAGAGCAGAGGAAGACCAAAACTCGCTGTTTTCCCTGTACCTGTCTGAGCTTGTCCTACGATATCTTTGTCTCCATTGAGAAGAAGAGGGATAACTCCTGCTTGAATTTCTGATGGGAATTCATATCCCTTTTTCTCAATTGCTGCGAGAAGTGTTTCACTAAGACCAAGGTCACGAAACGTTGTTTTTTGTTCTGTCATGTTTGTATTAAAAAAGACCTAAAATATGACACCTTCAAGAATAATTCTTGAAGAACCTGTATTACAATCATGTTGAGAAAATCTCTCCATCTATCATCTCTACCAAGAGTAGAATTGTAGCATTGTGAAGAGATTTTCCAGTCGTAAGTGCAATATAGGAATGTCTCTTCTAGGTCGTGTTCTAAGTAACTCAGAACTATATGTCGACGGGACTATACAAATATATTTGTATAATGCAAATTATTTGATAAATCATCCTAAGAAATCCTCTTTCTTAATTCTGACCACTTAGAGTTTTTTGGAAATCTTTTAAATATTTCTTCTGCTTCTTCCCTCTTTCCATTATGTTGAAACATAAATGCTTCCCAAAACATAAACTCTTCATTGTCTGGATCTATCTGAAAAGCTTTGTCAAAAAGTTGTAGAGATTCTTCTATTGTTCCAGTAAAACCTGCTTCCTCTGCTTGAATAACAAGATTATATGCTTTTTGTATATTAAGTTGTCTTTTCAATTCTTGAAGTGGTTCAAGATGATCATCAATTCGTAAGTTCATAATATCGTGCTCATCTTGCACTGATGAAACTATTCTAAGAGCTGCAAATTGTACTCATCGAAGTTCTCATCAAGCATCTTCTCATGCTTGAATACAAAGATATAATCTCTCCGCAAAATCTTTATGTATATTTTTTTCATATGCCTCTTTCATAGCAGGAACGACATTCTCATTCGTAAGAGTATTTCCCTGAACTATAAAGTCATCTCAGATTATATAATCCGCATATTTCAGACATCATTCTCATGTATGAGCAAAGACATTTCCCTGAGCGTCAATCATAGCTACTTGTCGTACATGAAGTGCATCATCATCTTGAGAGATTATATCGAAAACCTCTTGTATACTTTTCCCAGACTTCATTAATTGTAGTCCTATCTTTCAGTAATCCATATTTGTTTGAGCTTGGGTTGCAACAGCTCAAACACCTGCCTCAAGCCATGGAACATTGTTTCCAACACCAAACCAATGCGTTTGTACAGCAACTCATAATTGTCCTGTCTTCTTATCTCGTGCTACTATAGAATATGTCATAAAAAATAGTTACTTATAAATATCTCCCCTACCTCCAGCCTTGAAAAAAAGAAATAGAAATAGTTTCCTGAAGTACCTCATACAAAAACGATACTTTCAGATACGTATTCTATAACAATTTGGAAGTCATGCGAGCATCTTAATATCAAGAGAATTATCATAGGGATCCAAAGCAAGCTCCATGAGAGTCTTCTCAAATTGGAAAATAATCTCTTGTCACTTATGCTTTTCTAAAAATTTCTGAACTTGTCTCTCCAAGATAATCCTATACATACTACTTCAAAGAGTCTAAAAAGCCAAATGCTTCTACTCCTGCGTCCCCATGAGAACTTTCCCTGTAAGCTTTTTGATCATCTTTGGTAGCCTGTTCTTTCAAAAAAGCAGTTTTCCTGAGAGCATTATATCTCTCTACACTTAGAAAGACTCCTACAGGTTTATTCTGAGAAAGTACTATTTTAGTTCCAGTAGTATCAAGAGACTTTATAACACTCGCTGTTTTATCTCTCACATCTGATATAGAGACAAAGGCTTCTTTCTGGATCATGATTATATATTATGGGTAATATTACCTAATGGTTATAGGTTTTTTTACTAAAAAATGCAAATTATTTTTTCCTATACACAAAAAAAAATACTCCTAAAGAAAGAGTATTTTTATTTTATGATAATTATGATTTAGTTGAGACTATACGGAACAACACTGCTATCAGCTGTAACAGGAGTATCAACGGTCCCTACTCCAAGAATAAGCCCTGCTGTTTCTTGTTCTGCAAGAGAGACTTGCGTCACTGCTCATATAAGTGGAGTATCGATGTTGAGAGTCAAACCATCACCTGATACAGTAGTCACTGTTGTACCAGGGGCTATTCCTATGCCAGTGATAAGATCTGACGCAAAGAAATGACCTATACTCGAAATATCAGGAAAAGTAATAGAGATATCTCCGATATCTCCACTAGCAGGAAATGATGTAGGGGGTCTTGGGCTGTACGTACCGGCTATTTTTGCGACATCAAGACTTCACTCACGTATAGTTGTAGCTACTTCATACTCTGTTGACTTTCTAGTAGTTATACCAAGTTTATAAGAATCTCCTGTTACAGGGTCACTGAACTGTCTGAGTTGTACGCTCACAGCCGTAGGGTTTATATCTCACGCTATATAGTCAATACCTATGATTGATGGAGCTCCAGATACACTTGCAGTTGGTATCTCTTGTCATCCATTACTATATCACAGTAAACTCTTTCCTATGGTTTTTTCATTTTCTAGTATAGTTGCAACTTTTGAAATACCATCCAAACGAATAGAGTTTCTTGCTCACTGATTATACGAAGTAAAAGAAATAAACGAAATCGTCCCTAGAATCGCAAGTATCGTTATCACAACGATCAGTTCTACAAGAGTAAAACCTTTTGAAGCAAGATTCATAATTATGCAGGTAAAATATATATTATTACTGAGAAATATACGAAAAAATACTTCTTTTAACAGAATTTGAAATTGACAAGAAAGTAAAGAAGTTTATAGATCTTTATCTTTCTATATCCCAAATAATTATCTGATCTACTCTACTGTAACACTTTTAGCGAGATTTTTAGGCTTGTCCACGTCTCTATCTAATTCCTCAGCTAAATATAAAGCAAATAAATAACTCGCAACAAGGGATGTAAATACTGAGATAATTTCTGAAGTTTTTGGAATCTCTATAATATCATCATACAAGTCCTCTTGTTCCTCTCACTTGGTTACAAACCCTAGAACTGTACCTTCTCTAGCACGAATTTCTTTGATATTTGAAACTGTTTTTATATAGGACTTGCCCTCTGGATTGAAAACAATACAAGGAAACTCTGGAGAAACAAGGGCAAGAGGTCCATGTTTGAGCTCTCCAGCACTGTAACTCTCCGTATGTATATAACTCAGTTCCTTACACTTGAGGCTTGCTTCTCCAGATACTGGGTAAAATATATTTCTTCCTAGCACAAACATACTCTGGTATTTTGTATATTTTTTTGCGATCTCACGAATACGTGGTCATTGCACAAGTACCTCATCTATTTTTGAACCAAGTTCCGAGAGTTCAGCTATGAGTGCACGAGCTTGACTATACTGGAGATTTCTCTTGAGTCAGAGACTCATTGCCATCATGAGCAGTACCCCTACCTGAGCTATGACGTTTTTTGTACTAGCTACTCATACCTCCACTCCTGCGTGAGAATACAGACCCATATCCGTCAAACGAGCTATGGTACTTCCCACCACATTTACAATTCAAAAAGTAAGACATCATTTTGCCTGAACTATTTTGAGACTTTCACGTACATCTGCTGTTTCTCACGACTGCGACAAAAATACGTATAGTGTCTTGTCATCTGGTAAAAATATGTCAGCTAAGAATTCACTACTAATAGTAACTTGAACTGGTATTGCAGCCATATCTTTTATCATATAACTCCCGATCATCCCAGCATAGTAACTCGATCCACTCGAAATGATTTCTATACGGTCTATGTCATGCTCAAAGAGCTCTTCAAGAGTTTCATTATGCAAAGACATATCAGAGAAGTTCATTCTTCATTGAAACACATTTTCAAGTACACTTGGGATATCATGTATCTCTTTTTCTGTATAAGTAGAAAACGCTCCAAGTTCATCAACATCATACTCGATATCCATATCCTGCGCGTCTTTACGGATCATCGCTCCTGACATATACACTTGATATTCTCATGACTCTATGATGACCATTTCGTGATCTTCGAGTGTTGCGTAACTACCAGCAACACTCGCTAGAGCATTTACATCACTTGATATAAATACTCCATTACTTGACTTCCCAACAATCAAAGGACTCCCAAGTTTTATACCTACAATCATATTTGGTTTTTCTACATCTATAACAGCCAAAGAATATGCTCAAGTGAGTAGAAGAGAAACTTTTTCCAGGGTAGTTTTGAGATCTGTTTCATAATTGTCTTCTATGAGTTTTGCAACGACCTCTGTATCGGTATCGGAATAAAAGTGGTATTTCTGCGAAAGTGATTTCTTGAGTTCCTTGTAATTCTCTATAATGCCATTATGAACGATATAAAACCTCTGATTTTCAGAAGTATGTGGATGGGTGTTGGCCTCAGTAACTGTTCCATGGGTGGCCCATCTGGTATGTGCTATCCCTGTTGTATATATTGACGAAGTTTTATGTTTCTCTACTTTTGTCGCGAGATTTGAAACCTTTCCTATAGCTTTTTGGGAAAATACATCTCCAGCACTATTTACACCAACGACTCCAGCACTATCATACCCCCTATACTCGAGAGTACGAAGTCCATCAACCAAGAGAGGAATAGAGTTTTTAGTTCCTTGGTAGGCAAAAATTCCACACATATATATCTATGTTAATAATAAATTCTAACAAAGGATACTTCAAAGTTGCTTCTCTGTCAAAGTATATATCTGCGTATCGTTATCTAAATCCCCTACAGAAAACACTCGTGTATCCTCTATATAGAGGGCTGATTTCGACTCCAAAAAAACGTGAAATATTTTTTGATACTCAGGAGTTTGAGCAATATACTTAAAAAATTTATGAAGTCCTATATGGCTCACATTGTAACCAAGAGCTATCTTTCTCAGAGAACGTTTCTCGAGTTTATGGTGTATGAGGGATTTAGCGTACACAATAGGAGGTATATGACGGGTTCGAAAACCAGACTTTTGTATCAGACGAGTGAGTTTATTATAATCCTTTGTTTGGAGTTTTTGGAAACGGATAATCCACATAATTATCTTGTTAGGACGTGAATAGTCTTTTTATCTCTTTCTTCATAACTCTTGAGGGTTCCTGGAGCGTCACTCATAGAAAATACATAAGAAATAAGTCGAGTTCACTTTTGTGCTTCTCTTTCAAATTTTGGAAGGACTTTTTTCTTGAGACTATCAGGCATCGCAAAAAGGTAAATACTATCAAAATCTCAAAAATTCTTTTTAAAGCCACTTCAAAACTCAATAGTCAGGTTTGGGAGTGGCCAAATAAGAGACTTTATCTTTGCGATCACAAACATAGGAAGAGCAAGTTCTATACCCGTCACTTTGATGTCAGGGTTATGTTTTGCTATATAGTGACTCACTCTCGCATCCCCACAACCAAACTCCAAAAACCTACGTGTCTTTTTAGTAGATACTACATCCTGAACTCTACGTAGATCTGAAGAAACCGTTGGAACCCAAGGAGCAAGTGATCCTCCCGCAAGAGCAAGAGGCACCAAAATACACAGCATGAAGATGGACCATCACATAAGCAGTCTCTTATAAGGATATATATATTTCTACTATAGTAAAAATACAAAAAAACAAAAGACTTCTATTTAAAAAAACTCCCTCGAGTTATAAACTCAAAGGAGGAAAACATGTTTTTGAAAAAACACAGTATACGGGCATATATTTTTTGACTGATATGTTTGTAATTTAGACTATATCCGTAGCACTTAAAACAAGCTTAAACTTATTTCTTCATCTCTATTTTTATATCAGAGAGTACCTGTATAAAGAGATCCAATATTTCATTATATTGAGCTTTTTTAGAATCACTGATGTTGAGATCTTTTACTCTTCCTCTAAAAGCTGTAACTCTCTGAAAGAGGTTTCTTACTTGTTTTTCAGATATGTTTGGGATTGCTTTGTCTATTCTGTCACGTATGATTTTTTTTCTCGGATCTAGAGGTGATTTTGCGAGAGATTTTTGTTTTGAGTCTTTTTTAGGAGTTGAAACACTAGCCTTTCCAGTATCTTGTACTATGAGTTTTCCTACCATTCATGCTGCACGGTGATTTCCTACACTACAATAATACTCAAATACTCCAGCCTTATCAGCGACAAAAGTAACGCTTGTCTTTCCTCATGTACTTACCTGATCAGTAGCTGCGTCAAACTCATCTACCACCCAGTCATGAAATCCATCTGTACTTTCAAAGTTGATAGTCACTTTATCTCATGTATTTACACGGATTTCTTGTGTCGAAAACGCAAAGTTTTTTCCTGTAATATCAAATACTTTATGATTTTTTGAATCTGTCTTATCTGCGACTGCTACAAAATCCTGAACATCCCCTTCTACGATATGATCTGCTGGTGCTGGGTTTCCATCATCTGGTTCCAGAGTCAAAACATAAAAATCATAATCCGTATAATCGGTAGAACTTGTAAAGTTATTTACGTACTCACCATTTTCTTTTTCGAGTTTTCCTGTAGATATAAACGCAAATGGATTTTTACGAACTACCCATCCTTCATAAAAATCAGATCCTTTAGGATCATTGAGTTTTTTGAAATCCGCTTCGAGAGTATATCTCCCATCTGTATATCCAGCATGAGCTTTTCATACTGCATCACTTGGGGTAGAAACTCCACGAAACACTTCACCATTTGTAACATCTACTATATTGTAATTATTTGCAGAGACAACTCCGGCTGTAAATACCACACTGACAAAAGCTACAAGAGATATAATACTTTTTTTCATAACATGAAAAATTATTAAGATAAACTAAGTAGGAGCCATCATAGTTAAAAACTCTTAAGCAAAGCTTAAGAGTTTTTTGGTAAAAAGTCACAAACAAAGAAACTAGAAGTTAAAGAAGTGTTTTTTCGTAGAACTGCTTGATGAACTCGCAGGAAGTATTCTTACATTCCTTCCGTTTATGTCATCGATAAATCTATTTCTCGCATCGATACCTCTTTCTATTTCTAGCTGTTGTTGACGTAAACGTACATCTCTAGAAAATGTAGTATCCTTGTGGTGAGGATCATGATCGAAACGATCATCAAAGAGTGAATCTATTCTCTTGTTTTGCTCTATGACATTTCTCTCTCTATCTAGCTGGTCGAGACGAAATCACTGTTCTCTTCCTGCAAAGTCTCTACGTTTCTCATCTCTTCTTATATCATTTTCAAGTCTATTAATCCTATCTGCCACTCTATTATCTTGTATTACATCTTTTTCTCTCTCTATTCTATCAATACGAAAACCATTTTCTCTGTCAGCAAAATCCCTACGTTTCTCATCTCTTCTCGTATCATTTTCAAGCCTATTGATTCTATCTGCTACTTTATTATCTTGTATTACGTCTTTTTCTCTCTCTATTCTATCAATACGAAAATTATTTTCTCTATCAGCAAAATCCCTACGTTGTATCTCTCTTTGTCTCTGGTTATCACGTCTATTTATACTATCGATTCTTCTGTTATCTCTGAGTATATCTCTTTCTCTATCTCTTCTCTCAAAACGAACATCATCTTCTCTCCTAAGAAAGTCTCTACGTTGTATCTCTCTTTGTCTTTCATTTTCAAATCTATTTATATCATCAATTCTTCTATTTTGTTGTCTGATTCTGCTCTCTCTGTCTAGCTGATCAAAACGAGAGTTCCCTCCTGTAAAATGAGATCTACGATCATCAAAATGAAAGTCTCTCCCAAAAGATCTACGGTCATGAAAATCATCTCTAAAAAACCTGTCATTATGAAATCTATTTCTAGAATCTCTCGAAGAGAGAAAACCTCTACGGTGAGAATCACGTCCAGTATAGTTTGGATTTCTGAGGTTAATAGAGTTGCCTATATAATCATATGGATCATAAAACTCATCATGTACTACAGAGTTATCAAAAAAATGCTGACTTGATATTTTTTTACTCTGATTTGAAACTCTAGAACCATGTATTTCATGGTGGTCATAATAAGAAACATTTCCAAACTCATCCACCTCTGTATGCATATGATAGATCTTTCCTCCGACATTGAGATGATCATGTCTCCCTGCATCTGCAGATACACCAAGTACACCTACAAACAAGAAACAAAGAAATCCAAGTATCATAACTCTTATATTTTTCATAGTTTTTATAATAAATAAATAATTTATTAAATATACTATAGATATTTTTAACAAAAAAGCAAATATTTATTTATTTTCTTTTATAGGGTCTAAAAATAGCAACTTTTTAAAAGAATAACGAGAAGTTTGATCGGTAATTCAGAGCTTGAAAATATCTTTTTGATGCGGAGTATATGTCCTAAAAATATAATCCCATATCGAGAGAAAAAATTCATATCTATATCATTATGATGAACATTATGAAACTTCCAAAATAAAGGTATTTTATGAAACGCTACATGTTCTGCATATATAACCAACTCCAAAATCAAAAACCCTACAATACTCGAAAATACATACCCAACAGAAAATACATGAAATATACCAATATTATTATCTGCAGCATAGAGTGCTACAAATATAGGAGTAATAAAAAGTTCTCTATCCTCCTGATAGCCTGAATATCAGTTGTTTTTCTATAAGCAAAAAAAATCCAGAGTAGCAAATAATGCTACTCCAGAAATAAAAACTCAGAGATTTATGATGTAGAGTTTTTCTACGATGTACTTACTTTGTAGCTATTTTTTCTTGTAGTATTTCTATAAGTATTTTCAAAATAGGTTCATACTGTCTCTTTTTTGTATCTGAAAACTTTGTGTTACTAAGGTTATCTCTAAAACGAAGAATCCTATCTAATAATCTCTCCTGGTCTATATCTAGGGTATCGAGTCTAGAACTAATAGTACTACGGAGTTTTTGTTCTTGCTCAGTTGAGAATCATCCTGACTGAACCTTCTTTACAGTATCTTGTTTTGGAGCTTTATCTATGATATCTGCTTTGGTTTTTGTAGTATTCTTTGGTGGAGTGACTGCCGGAGTAGACTGGTTAGTAGTAGCTGGAGTTTTTCTGACAGTGTCTTCAGGAACATTTCAAAAAACTACTTCTCCTTCAAATATATGATCTGCTGGCTCTGGATCACCATCGTTTGGTTCGAGTGTCAAAACATAAAAGTCATAACTACGATAGTCTATATCACTCGTAAAATTATTTCTATATTGCCCGAGTGATCTTTTTTGGAGTTCTCCCGTAGATATAAACTTAAAAGGGTCTCTCTGAACGAGCCATCCTTCATAAAAATCATCCCCTTTTGGAGTTCCTAAACTATCAAATACTGCCTCCAAGCTAAATTGTCCATTTTCATAATCTACTTGAGCATATCCACTCGCTCTTTTGGGAGTAATGAGACCTTTTACGATTTTTCCATCAGTAACATTTTTGAGATTTTTTACAAATATGTTATTTACAACTGATTCATCTTTTGATTGTACTTCTCCTTCAAATATATGATCTGCTGGTGCTGGATCACCATCGTTTGGTTCAAGAGTCAAAACGTAAAAATCATAACTACGGTAGTCTATATCACTCTCAAAAGTATTAATAAAATCTCCGTTTGATTGTCTTTCGAGTTCTCAAGTTGAGATAAATTTGAAAGGATCTCTCTGAACGAGCCATCCCTCATAAAAATCATCTCCCCTAGGAGCAGACAAATCATGAAAACCAGCAAAAAGTTCAAACTGTCCATTTTCATAAAACACATCTGCATGTCCTCATGATCTACTTGCTGTTCTGATACCTCTCACTGTAGCTCTTTTTGTTACATCCGTAAGAGTATCCTCTGAGAGAGTTGGAGCAAACTTTTTTGTAAACGTCTCTGTGTTAAAAGTCGCAGCAAATCCTGTCTGCAATAACATAAACCAGAACATCACTAAACTAAAAAATGCAATTATTCTTTTCATAGGTATAAAATAAGTAAATAAAAATAGTACTATAGTTATAGTATAAAAAAGCCCTTAAATCAAGCTTAACTCAATATAAGGGTTTTTATATACTACAAGGTATTGAGTAAAACTATCTGTATACTCTTGAGCTTCTACCACTATGAAATCTACTACTAGAACTTCTATGAAACCTACTGCTTGACCCTCTGTGGAATCTGCTAGAGTTACGAAATCTACTACTAGAACTTCTATGAAACCTACTGCTTGATCCTCTGTGGAATCTGCTAGAGTTACGAAATCTACTACTAGAACTTCTATGAAACCTACTGCTTGATCCCCTGTGGAATCTGCTAGAGTTACGAAACCTACTACTTGATCCTCTATGAAACCTACTAGAAGCTATCAGATTATTATGTTTTTTGATATCTAGATGATGAGAGAGAGATGATGATTTCGAGGTAATATGTGATGAACTATGATCTGCTCCAACTGAAGCAAAAAGACCAATAAAAACTCAAATAAGCAAAAAGAATCTGACATATGTTTTTCCCATAATACAATATATTATTTGTAAAGTGATTTTTATTATAAGAGATTATACTTAAACGTTTCTTAATAAAATACAAAATTACAAAAAAGTCTCTCTTAAAAAAGAGGGACTTTAAAAAACATAAAACCACATACTATTTTGAATAAATAATAGCTTTTTTATTCGTAAACTCTCTGAGTCATTCTCTTCCATTTTCCTTTCCGTATCCAGATTTCTTTACTCCCCCAAAAGGCAGATGTGGTTTAGATGCTGCTCATTCATTTATAAAGATCATCCCTCCCTCGAGTTGATCTGCTATCTCTCTACACTGCGTTTCATCATCACCATATACCACAGCTGAGAGTCCAAAATCACTATCATTTGCGATTCTAATAGAATCTTGTATATCCTTTGATTTGATGATGCTCGCTACTGGACCAAATATTTCTTCGTTATACGAAGTCATCTCAGATGTGACATCAGCAAGGATAGTCCCTTCGTAAAATTGGTCTCTATCTCCAGATTTCTTTCATCCTACTATCAGTCTGGCTCCCTCAGAAATAGATCTCTGAACTTGGTCATCTATATCATTTACGAGCTTGAGTGAAGACATAGGTGGTATCTGAGTTGAGGCTTCCATTGGGTTACCTGTTTTCATAGTTTCCATGTATTTTCCCATCTCTTCTACGAACTCATCATAATGTTTTTCCATAACTATAAATCTCTTAGAAGAGTTACATTTTTGTCCTCCATTTGATATACGGCAAGCTGTTGCCTCACGAACCATTTGTTTTGTATCGCTGTGATCAGCGAGTACAAATGCATCATTTCCTCAGAGTTCTAGTACAGATCTCTTGAGATATTTCCCAGCAAGGGACCCAACAGCACTTCCAGCTCACTCTGAGCCTGTGAGATTTACTCCTGCTACATGTTTATTTGCGATGATATGTTCTGATTGGGATCCTGAGATAAATATGTTTGTATATATTCATTTTGGAAAACCAGCCATATCAAAGAATTTTTCTATCTGCTCAGCACACATAGGAACAATAGAAGCATGTTTGTATACGGTAGTATTTCCTGCGAGGATATTTGGTACTGCAGCTCTGAGGACTTGGTTATATGGAAAATTCCATGGTCCTACACCATATATAACTCCCAAAGCATCGTGTTTGTATTTTCCTTTTGTTCCATTTTCGTCAAACTCTTTGTCTCCGAGAGTATCCTCAGCATTATCAGCAAACCATCTAATAAGACTTGCTGTTGATTTCACTCCACTGAGAGAAGCACTATAGAGCATTCCCATCTCGATAGTCTGGAGTTCTGCGTATTTTTCTGCATCTGCGTCCATGATATCAGCGAGCTTGTGAAACAATTGTTTTCTATGTTCCCAACTCGTCTGCTTCCACTCTAAGTGCGCGTCATGGGCTCTCTGTATAATAACATCAAGTTCATCATTACTCAGAGTCTGAAACTCTGCATTTACTTCTCCATTGTATGGATTTATGGATTGGATCGTTCACATAGTATATTGTAATTAAGAAATATTTTTATGTACTTTAATAATCTCAAGACAGGACTGCCCTGCTTCTTGTCATTTGATCTTCATATGTTTACTATAAAACTCTACATCTCGTGGATTTTCTCTATCAAATTTCATAGGAGAAAGGCAAGATGACAAAATAGGAACTCCCGTCTCTACACTTACACGGATAATGTTCTCTACCACACTAGAAGCTACAAAGTCAAACCTATAAATAGGGTTTTCGCATACAAATGCCACAGCCACTATAGCACTATAGTTTCCAGCTTCTGCGAGTTTTTTTGCAAGCAGGGGAATCTCTACTCCACCTGGAACTTGGATAACTTCTATATCAGATTCTTGGATTCATTTTTCTTGAAGTGTAGAAACACATCATTCCACGCATGGTCCTACAAATTCGGGGTTCCATCTCGTGGTTATAATAGCAATTTTTTTCATTTAAACATTATATAAATACCTGCACTATAGTATAGATAAAGCTCTTTATTTCAAGGCTATTATCTAAGCGCATAATTCTCTTTTAGTTCGTGAAACACAAAGCACTCCTGATTTTCTACTGCAGGACTCTTCTCACTACACTTTTTGCATTGAAATATCAGTAGGTCACGACTCTTTCTGTCTCATATAGGTTTTTCAAATCCACAATGAGGACACTCAATGACACAAACTTTATGAGTCATAGAATAAAAAAGAAAAAATAATAATTCTAAGGGTAATAATAGACCTTAAAGGGAGGTTAAAGAGAAATATCTTTACGTTATCTTCCCATCTCTTGGATATTCAAAATCCAGATCTATAATCGTCAGTCCTTTTTGTTTCAGACTCTCCTCTAGTGCTCATTTAAAATCTCATTTTTTTTCTACCTTCACTCCCCTAGCACCAAAACTCTCAGCGAGTTTTACAAAGTCGGGATTTCCAAAATCAAGTCCATAGTCTCCAAAACCTGCATCTTCTTGCTTCCATTTTATCATTCCATAGTTACTGTTGTTGAGAACCACAATAACCATATCAAGCTTCATACGAACTATGGTTTCTATATCTCATAAATTCATCACAAATCATCCATCACCAGTAACACACACAACATTTTGCTCTGGATGAAGTCTCTTTGCTTCCATAGCAGATGCGTATCCTGCACCCATAGTTGCAAGCGCATTATCAAGCAAAATAGTATTTGGGGCACGAGCAGGGTAATTACGAGCAAGCCATACTTTATAGAGCCCATTATCAAGAGTAAGTATATCTTTATCATCGAGAACTTCCCTGAGGTCTTTTGCGAGCCTGCGAGGCATCATGTATGGGAAATCATCTTCAAGCGAGAGACTATCTGCTATTTTTTTATGATTTTCTACATTGATTTTGTATATCTTACTAAAGTCCCAGTTGCTCGTATTTATCTCTGACTGGCAAAGTTCCCAAAACACATTTCCTATATCTCCTATAACATCCATATATGGACTATAAACATAATCAAAATGAGATTTCATAAAGTTTACGTTTATCACTGGAATTCCATTGATACCAAGCATTTCTGTTGGTTTCTCTGCGTTATCATAGCCAACTGAGATAATGAGATCCGAATGTGCAAGTGCGTCATGGATATAATCCCCTGATGTCAAAGCAGCTGTTCCGAGATAATTTTCTTGTCTCCCTTCTACCACTCATTTTCCCATCTGAGAGGTAAAATATGGAATATTATACTTTTCTATAAACTCTGTAAGATATCTTGTAATACGCTTTCTATTGGCTCCAGCTCCTATTAAAATGACTGGAGATTTTGCTTTTTCCAGCTCCGTTACCAAAAGAGGGATCGTTTTATAGTCAACTACTGGACGACGAATAGTTTGAGTTTTTAGATCTACGATAGAGTATTTTTCTGGTACTTCCTCTGCTGCTATATCTTCTGCAAGTTCTATATGAACAGCTCCTGGTTTTTCTTCCTCTGCTATACGAAAAGCATTTTCGAGAATATAAGGAATACGCTCCCCCGATGGAATATCTGTTGCGTACTTAGTAATTGGTTTCATCATCCCAACTACATCTATGATTTGAAATGCTCATTGTTTAGAGTGATTTTGAGGTTTTTGTCCGGTGATAACCATCAGTGGCATCCCACCGAGTTGTGCGTAGGCTACTCCTGTCATCATGTTGGTTGCACCAGGTCCAAGAGTCGCTATCGCGACACCAGTTTTTCCAGTAAATCTCCCATATGTCGCTGCCATAAACACGGCTGTTTGCTCATTACGAGTCAAAACAAGTTTGATTTTCGAATGAGAGAGTGACTCAAGTATATCAAGATTTTCTTCTCCAGGAACACCATAGATTGTGTCTACTCATTTGCTCTCAAGAATCTTTACAAATAAATCAGAAGCTTTCATAAAAAATAATAAATTTAGAAAATAATATTACACATAATAATAAAATAGAGTATATAATACAAACTTAAATCAAAGTAAAAGCAAAATTAGTTATAATTCTTGTTATACCCCACCTTCTGCTCATATACCTTATTCATTTTTTTATGATCTTTCCCTAAAAGAAAACAAATCTTTAAGTATTGATTTAAAAGTCATTGTTTGAGTATACCTCGTTTTTGAAATCTACGGGCTGAAGTCACGATTTTTTCAGAGATTATTTTTGGTTTCCCAAACTGCAGCATATTGTAAGAAAAAATAGTATCCTCAAATATATCATCTTCACCAAAAAGAGATGTCTTTTCTAGCTCCAAACGTCTGGCAAATATACAGTGATCCAGATACAAGATACCTCTACGACCACGAACAAAGTTCGAATACCAAGAAGTAAATCTCAGTATAAAATTATCCAGGTCAAAACTATGCAGGTGTCCTCACCATGTAGCTCCCGCTCTTACAGCACTATCTATTGCTTTGAAACTATTTTTTGGAAGGAGAGCAACACTATGATGAAATAATACAATATCTCATGATGATTTTGAGAACCCATAATTGAGCCTCTGAGCTCTATTTGAATCTGGAAGTTGAAATACATAAGGAGTATAGTTACGACACAATTCTACTGTTCCATCCGTACTTTTGTTATCAACGACTATTATCTCATACCCTCACTCTTGCAGTACAATAGCCTCAAAGATCTTTTCAAGATAGTGATTACGAATTTCATTGTTGGTCGAGAGAATTACTGATATCATATATCCTTAATCAAATCTATAAACAAATCCCTCAAAGCTATAATCATTATTTTTCTTACTGAGGGATTCTATTATTTTTTGAAATACTTCCCTAGATTTTGCTATATTTTCTCCAAGTTCTTCCATAGAAGTATTTGTTTCCATAACACCATTTGCATAATCTACGGCAAAACAAACCTGAGCAATAGGGATCTCGAGTTCATTTGCCAAAATAATCTCTGGGCCACAGGTCTGACTCACGAGATCTCAACCGCAATTTCTATACATACGGATCTCTCATTTTGAATTAAAACGAGGTCATACAGCATACGCGTAACAAGCAGTATCTATAACCGAAGAACCAAGTATATCTTGTATATCTGACATGATTTGCGAGTTATAAAAACTCCCTGCTATGAGATGTCCTCTCCCTGGTTTTCAAGCAGTATCAAAAAAACTACATATCTCTCCATTTGGGAGTCTATTTTCCAAAAAAAGCAGATCATCCACCAAGTATGGTTCTGCGAGTTTGTAGTCAGTATTGAGAACTCCTGCAACTGAAAAAGAAACTATTTTTGTAACTCCAACATTTTTGAGTGCTTGGATACAAGCTTTATAGTTTATATGATGTGGGAGGTACTCGTGGTTTTTTCCGTGTCGTGGGAGTATCGCTACAGGAGTAGCGTGTATATCTCAAAGCAAAAGAGTGACTTCTCCAAAGTCAGTTATTATTTTTTTTTCCTCGAGTCCAGGATAATCATAAAATGAGGTTCCTACTATAAATCCAAACATAGTAAAAAAGTTATAATATAAATACTAAGTAATCGCTCCACCACAACTCGTACCAGCTCACGCAGTACAACCAAAACAATAATCTCGCACCATAATGTTTTTAATAACATCTAGACTCCCTGCGTTTAAAATATCTTTGAGTGTAAGAGTTTTTCCATCCTTCCCTATAGCTGGGACAGACTCTACTTGATTAAAGTCACAATCGTAGATATTTCCATTATAATCTACCGATAAAAACGTACGGCACATCAGAGAATCGAGAGTAGAATGGTTATAATTATCAGCCAAAAAATCTATGTATGGATCATAGAGATTTTTGACTTTGAGGTATTTTTTAAACCTTCCACATGGTATATTTGCAAAGGCAAAGAGGTTGTGAAACTCTATACCAAAATTTTTTCTGAGAAATTTTTTGTAATCATCCTGGAGTTTCATCTGATTAGGAGCGAGAGAAAACTCATCTACGGTATTTGGAATTTGTGTGTTATACACGAGGTTCAAAACGAGATTATCTTGTTTTCCATATCAGAGCTCATTGAGTTTCTGAAGCGCTGTTATAGATCCTTCAAATACTCAATCTCCTCTCATAGAATCTACATTGTCTTGTGTATAACATGGTAAACTCGCTGTTACTTCCAGACCATGTTCACGGAAAAATTCTGGATAATCAGTATATCCATCCTCAAGAAGTACTACCAAGTTTGAACGAACAATTACACGTTTTCATTTTTTTCTAGCAGCGAGAGCTATTTCTTTAAATCCATTATTCATCTCAGGAGCTCATCCAGTCAGATCGACAGTTTGTATCTGATCAAACCTCTCAATAATCTCAAGTATGTCTTCTAAAGCTCCCGTGTTTAATTCCTCAGTTCTATGTGGCCCTGCGTCAACATGACAATGAGTACAAGTAATATTGCATATCTTTCCAAGCTGAATTTGCAATGTATCTATACTACGTTTCTCTAATAGCTTTCCTTGTAGCTTCTTTAAAAATTTTAAATTGGTTTCCACTCTTGTGTACTAAATAAGTATTGTTTGTTGTTGTATCTTTTGTCCTTGTTGTTTGGTTTCTATCTCTGGCAGTATATCACAGTTATCCCAAAGTCCAGTAGAAAACGTCTCTATATACTCTGGAGAAAGATGGAACTCTATCATCTTACATGCAGTAGTACTTGCATCATACAAAAATGATTTTTGTTGCACTTCTATAGTCTCATCAGTTTTTGGAATCAAAAGCACATACCACCCTCTGAGTGTTCCATCATTTGCGGGCATACCGATAACTCACGTATTGATCCACGTATGATCTCAAGACGACTGTATAAATGGTATCCCACTATGTCATCCGATGATAATATCAGCTCTGGTAGCATCAAATTCTCCTTGTTTTATATCCCATGGAGTAGAGTAAAAAACAAACTGAGAAACATCACTATAACTCCCATGGACAAGTACTATATTCTTTCATTGCATCTCAAAAGATATGTTTCTGGCAATAGTAGAAAAATACTCTTTTGAGTCGTGAGACAACTCCTCTCTGGCATAATTATACCAAATAGAAGAGAGCCTGTCACACTTACTCCCTGACTCAAAACCACAGCCACAATTATCCTGATCTGCGATGATTTGTTCTTCTGTATTCCCAAGAATCATACGCACCCCCCAGTCTTTCAAAAACTGTACTGTCTGTTCTGGTTGTCCACAATAGGCAACACTATCTCCAGTACAAAAGGTATGGTCTGGATCTATTCCTAGCTCTATAGATATATCTCTGAGTTTTTGAGTCGCTTGCAAGTTACTATAGGGTCATCAAAACACAAGAACTGGATGATTCAATTTTCAAAGATGCTTCATGAGGTCAAAAAAGATCTATGATAAAATACATGCTCAATTATATAGAAGATAAAAATCAAACAAGCAAAAGTTCTATTGAAATGATTCTATGTATTCTTCGTATCCTTCTTCTTGTAATTTATCTACTGGGATAAACCTAAGTGCTGCAGAGTTGATACAGTGACGAAGTCCTCAAAACTCTTTTGGTCCATCTGGAAATATGTGCCCCAGATGAGCATCTGAAGAAGCAGATCTAGCTTCTATGCGGGGTATAAAAAGTTTGTTATCTCTGTGTTCTGTTACTACACCTTGATCTATAGTCTTTGTAAAACTCGGCCATCCTGTCTTTGAATCAAACTTATCAAGTGAACTATATAGAGGAGTTCCATCAACAACATCTACATAAATTCAAGCTTTTGTATTGTTCCAATATTCATTTTGAAAAGGTGGTTCTGTCCCCTCTTGTTGAGTTACATAATATTGAATGGGAGTAAGACGTTCTCTCAGTGAATCATCACCATACACACTTTCTGTCACTTCAGCTATACGCTCTTTCCAATTCTCCTCTATAAATCATTTTCTCCCACTGAGACGAGCATAGGTCTTGTATCTTGTAGGAGATTTTTTATAATAGTCTTGATGATACTGTTCAGCTATATAAAAAGGAGTGAGTGGGATGATTTTTGTAGCAATAGCTGATGTAAATTTTCCTGAGTCTTCGAGAGATTTTTTTGATGCTTCTGCGATCTGTTTTTCTTCAGATCCATCATAATAAATAGCTGTTGTATACTGAAATCCTCTATCAGCAAACTGTCATCCTGGATCTGTGGGATCTATCTGTGTCCAAAACAATTCGACTAGAGTCTCATAGTCTATAACTTTCGGGTTATAAATAACCTGTACTCACTCTCTATGTAGAGTATCTGGTGCTGAACTTCCAGCATATGTTGCTGTTTCCTCAGGTCATCCTATATACCCGACTATTGATTCTACTACTCCGTCTTGTGATTCAAATATTCCTTCCATACACCAAAAACACCCTCCAGCAAAATACGCAGACTGGGTCGGCCCTGTAAAAACAGGTTTTTGTAAGTCGTTATTTGGTCTCTGATCTCCAAAAACCATAGAAACTACGACTATCAGTAGTACTACGATCCCTGCTACTGAGATATCTTTTAATCCACGCATTTCTATCTGTAATGAAATAAATATTTTACTGCACTATATACTCTTCACTTAAAAGTTCCTTAACTGATTGTTCTTTTTCTTCATATGCTCATTCTCAAAAATGCGTATAGCGAATATTTCCAGACTTATCTATCAAATACCATGCTGGCCAATACCTATTATTGTAATCCCTCCATGTTGTAAAGTTGTTGTCCTGTACAACGGGGAAGCTTAGATCATATTGTTTTACAGCATTTGCTACGTTTTTTATATCTCTTTCATAGGAAAATTCTGGAGCATGAATACCAATAACTTTAAAGCCCTGATCTTTGTATTTTTTGTATAGTGCCTCTGTTTCATCTAGTGTACGTATACAATTGATACAGCTAAATGTCCAAAATTTTACAGCAACTACTTCTCACCTTAACTCTTCTAAAGAAGTAATAGGATCAGTATTGAGCCAGTTTTCAAGACCAGCAAAATCTGGTGCTCTATATCAAGTTGGAGCTACTACAGACCCCCTCTCTGGTTTAAGTATGTCTTTAGGATTCAAAAATCAAAAGAGACTCTTAGAAACATCTTCACATTTTCCATCTTCACACTGGTATCTTTGTCAATCAGTCGTGTTACGAATCTCTAGTTTTTTTTTTCTTCTATCTTATCAAGTTCGAGATTATCTATAATACTTTGCTCAAAATTTGTAGTATTGAGAAAACCAGCATCCAAGATAGCTGCTTCTATCTTTTTGTCATATCCAGATATGATAGCAATACCTACAAAAATAAATATAACTCAAAGGATCTTTTTGAATATACCATTTGGATCACTTGCCCACTTGAGATTCTTGACAAGTTTTTGTCCAAATATAGCAATCGCAAGGAGTATAGCAGCAAGTCAAAGAATATAGGCAATAAGAGAAGTTATCCCTATCAAAAATCCTGCTGGGAGAATAATAGCAAGTATAAGAGCATATGTAGGACTACAGCTACTAAAAACTGGTCCAAGAGCAAAACCCATAAGTACATACTTCAGTGTTCCATTTTTTGATGAGCTCTTATTTAGGAGCTTATTAGAGTTATCTGAAAATCCGAGCTTTGTAGAGAGGTTTTTCCACAGGTTTGGAAAAAGTGTAATAATCCCCAGACCTATAATCAATCATCCTGAAAAACTCTTCCAAAAAGTCGGAGATACTCCGATCAAAACAGTAGAGGCTTTGAGAAGAAGTGAGAAAATCAAAATAGATACACTCAAAGAAGCTATAATAATATAGGGAGTGTATTTGTTTTTATCATCTTCTACACTCGCTCCGAGTATAATAGGAAGTATCGGAAGCACACAAGGTGCAAGAACCGTAAGTACTCCAGAAAGAAAAGCAATAATTAAAAGCGTCATAATAACAATCTAAAAAATAAAATCATCTCTCACTCGTCATCGTAAGAGTTTCTCACGATGACGTAAACAAATGAGTTTAGAGTTTCTCAGTAATCGATTCAAGAGTGTTTCCACCAGCCCACTTTGTAAGCAGATTTCCATCACTATCAACACTTACGAGTGTATGCTGAGATACAACTCCGTATTTTTTTCTGAGTTCTAAGTCTGTATCAAAATCAGCCTTTAAAATAGTAAGTCCCTCAGGTATATTTGCAGCCTTGAGTTGAGACTCAAGGGCCTTACAGCTTGCACACCACTCAGCGTGGAAAAATACAACTGTATTTTTCGCGTCACCTACAAGTGACTCATCATAATCTACAAATGAACCCGCAAGTTCTGTAGTTGTCTCAACTATTTTTTCTTCTGCCTGTACTTCCTGAGTCGGAGCGCTTGCAGTTGGTTGTGGTTTAGATTTTCCACCCTTATGTTCCCCGAGACTCTCTATAATATCATCTACTGTGAGAGATCCTTGCCACATACCGAGTTTGTTCATTTTCTTATCTACTTCTACGAAAGTATGTTTTGTAACAACCCCAAATTGTTTTTTAAGCTCTGTTTGTGTGT
Source organism: uncultured Candidatus Altimarinota bacterium (assembly GCA_937944145.1). Taxonomy (GTDB): domain Bacteria; phylum Patescibacteriota; class Gracilibacteria; order BD1-5; family UBA6164; genus CALDZK01. The sequence goes on from CALDZK010000001.1 coordinate 171,921, forward strand.
CATAATCTAGCTGAAATACACTCAGTCATGGAGGAACTCCTGACTCTTCGAGATTTGCTTCTGTAGTTTTACAGGTTCCACACCATTCAGCGTGAAAAAATAAAACTCTTCTTCATTGTCCAGCTTTTACTGCTGCTGCTACATCTTCTCCAGTAGAGATTTTTTCATATACTCATTGAGTATCTGTAACATCTGTCACTGCTGTAACACCGAGTTCTCCTTGGATATCTTCTACTGACTTTCCTCAGATCCATTTCTTGATCATATTTCCCTCATTATCTACTTGCACAAAAGTATGTTGTGCTACGACTCCATATTTTTTTCTAAGTTCAAAATTGCTATCATAGTCTACACTCAAAAGTGTAAGATTGTCTGGTATTGTTGATTGTCATAATGTCTCATCAAGAGCGTTACAACTCGGACACCATGCAGCGTTAAAGAACAACACTACATCATCTGATCCACTTGCTATAGCTTCTGGAGTATACTCTTGGTATACTGCAGATATAGGAGTTACTAACTCTGTATCGAGAGCAACTATATCTTCTTGCAAGGACTCTTCTTGTACTTCTGGGAGGTTAGCAACAGGAGTTTCTACTACCTGAGCTACTTCACTTTTACCACATGATATAAGAAAAATTGGAAGAACAAACAATGCAAAAATTAGCTTTTTACTCATAGCTATTTCTTTAGAATTATAAAATAATAATTGGATCTAAATATTATAAAAAAAGACTTAAATCAAGCTTAAGTCTTTTTTATAATATTTTCTCTATTCTCAGAGGGTATATCCTACTCATTTTATAGTTTTTATGACAGCTTTTCAGAGCTTGCTCCTGAGGTTGGAAATATATACATCAAGTTTATTGTCCCCTCACTCAAACAGGGCATCTGTTCACCAAAGGTACTCTATAATATCGCTACGACTCACCACGCTCTGTTTTTGGTCAATAAGTTTTTGAAGTATAAGAAATTCTTTTTGTGTGAGGTGTACTTCTTCTCATTCTTTATTCCGAAATGTTCTCTTTTCCGTACATATCTCAGCCCCTGCAACCATAATACAGGCTTGTTCTTGGTTTACTCCAGTAGTCTCACTCGAGAGATGAACACGTATACGAGCAAGTAACTCTCTGAGATCAAAAGGCTTCACGAGATAGTCTATAGCTCACATCTCAAAACCGAGTAATCTATCATCAACGCCCCCCCTTGCAGTAGTCATAATAATAGGAGTATTTTTCTTTTGAGAAACCTTACGAGCAATAGTAATACCATCAACTTCAGGAAGTGAAAGATCTAATAGAATAATATCATAATCTCCTCTTGTAGCTTTTTCTATACCAACTTCCCCATCAAAAGCCTGATCTACGCAGTAATCTTCCATTTCTAAATATTCTTTTACATTTTGGGAGATATCTTTGTTGTCTTCTATCAGAAGTATATTCTTCATATTTCTTTAATTTAATATTTTATTATCTATAAAATAATTCTAACCTCAGTCACGTAAAATACAAATCTTTATTATTATTCGCATCTAGTCACAGATACCAATCAAAACTCTCTGGGGCTTTATATATCCTATGACGAACCTGTTCACGAGCCCATACTCTCGGTTCTCCACCATCATCTATAACTTGAGTTGCCAGAGTTCGAACCTGTCCATTTGTAGAAAATGTTCCATCATCATAATGAACTCTGTTATGAAATACGTATCACTCATACGGATTGATATCTGCTGCTGTTTCTATAGCAAAAGTCATAATATTTGCTGCTAAAACTGTTTCTAAATCATTAGTATCAAAAGTCGGAGTATTTGCCATATCTTTAAATATTCCATCTCCACTAGTTATGAGTAAATATCCTCTTCCATGTCGACGAAGAACAACTGTTGGAGTGAAAGGAGCTCTATTTTCTCGAGCTATGACAATATCCTCTGGTCATACATTGAGATCAAGTGCGCTACGTCTATATGGTCCTGTTAGGAGTTTTCATCTCAGATCAATTCACAAACCAATACTTCCGTTTACGATAGGATGATCCACATCCTGTACAATCCACTGTTCCCCCCTAACACCATTAGTAACAGCAATACCATTAGCATTATACTCCTGTGTAGAAACACCATAAAACTCACCAAGTGGATCATAGTCCTGTTCATCATTTGTTGATATCAAAAACCCTCATGCCTGTACCCACTCATCTATTGCTTGTTTTTCCGAGTCAGAATACGTACTAGTTCCAAAACGATCTATCCCTGAACTCGGAGTAAATCAGTCAAAAAGTATCTCCCCATCAAGGTAAGAAGTAGTAACATTCGAAACCGGTTCCACAACGCTATAAAAGAAATTTGTCAGATTTCACCCTGGTCAAAAATTGGCTGTATTTGCTAGTTTTCTATTAAATCAAACAAATTTACATCATGGGTTATTGCTATCATTCGTACAAGTTCCTATCGTCCAAGGATTACTTTTTCATCATAGTATCGTAACCTCATCACTGTCTGAAGTACTGTTTGATCAAGTTCCTGAACCAAAGTCAGATCTCCACATAGTCATACGTAGTTGATACCCCTGTCTGAGAAGAGTCGGATCACCAAACTTGATTCTATAGTTTGAAGAATAGTTTCCTGTCTGACGAAGTGCAAAATTATTTCCATCAAGTTGAGCAGGAAGTGGCACTATCTGGTGATTAAGTATATCATTTTCTATAGCTCCTACCACACCAAGCCCTCCAGCAAAATCTCCATTTTCGAGATGGTTATCTCAAACACGGGTCCATCCTCATCACTCAGAAGTCATATCACAATACACCTCATAAGGAGGGTTTGCTCCACTTCCATCATCATCAATGATATAGTTTCCATCCCCTATACTCTTTCCATTATCTAGTATATCTTTACAGTTAAAGAAAAACTTGAAGCGAACTCTAAAAACATCTGCAAGAAAGTTTTTGAGCTTTGAAACCGTATCATCTTCGCTCAAAAATCTATATCTATCAAAACTCTCGGTTGGACTTATAGCATATATAAACTTGAGATTATCTGAAAAATCCTGTATTCATTGATCTGTTTTAAGTTCTAAAGTAGAGCCAGAAAATACTACTGGATCACTCACATTGAAATCAAAGCCTCCATTTGTATCTAAAACACCATTGTAAACCTCAGGAATATTGTAAAACTGATCATATACCAAACGTGTTTGAGTAATAATATCAATAATGTCAGGGGAAGAAAAGTCACTTGTTATGATGGAAGGACTCGCTATATAATGAAAATCATCTCACACAGGAATACGAACCATGAGTTCATTATAATTTCATCTTACATACGCAGTTGGGATACTCGCATGAGCTCTTGGTACTACTAGTCACGCAATATCATCAAAAGCATCAACGTCCTGTATGTTTTCAATCATTCCTCCGACCTGGTATTCTGTCGCATTATTTGTTATAGAGTAGGTGTATTCAATATCGTCATAGAGGGGGTCAGTCGGATAATCCTTTCCAAAGACTCAGATGTTATGGTTAACTCTTTCTCAAAAAACTCACTGAGTCCAAGCTACTGAGCCACTATAGGTAACATCTCTAGATTTATCAGGATTGGGATATACGTTTCTCTTGGTATAAAATATATCAAGATTCCTACTGATAGTATCTATATCTGTGATACGTCACGCATCACGAGAATCACTAAAGTTCTGAAAAAAATACACAGTCGCAAGGGTCGATGTAATAGCTACTATTGTCATAGTAATAACGAGCTCTACAAGGGTAAAACCAAGAATTTTTTTGTGTAGTGTATACATATGTTATCTATAATAATTTTCCATTTCAACTCCAGTAATAAAAAATGGTCCAGCGATACCGTTTCCTATATCCCAACTAATACTCTTTACGGGACTCTCTAGATCTACTCTCGCAAGGTGTCTCTCCCAATCACCATCTGTATCCATAACTTCAAAACTGGCAGTTCCAGATTCGTTTGTTCCATCTATATACTCGATATTATATGCAAATATAGAATCAGAAGTACCACTTACCCGGGCTGAGAGCCTTACTTCCTGTATCAAAAACTCTCATGGAACTTCTGAGAAGAACAGTTCATATCACTCAGAACTATCTCCCAGATGTCTCAAAACATAAGCACTCGGAATAGAACTCGGAGGAGATTTGACCGAAGGGCCAACAACGACGTTATCACTGGGGCTATTGTAACCAGAAAAAGTATGCTCGTGTATATGAGATTGTTCTGAAAATTTCCCGTTGTTTACGTAGTTCTCTCCTATCCTGGTCCAACCTCCACCATCTGTTTCCATGTCACAGTATACATTGTATGGGCTCTGTCATCCAGCACCATCTCTATCTACTCTATATACTCAGCTCGATATACCTCATCACAAATATATCTCTACTTCACGCAGGTTGATAAAGTTATTAGAAGTTGATTCTATCTCGAGTTTTTTAACGTTATGTATTTGTCCAATTCATGCAAAGTCTAGATCTATAATAAAATCTCCCGAGGTATCCCAAAGAGGGTGGGTATATACTACAGCTCAAACGTCGTTATAGAGTCTGACAATAGCTCCAGAGAGTCTGTTACTACAACAACCTACTCTATTAAATATTCTCAAAAATCCTATCCTTTGAGAGGTATTCCACTCAAAATCTATCTTTGCTCCTCTATCTGCAGAATGATACTCAAAATCTAGATCTCCCTCTGTAGAAGTTACTCCATTAGCAATACCTCCTGTTCCATAGTTATTGAAACCAGAAGGACTCGCAGTGATAGTAGCAAGAGGAGCAATGTTATTAATAAGTTGTGACTGGAGTATATCATTACAGAAGTACGGTCTAATAGGGTTGATCCCTATAGTATTTCCAAGAATATCTTCGAGATATCAAAGAGAACTATTATCCAAATGACGAGCTATATCTCTATAGATTATAGAATTATCATACAATCATCTGACTTCACTATCAACCTGTTGGAGTCCATCATAAGATCAAAGTGTAGACCTATCTCACTCATATATCAGTGGAGAATCTATATCAAAATCAAATCCTCCATCGAGATCTAGAGAAGTATTTGAGTAACTCGCTGGGATGTTATCAAATCAGTTGTATACAAATTTTTTGTTTCGAGCAATACTCACAAGATCCGTATCTGAAGTATCATAAGTGATAATAGAAGGAGTCGCAAACACATAATGCGTGTCCCCATCTCGAGCATGAGTAATAAGTCCGTTATAATCCCCAACTACATAGGTATCAGATGTAGGAAGTGCTGGAAGTGGGATAGAAGCAGAAACTACCTGTTTGGTAGTAATATCATAACTGGAACTCACTCATCATATAGAAAGAATCGTCGAAGCAACACTCGTCTGTTCAGGGGCTGATACTCTTCTTACTCTCACTTGTTGTCCACTCTCGATACTTCCGTCTAAGGAAGTAAATCCTCAGCCATTTATACTATACTCTCAACCAGATACAGAAATAGGAGAAGGGGTATTTGTACCTGTTACTGTAATAATATCAGACTCATACAAAACTCCTACTTCAGCATCTAAAACCGAAGAAAAAGAGAAAGGATCTGGAGTACTATCTGGTGGTGGAGCTGGAGCTACAGTAGTAATACTAAAATCACTACTTACTCAACTAATCGTCAAAGTAACACTACTCGTAGTAGAATTATTACTAGAGGAATTTTGTCTTACAATAACACTGTCTCCATCTGAAACAGTAGAAGCTCCTGACCTAAAGGCTGCTCTATTTACACTGTATTGACCTCAACTACTTATAGATATAGGACTCTGTGTATTTATACCACGTATCACTATAGTATTAGAATCATAGGAAGTACTGAGTTCTGCATCTGTGATACTATCAATAACAAATGAGTCAGGAGTTGTATCTGGCGCTGGTGGTGGAGCTGCAGATTCAGGAGGATTTGATTTGAAAGGATGACTATTGGGTAAATTGTCTTCTTGTCACCATTTATGCGCGAGATATCACTCTACTCTATGTCTATCCCCTATTGAGAGTTTGGAGTCAAAAATAAGTATTTCTCAAACAACAAGCTCAGAACTCTCTTGTGGAGCATGTCCATCTCGGTTAAATGACCAAGTTCTCCCAGAAATTGATCTCGTAGCTCACTGAGAGATTCTCCTTCAGATATTATAAAAAGCGTAGTTTATATTATCGGTATGAAACCCATATATAAAAGTACGACTCGTACGTCCTCCTGTTCTCGCAGGAGAACGGCTAAGATGTCTCGGGGCTCATCTAATATTTAACGCATTTCTATAGGAACCATGATATCCTATGACATAATTTCCTCGTGTTGCCTGAAGTCAACGACCGTTACTATCTGTAGAACTGTGAAATGGATCTATGTTACGAACTACATAAAATATATCCCCTGAAGTAATATCTGAATTGGTAAGTGTCATTCAAGTATCATCATCGAGATATACTCCCGGTCTGTTTCATCACAGAGTACTCGTAGCATACTGGATACTTCATCCCGAAAAGGTAGGGTCATTTGTCGATCCTGCAGGTGATTTATTTTTCCAAGAAGATATAGTTGCTCCATCAGAAGGATTGTCAGTTGTATCTCCATCTCCATCTATATCATAGCCATCAAGCCATATAGATGGGGAAAGCTCTAAAGGAGAAAAATCTGTACTTGCAAATGCTGTTGGAATCCCAAGATCTACAGTTGGGGTCTGAGCAAATAGCTGTAGAAGAGAATTTTCTCATTCAAATTGAGCTGCTATCTGATATTCTTTGAGATTCGCTGTAGTAGAATAGGTATATTTATTACCATGTTGTGGATCCTCGAGTTCCCCAAAAACTTTTCCAGTAATTCTCTGACTGAGTTCTCCAAAAACTCACTGAGTCCAGACAGTCGCTCCAGAGTAGGTGATACCTATAGGCTCAGTTACAGAAGGATATGCTCACTTGAAGTTACGATACAGTTGTAAAACTGTCTCTACTTTATTGAGATCTGATTTGCGCTTGGTATCACGGGCATCAGAAGTATATCCTGTATACGCAAAAAAAGCTACTGATGAAAGTATAGCTCCTATACTTATAACAACTAGTAGTTCTATAAGTGTAACTCATTTTCTATTTTTTGACATGCAAAACAAAATGATTTCTATTAATACAAAACTATACTATAAAAATCTGTAAAAATAGAAACGTTTTATGTAAACTCTATAATGACTTTTGTTCCTTTTTGTCTCTCAGAAACAACCTGTATCTTCCACTTATATAAATCCAAAACTCTCTTCACAAGAAATAATCCGATTCAAAAACCTTCTTTATTGGAGTTTCCTTTATAAAACTTGTCATACATCTTGTCTACCTGTGACTTGGTCATACCTTCTCCATTGTCCTCAACCCAAAAAGATGTTTCATCACAACCAATAATAACTTTTGGTCTATCGTGGTCTGCAAACTTAACAGCATTAGTAATGAGGTTTTCTATAATAATATTACAAGTCGTATCATGGATATTTATATTAATACCTGGATTAATGTTTTTTTCAAAAGCTACATGAGGAGTATTTTCTGAGAGCATATCGATACGATTTTCGAGATATTTTGAAAAATTAGTAGGCGAAGTATCAAACTTTTGGATACTATCCTCAAAACGGGATAAAAGAAACAGAGTCTCTAAAAGGGTATTGAGTCTCTTGGTTTGGTTTTTTAGATACAAGAGGAATTCTCTTTGTTCTTGTTTTAAAAACTTTCCTTTCTCGAGTTTTCTTTCTACCAAATCTACTTTTGAATTTACCGACATAAGTGGAGTTTTAAACTCATGACTCACATCCGTAATAAATTGTTTGAGGTTCAGAGTTTGGGTTTCTATCTTTTTAAATGATTTATTGATAGTTTGGGCTAATATCTGTATCTCATCATCTTCGGGACCATCAACACGAACTTTTGGGAGTCTAGAGTCGAGATCAATTCACTGGAGTTTTTGAGATATCCCTTTTAGGTCCGACAAGAGTCTACGAGAGACTATTTTTCCAGCAAAAAAACTCAGAAACAACGCAATGACAATAACAAAAAAACTAATCTTCAAGATAATGATTTGCGAGCTAATATACTCTGTCGTATCAAAAAACACCTTTACGCGACCTACTCATTCATAGCTTCGAGCGTATACAAAATAGAGAGTGTTATCGATAGTGTAAAACCTCTTTCACTGGGTATCGCGTAAATCATCGTTGAGTTTCAAAAATATCCCTGGAGAGAAAATAGGAGCCCCCTCATCTGGAATAATAATAGTATCACTCTGCAGTAAAAAATTCTTAAAGTTATCGGTACTCCCCTTGTCAGTTGGAATATATGATTGAGAATAATCCTGTTCCATATTGAAAAAACTCTGCTCTTTTTGATCGTTATACCAGATAAAAAAGTAGGTGATATTTATAGCTATCAGGAGAAGAATCAGCATCAAAAAACTAAAGAACGAAAAGCTCAAAGAAAATCTATCTGATGTTTTGAGGTTTTGAAAATACTTCATAATTTATATATTCATAAACTATACTGCCCCCCTATCCTTCATAGCGTCAAATATACGTTTCATAGCTACGATATATGCAGCAGCCCTATAGGTTGTCTTGTATTCTTTTGCTGTATCATGTACGCTTTTTGCTGCATGAGTAATCTTTTTATAGAGTTTTGTATCTACTTCCTGCTCTTCCCAATAAAAGTTTTGATTGTTTTGTACTTGTTCAAAATAACTCACCATAACCCCACCAGCATTTGCAAGTATATCTGGTATAACATCGATCTTCATATGTTCTAGTTCGATATCAGCTTCTGGAGTTATTGGTCCATTTGCGAGTTCTAGGATAACTTTGGTTTGGAGATTTCTTACATTTTCCTCTGTTATTTGGTTTTCGAGTGCTGCTGGAATGAGGATATCACATTTTTTTTCTAGTACTTCTTTCTCACCGAGTACTTCTCCATCGGTATACTCTGTTACCGACTTTCTTGCAGATTTGATTTTAGATATCTTTGCAACATCGAGTCATGCCTCATTATACATACCTCATTTTGAGTCAGAAATAGCGATGATTTTTGCTCCGAGATCTACGAGAAGTTGAGCCATAGTCAGACCGGCATTTCAGGCACCTTGAAGAGCAACTGTTTTTCCTTCGATTTTTTCTCATTTGAGTTCTAGTATTTTTTGGAGTACATATACTCCTCCTTGAGCTGTTGCTGATCATCTTCATTTTGATCCTCCGCTAGTCAAGGGTTTTCCAGTGAAACTTCCTGGAGAGTATTTTCCTACGAGTTCCGAGTACTCATCCATCATCCATGCCATGATTTTTGGGTTGGTATTTACATCAGGAGCAGGTATATCTGTGTCTGGTCCTATGTATTTATATATCTCACGAACATAGGCCCTTGAGAGTCTTTCGAGTTCTCCTTCTGAAAGTTCTTTTGGGTTGACTATAACTCCTCATTTCCCCCCTCCTAGTGGTATACCTATAACGGCACATTTAAAAGTCATCCACATAGAAAGAGCTTTTACTTCTGATCTATTTACATCCTGATGAAAACGGATTCATCATTTGAACGGTCCCCTTGCATCGTTATGCTGACTACGAAATCAGTGAAATATTTTGATATTTCCATTATCCATTCTCACAGGGATACTCACCTCCAAAATCCTCTTTGGATGAGAGATTACTTCATATTTATTTTGATCAAGTTTACATTCTCAGTAGAGATCGCAGGCTTTACGGATCTGGGCTTGAGCATTTTCAAATGCGTCTTGTATATTGTGTTGCATAGTATTTGGATAAGGGGAATAAAATCTAGATGGAAGTATAATAGAAAAACAGCTTAAGGGAATCTAAACTATCAAAACTTACTATATTTTTTGAGTATTTTAGAAAAAATAATCAGAAGTACAAAAAACACTACAGCACTATAGAGATATGTGTAATTGATATTATTGGTCAGATCTGCAAAAGAGGATATCTCTTGTCCATAAAACGCTGATCCTGCCAGCACAAAAGTAGAAGTACTCGGGACACCAGCTACTGTTGCCAGCACGTACGGGATAAGTGGGATTTTGAGTATACCGCAGATATAGTTAGTGAGGTCAAAAGGAAAGGACAAAAGTCGCATCATCGCAACCGAAGAAAATGTATTTTTTTCGAGTGAAGACTGGAGTTTTTTTACACGATGAAATCACTCTCTAGACTCTATCACCTTCCCTCCAGTAGCGTATCATACATAATAGGAAAAGATAGTAGAGAGCATATTTGCAATAGTACAGATAATAATCCCCCAAAAAAATCAAAACAGTATACCAGAAAATATCACAAAAGGAGAAGCTGGAATAAAAAATAAAGGACGAAGTAAATAGAGTGCAATAAAAAGCAATACTCCTATATACGAGCTCTCCTGGATAAAGAGATACAAAGAGAAAGTAAACTCTTCTACTGTTTGTCCTGTCTGAGAAAGACACACATAAAACAAAACGATAATAAACAGCCATATACTCGTCAGCAAGAGAGGAAGAAAATATTTTTTATTCATCCTAGAAAACTACTTACATATATATATTATTTTTCTGCCATTACCTTTTTGAGTACCTTTGCAAAACCAATAGTTATAACAAACAGTCCTGCTGCGTAGTACAAAAGTGTAATATCTATATCTTTGAGTGCATCTGAAAATGAGGTAAGTGTCTGGTTATGAAATGCTGCTCATGCAAGTATAAACACAGCAGATCCTGGGATAATACCGAGAAAAGTTGCGAGTGTAAATGATTTGATTTTTACTTTCAAGAAACCACAAGCGTAGTTGGTGATATCATATGGGAAAAATAAAAGTCTGGTCATAAGTACCGATACGAAAGGTTCTTTATCTACTTTGGATTTTAGTGATCCGATAATTCATGCCTGATCTCCACTGAGGAGCTTTTTACCAAATACTCCTCCCAAGAAGTATGCAAATAATGCAGAAAATGTCGCTCCTACCAACGTATATATCATCCCTCCTACAAAACCAAAAAGCGCTCCACTCATAAATGTCATAAACGTTCCAGGGAAAAGTATTACTGGTCTAATTGCATAAATCAAGATATAGAGTATTGGTCCCCATACTCCTACTCAGAGGAAGTTATAGAGAGACAATGCCATATCTTCGAAACTCAGCCCATGAGCCCCTTTATAGGAAAGAAAAGAAATCATAATAACCCCCCACAATATAGCTGTTCCTATTTGAAGGATATTGTCTTTTAAAAAGAATGAAATCTCACTCTTTATATTTGAAATAGTCCCGACTACAAACTGATCACAGACACGTTTTATGAGGTCTGATTTCGTTGGATATGCCTGAATAGTCTTTGCTATTTTGTAAGCTGAAATGTTGTTATCCATCGCAAGTGTAAAGGGTGAGAGCATTTCTCCTGCTCATTTTCAGAAAACTGTAGCTCAGAGGATACGTCCAGAAAGTCTCTTGAAATGAACTTTTACAAATCACTGAGTATCATTGGTCACTTTACTCCTATCATTTGACTCAAAATACATAATTTTAGAAACAAATTCTTCTGGATCATGACGCTCGCAGAGTTCCTTGTGAGCTCTCCCGACTCTTGCAACTTCTAGGTGTGTATAGAGTACCCCTGGAAGAGTAGCACTACGTACAGATGATTTTGGAAACGGAACGAGGATGTTTCTAATAACTCCTCTTCCTTCATTATTTGCCCAGTGAGTGAATTGAAAATTTCCTTTTACACAATCACCAATCGCAAAAATATGTTTTTTATTGGTACGATTATAGGCATCTACAACTATTCATTTCACGTCATACTCTATACCTGCTTTTTCTAGAGCTAATTTCTCTACGTTTGGGATTCTCCCAAGAGCAATGAGGATCTTATCATATGGAAGTGATACTTCCTTATCTTGATCGTTCGTAATAATCAATTTCTTTTTTTCTGTGCGCTCTACGTGCGCTCCGGTGTAGACTTCTATTTCTTTTGATTCAAATATCTCTCTGAGTAACTCTGAAGACTCTACTTCCTCGCGAGGTATGAGACGAGTATTTCTCTGAACAAGACGAGTTTTTACTCAGAAAGTAGCGATACTCTCAGCGAGTTCTGATCCTATATATCATCCTCAGATAACTACTATGTTTTCTATATCTTCTGTCTGCTCAAAAATCGTTTCATTTGTCAGTATATCCTCCGGAGAAACCCCAGGAATACTCAGAGTCATAGCGTGAGACCCTGTTGCAAGAATAATCTTTTCAGCAGAGATATGTACATGATCTTGTCACTCTGTATGGAGAGTGTGTTCATCTACGAAACTCGCATATCACTGGATAACTTTTAGACCATGGGACTCTACTTTTTCTACGGTTTCTTCATCTTGGATTACTTGTCTTCTCTTGCGTACTTCTTTGAGTGCTTTTTTTAGGGAACTATATTGTCCACTTTTTGCTACGTCTATCAGTGCTTTTGACGGAATACATCAAAAATTCGTACAATCCCCTCCTATAGGTCCTCCCTCTACAAGTGCTACTTTTTTACCTGCTGCTGCAAGTCAAAAGGCAACAGTGAGTCATCCTGAACCAGCCCCAACTACAATTATATCATAATCGTATTTCATGATGTATGTATTAAAAAAATAAATCTAGAGTACATGAACGAATTGTGATATACATGTTTCGTTTATATAGGACATGATAATAAAAAAAGACCTTAAGTGAAGCTAAAAACTAAATCTCTATATTTTTGTAATGCGTCACTCTATGTGACGTTTTTTGTTTAACGATAGCAATTGCGTCAAACTGGATATTTTCTATATCGACTTTATGCGTAAGGCAATAATACTCAATCGTTTTTCTACACTTACTGAGTTTATATTTGGTCAGTGATTCTTCTGGAGTCCCGTATCATAAATGACTCCTATACTTTACCTCTACAAAATAATACTTTCCATCTTTCTCAGCGATAATATCTACTTCCCCAAAACGACCAAATTTGAAATTAGTATCTTTGATATGATAGTCATGTTTTTGGAGATACTCTATGGCAATCACTTCTCCTATGTCTCCTGTTTTTTTCATAAAATCTTATTTATAGCAGTAGCTCCTCCCTCTGTTATCAAGAGAGGGCTAGGGGTGAGTTATGCAACGAAGTATCTTCTCAGTTATAGATTCTCTATCTAACAACTCTCCATTTTCTTCACAATCAATGAGTATCCATCACTGCTGAGCAGATATATCATGTGCTGTTTGCCATGCTTTTCTCATATACTTGGTATCTCGTTCATGAAGATCAAGCTCTGTTGTTCCAGATTCATAGGCTCGTTTTTGGAGGAGTTTCTGGTTATTTTCAAAACTCATAGACAGAAAGAGTATCTTGTCTGGTTGAGGGATACCACATATTTTGTATTCTAGATTTTGTAGCCGTTTTAGGAAAATACCTCTCTGAGTGATATCATCGATCTTACAACCATGGTGAATCATGCTCGAACTGACATATCTATTTGCGATGATATAGTCATACTTCTCCATATCATCTCTGAAATCATAGTTCGCATCAAACCTATCTAGTGCAAAAAAGAGTGAACTCATTTCTGCAGATACGTTCTTTCCATAGTCTCCGTTTAGGTATTTTCTGACAAAATAACTACTCTCCTGATCATATCTGGGGAAGTCGAGAACCTTTACAGTCTTTCACAGTCGAGTAAGCTCTCATGATAAAAGCTCTACCTGTGTGGATTTCCCTGATGCGTCGATACCATCTATAACGATAAACATAAAATTTCTATTGAAAATAAAGAACTTTCCTAGTATAATTATACGTATAGTTACAAAAAAAGAAATATGAAGCCGAAAAATACCTGAGATCTCCTCATACTGACTGATATAGGAAAAGACCTCAATCTCATAGAGGACCTCCTACAAAAAAATAGTCCTGAGGCAGACCTAGGAATACAAGAGTTTATAAACTATCTCCGAGATCTGTGACAACACCAAGAAAACAGTGATATCGTAGAACACTCTAGTCAAAAACTCAGAGAGATACTGATCCTATATCAAAAAAATAATCCAAGTCTATCCTGATATATCAACCAACTAGACAATATAGCTAGTCCCTCCCTCTCTCTACGTCCAAAAAGTGAAATCATAGTTCCTCCCGGGATAATGGAGCAGGTATATATGGGAAAAGATATAGTATCAGATCTAACAACACTCCCTCCCGGTGCGACCCATAAAAATCAAGTAAACTAGATTTTGACGAAAAAATAGAGATATGATATCATAGACATGTATTATAAAATAACCTATACATCATGTCAGAAATAGGAGGAAACTGGGAGCTCAGAGGAGCAGAAGAAATCGATCAAGCAAATCAACTCATAGCACAAAATGAAAAAACTCAATGAGATATAATCACAGAAAATGAATGACTTGGTGTAGAGGATGGACAAGAAGCTCCAGCTCATATACTCGAACACCAAGCAGAAGTAGAACATCAGAGAAAACAAGAACACATACAAAGAATTACTAACCTCATCGACAAGGAAGAATATGCTCATGCATTATTTTGATTATTTCATGAGTGAGATATTACCGAGGAACAATATGCAAGATTTCAAGAGATGGAAGAATGAGAAGTAGTTTATGAGATAAAAAAAATACTAGATCTCTTAAATACTCCAGCAGAAGAAGTAGAAGAACCTGAAAAAGAAAATATATAAAATATAAAAAGGAAGATATCATTCTTCCTTTTTTTTGTTTTTCTACTACAATAGAGTCCAATTATTTCATAGCTATTACCCCTTGGGATTTGTTGACGATCTAGAAAATAGTATCGATATCGTAGAACTCGTCGGGAGATATACGAAACTCAAAAAAACAGGAGCCAACTACAAGGCTCACTGTCCTTTTCCTGGCCACTCAGAAAAGACTCCGAGTTTCGTCGTGAGTCCTGCAAAACAAATAGGGTATTGTTTTGGATGCCACAAGTGAGGAGGTCCAGTAAAGTTTATCATGGATATGGAAAACTGTGAGTTTCGAGAGTCCATGGAAATACTGGGGCAAATAACTGGGAAAGAAATAAAATGATTCACTCAGTCAAAAGAAGAAATACAACTCAAAAAAAGTATTTACTCTCTGTATAAAGACGCAACGAATTATTATAAACAGGCTCTTGGAAAAAATCCAAATATAAAAAAATACCTGACTGACAGAGGTATGACTGAGCAGTCTATCTCTCAGTTTCATTTTGGGTATGCTGATAGTGGTATAGGACTCTATAACTATCTCAAGGGAAAATGATATGATGACAACATCATACGTACCTCACAGATATTTTTAGATGTCGGAGCAAAAAAAGACAAATTTATCGGGAGAATTATCTTTCCCATACAAAATCTTCGAGGGGATTTTGTAGCATTTGCGGGAAGAATAACCGGTCCAGGAGAACCCAAGTATCTCAACTCCCCTGCAAGTAAAATCTATGACAAATCAGCTATCCTCTATGGTCTTTATGACGCAAAGAGTTCTATCCTAAAAAACGACTCTGTCATCATCACCGAGTGATATATGGACACGATCGCACTACATGAAGCAGGTTTTACAAATACTGTAGCTGTTTCAGGAACAGCTCTGACAGAAAAACACATCCAGATACTCAAGCGTCTCACCCACAAAATATATCTGTGTTTTGATGGGGACAAAGCAGGGCAAAATGCAACGATATCGAGTCTCGAAACTCTGAAAAACAAAGGACTAGAAGTAAAAATTATCACACTCCCAAAAGGAAAAGATCCAGATGAGATAGTAAAGTCTGGAGGAGATTTTCAGAAACTGATCGATACCAGCAGAACTCCTGTAGCATTTTATATAAGTCACTCAGAGATAAACACTGAAAGTCTCGATGAAAAAAAGAAGTTTTTATCAGAAATACTCTGAGTTATAAAAAGCTATAGCGACGAAATAGAACGTGACTCCTACATAAAAGAGGTATCAAAAGTCCTAGATATCCCCATCACTCTGGTATATGACGAACTCAAAAAAGTAAAACTCAAAAAACAAGAAGTTACGCGTCAGGAAATGCTGAGTTATTCCCAAGAAGATATAGCAATCGCACATATGATGAGCTATCCAGAGACTATACAGGAAATACAAAAATCCATTATATTTACGCAAAATATAGGAACTCATCTATCACAATACTTTCAAAATCCAGACTGATTCCTCGACTCTCAGGAAATCAACAAAAAAACACTGTATCAATCCCTGTGTCTCAAAATAGAAGAACAAACACTCGACGAAAAAGATACTCAAAAAATCATAGACAATCTCAATCGAGAACACTATAAAAAGATATCAAAAGACCTCAAAGTAAAAATGCAATCTTGAGATCAAGACGCATTAGAGAAATACACCCTCCTCCTACAAACAGCAAAAAAACATCAAATCAAATAATCTGTTGCATACAAGTGTATTTTCTCTATAATTACTGACCAGAGATACAAAAATGTATCACTAAACGCTACAATACGCGAAATAACAAACGTATACATCCCCTCGAAATTCCTTTTAGGTACGCTAAATGGAATTTTTCTGTGTAATATAATACAAAACCTATGACCCAAGATCCAAAATCACAAGACCCTAAGAAAGTTAAAAAAGACCAAAATCCTACACCTCAAACGAGCCAACTCGAAGAAGTAGATCTAGACTCTCTTGATCTCAAAGCACTCCAATCTGTAGGGAAATCTCTCCAAGAAGAACCAGAACCAAGTGCAAGTGAACTCGAAGAAGTAGCAGAACTCGCTGAAGAAGCAGAAGCCGAAGCTCCTCAAGCCATCGATGGACTCAAAAAAGAGAAAGGTCTCAAAAAAATGCCTATAGAGAGATCAGAAGATAAAAGAAGAGTCGGGAAAGGACTCAAGAAATTTGTGGACAACGAAGTTCCAGAAGAAATGCTCGAAGACATGCCTGAAGGAGTGCAAGAACTCATGAAAAAAGGAAAAATAGAAGGGAGAATCACACAAGATGAGCTCATGAATGCTATTCCAAAAGCAGAAGAAGATCTCGATCTACTCGATGACATCTATACTCGTTTTATCAAACTCAAAATAGACGTAGTTGATAGTCTCGATAAAGCAAATCTCTTTACCGAAACAAAGAAAAAAGAAGATAACAAGAAAAATAATCTCACAGGATCTGTGTCTCTCTCAGAGATTAGTGATGATTCTATCAGAATGTACCTCAACGAAATAGGAAGAGTTGCTCTCCTGAATGCAGAAGAGGAAATAGATCTCTGAAAAAAAATAAAAGCCTGAGACCAAGAAGCTCGTAAGAAACTCGCAGCTGCAAATCTCAGACTCGTAGTATCAATTGCAAAAAAATACATGGGAAGAGGTCTTGGACTCCTTGACCTCATCCAAGAGTGAAACGTGGGGCTCTTTCGTGCTGTTGATAAGTTCGATGCAACAAAATGATTCAAGTTCTCTACCTACGCAACGTGGTGGATACGTCAGGGGGTAACGAGAGCCATTGCAGACCAAGCAAGAACGATCCGTGTTCCAGTACATATGATCGAAACTATCAATAAATTCACTCATACCTACCGTAGACTCACCCAAGAGTTGACTCGTGAACCACTCATGGAAGAACTCGCAACGGAACTCGATATGGATATCAAAAAAGTGCGTCAAATCATGCGTATATCCCAGGATATACTCTCTCTGGACGCACCAGTAGGATCAGAAGAAGATACTTCTCTCGGGGACTTCATAGAAGATGACAAAACACAAACTCCAGACGATCAAACAAATATGAATCTTCTCAAAGAAAATCTCTATGAAATGCTTGACTTCCTCACTCCAAGAGAGAGAAAAATCATCATCATGCGTTTTGGACTCGATGGAGGAGATATACATACACTCGAAGAAGTCGGAAAAGAATTTGGAGTCACTCGTGAACGTATAAGACAGATAGAAGCAAAAACACTCGAAAAACTCAAGGAACATCCAAATGCTGATAAAATCAGGTTCTTTTAAAAAGTATGACATTTAAAAAAGAAATATCTCATCTGTTAGAAAATAAAAAAACGAAAATATTTATACAATTTTGTATTATATTTTCTATAATTGTGTTTTCTATTGGAACGATTTCAAATATACCTTATCGTTTAGGAAACATATTGAGTGTATTAGAAGTATTTATAGTTTGAATCTTCACTACTGAATACATCTTGAGAGTATATACTAGTAAAAAGAAACTTTCATTTATACTGAGTTTTTGGGGAATTATTGATCTTCTAGCGATAATTCCCTTTTACCTGTCTTTATGAACAGACCTCACCTCAATAAGAGTAATTCGAATACTCAGAGTCGCAAGAATATTTAAGCTCGGGAGATATTCAAAAGCTATAACAAATCTAAAAACAGCTTTATGAAGTATAAAAGAGGAGCTGATACTATTTAGCATCCTCACTATAATATTGTTATATTTATCTGCTGTAGGGTTTTATCATTTTGAAAACGGAGCTCAACCTGAAAATATTACTTCTATATTTGATGCATTGCGGTGGTCTGTTGCAACACTAACGACCGTATGATATGGTGATATATATCCAATAACTGTTTGAGGTAAATTCTTTACTTTTATTATCCTAATGATAGGGTTATGAATAGTATCTATACCAACTGGACTTGTAGCTGGGGCTATAAGTTCTTCTGAAAACAAAAAGTAAAAATCACAAATAACCACAAAAAAACTACGATCTATCTCGTAGTTTTTTTTGTAGTTATTTAAATAGTGGTGGTGGTGATGACTGAATCAAAGAATTGTACTCAATCACGAGTGGAAACTCTCTGTGAGCACCACTTCATCGAGACGTTTGTCAGCTATTAGCGGGTATATCAGCTGTAGCTGGGTTATTGTCATGGTCTTCGAGTATATATCTTCTGAGATAATTGAGATCATATTTTTCTGCCGTTTCAGCTGTATCACATATGGCTACATAGTATGGACACTCTCTCGGGATAGAACGAGCTCCTCCTATAGTATTTTCACTAAACACAGATCCATATATATAGAGTTGATCTGAAAAGTCAGCTGGGTCAGATGTCCCATCAAACACTTCGGTTCCAGATATAGATCCTGAATTATCACTATCAATAGCTGTCATTACTGCCCTATCTGCGTAGAGTACAGCAGATATATCTGTGACATCTGGGTGGATATAGATATTTCCTCCATTTCCATTGGCATCCTCTAGGGAGATAATTCAGAGTATATCACTATTTGGGTTATTATAGATCATATCACTGGTGATATATATATCTCATCATTGAATAACGAGAGTTTTATTTCCTGCTACGTTTTGTGAAAGAGGATTTCCTACTTCTACATAGTCATTTGACAGATCTCAAAAATACAATACTTGTCCTCCTGATATCAGTACTCCATCAGTATTGTTCCATCAAGAATTTCCAGAGAAATCAGATACACGATTACTTCCATTATTTGGAGTTACACTTCTGATGAGTTCAAAAGCCTTTTTACGAATATCTCTTCTGAAGCTTGACTTTATGAGTCTTCCTATGATCCTGACATCATCGCTAAATTGTCCTGTAATATATTCTTGGGCTGTATCTGCGTTGGAAGTACCAATAACCTTGACTCCTGCATAATTAGTGTCAGACGGAGGAAGTACTCCGTGGTAATTATCTTTTCCTATAACATCACCGTTAAGCACTACGTCATATCCATCGATACTATAGCTCATATGAGTCGAAAGAAATGCTGAATCAAGCGCGTCAATAGGTGCTCCATCTACTTGCGTTAAATGGGTGTAGAGATTATTGTATGTCGTTGGAATAAAAGCACCTGAAGGAAAACGAGACTGCAGTGTCGATCCAGTAGCTACTGTACCTGAAGTAGAAGCGTTCGTTCCATAATCAAGTCTATAACTATTTATAGCTGCTGGTTGACCATTATATTTCAGATACATCTGACGATTGGTAGCATCACCTGTAGGACGAGGGCTATTTTTATCTACATCGAGAGAGCTACGCTGTAGGTTGTCTTCTTCAAAATCATCATTTTCTAGGTCTCCTGAAAAGAGGTTTGAAAACAGAGGAAGAAAGGCAAAATCAATATTTCCATCACTTCCAAGTATAGTGTTTCCTGAAGCGTCCCACGACTCAGCTATAGTATCGGTCACCTCATAAGAAATTGTATCTATCAAGAATTGAGAAAGTGGGTCTGCTCCATGAGAAACACGGTATTGGTAAGTAGGAGTGTAAAGACGAAAAGAAAATTCATAATCTCCACTAGAAGATGCCAGATTATCATACGGTTGTATAGTGTCACCAAGAGGAAAAGAGTCATAGATGCTAGATCCTGGAAGCGCAACAAACACTCCCGTATCTCCTGTTCTCCTATACTGGTCTAGGTACACAGTATTTTGAGCATCTATATCTATATCTACTTGTCTTCCTATACTCGGAGCTGAAATAATCCCATTTCCATATCTATCTTGGAGTTGAATAGTCAAAGAATAATTACTCCCATCAGCAACATTATTAGCATCTTCGAGATTCGCTATATTTGCAGGCAGCACTTGCTCGAGTGTTATGTCTGAAGTATTTGCAAATACATTATACTTGTAATCTATAATTCCTCTCCTTTGAGAAGGATTATCATTGACTACATTACAGTTTCCAGCTTCATCACAAATACGAGTGACTTTATACGAGTATTCTCTTACTCCATCATCTGGACTTCCGTCCTCATCAACATCTTGTATAGAAGGAGCAATGGTGAGTCTATCTGCTCGAGTTGGATTATTGTCACTTGTAGAAATAAAGGGTGTTGTTATATATGAGTCTACAGTAGAAAAGTTTTCAAAAAATCAATGTATGACACTGATAGGACTTCCCCCTCCATCACTTACATCCAGAGAAAAACTCTGTGAATCGGTAGCAAGGTGGTTGCTATCAGGACGAGGGGAAGGAGAAGAAATATCACTCGCTGATGGAGCAACAGTATCTATAAGAATGGTAAATACTTCTACACTTGAACATCCAGAAAACTTACAACTATGACTACGAACATAGTGAGTTCCATCTGGAAGATTATTAAAATTTGGAGTATTTCCATCTATACTTGGAGTACAGGTATTGGTCTGATCTATACAGTATGACTCAGTAGTCGGAGATGCTGAAGGTCATGGAACAATCGTAAATCTTGGGTCATTATTGTTACTCCAGACATTATCACTGTGGGTAGGAGAATCTATAGTTGGAGGAGTAGCTAGAGCGTCATCTATACGCAGGTCAAAAGAAACTACATTCGTACACACTCATGTCAGTCCTCCAGCACAAGTTTTTGCTCTGAAATAATGCTGATTATTCCCTATGTTATTGTAAGTCCTTGTATCTCCTCCGGTACTTGGATCACAAGTATTTGTAGTATCAATACAATAATAGTTTTCATAAACGGAAGTAGAGATATTGAGAGTTGGATCATCATCAGTACTCCACACTCACTCGGTGTGAGTAGGAGAAGTAATAACCGGATCTTTGAGTGGTACAAATTCAAGAGTATCAGGTGAGGTATACGATACTCTGTTCCCTGCAGCATCAAGAGCTTCTATCCTATACTTATAAGAACTTCCAGGATTTACCCTTCTTGTCCAAGTTTGCTCTACAAAGACTCTATTGGCTGCTGCGATATTGTCCCAATGTTGTACCTCAGTATAAGTTCATCCATTGTGACTTTCATAGAGATATATCTCGTTTAGGCCTGATCCTCATCTATCTCTCGCTCTGATAGTGATAAGCGTATCAACAGGAGAAAAGCTCGGAAATGATATACCCAGAGAATCTGGACCTGCTGCGTCCCAGTATAGACATCTCATACTTCCTGGAGCTGGTACAAATGTACTTATATCCGAGTGAGGTACAACAGATGTAGAGGAGTTATTATTTGCAGGAGAAGATTCTCAAAATGTTGGATCAGATCACCCTGTAGTATCTCAATCTGAATCACAAAAAGTTATACCACTACTATCAGAAAAACGTACCTCATGATTTCCATACCACTGAGAATAGGTATAGCTCGTAGAGCAAGACAAGAGAACAATTATTAAGAGTATTTTCCTCATAAAAATTCTTTATAATATAATTATACTCTTTAATTACATCATATATCTCTATTTATAGCAAATTTTAGTATTGCAAGTACGGGTAGTTCTGCTGTACCTCAAGAAAATGTGATTTTGCGTATAGCTGGATCTGTTGAAAATTTAGTTTTTGGAGATCTGGATGAGACTTTATCTTGTGGTCACATAAAGTTATAACAGATCACATATCTGCGACTATCTGTTTCCCAATACCCGTAAGATCAGCATACTTTTGTAACACTCTATATCCTAGTTTGTTTTTTATATGATAGAGTACTATTTTTTCGTGCCATCCTATATCTGTAATATATCATTGCTCTATAGCTTGCAACATAACATAAACCGTTGGTACAATAGCATGAACTCAGAGAAGTACTCCGTGGATAGGTCTCGCATCAGGTCTATAAGGAGAATAGTATTTTTCTGTCTTCTCGTTCCTATGTAGCGGTTCTATCTGCATAATAAGATTGAGTTTATTATGGCTCGATTCATGTATAAGAGCCTCGAGTATATTGAGCTCTGGTTGATTTGAATCTATAGTATATCAGAGATATAGTGTTCCTATACAATCTCCATGTGAACAAGAATTATGCACATCGATAGAAGTTTTCATGGGAACTATCTTCTTTATTATGAAATTGAGTTCATTATAAAATTCTATATTTATTTCTTTGAGGAGAGAAAAAGACTTTCCAAAAACTTCTAACCACTCTGATTCTGATCTTTCTCACCATCACAACATCCCATCCTGATCATGATCTGGATGGGATATAACTCTGCTTTGGGGGTTATTATCTATATCAGTGAGCTTGATATTTGTTTGAGGGATATTACTTCATTTATAAGAAGTAATATGATCATAATTTCTAGAAAGAAAATATCACACTTCTCTCTGTAAAGTATCTAGAGACTCACTACTGAAATATCTCTGATATTCTCGTATTACAGAAGATATATCAGGGTGGAGAATAAATTCTTGTTGAACTTTATTATCCAAGGATAAAAATGCTTCTTTTAGTTCAGGAGATATATTTATTTGTGAAAACACCTCTATCATACTCTGGAAGTATTTTTTTTGATACTTTTTAAGAATAATATTTTCAGAATAACCTAATACAGTTGGAAACGACATTGTATCTTATTTTAAATATTATAATTTTAATATATTAATGATAATGCAAAAAAATGGAATATATATTTATGTTAAAAAGCTAATATATAATTATCCTGTCTTCAGGAAATGAGAAATGTTATTTTGAAGGTCTCTGAGTTCGGTTTGAGATAAGCTCTGAGATATAAAATCATCCTGAGAATAATGTTTTCCTATTCCATCAAGTCAAGCGCATATTCATTTGAGATCACATGAGTTACAATTATCTCAGTAGGTATAATCAGCACTAAAAGTATCTCGGGTAAGCTCTCCAGATATAGTATTGTCATCCAAATAGTGAAGATACTTTACTTCATCCATAAGACTATACTCAACATCTGTAGATAAGTGTTCGTATCACCTCATATAACACATAGGTACTCTCTCTATACGAACATCTTTATCGTATGATTGTATGTACTCAATAGCTGGAATAATAATTTTTTTAATATCTCCTAAGCTTGCGATAACCCCATAATATTTAGAGGTAATCTGAGAAGTTTCCAAATTATTGATAATAAATCCTTTGAGGTCAGGGAACATTTTTAGAAAAAACAAAATAGTCTTGGGAAAGTATGATACATTATAATTGTTAATAGTAATGTTTATGGTAAGCTCTCATCAATATAAAAGTATATTATTCATAGCTCTCAGACTACGTTTATAACTTCACTCTTTTTTTACCATAGTATCATGTATCCTTTCGATATGAGAATGCAATGATATATGGTAACTATGGAGTCACTCTTCGAGGGATTTTTTTGCAAATTCTTTATCCTCAAACATATGTCCATTCGTAAGAATCCTCATTTCTAAGCCTAATTCCCTACAGTACTTGAGTGTTTCAAAAAAATAGGGACTCATGCTAGGTTCTCCTCCGGAGAAAATTATATCTGTATATCACTCCGTATGATAATAATCTATCTGCTGAGTAATTTCTCAGAAATTTAGATACTTTCCATTTGTTGGTTGAGCACAAAAAATACAGTCCTGATCACAAATTCTATGGAGTTGTAGATATGCTGTTTTTTTAGTCAACTTCATTAGGTTTTTTTAGAGTTCTGTAAGTTATATCACAAACAGACATTACATGAGTCTATCAGAGAGGGGTGAGAATGGATGTTTTGTTCTAAAAATTTATAAAAGTTCTTTAATTTTTTTTCTATATCACTAGCATCATCCGTGATATTGCATATCTTTTGGAGGCTTGCAATACAGTTTGGATTATGAAAATTAATAGATCCATCATACTCTATAGAAAGCATAGAAGAATTATATATATCTGTATCGGAAATAAAAGACGAACTATAAAACGAGCAAGAGTCTCCACATACTGATGTAATTGTTTTTCTGATCTTTCTCACAGGAAAAAGCACCATAACTAAAAAAGTGTAACTCCTTACTTTGATTTCAAAATTCTCTATACGAGTTTTTCATAAAATTGCACGAAAAATATTCTTTTCTATCCCTTCTATTTGCGATATATCTGTACAACCAATAGCAATAAAAAATCTTCTCACAGATTTGATAACCGATATGATATATTCTCTCTCTACCTCTACTAATTGAACAGAAAAGAATATATGAGTTTGATAATTATAGGATAGTAAGTCTTTACATGATAAAATATATTCCTGCGTAAACTCAGGATTAAAGAAATATTGAAATATAAATTTTTTATCTGAAAAGAAGTCAGACAAAAGTATCTTTTGATTGATCTGAGCAAGAGTATCATAGGTTCCAAAAGTAGTAGAAAAAACATACTCTTGTATGTTTTTATCATACTGAGAGAGGGTCCTCAGATAATGAGGCAAATTTTTATTCTCAAGAATGTTTCCTCCATATAGAGCAAAGCTTTCAAGACTTTTAGATATATTGATATTAAAAAATCTATCTAAGTATATTTCAAAATCTTCAGGTCTTGTAGAGACTTCCGTAATTATCTTATTATGGTAACATCATTGACATGTATTACCACATTTATTCGAGACATCAAATTCTAATGTTTTTATATCTATGAGTGATTTCATGCTTCTATCTTAGATAGTATACTGTCAGCCTCTTGAAAGGAAAGGTTTTGTATATTTCATATATCTATATCTCTCTTACTATCTTGGTCCGTATACCTGAAATCTCCCGTATACGTGATAGAAAAGGAAGACACTATTAGATGTTCGGGAGTATTGGTAGGACGAGCGACAAAGTCTATATTTTTCATATTTTCGAGGATAAAATCTTCTCGCTTGAGTTGTCCTCGAAAATCATGCACTGTCTCAATTTGATAGTTATTAAAATTTTTAATAAGAAAAGGCAGTTCATCGATATTGTATTTTGTAAGTGTAAAATTAATTTTATATTGTATTTTACTCTTAATAAGAAGTTTGAAATTCTTCATAAATGTCTCATGAGAGAGTCATGTCATCATCTCATAGGGTTGCTTTTTGAATGAAAATATAGAGAGGTAGAACATAAAATTGTATCACCTATCTTGAATATCTTTTATCTTTTGAAAATCAGATGCTTTCATATTTTGCATTTTTGAGTACACAAATACATGGGTATCTTTTTTTCGATTACAGGTATCTATTTTTTCTAACAGTAATTCTATCCTACTCCAAAATTTTGGATCCAAGAATGGATCTCCTATACCTCAAAAACTCATAACGTTTAGGTACGGAGCTCCTTTATCCAAAAGAGATATGTAGATATCATCCTTCATAACTCCCAGTCACTGCTGTTCCATAGATTTTCTATCACAACAAATACACGTAGCATTACATATATTGGTAAGTTCTATATCGAGTCAGAGTCGTTTCATTATTTTAGTTTTCAAATATAAGAAGTATCAAATCCATGACAGTATTTATATTTTACACATCACTTACACTTCTTCCAATATGATTTAATATTTTCTTTAGAAGTTCATTGTTTTATAGAATACATTATTTCTCAATTCTTTGTTTTTTTTACTAGGCCCATCATAGTATTTACCAGTGGATCAAACTTGGACTCAGCATTCTGAAATAGGTATCATGAGAAACAAGCAGCTCCTCCATCGAGTAAAACTCTTTTGTTACTGATATAGTTAAATACCAATTTATAAAATTGAGAAAGAGGGATAAAAGTTTCCTGTACGTGAGAATAACGTAAATCTTCGATGAGAACATATTCTAAGTATACATTTGGGAATTTATGAAGTACAAAATCTGAATATTCATGAAACGTAGTAGTATTTTTCTTATTCACAACATATCTCAATATAACTTCTGGAAATCTTTGAGATATCATCTCAATATTTGCTGTTACTTGGTCAAAGTCCTCGCTAGAAGTAATTTTATTATACTCATCCCTTAGACCATGATAAGAGATATAAAAAGTAACTTTATTTATATCTACATTTGAAAAGTCATGTTTATGTAAATGACTTCCATTATTCACTATGACTACATATATGTCTTTTTTCTGAAAATAACAGATAATTCTTATAAAATCCGGGTGTAAAGTAGGCTCTCATCATGAAATAATAATATAATCAAACCCTTCTTGAAACAGCCATTTATAAATATCATCAAGATCTGATAAAAGAATATTTTTGAAATTTAAAGAAAATATATTTTCTCTCTCATGACAAAAATAACATTTATGGTTACATCCATAAACTATTTTTATAATCGCTCATTTCTTAAGAGAAAATACTTGCAACATATTCAACATGGTTTACTATTACATCTAACATCTACAAAATCCCATCACAAAAGAATACCTACACTTATCTATTATAATAGGTTTTACTTCATGTATTAAATCTCCTTTGAAAAGCACAAGGCTATTTTTCTTTGGGGAATATGAAACTTTATCTATTACTATTTGTCCACCATCTGACAAGTCACAATTATTTAAGTATACAATAGCCGTGATTGGGAAAGAACTATCCTGGTGTGGAGACATGAAAGATCACTGTTCCATTTTAGTAAATCATCTAGGTTTATGACTCAGACAAAACTTTTCTGATGTAATTTTTAATATAATAGTCTCTATTCTCTCTATATCTTGTCCTATTATAGATGATAAAATTTCTCTACCTTCGATAAAAGATAATTGAAATTTTCAGCTATCCTGATCAGAATCAATATGGGTATATTTAGATGTCAGAGCTAAGTTCTCTAAATACTTAAAATGAGTATCTGATAAGAAATCTTCTAGAACATATGCTCCCGGACACAAGTTATATATTTTCATAAAAATATTCAAAGATTATATTCACACTTTATCTAATTTACGATATAAGTGAAAATTAGACATCAACACATCCCTATCATATTCAGTATCATTTACAGGTAAAGCATTACACAGAGTCGAACATGACTTTGTTTCATCACATGTTTCACAGTGAGTAATATCCCTATCATTTCCTAAGATAGTATTGTTACAGTATTTCCAGTCTCTATACTCCTCAAATCTGTCTCGATTAAAGTTTGGATTATATAAATTATCATGTGCGTACTTCTTTCTTTTCTCTGGTGGGTAGGCGAGAAATGCGTCACAAACATATACCTGTCCATAAGAATCTATAAATATCTCACTTCTTCCTTTTGCGCATCCGATAGACTGAGGACCATCATTTTCAGCTCTTTGGGTTCATTTAAACGTTGTAGACTTCAGGTTTTTTATTCACTCAGAGATAAACTTAATACGGAGTAAGGTATCAATATATACTTTTTGTTGTTGTTCTGTCCATAAAACCCCGTGAGCAGGTTGTACATTGATAAACTGGAATCACAACTTTCTAAGTTCTTGAAAAGTAGAAAGTATAGTGTCTACCATATCTGGCATGACTACAATTTTTATCCTCAATATATCACTATATTCCTGAAATAAATCTAATTTATCTAATAAAACAGGTACAGATGAAGAATCGTCTCTATCGCGAAGATTTCTATAATCATAATCTCCATCAAGCGAATCAATACTCAAAGAAATTTGATGGTTATGCTCTCTAAAAAAACTCAAGGATTGCTCCGTAAGGAGTGTTCCATTAGTAGGCATAAATGTAGAAATAGGCTTACCTAACTTCAAAGAAAGTTTCTCGAGAAACAAGATACACTTTTGTATATCTGGATAAGAAAGCATTGGTTCTCATCACATAAAGTAGATATTATACCCATCTGAGCCCTTAAAGAAGTTTATAAAGTATATAATAGCTCTCTGACAATCTTTAAAAGACAGTTTCTTAGGGGTTTTTACAACATTACAATAAGTACAATCAAGGTTGCACCACTCATTTATAGATAAAAAAAGATTTTTTTTGCTCATTATACTTTTCAGCTATTTTTATATATGGTCGCAAATGACCCTAATAAATCCGTGATAGTATTACATACGCTATCAACCTCAGCATAATACTCTTTTATCTCATATCATTTACTCGGAAAATATATCTGACAACATGGTAATATCTTATCTATTTTTTGCTTTTCCAGGAAAAACCTTTCTTTGTATAGTTTAAAATCAAACCCTACATTTGTAGAAATAACTCACAGATCTTTTTTTATTTTGTGTAAAATAGCTCAAAAGAAGTGAAAATCTCTATCATTGAGAAAAAGAATCTTTACAAATCTATCATCAATATATTTTCCTTCTCGGGATAAATGCTCATGCCCCTCGCATGAACAAAAAGTAATAAGCCCATAGGATTCTATAATTACCTTTACTAATCTCTCTACTCCCGTTTCTATCACATCCCAAAAGTTTGGATCTGATGGTGATAAAACAGGACCTGAAGCAGAGGATATATCACTACACACCCTTCCACTAGATTTGTATTCGGAAGTATCCATACTTGTATCTCTGTTACTTGGAGTTTTATTGACCCAAGAATCAAGAAAATTTTGGAAATCCTCCATTTCGTATGTTCTCATTATTGTCTTATTATATACTAACCCTCGTGCAAATACATCTTATAAAGTTACAACTTCTTTAAAAGTTCAAGTTCTTGACCATACTCGGAGAATAGAATGTCCCCTATTTTATCATCAAAGTAATAATGTCCTTTTTCTGTAACTCTCATACTACCATTATTTGAATATTGTAAAAAACCTAATTTTTTTAATTTTTCAGTAGATGTGCGCACAATGTCATGATCTCCAAAAGTATCTATAAAAGCGCGGAGAGAAGTCTCTGGTTTCTGAAGCAAGAAAAAATAAAATCTATTTAGCATGCGAGGAATTATATCCAATGAAAATTGTAAATCAACTGGACTATTATTACGATATAAAGAATTTTTATAACTTTCTAATGAACAAAAATTCTTGGTAAACTGATTATCAACCTCCGAAGTAGCAGCCACTCAAAGTCATATAAGATCATGCTCGTGGGAGTAAATAATCTCATCATACAAAAAAGGTATACTATCATGCAATTGTGACTGATCATAGTATACAGCATTATTGAGTCTATTATATCAAAGCTTTTGCATCGATTGTTTTACCTGTAGGTAGTATCAAAAAGTTCTTTTTTCGCTTGGAATATAATTTCTCTTTAGGTGCTCTGTAAAGCATCTGAGTCTATAGTAATAGACACTCGAGGGTCTATAATCGGAAATAAATTGAATATTTTTCTGAATATTTTCTATACTATCCCCTATAAGATCAAAAATAAAATCAAAATTAATCTTTTTAATTCATTTTTTACGTGCATACATAACAAACGACCCGAGATTTTTATAATTCCCATACACACGTGTATGATGAGAAAGAACTGATTGATCAAGAGACTGGATACCAAAAGACACTCTATTTATACCATAGTGAGCCAAAATATCTATTTGTTTCTCAGAGCACAGCGAAGGATGTAGTTCAATAGAAAACTCTCTGTAACCTACACACTTCTTGGTAAGAAAACTCAGTAGCTGTCATAGTTCTGAAATAGACAGTAGATTCGGTGTACCTCATCATATATGAATACAATCTACATGTATAGGTCATTTTCAGAATCTCAATATAAATTCTTTTTGTAGCAGGTCTATATATCCAGACTCTGTCTTCCCCTGTAGATAAAAATGACAAAACTTACATCATGAAGGACAGAATGGTATATGAATATAGAGGGCTTTTTGCATAGTCATGTCTTATCTATGCTTCGGGATAAAACCCTTTATATAATTCTAAAAAAAGAGTTCTATATTTTTCTTTTTTAGATATATCAAAGAGATCTCTACAATAAGTTTGATTTGTTAAATACACCAAATCGTTACATATATTGATATCATTCTGGTATACAGACCTCAAAATTGTTGAAGCATCATAAAATTGATCTAATAACTCTTTCCACGCTGCTATCTCTGATATATCTTTTTCAAAAACAAGGTACCCGTAATACTGTACTCATATATCCTCTAACTTAGAGTTATTTTCTACAATCCAAGATTCTTCTAAACTTAAAGTTTCTTCGCGTGAAAGATATCATGCCTTTCAAGGAAACAACGAAATACATGTAAAATTCTTATCTACATCACAAGATTGTGAAGAGATGTAACTAAAGATTTCATTCTGATTACGGAAATTTTCCGGTACTACATGTTTTCCCTGACTTTCAAGAGACTGCCTAAGGTGATATTCAAACAAACATTCCTCTAACGTCTCCTGTGTATGTAAAGTAGTAAGTAAAGATACTTCTCTACATGCTTCTTCTGAATCAGCAAACTGAAATAGCAAGGTTCTAGATATTGCAAGTGGTATTTCTGAAGGAAATATCTGATTTATACCGTTTTCTATATTAAAATTTATATTCAAAAATGCCTGTTGCACTTCAGAAGATAAAGAATTATTATCTATAGAAATAAGTTCTACTATATTAGTTTTCTCATACTCATATACCTCTGCATCATCTATTGGTACATCTTCAAAAACTATATCTATATTTGCATCTGCAAAGCTATCTGTAGTTCACGTCAAAATATCAATTGAAGTAACTGTTTCTATAGGTGATACTTCTTCATTGCTTATATCGGTTTTAGAAGAATAAAAAAATACATAACATATGATAGCTACAATACACAAACAAAATACGAGAAAGATACCTATCTGAATCCAGCGTACACCTGTAAAAGATTTCATTGTAAACAATAAGAAAATATATTACCAGCAACCTCTACCACAGCTACTATGACTCCCGTGATTGGAGTGAGTGATTTCATTAACTGCCACCTGATTTGCATGACCTGATCCAACAACTTGACTATTAATATGTCATGGGACGTTTGAAGCTCTATTATAATGACCATTTACTATTCAACTAGAGTGAGCTGCTATAGTAGAATTTAGTCGAGTAGTTCCGCTAGATGCATTAACTGCCACTTGATTTGCATGACCTAGACTATTTGTATGGCTCGCCATCACGTCTTCACCTATGGCGAGTCATACACCAGCAACAGAGAGTCCTAAAGAATGTTTTTTCGTTATTTTACCACTCTCATCTGTAAGAAATCATTTTAGTTTCTTCTTCACTTTAGGAAAAATCGTTTTTTTCTTTGAACTCATACAAAAGATATTATTTTTCTAAAAAACTACTATTATATATACGTTTTATTATATAAACGCGCTATAAATATGCAATTATTTCTTGTATTGTTTTGGTTACTTTTTTGAGTTATAAATTATAAAATAGTATCGAGCGATATCTCTAAAAAAACAATACCCAATATTCTCTTAATACTCCTATGAGTACTGTCTGCTATAGGGACTATAACATGAGTATTACCTTGATATAACTTAGTATTTATAGCGAGTTTTGCTATAGCTCTAATCATAG
>CALDZK010000002.1 GCA_937944145.1 uncultured Candidatus Altimarinota bacterium
CTGTCTATTGAGCTCAGCATTTGATTGACTGATTTTCGTAGTGAGAGCATGTATTAGTTCTTTTGTTACAACAGAACTATCGAGATTTTGTAGTCCATAGAGTGCATTTCAGATAGCCTGACCATCAATTCCATTATTCCCATTATTTATTTTTTTTATCAAATATCATAATATTTCTTGTATTTGATTTTTTGGAGTCTGTTTCAAAGTGTCTCTAGAAAATATATAGAGTATATTGAAGAGATTTCTAATATGTATATGGTTATTTGAAGTAAGTATACTATGAAAATGTGACAAGTATTCCTCAGAAGTATCTCTATTCTTGTTAATTTCTGAACACAATATAGAGTCTTGTGGTCAAAATTTTTCTATTATTTCTAGAGGTGCTGTTGGTGTATTTGAAATACTCTTAGAGAGAGAGTTTTGTATAAAATCAAAGCCCTTGGATTTATTGGCTTTTTTTCCTAGAGTGCTTTTTATCTTTTCTATAGTTATACGTACGGAGTTTTCTACCGAGTCATCATGAACTCACTCTTTTGGGATAAACCATTTATGTAATAACTCTTCTAATTGTTGTTTTTTAGGATCTTTTAATTCTATCCATTCTTGTGATCAGGTTATACGGTCAAGTATTTTTGATTGCATATTTAGGTATACTTATATTTCTGTATTATATACATAATAGTATGGATTTATGATCTGTCAATATATATGTAAAATACTATTTCCTTTTTCTACTTTTCCCAAACTTCTCTTTTACTTTTTTGAATTGTTTCTCTCAGAGCTTGTCCTCTAGTACCAGATTGAGCTGAGCTTCTTCATCAAAGAGACTCATATCCATCTCGAGATTGTGTTCGAGTTTGAACCTATAATCCTCATAATTTCCATAACTAATAGAGAGTTCTCATTCTGATACAAACCATATATGGGTTGCGAGTTTGTTTACGAAGTATCTATCATGACTGATAAAGATAAGAGTTCCCTGATATTTTTTGAGTGCAGACTCCAGTGATTCTCTCGTATCATAATCGAGATGATTCGTCGGTTCATCAAATATAAGTACATTTGATTCTTTTTGTCCGAGGATAGCAAATAAGAGTTTACTCGTTTGCCCTCCAGATAGCTGAGATACACGTTTGTCTATATCTTCTACCTCAAATAGATAGTGTTTGAGTATAGCGATCAGGTGTTGATCTGGGAATAGGAGTCCATGTTTTTGGAAGTTTTCTCGTATAGTTTTGTTCTTATCGAGTTCTTCATGCATCTGAGAATAGTAGAGTATCTCTGTGGATTTCCCTACAGACATATGCCCCTCGAGAAGAGAAACCTGTCAGAGAACTGTTTTTATGAGAGTCGATTTCCCAACACCATTATCACCAACTATCCCGATTCTCTGACCCACATGAGCTGTGACTTCTTGGATAAAAAACAATGAGTCACTTCTCCCGATAAAAGCTTCTTTGAAATCAATAATCTTGTTACTAGATTCTCCTGCGTAAGAAAAAAGAAAATGAGGTTTCTTAGGGATGTAGGGTTTTTCGAATTTTTCCATTCTGTCTATCATTTTTTCTCGACTCTTCGCCCACCCTGCTCTCGATCCTGCACGAAAACGGTTAATAAGATTCTCTTGTTTTCCTATGTATTCTTGCTGTCTTTCCCATTCTTCTATACGTTTTTTCTCGATTTTTTCCCTTTCTGAGACATATCTAGAATAATCACAGTGATACATGGTTGGAGTTCTTGCAGGTTGTACTTCGAGAGTTTTGTTACAGGTTTTATCAAGGAACTCTCTATCATGCGAGATGATCACATATCCTCATACCCACTTGTTGTTCAGGTATGATTCGAGCCACTCGACACTTTGCATATCTATGAAGTTAGTTGGCTCGTCTAAGAAAAGTACATCAGGGTCTTGTAGAAGTACTTTTGCGAGTGCTACTTTTGTTCTTTGCCCTCAGCTTATTTCTACGAGTTTTTTATCCAGTAGTTCGAGTACCCCTATACCATTTGCGACTTGATGAATTCTATTCTCGTATTCATAGCCTCATTTGTTATTAAACTCTTCGAGTAGAGAAGTGTATTGTATCATAGTTTCTTCACTACTATCTGATTGCATAGCATTCTCTAGTTCTTTGAGCGTTTTCTCTATATTTCTGAGCTGAGAAAAAGCATCTCTCATTTCCTCGTGTACTGTTTTTTGTTCATCGTCACTATATACTTGGTGCAGATATCATAAGGTCATATTTCCTATGTTGTCTATGCTCCCGTCATACTCCTCTATTTCTCCTACTATTATCTTCATCAGAGAGGTTTTTCCAGAACCATTTGGTCATACTATAGATATTCTATCGGTTCTATTGAGAGTCAGGTCTACGTCTTTGAGAATCAGTTCTCATCAGAACTCAAGTTTCTTGATCGAGATTTTGAGATGGTTCATATGGTTTTTTAGTTCTGTATGCCAGAAGTATATTGATGAATAATAATAACACAAAAAATTGATTTAAATATATTATTATATATAGTCAATACCTGTTAATTATACAAAAGTTCTTATATGAGTACTAGCGGGATCCAAAGACATCAACAGGAAGTCTGAGAAATTTCTTCTACAAAGGAAGTCATTACTATTCCTGAAAATACACTTACTGAGCAAGAAATACTCAAAGAGGTGGTGTTTCAACTTATAAAAAAAGATGGATCTTTATCTACATATCTATCACATACTCTGGAGGCAGATACTACAGAAACTATAGGCGAGACTCAACAAGCCCTATGAACTATACTTATTCTTAATCAACACTTAAATCAATTATCAGAAGACCAAAGAAAGATCATACACTTTTTTTTGCAACATCCTTGGGAAACATTTACAAAGACAGAGATAGCTAAGAATATATGAGTAAGTTCTTCTGGATTGAGAAGAGAACTTGAAAAACTACAAGATCAGGAGGATATAATGAAAAACAGTAGCATTTTAACTACAGAAGACTCATATAGATATTATTCAAGTATAGGAAGTTTTCCCCTCGATGAGATATCAGAAAAGACACAGATACAGCCATGACTTTGGTATATTCCTGATAGGAAGTCACTGTATAGTGAAGGAAAATTAGATTATTTAGGTAATACTTGAAGTAAGTTGTTAGAATTCTTTATATCTCACCTCTGGAAGATTTACTCCAAGCAAGAGATTTTAGATCATGTATGGAAAAATAATCTTGAAATAAACCAAAAAATAGTAGATATTTATATTTATAAGTTACGAACAAAAAATATCTCATGTATAAAAAGCTGCTCATGACTGTGATACTACTTAGAGAAGGGAAGACTAGATGTAAATAAAATCAAAAATAAGATAACATTATCAGAAGGGGTAGTATTCCTTCCCGATCTCTATATGATTCATACATCAAGAAGTAGAAAAAACCTTACCCGTGCTGAGTTTTTCGCTTTTAACAAAATCGTATCTCATCCTGGTAGGATATTTTCTAAAGGACAACTAGACTTTTCTAGTAAAGATGATACTAAATCGGTAAAAGTTTATTTTGCTAAAGTTCGTAAGAAACTCAATTTACTACAAGAATGACTCTGAGACAATATAAAAAACCACCACTGAGAATGATACTCACGGAAATAAACACTATTTAAGGTTTCCTAAATATGAAAAAATACTATACTTTTATAAGAGCTATAGTATTTTTTAAAAAATTGGGTAATTCATGATAGCAATAATAG
This sequence comes from uncultured Candidatus Altimarinota bacterium, assembly GCA_937944145.1. GTDB lineage: Bacteria > Patescibacteriota > Gracilibacteria > BD1-5 > UBA6164 > CALDZK01. The sequence continues at coordinate 3,736 of CALDZK010000002.1, forward strand.
ACTGTGGTTCCAAGGTAGTTTGCAAGATTTCAGAGATAGTTACGGAACTCTGATATGAAAACAAGGTCTTTTTGATGAAAGATTTGCTTCACAAAAAGTGACTTTGTACACCAGATTTAGAAGCGTTTAATGGGATTATTTTTAGTGGTTCACCGATAACTCTGGTATGTGAAGATAGAAAAACCTGTGAGAATAGAGATGAGTACCTGGAGTTATTTCCTTTTATAAAAGATATACACACTCCTATACTCGGGATATGTTTTGGGCATCAAGTGATAGGACACACTTTTGGATGTGGATATCACGTGGATGAGTTTATCAATGGGGACAACACCATAGAAATAGTAGAACCCAATATTTTATTTGAAGGAATTGAGGACTTCGTATTTCAAGAAAATCATGAACAACATATAACAGTTCCAGATGATTTTATCCTCCTAGCAAAATCAGATACTTGTGAAAATGAGTCTATGAAGCATAAAGACAAAGATATTTTTTGAGTGCAATTTCACCCAGAAATATCGGGAGAAAGTGGAAGAAAACTCCTAGCAAACTTTCTAAAAATATGTAAATAAATCAAGAGAAAAAAACATTGCAAAACTCCTTGTTTATCATACAATTTCTATCGTGCAAAAAATTATTTTATACTAAACAAAATCAGAAAATACATCCATGGCAAAAAAACCAAAATCATTCAAAGACTTTCAAAAAGGCTTTGATTTAAAAAAAGGAAAAAAAGGCAAAAAACCAAACGATTACAAACCATTTATTATTCTTATAATTATATCAGTACTCATAGCTTCTCTGGTTCCGTATATAAAACCAGGGGTACAATACTCTAATACAGATATCGGTCTCAATACTCTCGAAAAAAATTATGAATGAGGTCTTTATAAAGAGATTCTTATAGACGGAAACAAGGCTATTGCAACCCTCAGCTGAGCCACAGTACAAGAAAATGGTGTAGATAAGATCCAGACTCATACGACTATTCTCCCAAATAACGACTCACTCAAAGATCTCGGACTCAAAAATCCAGAACTCGAAACAACTATATCTGTAAAAGATAAAACCAGTGAACAGTTCTGGGCAAGTATGATACCTACTATTATAGCATTTGTACTATTTTTTGTAATAGCTATTTTCCTCATATCACGTATGTGAGGTATGGCAAACAACGCTATGACTTTTAGTAAGTCCAGAGCAAGGCTCTTTGATAAGAGTAATAATAAAATCCTCTTCAAAGACGTAGCTGGAGCAGAAGAAGAAAAAGAAGAACTCTCAGAAGTAGTAGATTTTCTAAAAAATCCAAAAAAATATAAAGATATAGGAGCAAAAATCCCAAGAGGGACACTTCTGGTGTGACCTCCAGGTACAGGGAAGACTATGCTCGCGAGAGCTGTAGCATGAGAGAGTGATGTACCGTTTCTGTCTATCTCTGGTTCAGAGTTTGTAGAGATGTTTGTATGAGTGGGGGCCAGCCGTGTACGTGACCTCTTTACCAATGCAAAGAAAATAGCTCCAGCAATTATTTTTATCGATGAGATAGATGCAATAGGGAAAAAGAGATGACCAGGACTCGGTGGATGACATGATGAGAGAGAACAAACACTCAATCAAATACTTACAGAAATGGACTGATTTGATAATGATACCAATGTTATCGTGATCGGAGCAACAAATAGAGCAGATGTACTTGATAGAGCGCTCCTCAGACCAGGACGTTTTGATAGGAAGATCACGGTAAACCTCCCAAATCAGCCAGATAGGGAGGAGATACTCAAGGTACATGTCAGAGATAAAAAGGTAAAAAAAGACGTAGATTTCAAAGCTCTTGCTTCGAGTACTATTGGTTTCAGTGGTGCAGATCTAGGAAATATAATGAACGAAGCAGCGATTATAACTGCCAGATATTCAGAAAAAGAAATCTCCAGTCCACGCATACAAGAAGCTTTTGAGAGGATTGTTATGGGGCTCCAAAAAAAATCACTCGTGATGAACGAACAAGAGAGAAAAATCACTTCCTATCACGAAGTAGGACATGCACTTCTTGGGAAACTCCTCCCAAACTCAGATCCAGTTCACAAGATATCTATTACTCCACGTGGAGGAGCTCTATGAGTGACATGGTTTATGCCAGAAAAAGATGCAGTTCTTACAAGTAAAGCGAAATTTCTCGATGAGCTCTCAGTACTCTATGGGTGACGTGCTGCAGAAGAGATATTTTTCTGAAAAGATATGATTACTACATGAGCCAGTAATGACATAGAGAGAGCAACGGCTATAGCCAGAAACATGGTTATGAGATATGGGATGTTTGATGATATCGGGAGAGAGAATTTTGCAGGAGAGAGAGGAATGGGAAATCATCTCGGTGCTGAATGAGAAAGAGCTATTGTCTCAGAAGAAACACAAAAGAGAATCGACATCAGAGTCAGAGAAGTACTCGATGAAGCTTATAGACTCGCTATTTCACTGATCAAAAAACACAAAGATCTCCATATAAAAATCTCAGAAGATCTTCTAGAAAAAGAAGAGATAACCAGAGAAGAATTTGAAGAGTATTTTTCTGGAGTGAAACTGGCGTAATTTGACATTGCTTGACCATTATATAAAATATTCTCAATTATTTTTTGAGAATATTTTTTATGAATGTAAAACCTTATCCAACTCTTGAAGAGTTTCAAGATGCTCTTTATGAGACTTGAGGACATTTCGATCTCATAGATCCACTTTTACACGAAGGAGTCTCTCCTGATATACGTGAGGAATTTGTAAATCAAATAGAAGAACTTCTTATATGAGAAAAGGATTTCCCAGAGTGAGAAGAGGAATATATTATGTCATATAACGAACAAGTACAGGAAAGTATGTGATATATACTGGAGACGCTTTTATTTGAGAGCCTTACTGCAAACAATTTAGAAGACTCAAAAAGATATTTAGAAAAACTACGTATAGCTGCGGGAGAAAAAAATAATTATTATATATTATGAGAATCATTGATAGCCATTTTAGAGTGAAAATGATGAGAGATCCCAGAAGACATTTTGAGGTACCTTGTAGAAGACTCAGAGACAGATAGTGTCAAACTTATGATGTTTTTATCTCAAATAGTATCTGAATCAAAAAAATGAATGAAACTTCTAGAAAAGATTTCGAATCCATAGAACTCCGTAGTGGAACCATCATAGATGTTCAGGACTTCCCTGAGGCTCATAATCCATCTTATAAAGTCTGGGTAGATTTTTGAGAGGAAATAGGTATCAAAAAAACCAGTGCACAGATAACAGAGTTATATACAAAAGAAGAACTTATAGGAAAGCAAATCATAGGAGTAGTAAATCTTCCTCCGAAACAAATCGCAAACTTTATCTCGGAGTTCTTACTGACTGGGTTTCATACGAATGATGGAGTAGTACTTGTGAGTGTAGATAAGAAAATCGATAATGGTAATAAATTACTATAACCTAGATTCTCCACAAGTTTTTAACATAAAAGGTCTTTATATAATAGCCTTTTATTGACTATAATCTTATTTTTATTATTAATAAGTAATTAAATATTATTTTTTAAAATTAAAAATAGTTTATGAATCCTCAACCTGATATAAAATTGTTACAGGCTCCTTTAGAGACTATTCCTAGTCATGTCCAAGAAAAGAATCTCCATGCAGCAAAAGACAGAGGATTAGATATAGGAAATTATACAGCATCTGTTTTATATGGTGTAACAGGAGAGCTTAGAAACGATAAGGATGCTCAAAGAGTCTTACGTGTAGAGGATGTAAAAATATTATGAAATTCAACTCAGTCTTTTGTCTGACAAAGAGAATGAACTATGACCTCATGGGGAAGTAAGGTAAGAGATGTTTTAGATGCTACTGGAGTTCAATCGAAAGGAAGAGTAGAAAGAATTATTCATCACTCTTTTGATTCAGATGATACCGAGGTCTATTCAAAAATCTGAAACATATGGCACGATAGGATGACAGAACAATCTGTACAAAAAGCAGAATCAGTAGCTCAATTGTTTAACATGTGAGAAAAAACAGCTCTGGCATTTATAGATATATCTAAGTGAAAGGAGATAATGCAGAACTGGAGTAAAGAAGTAGGAGCAAACCTGACTCCTGATCAAATGGACTTTCTTTATGGACTCTTTACTGAAAAATGAAGAAATCCAACAGATATGGAACTCTTTGCTTATGCTCAGGCAAATTCAGAACATTGTTTTCATGGTACTTTCAATGGAACGCATCTCATAGACTGAAAACTCCAGGATAAGACTCTCTTTCAGAGAATTAAAAATACTCATGCTCATAATCCAAATCGTACACTCAGTGCATACTACGATAATGCATGTGCTGTTTCATGATCAGAGGAAATTGTATACATAGAGTCAGACTCTGGAGTCATGATACCAGTCAGTAAAGATATAGTTGACCTACTCAAAGTAGAGTCTCATAATCATCCTTCATATAACGAACCAGAACAGTGATCTGCCACATGAACAGGATGAGACCTAAGAGATTTAGAGGCTGTTGAAAATGGTTCCAAGGCAACTGCTGTAGGTATGTCATTTTTTACATCACATACAGACGGGAATATTCTTCCTGTGCCAAATGAATATGCAAGTGCAAGAAAAATAATGTTGGATGGACCTATATGATGAGCTTCATATGCGAATGAGTTTGGAGTTCCAGCTATATATGGTGATGCAAGAGTGCTTGATCAAAAAGTATGAGGAGTACATTGGGGATATAATAAACCAATAGTTCTTGCATGATGAACAGGTATATCTCTCAGAGAATGAAAAAAGTTTCAAAAATGAATCAGAAAAGAAATCCTCGAAGTTTGAACTCAGATTATTCAGCTAGGATGATCAGGTATGAAAATAGGTATCGGTGGATGATCAGGTTCATCAGTAGAATGATGAGCTCAAGATGCGAATCTAGACTTTAACTCTGTACAGAGATGAAATGCAGAGATGCAGAGGAGATGCTCTATGGTCATAGAAAAGTGTATGAAGATGGGTGAGAATAATCCTCTTATCGCAGTACATGACGTATGAGCTGGTTGAGATGGAAATGCTATACAAGAGTTTGTAAAAGACTCTGGTAAGTGAGCTACTATAGACCTAAGTAAGATACCTATCTCAGATCTGAGTATGTCTCCACTTGAGATATGGTCGAACGAGTCACAGGAACGTTTTATATTAGGTATACATCCAGATAAAACTCACATATTTAAAAGAACCTGTGAAATAGAAAATGCTCCATTTTCTATAGTAGGAGAAATAGAAGAAGGGACACAATTTACTGTTGTGGACAAGACTACATGAGAAATAGTTATGGATATGGATATGGAAGAACTCCTTTGAGAAAATGTTCCAGTACAATTAGAAGATAAGACGGTACAGATAGATGGATGAGAGCTAGATATAAATAGTATGGATCTATCAGAGTCCATGAGAAATATCTTAGCTCATCCTACAGTTGCAGACAAATCTGTATATATAACTATCTGAGATAGAACAGTACAATGAAAAACAGTTCAAGACCAAATGGTATGACCATGGCAGATTCCAGTTTCAAACGTAGGAGTCACACTTTTATGAATGGAAGGAAAAACAGGAAAAGCAATCACAACCTGAGAGAGGACTCCACTCGCTATTATAAATCCAGCAGCATCTGTGAGAATGGGAATAGGAGAAAGTATTACTAATCTCTTCTCTGCAAGTATAGAGGACTTTGATTCTATGGTTATATCAGGAAACTGGATGGCTGCTAGAAGTCATCCAGGTCAACTAGCAGCACTCGATACTTGAGTAAAAGCAGCTGAAAAACTATGTATAGCTCTAGGTATATCTATTCCTGTAGGGAAAGATTCTCTCTCACTAAAGTCTCAATCAGAATCATGAGAACATGTAGTATCTCCATTATCATTTGTTGCAACAGTTCATGCTCAGACTCTCGATGCATACAAGACATTGACTCCAGAACTTCAAAGAGTCGAAGAATCAGAATTATTTCTGATAGATCTATGAGAAGGAAAAAATAGAATGGGATGATCTATGCTTGCTCAGATTTCGGATCAGTTCTGAAATGAGACACCAGATGTAGATAACCCAGAGATGCTATTATGATTTATGAAAGTAATGAGAGAATTACATGAAAAGTGAATCTTGCTTGCATATCATGATAGGTCAGATGGGTGACTCTTTACGACCCTTAGTGAGATGTCGTTTGCGTCTCATTTGTGACTTGATATAGATATTAACGATACATCATGAAGCGCAAAAGTAGATTTTATGAGGTCTCTTTTTTCAGAAGAACTCTGAGTTGTTATCCAAGTAGAAAATTCTAAAATCCCAATATTGAGAAGTATTTTAGAAAAACATGGATTGATACAAATTCTATCTAAGATAGGAAAACCAAACTTAGAAGAACAAAAAGTGAAGATATTTCATGAATGAAATTTGAAAATAAGTGAACGTCGTATAGATTTACAGAGAATCTGGTCTGAAGATGGTTATAAAAAGAGATGTGATAGAGAAAATCCAGATACGGCAAAACAAGACTTTGACCGTATACTTGAAGAAAATGAATTACCTATGCCAACTAAGCTAACCTTTGATGTATCTGAGCATTCTGTTCATGAGTTAATGAAGGAGTATGATAATACAACTAAGCAGAGACCAAAGGTTGCACTCCTCAGAGCGCAATGAACAAATGGACAGGATGAAATGATTAGATACTTTACGAGATGTTGATTTGATGTCGTAAATGTTCATATAAATCAATTGAAATCATGAGAATATAATCTAAAAGACTTTACAGGTTTTGCTGTCCCTGGAGGATTTTCATTTGGTGATGTTCTGGGAGCAGGTTCGGCATTTGCTAGAATGATAGAGGAAAACGAAGAAATAAAACAACAACTACAAGAGTTTAAATGATTTAAATTTGGTGTGTGTAATGGCTGTCAGGTTCTTTCTCAGATTTGAGATATTATAGGTAATGGACAAGAATTCCCGAGATTTGAAAGAAATGATTCAGCTATGTTTGAGGCAAGGTTGTCTCCAGTAGTAATAGAAGAAAACCCAGAGAGTATATTTTTGAAATGAATGGGTGGAAGTATTATACCTGTAAAGTCTTCTCATGCAGAAGGAAAATCTATTTGAGGTAATCTTAGTTCAAGTATTAAGTATTCTGATCACTCAGGAGCACCAACAGATGTTTATCCACATAATCCAAATGGTTCACAGGGTTGAGCTACAGGGTATGAAGTAGGAAATACATTTTTTATGATGTGACACCCAGAGAGAGAACCAGACCCGAAATCTCCATGGCTACAAATACCTCTCAACATGAGACTGTGGGTAGAACAACAGAAAGAAGCAGGAATTTTAAACTTTTAGTAATAATAATATGCCAAAAGAATCGCTAGTAGACTATTCTCAAGAGGTAATATGACTTGGAGATAATGCATCTGATACTCTTCAAGAATCATGTCAGGAAGCAAACAAAAACACATGGGTAGCCTGATTTTTTAAAGAGTCGTCATGATATGAACTCAAGAAATGATTTGCAGCAAAAGAAAGTATAGATGGTGTAGGGACAAAAGTACAAATATACACAGAAGCATTTGAGTGATATTACCTACAGTATAAAAATAGCAAAATAGGAGACTTTGAATTCATGGTTTTATCGGTCGATATATGGGAAAGAATGCTCCATGATCTCATAGCCATGAATACTGATGATCTCAGAAATGGCGAAATGGCAGTAGCTGTTACAAATATTATTGATGTAAATCATCTAAAATGATGAGAAAGAGGGAAAGTCTTTGTGGATTCTCTTGCTTTAGCTATGAAAAATGTAATCAAAGAACTAGATATTATGATTACAGCTGGAGAGACAGCGATACTATGAGAACCAAAAAAAGTATGAGAGATAATAGAAGCTATAGAGGAGGTATTAGAGTGAGTCAGAGAGACACCTATGCTTGGTTTTTTAGTCTCTCCCTTTATAAAAATGGTACGAAAATGAGTAAAAGATAAACTCGCTTGAATACTTCCAAAAATTGAATTTAATATCGCAGGAACTTCTTTAGGTATAACAGATGGAAAGGAAAAACTTGTACCAATACAAGAATGAGATGATATTATCCTCTTTGAGGAGACTCCGCATCAAGGTATACGTTGACCAAGATCAAATGGACTAACAGCTATTCGTAAAATGATGACAGAACTCGCATGACGTGGATGGGAAAATCTTACTTTTGAAGAATTTATGGCTATTGCTGAAGTTGCAAGAAGAGGTCATATGAAGATTAATGGAAACATAGAAAATGACTGTAAATGAAAAAAAATGTGGGAAATAGCAACGTGAAAGACAACAGTATTTAACCCATTTATTTCACGTATACTCCTAGGATGAAAAAACATAAATAGCCTAGATATTACTAACATTTCGGGAGACAAATTTGTCACTATACCTCATAATAATTGATCAATACCTAAGGTAAAAATTTCATCTATTATCCATATTACTGGGAATCCTGGTAAGAAAATATTAGATGGATTACAATGACATAGTGCTAGTATTAGTAATAGACAGATACCACAACCTCATATTATTAGCCTTTTATGTTCATTGTATGGAATAAATACAAAAGATGCTATGAGTTCTTGGAATTGCAATATGCCTTACGCTCTTACTTGCCCTCCTTCGGAAACAGAGAAAGTACTGAAACTTGCGAAGCAAAATGGATTTATAGCAGCAATAAGAGGTAGTGTTTGAGAGTATAAATGAAAAGATGCAGTAGTAACTATGTTTGATAGGTTAGATGGGTATTATATTGATATAAAGAATTAAGCCTCTAATATAAATGTATTTTTAATCTTACAATTTCTTACTCATGACTATAAAAGCACTTCACCTCTGTTCTGGATGAGGAACAACGATGCAAAGTGCTGCTGGGAAAGCAAATAATGGAGAACTAGGAGATATAAGATCAGTAATGATGCTCGGTTCAAAGCCGTGAATCGGGGCACTAAAAAAAGCATCAGACCTAGATATATCTAGAACAGCTTGTAGAAATCCAAAAAACTCAAAAGAGCTTATACATTGGACTAAAAAAATGCAGGCTGATATGGTATTTGCAAATGGTTGGCTTCCGAAGATACCAGAAGAATTTATACAGTACTGTAGAGAGAATTCTATTATACTTTTTAATCAACATCCAGGTACTCTGAGAGAAGATCGCTTAGATTTCTGAGGAGATGGAGAACTCGGTATGTATGGGAGTCGTGTAACAGCTGCACGAGTAAAATACTTACTCAATACTAAAATACAATGAGAAGAACATATATTTACAGAGAGTACTATACACCATATAGAGAGAGATGTTGATAGAGGTCTCCCAGTATCTATAGAAAAGTATAATTTTACTGATATTATGTAAAATCTTCGTAAGAATAACAATGGGAAGATATTTCAAGTATCGATGTGAGAAAGACTATCGAGGATGTCCAGAGATGATTATTAGAAGTAGAGCACGAAACAGTAGCTCAGGTCATGAAAAGAGCGCGACAGGGAGATAGATTTATAGAAGTACCCAAAGAATACTATGAACCACTTTTTTGTCCTACGAACTATGATAAAGCAGAAGAGTTGCTCAAGGCTAAGAAATGGGCTGTAGAAACATATCCTAATTGATAATACCTTAAAAAGCTAACAAATCAGTTAGCTTTTTTTGTTTTTGGGACTACAATACTTGTATTAGTTTTTATACATTTTCTATGCTTCACGCACTTATTGAAAAAATAATATTTCTCATAGGGGATCTTGGTTACACAGGTATTTTTATCATGATGACTATAGAGTCTTCTTTTATCCCTTTTCCGAGTGAAGTAGCTATGATACCTGCGGGGTATCTCTCGAGTTTAGGGCAAATGAACTTTTTTATAGCATTTCTTGCCGGAACTTTTGGTGCTCTCGTTGGTGCCAGTATCAACTATTGGTGAGGAAACTATCTGGGGAGGCCTATAGTAAAAAAACTGGTAGGAGACTATGGGAGATACTTTTTTCTCAAGATGTCACACTACGAAAAAACAGAGCTATACTTTGAAAGACATGGTTCGATAACGACACTCGTTGGGAGGTTTATACCAGCTGTGAGGCAGCTTATCTCTATCCCTGCAGGAATCTTTCAGATGAATTATTTCAAATTTTTGCTTTATACTGCAATTGGAGCTGGAACTTGGAACTTAGTTCTTATGTCTATAGGATATATAGCAGGTGAAAATAGGGAACTCATAGCCCGTTATACAACACAAGCGCTCATGGTCCTAGTTATTGTTATAATACTCCTTATTTGATTGTATTATAGAAGTCAGAAAATATGAAAATAAAAGAATTACAAAATAAAAAAATAGCAATACTTTGATTCTGAAAAGAAGGGCAGGGAAGTTTACGATTTCTCCAAAAGATAGGAGTAACAGATATAACCGTACTTGATGCAAATCCTATAGCAGATATAGATGTAACATCAATCACAGGAGAATCATATATGGATGACCTTGCTATATATGACTGTATTATAAAAACTCCTGGAATAACTCCTTTTCAAGAAAAACTTGAACCTTATAGAGGTAAGTTTATATCTCAGACAAGTATATTTTTTGCAAATTATACCTGAAAAGTTATTGCTATAACGGGAACAAAAGGAAAATCTACGATATCTACACTTTTATATGAGTGTCTTAAAGAAGCATGATACAACGTAAAACTCGTAGGAAACATAGGAAAACCTGTTTTGGATGAAATAGATATACTAGGTAATGAAGAGTATGACTATATAATTTATGAGATGTCGAGTTATATGCTTCAGGATTTCGAACCTCAGACGTATATCAGTGTGTTTAACAATGTATATAGATGTCATATAGATTGGCACGGAAGCCTCGAAGTGTATACGCAAGCAAAACTCAATGTTCTAAAAAATGCCCAATATAAAATAATAAACAGCGAATTCCAAGATAAAGCCTCTGGACAGTATAAGTTGTTTGGAGAGTGATGACATTATCGATATCAAAATAAGATATTTTATATATGAGACCAAGAAGTATTACAAGATGAAAATATACTTCTCGAGTGAGAACATAACAGAAAAAATATATGTGGAGTGATAGGGGTACTAGATACGATTTTTTGAGATATTTCGAGACTACAAAGAGTACTAAAAACCGTACTAAGGGGCTTTTCTGGCTTACCCGAACGTATGGAAAGGATAGGGCAATATAACGGAGTCACTTTTATAAATGACGCTATAGCAACAACCCCAGAGAGCACTATGGCTGCGTTAAAAACTTTTGAAGACAGACTTCAAACCCTGTTTCTCTGAGGGGAGGATAGCTGATTTGATTTTTCTGAACTCAGAAAAAAAATACTCCAGTCAAACATCCAAAATATCATAACATTTCCAGATTCGAGTGAAAAAGTGTTCCCAGAGATCACATGATATTGATTTGATGAAGCGTTTGAACTAGATATCGAATGAAAGAAAGTGTTCTGTATTAGAACTCGATCTATGCAGTCAGGGGTAGACTTTGCTTATAAACATACAAAACCATGAAATATAGCCTTGTTGTCATGTGCATCACCGAGTTTCTCTGTATGGAAAAGTTACAAAGTAAAAGCCGAGGAGTTCAAAAAATACGTGAAACAAAAGTCTAAAGATCTATAGTTTTTTTATCAGAGCCCTTAACTCAGCATCTATAGTGTTGAGTATATAGATCTTTTTAAAAGTATTTTTGGGAAGAGAGGGGAGAGTATATCCTATAGTATCTCAATATTGATCATATATCTGTGTTTGGTGGGTAGAATATATCTTCTTTTGAGTTGTGTTGATAGCATCTCTATAGCTCTGGAGAAGGGATATAGATTCCTCTGTATTTGATTTTTTGAGATAATTTTTTGTTATCTTTTCAAATACTTTTTCTACAGTTGTATCTATAGTTTTGGTATCGATATCTTTCCTAGATATAACTATTCCATCGAGAACTTCTCTCCCAGGTCACCTACGATTTCTTCCATTATATATAAAAGCACTGGATCATCCGGCATCTAGATTTAGGGCATTGTGACATCCTATTTTTAGGAGAACTGGTACCATATCATCCATATTGGCTTCAGAAATAGTTCCAAACAGTATGTTTTTTCACTCCTTGGTACTACAGACAAAGTGTCTTGTGAGTTTTCTACGCATCTTGTTTCCTATGAGTCCTACATCATAATAATGTTCGAGCGTATTTTTTCCTGACTGAAGTAAGAGGGGAAAGTTTGCAAATCATTCATATATTTCGCTTCTTTTACCTGGGTTAATTTTATCTGTCTGATGTAAAAAAGGATTTTGCTCGCTATCCCATCAAAAAACGACTCTTTCACCAGTAGATTTATATGTTGTTATTTCTTTCCCTTGTATGAAACGCTCGTTTATAGTACTATTTCCATTGCATCTAGAATAGTCATCAGGACAAAAAAATACTCCATTTATCCCTGAAACTCACTGGTAGTCTTTTATTATCTTTCTGAGACTAGAACCTTCTTCTGATAGCCCTATCTGGATATCGTGTATTTCTGAGTTTGTACTATAGTTTATATATTCTACCTTGTGGGAGTTTATTTCTATTTGAGTAAAAGTATTTCCAAAAACTCACAGAGGAAAAAATAATCAGATGTATATACAGAGTTTTTTCATAAAGTATTTTTTACAAGATTCTATTTCTAGTATACTGAGATATTTATAGAAATACAGGTAAAGAGAGAAGTAGCTTCATAAATCCCAATCACTTAACATAATATAACTTATGTTAAGTGATTTGTGTAAATTCAAGTAAACTCCTTTTTTCTATTCAGGTATTTCTCTGTATTGTTGTTCTTCTTTCTAGAACGTATTTTCTATATAGAATTACAACAAGAGTTTTTATAAGGAGAGAAAATATACTATAAAAGATAAAAGAGATATAATATTATGTTAAGTGCTTTTATTGTAAATTATAGGTGTTAAGACACCTAAGAACTTAGGATATTTTTTGCTAAAATACGTATAATCTTGAGTTTTCTGATAATCTCTCTGTTTGTTTCTACTTCTAAACGAGTTTCTATAACTGATATTAGTTGTTCTAGTTTTACTTTTGAAAACGTTTTAAGGAGTTTAATTATCTTTCCATTATCTCAGACTTTTTCACTTTTGATAAGGTTATGATTATTGTCTCATCTTTTTACTGGAGTAAATCATTTAGAGTATTCAGTGTTATCTAAACGTATCTGTTCTATTTGTTTGTACAGTGCATCTCCAGGACAATTCGTATGTCCAGCATCTCTATGTCAGCTGAGTGTCTTTCGTAGATGTGTTTCGAGTGGAAATATATTACAAGCAGCACCAGAACAGTTGTAATTATAATAGTAGTTCTTATCTAGGTCTATCCCATATGTAAATGAAAGATGTTGTACGAGTTTTTCAAGAGACTTGTATTGTTTTTTATTTATAGGTTTTTCGTGATAGTCTCACATAACAGCAACTCATACAGTGGATATATTATTCCATACCACATGGGCTCATACGCTATAATCCCCTCACTTACGTCACTCGTATATCTCTCCATCATATCAGATAATATAGTTATATCCGATATCCCCCCACTGTCTTGAGAGTGAATGAAATCTATGTATATCTTGTATCCCTTTTTGACTACTTTCATATTCTGTCGCAGTATGGTGGATAACTATAGCGTTTACATAGTCTGATTTTTGGATTTGCCACGCGAGTTTTTTGTCTCCTTCATATCTTTGTCTGTGGGCTATAGTATATTGTTGGGAAAAGTTTTCGTTTATAAAGGCTATTTTTTTATCATGATCATCCCTTCTTTTCTTTGCGATATCAGGAGAAGTATTTGAGACTTGAGCTTTGCTACGGGAAGCTATTATATCTTGCCAGTATGTACTATCTATGTAGGTATATTGTTCATCAGCTCACCACTCAGCTCTCGATATGATGTCTAGTGGGTTTTCTCACTCTGAGTACACAGAAATACTTATAAAGAGACTCCATATAAATAATAAGGTTCCTGTTATAATGATTTTTGTATACATCTATGAGGGATTTTTGGTTATTATAGTTCTCATTATATAGGTTTATAAAAAAAAGAAATCTATTTTAGATTTCTTTTTTTGTTTCTAGATATTATTCCCCATCATCTTTTGGCATGTATTTATCATAGGTCTCTTTTGCGATAACTCATGATTCAAAGAGTTTTTCTATACTTTTTTGCATAGTAGTCATTCCGTCTTTTCTTCCAGTTTCTATGGCACTATTTATCTGGTGAATATGATTTTCACGTATCATATTTGAGACTCCTGTAGTATTGACCAGTACTTCGGTTGCTACTACCCTACTTCCATCTACTTTTTTGAGAAGATCCTGCCACACTACCCCTACGAGTGATTCTGAGAGTTGTGCGCGTATTTGTCATTTTTCATCTCATGGAAACATATCTATTACACGTGATATAGTTGACGCTGCACCATTTGAATGGAGTGTTGCAAATACCAAATTCCCTGTTTCTGCTGCTCTAAGAGCGAGTCTAAATGTCTCGAGATCTCTCATTTCTCCTACCATAATAACATCACTTGCTTGCCTGAGAGCGTATTTCAAACCATTATCAAAACTGTGAGTATGACTTCATACTTCTCTTTGTTCTACGAGAGAGGCCTTACTCTCATGTATAAATTCTATAGGATCTTCGATAGTGAGAATATGTTTTTCATAATTCTTATTAATCTCATTGATCATCGAAGCAAGTGTCGTGGACTTCCCTGATCCCACAGATCCTGTCACGAGAACGAGACCACTTTTTTTCTTGGTAAAATCAAGCAACACATCTGGTAGGTGTAACTCAGAAAACTCAGGAACGACTCCCTCTATAATACGAAAAACTACAGCGTAGCCATTTCTCTGAGATAGGACATTTGCTCTAAATCTCCCATATCACTTGAGAGTAATAGCAAAATCGAGTTCTAACTCATCTGCAAATTGTTTCTTGAGTTTCTCTGGGATGATAGAGAGTATTTCTTGATTGAGAGTAGCAGGTGCGTTCTTTCCGTATTCGCTGAGAAACACTACTTCTCCCGAGATCTTAAGAGATGGATAATTATCGGGTGCCAGCATTATATCAGAAGCATTTTTTTCTATTGCTACTTTGAGTATTTCTCAGATCATAGTTGAGCATGTTTTATAGATGTATATACAGAATGATACCATATATTTGGTGATATATCCAAAAAACACATAGTGAAAAAATTGACAATACCTCTATCCCTCATACACTAGGAATCAAGAAATGTTTCCTAACAAGCACATATGAGGCTAGCATTACTTGTAACCACTCCTACAACTCTCTCCTTAGAGGGGTTTTTGTAGAATACTTTAAACAGGCTACGAAATCTCTCTAGAAATAGGGAGATTTTTTATAAATACGTAATAATATACCTATGAACTACTCTATCGAAACAAAGAGACATTCTCTCGCACATATCATGGCACAAGCCGTACAACAAAACTTTCCTGGAACAAAAATAGCTACAGGACCGTATACTGATGATGGATTTTATTATGACTTTGATTTCTGAGAAGCTGAGTTTTCTGATAAAGATTTCAAAATAATAGAAAAATCATGCAAGAAAATCGTCTCTCAAAACCAAGATTTTCAGATGTTTGAAGTGAGCTATGATCAGGCACGTGAGATCATAAAGATGATGGGAGAAGATTTTAAGATAGAGCTGGTGGATATGATAGAATCTGGAAAGTTCAAAAATACAGAAAAAATCTCAGGAAAAATCAGCTTTTATATCAATACAGGAAAAGGAGGAAATAGTTCTGATCTTCAGGAATTTATACAAGAAAAATGATACTTTGATTTTAGTTCACATCTAGATGGAGACCAAGTGCGTAATCTCAAGTTCATAGATATGTGTGCTGGACCTGAACATGTAGCTTCTACTTCTTCTCTTGATGCAAATAGTTTTAAAATAGCAAGAGTTGCCGGAGCATACTGGCTCGGAGACGAAAAAAACCAGCAACTAACCCGTATATATTGTTACGCATTTGAAAACAAAGATGAGTTAGACAAGCATCTTCATATGCTAGCAGAAGCAAAGAAAAGAGATCATAGAATCATAGGAGCCAAACTCAAACTCTTTAGTGTCAGTGAGCTTATTGGTCCTGGACTCCCCCTCATGCAACCAGCTGGGATGATTATTCGTAAGGCACTTGAGGACTACCTCTGGGACCTGCATAAGACCAGAGGATATGATAGAGTGCGGACTCCTCATATTGCAAAAGAAATACTTTATGAAACGAGTGGCCATGCTGCCAAGTTTGGTGATGAACTCTTTCGTGTGCAGTGAAAAGAAGATGCTTTTATTATGAAACCTATGAATTGTCCTCATCATATGCAGATATTTGCAGATAATCAGTTTTCTTACCGTGATATGCCAGTAAGGTATTTTGAGCCAGCGACTATCTACCGTGATGAAAAATCATGACAGCTCTCAGGACTTACCAGAGTTCGCTCTATCACTCAGGATGATGGACATCTCTTTTGTAGAATTACTCAGGTACAGCAGGAAGTAAAAGCCATAACAGATATAATAAAAGAATTTTATACAACTCTTGGCCTTACGGCAGATTATTGGGTATCTCTTTCAGTACGTGATGACGATAAAAGTAAATACCTCGGGACAGATGAGGCCTGGGAAGTATCTGAAAAAGCACTCGAGGAAGCATCGAAAGAAAACGATCTTCCCTATAAAAGGATCGAATGAGAGGCTGCTTTTTATGGACCAAAGCTGGATTTTATGTTCAAAGATGCTATTGGTCGTGAATGGCAGTTAGCAACAATACAAGTAGATTTTAATCAACCAGAGAGATTTGATCTCAGTTTCACAAATGAAAAAGGAGAAAAAGAACGTCCTGTGGTGATTCATAGAGCAATCGCTGGTTCTCTTGAGAGAGGTATGGGGGTATTTATAGAACACTTTGCTGGGACTTTCCCACTCTGGATGTCACCAAGACAGGTAATCATTGTGCCTGTAGCAGAAACATTTAATAGTTATAGCGAAGAAGTCTTTCAGAAACTCAAGGATGCAGGGATCAGAGTACAACTCGACGATAGTTCTGACAGCCTCAATAAGAAAGTGAGAAACGCAGAAAAGATGCATATAAACCATATACTTGTTATATGAGAAGAAGAACAAAAAAATAAAAGTGTTGCTGTAAGAAACTATAAAACCAAAGAGCAAACAAGTGAAAAAGTAGATGATTTTATCGAAAGTATCAGGAGAGAAATACAAGAAAAGAAACTATAATCTAGTGAAGCGAACGTATAATTATTGATAATATTTTATTTATCTGATATAATTTATTTATATATAGTAATTTATATCACGATTATGTCTCCAAAAGGAAATAATGTTTTTGAATGAAGAGAAGGACTCAACTCCAAATCAAATACATCTCAAAACTTATGATGAAATAATGCGTCAAAGGTAAGTGAGATTATCTCTCCCAATTACAACATACCTCTGAGTATCGAAAAAGACTACATAGTACTTGTGTCAGATGTAGAATCATTGCTGAAATCAAACGCAGGAAATACTACAAAAGAAGGTGCTATTTTTACTATATCTTTTCGAGCTCTTGATCTACAAGAAAAAATAAAATGATGTGAGTTTTTAAATGAAAAAAGTAACAATATCTTGGAACAAATATCTGAAGTGTTACATCCAATAAGTAAAATAGCAGTCGAGACTAAAAATATGCGTAGTCAGGAATCTCAAAGTAAAAAAGAAGATATGAGAAAAGAAATCAGGACTACTTTAGGGAATTCGTTTGAGAACCTAGATCTCGAAAAACTTTTAGACTCCCTGAAGGGCTTCCGTTGATTGCTACTAGATATGCGTTCAAATAACACAACTACATAACTATATTTTTTATATCATCATACTGAAATCACTTTTCTAGCAGTTTTTGAATAATCCTTTGTCTCAAAAATGTAGATCATTTCTCCCCTCTCTTTGCGACAGAGAGATTGGAGGTGAGTTTTGCTAAGAGTTTTTTGTAGTGCTTTTCAATATTCTTAGTTTCTCCATCTACGAAGTAAATATCTAATAATCACTCTAATACTTCCCTATCCTCAGTGGTTTCTGAGAGTGTTTGAAATATAAATTTTCTACTCTTTCATTTGCGAGCATAACTATCTATCTTTCTCTGGAAAAAATCCGTATCAAGTATGCTTTCTCATGACTCTGTATATTTTTCTAGATACTGCTCTACTGATTCCTTTGGGAATCATTTCTGAAACATTTTTTGTCTGATATACTTGTAGTTTTTATTACGAAATATATAGTTATCGATTTTTGATGCTATTATTTCTGCCTCTTGTAGGAGATGTTTTATATCAGAGAAGACCTTTTGACTATCCTCCTGAGTTCCCTTTTCCTCTAGTTTTTGTAGAAGTCTTTTATTGCTTGGATAATAACGAAAATAGTACCACAGTGCGTAGTCACGGAGTCTCGAGAGTGAGTAGAGTTTATCTTGCAAAACGGTATGTTTCTATATAATGTTTCTAGCTTATTTTATTTTTTAAAAAAGTAAATACTTATGAATATCGAGCCACTCTTTGACAGAGTAGTACTCAAATCTGTAGAAGCAGAGTCTATTACAAACTCAGGGATTATCCTCCCTGAAAGTGCTACCAAAGAAAAACCGAGTATGTATGAGGTAGTCGCTATATGACCATGAAAACCTGATAGAGATATGTCAGGAATATCTCTCTGAGATAGAGTCCTAGCTGGGCAGTATAGTGGAGATGAGGTAAAGATAGAAGATCAAGAATATAAGATCGTGGCTATAGAGTATATTTTAGCGATTATAAAATCATAACATGAAAAAAGTATTTTGAAGGAACGAAAAATTTCCAATATCATCTGCGATACTCCATGACTGTAAATATGAAATGGAAATTTGAGGAAATATATGAATATGAAGCAGTATTGAGGAGCAAACAGTATATGCTTTGGATTGCATAGTAAAGGAACTTGAAAGAGTATGATGGGATCTGAATAATCTTGTTAAAGTAAGGATATTTCTTACAACTATGGATGATTATGACTGAATGAATAAAGCATATACTGAATATTTTCAGGGGTATGATTATCCAGCAAGATTTGGACTTTCTGTTGTAGAACTTCCTGCATGATCTCGTATAGAGATAGAAAGTAAAGCTGTGTGAGACACAATACAGGAATAAATATATAATTAGTTAAATTATGAGAGAGGCAGAGTATTATGCTGCAGTGTATGGAATAATAAAAAATGAGCAGTGACAGATACTCTGTATGCAGCGCAAAAATACATGATATATGGATTGATTTTATTGACTTCCTGCCTGACATCTAGAGTGAGAAGAAACACTCAAAAAGTGAATCGCGAGAGAACTCAAGGAAGAGATATGTATAGGGGTTTTAGAAAATGACTTAGAGCTTGTTCATACATCTCACCGTGTCAACCCTGGAGAGAGAGTGTACTTTGATTTTTATTTTCTGCTTACAAGTTATAGCTGAGAAGTATCTAATGGAGAACCAGAAAAATGTTCAGATATATCATTTCTAGATCCTGATGATCCAAAGATTGTTCCATATCTCAGAGAAGTCTTCCAAAAAGTAGATTCAAGCGAATCTTTTTCTGAAAAGAATATGAATACTTAAATACTAATTTTAAATAAACTATGGCAAAACAAATACAATACAGTAATGATGCAAGATCAGCAATGTTTGCTGGTATAGAACAAGTCGCAAAAACAGTAACCGTAACTATGTGACCAAAAGGGAGAAATGTTGTATTTGATAAATGATTTGGAGCACCTCAGGTAACCAATGATGGAGCTACAATCGCTCGTGAAATAGAGCTCGAAGATAAGTTCGAAAACATGGGGGCAGAACTCGTAAAAGAAGCAGCTGAGAGAACAAATACCCTTGCTGGTGACGGAACTACTACTGCGACCCTTCTCACCTACGCACTCGCAAAAGAATGACTCAAGAATATTAACTCAGGAGTAAATGCTGTAGAGTTAAAAAATGGAATGAAAAAGGCCTGAGAACTCATAGTACAAGAGCTCGAAAAAACAGCTATTTCTATCAGCAGTAAACAAGAAGTATCACAAGTTGCGACTATCTCAGCACAAGATGAAAAAGTAGGGGAAATCATAGCTGAGGCTATGGAAAAAGTAGGAAATGATGGAGTGATATCTGTAGAAGAAGGACAGACGTTTGAAATGGAAGTGGAAATAACCGAATGAATGCAGTTTGATCAAGGATACATGAGTCCATATATGGTAAGTAACACTGACAAGATGATTGCCGAAATCAAAAATGCCCCTATCCTCATTACTGATAAAAAAATCACCAATATGAAAGAGTTCCTTCCTCTTTTGGAGCAACTTGTTCAGAGTGGAAAAAAAGATCTTGTGATTATTGCAGATGACATAGAATGAGAAGCTCTTACGACAATTATTCTCAATAAACTCAAATGAGTACTCAATGTCCTGTGAGTAAAAGCTCCAGGTTTCTGAGATAAGAAAAAAGAAATGCTCAGAGATATAGCTGTTTTAACTGGTGGTACACTGATAACAGAGGAGCTTGGGATGAAACTCGAAAGTACGACTCTAGATCAGCTCGGAAATGCAAAAAACATAGTATCTACACAAGATACTACAACTATCATAGGTGGTACTGGATCACTAGAGGATATTCGCTCAAGAGTCCAAGAACTAAAATCTCAGTATGAGAGTTCTGATAGTAGTTATGATAAAGAAAAACTCGCTGAGAGAATCGCAAAACTCTCAGGAGGAGTTGCCGTTATCAAGGTATGAGCAGCAAGTGAAATAGAGATGAAAGAAAAAAAACTTCGTATAGAAGACGCTCTCAATGCTACCCGTGCTGCCGTATCTGAATGAGTGGTTGCTGGTGGTGGTATCGCACTTCTCAGAGCTTCTAAGATCCTTGAATGACAAGATTTTGGAAACGATGATCAAAACATCTGAAGGAGTATCGTAAAAGAAGCACTCTCCTACCCTGCAAAACAGATCATCCAAAATGCTGGAAAAGATGAAAGCGAAATACTCCAAAAAATCATCTGACACGCAGAAAATCAGTACTGATACGATGCTGCAACAGATCAGTTTGTAGATATGATAGAGTCATGAATCATAGATCCAAAAAAAGTAGAAAGAATAGCCCTCCAAGAAGCTATATCTCTTGCAGGGATGTTTCTGACTACAGAAGCAGCTATTACCGATATACCAGGAAAATGATGAGATGCTCCGGCTATGCCTCCTATGTGATGAATGGGGTGAATGTGAGGTATGCCAGGAATGGGGATGATGTAGAAAAAGCTATTATTTTATAAAAAAGTCTTGAGAAATCAGGGCTTTTTTGTGTTTTAGGGCTAAGTGTGGTATTTTTAGAGAATATCCGTTACTGTAAAAATTATGTGAAACGTAGAACTTGCATCACTCTCTGAAAAAATCGAGGTCCCAAAACTTCCAGAGATAGCTCCACGCTCGATACAAGAACTGAAACACGATATCATATATGGACTATGAGAAAATAACAATACCTCTAAGGACGATATGGAAAACATGATTTCGTGGATGAGAACAAAATTTTTTCATAGGGATAGTCTTATCTCTATTGATAGAGTAGTAAACTCATGAAATAGTATAAATTGAGAAGGAATCAAAGAGGTTATTAAAAATCATATCCTACTCACAAAAATCCTCAATGAAACGGTAAATATACTCAATGTCTATGACAAACCAGAACATAAAATAGGTATGCAGGAATTAGTATCAGATATAGTACTTCAGATGAAACATACAGACTTCTCTGGCGAAGATAAACAAAGTCTTTTAGAGAGGGTTGATGCTTATCATGATTTTCATTATGTATACAAGAGGTACTATGCAGAGAAATACAATTTGTCTGATGAGTTTATTTTAAAAATAGAGTGAGGATCTGAACTCATTGAAGTTGATGGGTGGTTAGAAGGGGCTATGAATCAAGAAGGTTGAATGAATATGGACGCAGTACAAGAGTTTGAAACGATGCTCGATAATGAATTATGAAAGACAAAAGATATACAAGAAAATATTTCTTTGAATGAGTATCCATGACAGGACATAGTTATGAGTCTTTTTATCCACCCAGAGTTTCCATGAAAAGTGAAATCAGAACTCATAGAAAAAAGAGTTGAAAAGATTTTTTGAAATCAGGTAACCCTAAAATGACAAAATATAATCAGTCAAAACTATGATAGTATTATTTCAAAAGTTGCACAACTATGTAAAAATAATTCTGATATACAGAAACATTTTCTTGCTCTACTGAAACAGCTTATTATCCCAAGTTCAAGAAAAAGCTCGTTGTTTTTACAGAAGCTATATAAACTCTGAGTTATAGATAATAACACGGCTCTATTGTATCTTGAGTGAAAAACTTGATTCAAAAGAGGTACAATGACTATGAATCAATTTATAGATGATTTCGGACTCCCTAGTGATTTAGTTGATTCTATGGGAGATATTTTAGGAGAAGGATTGGATTCAAAACAGATTCAAAATTTCTCAAAGATGATTCAATACTTCCTGAGAATAGAGTCTGAATGAGGGTATAATGTTGAAAATTATGCGTGAGTTAGTTCGGCACAATGATATCTTCAAACACTCAAGAAGAATGCAAAATACAGAGTAGCAAGTACAGGAGAATTTTCATGGTGGAAGCTATGAATCAAAATGAAACCAGGAAAAAACTGGAAGTGAAGTTCACTAGACACGAGACTCAGAAAACTTCCAGAAAGTGTAAGGGGAAAATTTAGAGGACTCTCTAAGCAGTACAATTTGATATGAAACCCTTGAGCTCAATCCGTAAAGAGTCTTTCAGCTACAGAGCAAGTACTCTTAAATTTTGGGCATATATATGACCGTAACAAAGGACATTTTATAAAAGCCCTCAATGGAAGTATAGAGAGTGTAGAGTATCTCTATTCAAAAATACATCATACAAAAGTAGACGGCAATACTAAAAACCTTATGAAGGTAGCAAAAAAAGAAATTTACGGTGTTTAGTCTTGCTATTATACTCCTCTTCCCTACAATCTCTCTAGTTTAAAACCTAGAGAGATTTTTTATGAAAAAATGACATATACTGGAAGACATAACTGTAGAAAAACTTGTTTTTGGTGGAAAATGATTTGTAAGACTAGACGAATGAGTGACTGATAGTAACAAAAAGAAAGTCCTTTTTATAACTGGTTGAGCTGTTCCTGGGAGTATTGTAGATGTGAAGATAATAAAAAAGAGGAAGGACTACTACGAGAGTCAGATAGTTGCTGTAAAGAAAAAATCCCTTATTGAAACAGGAGCATACGAACTATTTCCTGGAGCTCCATGGATGAATATAGACTACAACGAACAGTTAAAAATCAAGCAAACGCAAATTGAGGAATCATTTTTTCATGTTCAAAAGATTCAACCGGAGATAAACTTTCTCCCTATTATACCTGCTCCAGATCAGTTTGGGTACAGAAATAAGATAGAATTCTCTTTTGGAAAATATATTTCTCATAAAGAAGAAGTATTTCAAGAGTTTAATGTCGGGTTTCATAAAAGAGGAGAGTTTAGCAAGGTAGAAGATTATGATGAATGTCTGCTTATAGACTCAGAGCAGAATATACTCTATAAAAAAATAAAAGATTTTGCAAAGCAGTCGTGACTTCCAGTGCATGATCAAAAGATGTGAACAGGCTTTCGGAGACATATACTGATTCGTAAAACATATTTTACAAATCAGACAATGGTAATATTCTCATATTTTCCAGAGTACTTTGAAAATAAAAAAGATTTAGAAAGTGCTCTTATCGATATAAAGAAGTTTTTTATAGAGCTAGCAGAGTCTGATACTTCCCTATCTTCTATATACCTGAGTCATAACTCTAACAAGTCTGATACAGTTATTGGAGATATGGAACTTATATGTGGTTCAGAAGTGATTACAGAAGAGTTATTAGGCTTACAATTTGATATAGGTCCAAAGAGTTTCTTTCAAACAAACTCCCGTGGAGCAGAGCTACTCTATACTCTTGTAAAGGACTTTTCTCACAAAGAAAGTTTCAAAAATGGTACCGTACTAGATCTTTATGGAGGAACAGGAACTATTGGAATGATTATGAGCGACATAGCAAAAGATGTCATCAGTGTTGAACTCAATGAAGAAGCAAGCACAAACGGACAAAGAAATGCTCAAAAAAACTCTATAAATAATGTAGAGTTTATAAATGTAAAAGTCGAAGATTTCTTGAATGATTATATAGAAAAGTGAATGAAAGCAGATCTACTTATTATAGACCCCCCCAGAGCTGGAATGCATCCAAGTGCTCCAGAGAATATTCTCAAATTTAACACAAAACAGATTATCTATGTCAGTTGTAATCCTGCTACTCTTGCCAGGGATTGCCAGTATATACTCGAAAATTCTGATTATACTATAGAAAAAGTACAAGCTGTTGATATGTTCCCTCATACGCATCATATAGAGACTGTAGTGAGTTTTATAAAAAAAGACTAGAATAAATCTAGTCTTTTTTTATATTTATATTCCTATCCCATCTTTTATAGC
The DNA here is from genome assembly GCA_937944145.1 of uncultured Candidatus Altimarinota bacterium. Classification (GTDB taxonomy): domain Bacteria; phylum Patescibacteriota; class Gracilibacteria; order BD1-5; family UBA6164; genus CALDZK01. Next base: position 28,532 of record CALDZK010000002.1, read on the forward strand.
ATTCACCTCATAGAGGAGGTTTTTATCTTTTTTGATGATTTTTTCGAGCTTATTACAGCTATAGAGAACAGATGCATGGTTTCTTCCAGAGAAGATATTCCCTATCCTTTCGTAGGTATAATTCATCTTTGTTTTGAGGAGATACATAGAAACTTGCCTTGGGATCATAAACTCTTTTTTTCTATTCCCTCCGAGTATTCCCTCTTTTTCGATTCCAAAATGTTTACTGACAGCATCTATGATATCTTCGTAACTTCTGATTGTTGTCTTGTGTGTACGTGGAGTTCTCCCTTCTCCGAGTAGGTCTTTGGTATAACTGAGTTTTTGGAGTTTGCTTGCTATTCTCTCAAGTGTTGGGGTGTTTCCTGTGAGTTCATACTCTGCAATCATTTGATTGAGAACCCCCTCGAGTTCACGAACGTTTTCTGTAACATTAGCAGCGATAAACTCTGCCACATCTTGTGGTATGAGAAACTCTCTTTCTCTTGATTTTTCTTGTATGATAGCGAGTCTCGTCTCATAGTCAGGTTTTCCTATATCTACAGTGATTCCCCACTCAAAACGACTTCTGAGTCTTGGTTCGAGTTCTGTGAGTTCTTTTGGAACTCTGTCCCCACTGATAATTATCTGTTTATTTGCGTCATAGAGAAGATTAAAAACATTGTAGAGTTCATTTTGTGTCTGTTCTTTTTTACTGAGAAACTGTACATCATCGAGAATAAGTACATCCATCTCTCTGTATTTTTGTCTCATCTTTTCTACATTTCTCTTTTTTACAGCTGTTACATATTCTGTGATGAACTTATCTGCAGTAGAGTATACTACTTTTTTATCTTTTACTTTTTTAATTATCTCATTCCCTGTTGCTTGGAGGAGATGAGTCTTTCCAAGACCTACATCTCAGTAGATATAGAGAGGATTATATGATTTTCCAGGATTTCTCGCAACAGCTTCACAAGCAGAAAAAGCAAGTTGGTTATCAGCACCAACGATAAAATTACTCAGAGCATATCTGTCATTTACACTTTTCTTTTGTTGCATAGTTACGCTGGTGTAAGAAAGTTTTTCATCTTTTTTTACTTGTCTGAGAGTAGATTTATAAAAGGTAGTGCAATCTACTGAGTCAGTATTAGAAGGATTATCTATATTTATATCAACTCTAAAATTGATTTTTTTAATTGTTTCACCAAATTCTTTTTGTGCTGCTAGGAGAGTCTGATTCATGAACTTCGCTTCTATATTATCTTTCATAAAAGCAGAGACAGTCCCAAAAATAATTTCATCTTTCCCTATTTCAAGTATAGACATCTTTCTAAAGTACACAAGGAAATCTTGTTTCTTGATGTCTTCTATAAGTGATAGTAAAATATTTTTTAGGTGAAAATGCTTTTCCATAGCTATAAAAAGTATTTAAAAATATAAAAATAACTCTTGTCTAATACCTGAATTATGTCTCTAATGTAAGCATATTGTTATCTGAGTCAAAAGAAAAAAATATTTGACACTAGCTATGTGTATAATTAATTTATACAACTATTATTTTGCTTTGCTTGAGCAAATGCTTACAATATTTTAAGGACTATTATTATATTGATACTTTTTATAATGTTAAAAAGAAACATTCTGTTTTTATTTACATTTTTGTGTTTCCTATTGCTTGGAATATTTTTAGTTTTTTCTTTTGGAAAAGATGAAAAAAATATATTTTTTTCATATCCTGAGGGAGATATACATTTTGCAGGAGAAAATGTCCCAATAAGTACAAGCAATTATTACAACAAACAACGATTTGATAAAGAATTCACCATCTCTGGAAATAACCTCTATCAGTTCTATCTCTATGTAAAGAGGTATCCTCTTTATATCCCCTATATAGAAGAGCAACTCAAGGCAAGCGATATACCAAATGACTTTAAATACCTACCCATAGCAGAGAGTGCTCTGAGAAATGACGTAGTTTCTAGTGCTGGAGCTGCAGGGATATGGCAGTTTATGCCTGAAACAGCAAAACAATATGGACTCAGAGTAGACGAGTTTGTAGATGAGAGATACAATTTTCAAAAATCCACAGAATCTGCTATAGCCTATCTCAAAGAGCTTCATAGACAGTTTGATGATTGGTCTCTAGTGGCTGCATCATATAACAGATGAGAAAATGCTATAGCAAAAGCTCTTAGAGATCAAGATGTGGATAACTATTATGATCTCTACCTCAATAAAGAAACATCTCGATATGTTTTTAGAATTATTGCTATCAAGTATCTCGTAGAATGATATTTGAAACAAAAATGACTTATTGATACATTTATAGGAGGAGTATATCACCCTCCAGAAACAGAAATCTTGTCTGTCAACCAGATTACAGATATCCTACAGTGGAGTAAGCAAGAGGAGTATAGCTATAGGGATATAAAAATACTCAACCCACGGATTATCTGAAATACTCTTCCTGAGGGACAGTGGGAAATAATAGTTTTGAAATAAGAGAAAAATATGAAATTTTATATAAAACTTTTTTTTACAAAAAATATAGATCAGATCATAGATCTGGCAAACAGCTATGTTTTTCATGGTGATCTAGAAAAGATAATAGAAGTAACTTATAGTTATAGAGAGATAGAATGAGGGTTCTTACTAAACGAAACACTGTTTGAAGAGTACCTCTGAGATAATTATCCAAAATACTCTATAGATTTCCTCGGGAGGAAATATAAGTACAAAATACAAGTTCAAATCGTACTCATAGATGATATACTCAAAAAAGCCCTCAAGATAAAAGTTTGTTCTCGTAGTGAATCTATACGTCGAGGGGTTTTTGTGGAGGCACTTGAGTACGTGAAAAATATCCTAGAAATATCAGTTATGTGAGTAGAGTTTGAGCTCGAAAAAGCAGGAGTCGCACATAAACTCACAGATAAAAAAGTCCAAAAAAGAGTATCTGAAATAGAAAAACGAGAAAAGTTAGCTTTTTGACCAAAAGTTATAGACAACATGGAAGAATTTTCACCTTGTTATAACTTTATAGTAAGAAACCATGAATCAAGAAAGAAATTCCTCTCAGAGAAAGATCAAAAAGCAATGCAAAAGTATCTAAAAATCATCAGAGGATCATCATCGTGTGAACTCACCGATAGTCCGAGAGTCCTAAAAAAACATCTAAAAGGAAGTTTCTTAAAAAAACAAATATCCAGGAAAGATTATAGGATCGTTTTTGACAGCGTCTGTGAGTTTTATGGACTCCCTCAAAAAACTAAACTCTCTAATGCAGGGTCTATATATGATGGTGACAATTTTTTAGAGATCCCAAGAGATGAAGCACACGCATTTTTTACTATAGAGAGACTCCTCAAGCTCCTGACTCACGAGATAGAGTCTCATTATATAAACTCTTATAATGGAAAGCTTTTATTGTGAAATTTTCGAGGTTCAAAAAATCTCCCAAAAGAAGAATGACTCGCGATGTTCATGGAGAAGATCTTTCATGGTTACAGCTATGAAAACATCGATAACATAGTAGAGTATTTTTTTACTATCATGGCTGGTGAATGCTTGGAGTGAGATAAGTTTGAAGACTTTATGCGTATCATGGGAAAAGAATATAAATGTAAGCGTTCGTATAAGAGCTCTGTTATACGTGCAAAGAGAAATTACTCTTCAACCTTTATATGAGTACAACACAAGGATGTAGTATATTTTCGTGGGCTTACAGAAATTATATGTTTTCTAAAAAACGGTGGCCAATTCAAAAAATTATTCCTATGAAAGATAGGGTTTCACGATGTAGACAATCTCTTTTCTATATATGAGAGTTATGAGAATAAGCAGGATTTAGTATTTCCTATCTTCATCTCGGATTTGATATACTATTATATGATAGAAAAGCAAAATAATTCAGATTTTGTTTTTGAGGCTCCAGAGTATTACCTCTACCTCAGAAAAAAGTACTGGTTTGTTGGTTTAGATTCTTTTGATATTATTGGCCAGATTCAAAGAAAGTGGAAAAAAATAGAAAAGATAATAAAACTGGTAGAAAAGGCATCGATGTAGTTTGATAATACGCAATAATTATGCTATCCTATACTATATAAGGATATATTATCACTGTATATGAACGAAAAGACAAACATCTCCCCAAATATCGAAGATACTATAGAATCCATAGTAACAGAAGATTTCCTAAAACTTACGGGTTTTATTTTTGCATATGATTCTTCGGGATATAACACAAAATTATTCTCGAACTTTCTATGAATTTCTTATGATATAAGTATCTGATACCAAGACTTCCTCTCTCAATCATATTCTTCTCTAAAAGCAAAAAAACAAGACTTCTTACAAATACAAAAGGCACTAAAAAACATAGATAATTGTGACACTTTATGAGAAAAGTGTCAGTATTATGCACTCAATTTTGAAAAGATTATGTATTTTTTCGATCTGTTAGAACTCTATATCCCGATCGAAGCAAGAAAAATAGACATATATAGTAAGCAAGTATGAGCTTCTTCTCAAGAAATAAGAGAAATAGAAGCTCTTGAAGAAAAAATCTATGGAAAAAAGATATCAGATCAACCCAAATACGCTCTGGTAGCTACAAAACAAATAAGAAGAAGGTATGGAGAAAACGAGAAACTCCTATCTAAGGAAGAAGGAATATTTATAGAGAAGATATTATCATCCCTAGAACAAGAGTTTTCAAATACTGTTTCTAGTAAATGAGAAAATAACAATATACATCTAGAGGATCCGCTCTTAGGAATAAAGGAACTTGATAAGTCCATACTTGATAAGGAAATACCTCAAGAGAAGTACATAAAAATATTTGAATTATGTATAGAAATACTTGCAATACCCAGTGCGTGAGTGAACCTAAAAGAAAATATCTCTAATGTTTCTGTAAGTTATAATGGTATAAATATACCCAAAAATCACCCTAGCTATAAAACACTTACCGTAAAAAGAATTATTGAGTTGATATCTCATGAGCTTGAGAGACATATGATAGGAAATGTAAACAATAAAAAACTAATAGGAACGTTTAAATCACTTTCTTATTTATGACAAGAAGAATGAATGGCTCATGTTATAGAGAAACTGAGTATGGGAAATAGTCTAGATAATATTCCTGTAAATAGATACCTCCCGAGAATGCTTGTGTGAGAACTCTATAATGGTCCAACTTTCAAGAGATTTCTCGGAATTATGAATAAACTTGATGGAGAAAATATGGATATTGACTCTTTCTTTGTGAGATTTAAGAGATGAAAGGATGAGGAGCTCCCATGAGTGAATCCAAAAGAAAAACTCTATGGTATAGGAGCGCTAGAAATCATAGATAGAATTAAATCTGGTGAAAATCCTCTCGGAATGTTTCTTGCAAAAAATGGAAAAGATGAACAAAAAATAATAAATACTATAGTAGGAAAAACAGACGATAATGAAATCACTCCACAGATGTTAGAGGCTCAGGAGATAACTCTACCTCTTATGCTCTGAGATCTTATACGCTACAAACTCCTTTGCCCTGTAGAAGACAGAGAGTTTAATTATTGAGGGTTCTTAAAGTACTTTAGGGATCGTTATGGAGAGATGTTTGAACATTTTTGAATAAACTATAGAGACTTTATCCTATGACATATACTCGAACATAGAAAGAAAAATGCTCGAAAGGTACAAGAAATAGTAGATATTATTCATCAATAGTTTTACTTTTGTTCCCTAATATATAAAATCACTCTCACGTGAGAGGAGGTATCTACGTTCTACTTTGTAGAATGAGGAAAGTCTGGACATCATGAGAACAGCCCTGAAGCTAACGGCTTCGGATATGAGGAGAATTCATAAACTCATATTACAGCCAGTGCCGCAGAGACTATACTATCCCCCAGGGAGAAAGGTGAAAAGTCACTCTCAGAGTGATCCTCTACTGTGAAGTAGATGTGGTGGTAAACCTAGGGTGATGCAATGGGAATGGTCCCGCGATAGGTTATTGTTCTCTATCGCTTAGAAGCGGGATACTCAGCTAGAGCGTGTCAGCGATGATACGTCGAGATAGATTGATACCGAGATACAAAATCCGGCTTATTACTCTCACGTTTTTCTTGTATTTTACTATAATTCCCTATACTATCAGGGAATTATTTTTTTATGTATCATCGATTTATGAAACTTGTATTTACAGGAATACAATGATGTGGAAAAGGAACACAAGCAAGGCTTATGGCAGATAAGTATGGTTTTAGGGTACTCGAGATGGGAACAGAGTTTAGAAGAGTTGTTTCGAGTGGGACAGAGCTATGAAATACTCTTAAAGATATCATGGAAAAAGGAGACCAGGTAAACTGAGAACTTGGGAGAAAGGTTATGGAAGAAGCAATAGCAAACTGTAAAGACGAAAAAGTAATCTATGATGGGTTTATACGTAATAGTTGGAATATAGAAGTATTTGATGAACTCGTACCAAACTACCAGGTAGTTTTATTTCATCTCTCAGAAGAGAAATCAAAACAGAGGCTTCTAGGAAGGATGTTTAATCCAAAAACAGGAGAAACATTTATGAGTGGAATAACTCATGACCCAAAAACAGGAGACGAACTTATCACTAGATCCGATGATAATGAAGAAGGAATCGTTAAGAGAATCGATCTCTACAGGGAAGTAACTCTTCCTATAGTTGAAGAACAGATCAAACAGTGAAAGGTAATAGAAATAAATGCAGATCAATCAGTAGAAGAAGTATTTGGAGAATTAGAACAAAAATTACACCTAAATTAAAAAATATGAAAGTAAGAGCAGCAGTAGCATGGAAATCTGGAGAACCACTTTCCATAGAAACAGTAGATCTAGAAGCCCCAAAAAAGTGAGAAGTACTCGTACGTATGAAGTCTAGCGGAGTATGCCATACAGATGCTTTTACCCTTTCAGGAGATGACCCAGAGGGAGTATTTCCCTGTATTCTTGGTCATGAGTGAGGTGCTATAGTAGAAACACTTGGAGAATGAGTTACCAGTCTAGAGGTTGGGGATCATGTAATTCCCCTCTATATTCCAGAGTGTAGAGATTGCAAGTTTTGTCTTTCTGGGAAAACAAATCTCTGTCAAAAACTCCGTGAAACACAAGGAAAATGACTCATGCCAGATGGAACGACACGTTTTTCAAAAGATGGAAAATCAATTTATCACTATATGGGAACCTCTACCTTTGCAGAATACTCTGTAATCCCAGAAATCTCTCTCGTAAAAATACATCCAGAAGCAGACCTAGAAAAAGTATGTCTTCTAGGTTGTGGAGTAACTACTGGGATAGGGGCAGTACTCAATACAGCAAAAGTAGAATCAGGTTCTACCATTGCTGTTTTTGGTCTCGGAGGGATAGGGCTCTCTGTGATACAATGAGCTGTTATGGCAGGAGCAAAGAGAATAATAGCTATAGACATAAACCAGGACAAAAAAGAAATGGCTCTCAAAATGTGAGCTACAGAATTTATAAATCCAAAAGACCATACCAAACCTATCCAGGAAGTTATCGTAGAAATGACAGATGGAGGAGTAGATTATTCATTTGAATGTATTGGAAATACAGAGGTCATGAGATCAGCACTCGAATGTTGCCATAAATGATGGGGAGAATCTATCATAATAGGTGTTGCAGGAGCAGGTCAAGAGATATCAACTCGCCCTTTTCAACTAGTTACTGGTCGTGTTTGGAAGTGAAGTGCATTTGGAGGAGTAAAATGAAGGACAGAGCTCCCAGGTCTCGTAGAAAAATACAGAAGTGGAGAAATAAATCTAGATGATATGGTAACTTTTACGATGCCACTAGAGGATATCAATAAAGCTTTTGACCTCATGCATGAAGGAAAGGCTATTCGAAGTGTTATTAACTTTTAGAAACTATGTTTGCTTTTCAACTATGAAGAGAGTTCAAGCTCTCATTTTCAGAACTTTGGAGTGTTTTTCCAGACGCAATTTTTGAGTGTATCAGCGAAGATATATGTATACTTTCAGGAGTTGAGAAAAAAGATATTCTTACTTGGGCACCGAGGATGGGTGGAATTATAAAAGCTATCCAGCTTATAGAGTGATATAGATGAAATCCAAGTGAAACAATATTTGAAATCGCAGAGTTTCATGAGTGAAAATTTGCCTATGGAATTACGTATTTTTGATGAACTTGAGACTTGAAAAAGATACTCATGGATACAAAAAAACTCCTCAGAAAACATTCTATATCTTCTCGTTTTATCAATAAAAACTTTACTCCACTGAGTTCTGCTCAGATAATAGGAGAAAATCTTGTAAAAAAAGAAAGTGATTTTTCTATTGTTGATACTGGAAACACAGAGTATTTTGGAAAAACTATCTGGGTGCAGGATATAGACGGATACTCAAAGAGAGACTATGGAAAAACTCGTGATATGCAGGTAGGAATGCTCCCTCCAAAACTCGCTCAAATCATGGTAAATATCTCTGGTGGAAAAAAAGTATATGATCCCTTTTGTGGGCTTGGGACTATTCCTATAGAGTGTATACTGAGAGGAAATAAAGAAGTCTATGGGAGTGATATATCTGCTGAAAATACACAAAAAACTAAGAAAAATATAGCTTTTGTACAAAAAGAGTTCTCAAATAATATAAAAACTACTGAGTGTATTACTCTTGATGCTCGTGGTATTAGTAGTTCTCCCTTTTTGAAGAAATCAGACGCAATAGTTACCGAATGATATCTCGGGCAAGTATTTCAAAAATACTCTATTACTGAGAAGAAAATAGCTGAGGAAAAACAAAAACTTCTCAGTATCTATAGAGATTTCTTTCTCTGACTGCAAAAAGCAAAATACCGTGGAACTGTAGTTATTTCTTTCCCTTTTTGGGAAGTACATGGGAAGTATCATTACTTCTCAGAAGTATACAAAATAGTCGAAAAACATTGTAAAATAGAGCACCTACTTCCCTATCATGAAACTATAAAACATACTCGTAGCGGAAGTCTGCTCTATAAAAGAAAGGATCAGGTAGTTGGGAGAGAGATATTTAAGTTGAAAATACAATAAAAATATAGTAAAATTATATCTAGATATTTAGATATAATTTTTTTGTATGCCTCAAGCTCTAGTTTGATGAATAGATGAATTCACAAAAATAAATTACTGAAAAGAAGGAGAAAACTTTGATAGTGTAGAACTATCAGGGATTTTACATTTGTTTAATTTAAAAGATATATCAGATGAAGAGTTAGAAAAAAGAGTTTCAAACTTACTATGAAAAGATCATGATATACATTCTCCTGAGACCCTTACATATGTCACATCACTCTACCAAAAAGCACTTACTACTTATAAAAATACTTTTCTGATAGATATTAAAGAACCGTTTGTGTCTCAAAAATTTCATTCAGGCAGTGATATTATAAGATTTCTAAAACTCACAGCAACCTCCTGACACAAAGAAAGAAGACAGATATATTGCGATCTTGTAAAAATGACGTTTTGTCACCATGAAGTAGAGAGACACCCACAGATGAAATACGCAGAAGAAAATACAAAACAATTTATTGCTAATAATTATTTGAAGTCTTGTGTTCCTGAAATAGGAAATTTTGATTTTGATCTATCAAAAATCATGGAAAAAAAAGAATGAAAAGACTATTATGAGACAAGAGGGACATATTCTAAAGTACTCCCTAACGGGCAAAGAAAAAAAATAAACTGTACCCTTCGTTATAGGTGAAAATCTGCTGATAAGATGCTTGTTAAGATGCTATGAAACAAAACCTGAAGTGCAAAAATAATGAACATCATTAAAGATTCAATAGGGATAGAACTCGAAGCTGATAATAAGGAAGAATCGTTTCACCTGTTAGAATACCAATACTATGTTCATAAAAAACATGGAAATATAGAGCAGACTGAGTTTCGTCAAAAATTATGATTTTATACACAAGAGGATATAAAAGATTTTTGTGATAAACAAGAAGCTTCAAATGAATTTAGAGAGTATATCTCTACAAAGTTATCAGCTCTCAAAAAAAGTAACGGTACGGCAAAATACCAAGACTGTAAGTTACAATGAATGATAGATCTAGGGGATGGAATGCTTAATGGTTGCGAATCAAGGGTAGTAATCAAATGAAATAAAAATCAAAGTGGTCTCTCTGCTTCAGAAATAGTAGATGGAAAAAAAGTTATTGAAGCAATGATAGGTCTAAGGTGATGGGTATCAAAAAGCTATATAAAAAGTGTTATAAAAAATATTTGAGAACTCCCTAATATATATAAAAACAACAACTCTATAGAAAGTGAATTTTTAAAAAATTTAATAAAAGTCCCAGTTCCTAAACTCAATAGAAATATTTTTTCTACTACATCTCGATTAGAAGAAGTAATAACAAATGCATCTACGTATCCTGATTTTATCGTCAGTGCCATAAAAAAAAGCTTTTTCCCGAAGCTCTGCCTAGAAGAGGTTGTAAATCATGTAAGAGCTAAAGCTCAAGAGATATAAACTACTGCTTATTCCACGCATCTATCCCTCACTCTAAATCACAAGCAAAAGCAAATCACTGTTCTTTCATATATTCTCTCATAGTAGCGCTTCTATTTCCATGCCAACAGTAGATCAGATAAGGCTTTGATTTATCTAGTTTTTGTACCTGTATCCTCCATAGAGGCATATTTACATTGATGAGAGTTTGGTCTTCTGAGATTTTTCCATAGGTCTCAAGCTCCCCTCGAGTACGAGAATCTATAAGTGTATACTTCCCTGTTTCGAGTTCTGCCTTGAAATCCTCGAGAGATATCTGTGTAAATTTTTCTACCATAATTTTATGATAATTATATAAATTATTACTAGTATAACTGGAAGAAGGATAATTCCATAGAGTTTTGCGAGTTTTTGAAACATATATCTCTATCTTACAATTATATCACTAGCTTTTTGCTGAATAGAATATGTAGTAGGAGTAACTGTAAAAGTTCCTCAAACTTTTCAAAAATTGACATTTGATCTTATTTCTTCAAGATTTTCAGGAAGATCGTTTTCTGGACAGCCACAGGTATCACACCTAGTACCTGTTCAATTTCTCACAACAGTACGATTGTCACAACTATTACATATTACTCAGATATACCCCTGACTCAAAGACTCCACACGCTCAAGTTTTTCTTTATCTATAGCATCTTGTACCGGAGTAAATCATTTCATTGTAAAAGAATGTTGTATATTCATAGTCTTATACTTATCTAAATATTTAAATAAATAATAATTATTTTTTCTATTTAGCAATACTTCCTACTAAAACATATCTATTCATACTCTCTATTTTTATGGATACGGTATCTCCTATCTGTATAGAATCATCTTTGGGAAAAAATACTTCTTTAAAATTACGAGTTCTTCCAAAAAACTGATCATCTTTTTCTCCAGATACAAGGATATCCTCCACTCTTCAGATCATAAGAGCGTTTCTCTTCTGAATATTTTCTAGGAGGAGGTCATTGAGAATACTCCACCTCTCAGCTTTTATATCGTCAGGAACATCATCTGGATATATCTTTGCAGCAAGAGTCTGGGGTCTAACACTGTAGCGTGCTATATAGGCAAAGTCAAACTCGCACTCTCTAAATGCTTTGACAGTATCCTGAAACATCTCATCAGTCTCTCCACTATACCCTACGATAATATCTGTAGAGATAGAAAACAAAGGATCTTTACTTCTGAGATATTGCACTTGGTCACGAAATGCTTCATAGGTATGCTTACGATTCATCTTCTTGAGCATCTGGTTATTTCCAGACTGGAGTGCAAAATGCAGGTAATTACAGGTACTTCTCAGATCAAAATGCGCATCAAGGACGTCACGAGTCATGTCATGAGGATTACTCGATGTAAACCTTACTCGCTCTATTTCTGGAATAGAATCTATGCCTTCTAGAAGACTCCTAAAAGGTGAACGAAAAGTATGTTTCCATACGATACTCTCAAATTCTTTCCAGTTATGTGCACGATGAAGTTTTTCTCTGTTTGTTTCATCTATACTTTTATTCCATGTCTGATCAAAGATAATAACTTCTACATCTAGACAGTGCTTTATATAATCTCCTATATGATGAGGGGCATCATCTATCACTATATCTAGTTTATATTTTTGAGCTGCTTTGTATTTGGTATCTTCCCCTGATTCTAGGATAAAAACTATTTCTTCAAAAAAATTATCTGAGAATTCTTTTTTTAGAAACACCTCTGTATCTTGTCTCTCTTCTGGACTACGAGAAGTTATTATGTAGAGGAGATGTCATTTTTTGTGAAGGTTTTGTAGTACCTGTTTAGAGTCTGGATGAAGATGAAGTGAGTTTTTATTTTTACGAGAATAATCTTTGTACTCTTTTCTGAGATCTTGTATGCCATTGAAATCAAAGCTACGGATATCATCCATCTGCACTATATCATGAAACTTTCTATTATAGATTTCAAGTATCTCGACTGACCATACAACTAGAAGTGTGTCATCTATATCTATCCCTATTTTGAGTTTTTTGTCTCAGGTATTCCAGCTACTTGTTTCACTGTTCCAGAGTTTTTTGTCTATAAACTGTTTCCCGTAACTATTTACGTTTTGCCCGAGAAGCGTTATCTCTGTAGCTCAGTTTTCTGCTGCTTCTCTACACTCTGCAATAATTTCATCATGAGATCGACTGGTCTCGAGTCCCCTAGTGTATGGGACAATACAAAAACTACAGTAGTTATCACACCCTGTTTGGATGATTACATTTGCAGAAAAAGGATTTTCTCTTTGTTGGACTTGTTTGAGATAGTCATCGAACTTGTCTTCTTGGCCTATTTTTTCACCATAGATATGTGTGAGTATATGAGGAACATACTTCGTCTCTTCTATACGAAGAGTAAAGTCTATTTGCTGGCTACGTGGAAAGAGTTTGTCATCACTGTTGTATATCCCAGACAACTCCTCCACGAGCTCGATGGTACTGGTTTTTCTTCTCTTTGTATCCTCGTCTAAGTATCTCTTGGCTATACCAGTCTTTCGTACCATACAACCCGTTATTCCAGCTATGATCTGTCATGTAGTCTCACCTCTCTGCTCTGCAGGAGAAAAAGAAGCTGCATCAGTATGATCTTTAAGCCTTCTAGTATTTTCTTTTTTTATCTCATGGAGCATTCCAAATACTCTATCTTCTCATTTTTGTCTGACACTACAGGTATTAAATACTACGATATCAGCCTCTTGCCAAGATGATACCTTCATAAAACCTGATTGAAGTAAGACCATATTAATCTTCTCACTATCAGCTTGATTCATCTGGCAGCCAAATGTCTGTATGAAGTATTTTTTCACGCGTACTTTCCCTATAAATAGTTATATTATGCAAGTATAATCACTTTTATTATGGGTCAATAAAAAAGCTCTGATTTTTCAGAGCTTTTTTGTATTACTAATAGTGTTTTTACATTTTATTTCTTATCATATTGAGTATTAAAGTGATCTCAACTTAACTTATAAATATGTATATTACGCCTAATCCATTCAATATCTTGGCTAACAAGTTTTTTTCCTCCTATAAATATTAATGCATTATCGTTTAAATATCTCAATTCCATCATTCTATTTCTTCCCATTGCGATAAAGTTCTGTGCGCCAATAGATTTAATAGTATCTAATTCAAGGTATGCGAATATAAATCTCATTCCATTTAATTGTTCCGTACTCATTTCTAAGAAATTTTCTGTTCCAATTACACGGAACTGCTCAAGTGTATAAAAGCCGTGTCCTATTTCTTCTAATTTATCGATAGGAGTTTCTAATATTCTTTCTCCAGTAATTTCTTTTAAGATTTCAGGTGCTATATGTCTCAGGCTACTAATCCTATCATAATTCATTCTGTTGTCTATGATTGTTTCTAATCATAAAGCTACTTGCTTATCTCAATCTAAAAAGACCTCTATTCACCTTGCTTTTTCTGAGTCCAAAAGAGATAAGAGCTCTTCAGATATTATAGAATGTTTAAGATTAGTGTTTCCCTTTGTAGAGGTTTCCTCATTACAATTAAGTTGAGTATCTGATTGTTCAATAGCATACGTATGATTAGGAGTATTCAGAATTTGAATACCCGCTAATATAGATGCAGATATAAGATTGCGTATACTACTCGGTGATATATACGTTCTTATATCCTCTACTCCAGTCTTTATGGTTTCCATAAAAATACTTTGTTATAATATAATTAATATTATAAATTTAATAAATAAAAAGTCAAACAAAACTACCTGACTTTTATATACTGAAAAAATTTTCTATTTCTACACCCCCAAAAACATAAAATACACAGCAACACTTGCCATAGATACTTGAACGAGCATAAGAGGAAATGCGAGTTTGAAGTATTCCATAAATGAGAGATGGTATTTTTCTTTTTCGAGGAGTCCTGCAGCTACGAGATTGGCACTGGCTCAGATAAGTGTCCCATTTCACCCAAGACACGCTCCAAAGGCAAGTGACCACCAGAGGAAACCAGCATCTATTCCCTGACCTGCATAGAAATTGATAAGACTCGCAGTAACAGGAAGCATCACTGCTGTAAATGGGATATTGTCCAAAAATGCTGAAAATATAGCAGATATCCACAGTATAGCCAGAGCACAGTAGAGGAGATTATCTCCAAAAGTGATCTGTATCTGATTTGCAGCCAGATCGAGAACACCAGTATGTTCTACAGCCCCAACAATCATAAAGAGAAATATAAAGAACCCGATGACGAGCCACTCAACATCATTTGAAAAGGTCTTATGAATTCTTTCTTCCATGAGTTCTCTGGATTTATGGCATTTTCAAAACTTTCTTCTGATGAGTCTGTCACGTATGAGCATCAAAAGTGCAGCCCCCATAATAGCAGGAATAGCCGCAGGCATATGAAAAAATCCATGGAGAAAGAAAAATATAATCACAAGAGTGAGGACAGAGAGCGAAGCTACAAGCAGTTTTTTATGTTTGATTCTATAAGTAGACTTCATTTCTCTGAGTTGTTTGTCAAAGTTTTTTATCTTTTTTGCTTTACTGAGTTCTCATTTCATCAGACTATAGAGACTGACAGCGATGATAATACACATCACTACTACTGGAAATCAGAGGTTCAAAATAAATGAGTTAAACGAAAGTCCAGCAAAACTCCCTATCATGATGTTTGGTGGATCACCGATAAGAGTCGCAGTACCTCAGAGATTTGAGGCAATGATCATCGGAATAATAAACCTGACAGGATTGAGTTCAAGTATACGAGCAATACCAATAGCGACAGGAACTATGAGAAATATCGTCGTAACATTATCGAGAAATGCTGAAAGTATAGCAGTAATAAAAAAGAAAGAAAAAAAGAGTATCGTGACTTTTCCTCTAGAAATTTCAAAGAGCTTTACAGCGATCCATTCAAACAAATGCGTCTGCCCTAGAACTCCAACGATCATCATCATCCCAACCAAAAGTGCTATCACTTCTCCATCTATCGAAGCAAATGCTTGATCGAGAGTCAATACTCGGAGCTCTGGTATGAAATGACCAAATGCGTAGGTCATAAACATCAGTGCTGCAGCAATAAAAAAAACTACCAGTGTCCTGTGAACTTTCTCTGTAGCGACCAGTGTGATAACTAGAAACATCACGAGTGATACGAGAATTCAAACTGCGATATTGAACGCATTGGGACTATGTGTAGCTGTAGTTACCAGAGCATCTGATGAAGAAAATACAGATTGTATAAATAGTGTATTTCCAAATATGCTGGCCAGTAGTATTTTCAACCATGAGCATCAACGAACTCCTTCTTCCATAATAAAATTCTTAAAAAAGTAAATGAAACGGACCTGTTTTAGTCAGAAAAAAAATAAAGTCAAAAGAAATTGTGAAAATACTTATTTTTTGACTCTTTTATAAAAAATACTATAAATTTAAATAGAGATTATATATAACCTAAAAAACTATGTGAATAAATAGTATGGACGAAATAGATGCTACAGGTGAGCATATGAAAAATCTAAAATCAGAGCTCTGAGAGAGGTTGTTTCGACTTACTTCTGCAAATAAACATAATCCTAACTGTATTGATGGGAGAGATAGTGACAATGCGAGACCTTCTATTCCTGGAGGAAAATTTGGTGCTTTAGGAGTAGTTTTTGCAGCCATTGATAGCATGATAGGAGCAGATTATGATAGAGAACAAATCACTAAAATAGTAAAACAGTATTTTGGTGGAAAACTATGAGGACATAGTGATACCCATAAACAATCAAATCAACCAGGACATGAGTGTGATGGCTGTGGTCATGTATATAGGTTGCTTCACGAAGGAACTGAGAGATATAATTTACAATCAGAAAGTGTGCAATCCTTGGTCGAGCAGATCATATCTACAGAGAATACAGAAATAGATGTATTAGAAGGAACTCATCAAGAGAGATCGGTCATTATTGTAAACGCTCCTGGATACGGTAAAGATCTAGTGGAAGAAAATGACAGGATTTTGTATATAATGCTGCTTATAGTACTGATATATACAAACAAATGTCTGGAAAACTCTCTTATGTATTAAAAATCCCCCAACATAAATTAGTTGATGCATTATTAGAACAAGCAGAAAATCATGTTATGACAACTGCTGGAGATCTCGCAAAGTGACTTCCAGTTTTTGAGGTATCGTGAGTGGATGTAGATACTCATGGGGTTTTGAAAGATTGTACCATAAAACATATAATGGATGTTCCCCAATAAAGAAAGGAGAGAAATAATCTCTCTTTTTCTATTGAAAAGCTGTCTCTAAAAACTATACTAAGTACTAATATAGTATTTAGTAATTTCATATATGAATATCGGAGTTATATTTGGTTCACGTAGTGCAGAACATGATGTTTCTATTACGAGTGCATATGCGGTGATGTCTGGCCTCAGAAAACAGACAGATCACACAGTATTTCCTATATATATAACTCGTCAGGGGCAGTGGATATATGATCCAAAATTTGTAGAAATAAATACCTTTACTGATTTTTCAGAAGATACTTATAAAAATACGGATTTTCAAATAGATTTTAGCCAGACAAAAAAACTCTGTTTTACACAAAAATCAGGAGGTATTATGTGAAAAAAAGTTTCTGCTGAACTCAATTTCATATTCCCTGTGCTCCACGGGATGAATGGTGAGGATGGAACGATACAAGGTATTTTTGATATGCTTCAGGTTCCTTACATGGGACCAAGTGTCCAGTGAAGTGCTGTAGGGATGAATAAAGTAGTGATGAAAGACGTATTTAAGAGTCTCCAAATACCACTTGTAGAATACCTGGTATTTACCAAAGAAAATTATGATAGTAAAAAAGTAGTTTCAGAGCTGTCATTTCCAGTGATCGTAAAACCTGCAAATCTCGGAAGTTCTATCGGTATATCAAAAGTAGAATCAGAAGATGATCTACAAGATGCAGTAGATGTTGCACTGCACTACGATAGTTATATCATGATAGAAAAATGTGTAGAGAACCTCAAAGAACTCAATTGTAGTGTCTCAGAAGTAAACTGAGAAGTAGTTACCACCCATGTCGAACAACCAATAGGGTCAACTGAGTTTCTGAGTTTTGAAGAAAAGTATGTCTCAAACGAAGGAGGAACCATGCAATGACTCAAAGATAGGGTCAAAATCCCTGCAGATATAGAACCAGAGCTCGCAGAGAGAATACAAAACTACTGTAAAGTTATCTATACAAACCTCTTTTGTAAATGAGGAGCTCCTCGTATAGACTTCCTCTATGATAGCAAATCATGAGAATTATATGTAAACGAAATAAACACTATTCCCTGAGCACTTCAGATGCATCTGTGGGAAAAATCAGGATACTCAGTAGGAAAATTCTTGCAAAATCTCATAGACACAGGAGTACAGAAATCTCTTGAAAGAAAAGTAAATATTGATTTTACATCAAACATCATCGGCCATACTATAGCATTTACGAAGTAGTATATGGATCCAAAAAAATGCATTGTCTGAAACACGGTCACAACGTATCTGCAGAGTAAAAACAAAGATCCAAAAAATACTTTGTTATTTTTGCATGGTTGGATGCAAGACAAGGATTCTTTTCAGGATATTTTTTCCATTTTAGACGACAAAGATATACCATACATCTCCCTAGATCTTCCATGATTTGGTGGAAGTGAGCTAGTATCAAGTGATATGCAGATAGAAGACTATGGGAAATTTGTAATAAACTTTATAGAAAAACAAGAGTTAAAAAACCCTGTTCTTGTGGGACATTCGTTTGGAGGGAGAGTATCCATATATCTCGGAAGTTTGTATGAAAATATCTCTAAAGTCGTTCTCATATGAGCTGCAGGTATTGCTCCTGAGATGAATCCTCTCAGGTTCGCTATTGTAAAAACTGGAAAAATTATTCTCTCTCTACCATGACTCAGAACAGTTTGAAAAAAAATAAAAGCAAAAACTGCAGCAGATGATTATATATCTGCTGGAAAGATGACACAGATATATAGAAATACTATTGTAAATGACTTGCAGCACTATATGAAACAAGTATGATTCCCTACACTCATGATCTGGTGAAAAGATGACGATCAAGTAACAATAGACGAAGCAAGAATTATGCATAGTCACATAGAGGACTCTGAGCTACATATCTTAGATGGAACTCATTTCATTCACCAGGAAAAAGTTTCTGAGGTAACAAAACTTATATTAGATTTTATAAATAATTAGTATGATATTTACAAATATTCTCTTAGCATTTCAACTCGAGAACTATCAAATTAAAAGATCGCTTCGTTTTTTGTACAAACATCCGAGATTTTGGATATTTGGATCAAAAAGACAAAAACTCCAATACACACAAAAAGCAAAACTTCTTCTGGGGATATCGATATGATTCTTTGTTTTAGATATTCTGGCGAGTATATTTATAACCTCAGGAATACTCCTGATCTTTTCCCTCCTTGCTTCTATTTTGAGTTTACCTCTGTATTTTGCTGTTTCTTGCATCATCGTAACACCTCTAGATAGGTACCTCAAAAAGAGAATTATAAAAAAGGCAAAAGCCAAACTCGATAACTTCCCCCACCTCAAAATCATTGCTATCACTGGAAGCTTCTGAAAGACAACTACCAAAGAAGTGCTTCATACTATTCTCTCAGAAAAATACAATATCCTCTCAACACAAGGAACAAAAAATACTCCACTTGGGATCAGTCGACTCATACTTGATGAACTCTCACTCAAACATCATGTATTTATAGTAGAGATGTGAGCGTATATAAAATGAGATATAAAAGAACTCTGTGATTTCGTCTGACCAAACATATCTATCCTCACAGGTATCACTCTCCAACACCTCGAGAGGTTCAAAACACTCGATAATATCATAGATGCAAAGTTTGAGATACTCGAGTGCCTCTGACCAAAAGACTTTGCAGTCGTAGACACGAGTACAGAGTGAGTGCAGAGATGACTTGCAGAAAAACCTCTAGATATAGGAGAAATACAAACTGTTGAGAGAGGACTTCCCTACTCTTATAAAGAAAATTTATGAGGTATTATATTTCACATAGATGGAAAAAAATACGAAACAAAATTGCTCTCGAACTATATTCTCCAGACTTTTGAGATATGCCTCAGAGTTGCAGAACATCTTGGGATGAAACACAGTGATTTTGCTACAGCTGTAACAAAAGTAGACTTTGTAGAGCATAGGATGCAATTGATTCACAACACTGATACAGGTGTATATGTCATTGACGATAGTTTCAACGGAAACATAGAATGAATAGAATCTATACTGGATCTGATGGCACGAGCTCCATTTACGGGGAGAAAAATACTTATCGCAGGATGAGTGGTAGAACTCGGGGATAAGACTGAAGAAGTGCATCTAAAACTTGGAAGACAAATGTCTCGAGTAGCTGACAAGATCCTACTAGTCGATGGACCTGTCTGAAATACTCTAAAGAAGTGACTCTCAGATGCCTGATATACTTGAGTAAATATACATACATACAAGACTCCTCTAGAACTTCATGAAGATCTCAAAAATATTATCCAAAAAGGAGATATGGTAGTATTTCAAAATGATTTACCTGATAATTATCTCTAGATCTTATTGTTTCTAAGAAGCATTTGTTTTTGAAGTTTTTATATCCCAAGCCAATCATGATTCTTGCAATGACAACAAATATTTATATCATTGGTCTACCTGATCTGGGTCTCATAGAGTTATATCCGCACTTTTCATAGCATCATGATGATTTCCATGATGTTCTTCTCAAACACATTGAAAACGTAAATACTCATTCCACATCTTTCAAATTTTAGCATCACCATTATAGGTAATATTTTGGGAATAATCCCCTCTGTTTCATTCTTTTTTTTGTTCTGCTCCATGTCAGTAACCATTCACAAGTGTGACTGTAAGATTTCACAAAGCTGCATGCGCAACAGCCATTGTAAGCGCTTGTTGTACTCAAAACATAGCTACATAAGATCCAAACAATCATAGACTTGGTCCATATCTTGCTATAACTCATGGTTTTTCTCATTCTATTTTTACTCGAGATAGAGGAACCTTCCCTTCATCAATGAATCATGGCTTACTTTGATCATACATTATATCTATCGACTCAAAGTAGTCTTTTTTCTCTGAGGGAATAAAATACTGTTTTAAAAACCTCATATGCCCATCACTCGATACTGCCTGGGGAGTGTGAGGATCTCAGAGATCTTCAGAATCCATATCCCAGGTATTATCTGATTCCATATGATGTTGTGTATGAGCTGCTACCCATTCTTTTGGTACTATAGTTGATCATATACGGATAAGTACCTCAGAAGCCACTACTAATAAAGGATCTAGTTTTGTAGATTTATGAGTTTTGTTTCTATGAAGATTGAGAGTAATTGCTGCAGTTGTTGCGTGGTGTATACCTAAAACTATAGCTGCTGGAACACCATATGGAATCGATAATAAAGCTGATACATGCATACTCACATCACTCGGAAGTTTAGAAACTATACTCGATCATAAGTGTTTGTATCAATTCCAATTGATAGGATTTTCTGGATCTATTAAAGTAGCAATCTGTTTTTTTATATCCTCATCAGGTATTTTAGATACTACTTTTGATACTATTGTTTGATCTTGAGGAGTATCTTTATTTATTATATCCGTAGGGAATGTTTGCATGAAGAAAAGTAGTGATGTTAACTATAACATAAGTATAAAGTAAATAGTATAAAAATCAAATACTATTACTGTGTGAAAACTTTTTGGGTTTGTAAATTTTTAATAGCTGCATATACGGCCATATTTATCATTGCTTCATTTTCTTCTTCTGAAAGCCTATCTAAGCCATAGTGGTCCTGTATAGAGATAATACTTTTAGTAATTACTTGGAGTATATATGATTCTTTACTATAACTTCTTTCTTGCTGTAACACTTTTGCCTTACTTTGTATAACCTTTTTTTCTTGGCTTTCTCAAAGATTCTCTAAAGTTTTTCCCGATCCTTGTTTTGCAAATTCTCTTATCTGATCAAGAGTTAATCTTGGTCTTTCTTCATATAGTGTATCTTCAGGAAGTGGAACGAGATTTTTTTCTGTAGGTTCGATATCCTCAGGCTCCATATTTTCTTGCAAAGTTGGCATAGTTTATAGTAAATATATAATCTAAATATATACTTATTATTACCAATTAGTACAAAAGTCAATGTTTGCTTATAAATAAATATTAAATACTTGTTAAATACTCTTTATATCTTCTTCACTGGTGCAATCCTAATATTCATTTTCTTCATTCCCTTCCCTGGAAATGCTATTTCTGCTAGTTCTCCGTTAAGTGACGTAATAATACCATTTCAAAACTTATGATGATGAACTTTATCTCACATAGAAAAATCAGAAACATTGTTTGATACTTTAGGTTTTTGAGTTGCAAAAGTTCCTATAGTAGACTCTCCTAACCCCTGAGAAAAACTGGTAGAAAAACCAGAAAAACTATTACTCCCGACTTCTTCTTTTATCAGAAGTTCTTCAGGAATCTCTTTGAGAAAACGACTAGCAGGATTGCGTATATAGTCACCGAAATAAAAACGTTCTTTTGCTCGAGATAAAAACAGTTCTTGCTCCGCACGTGTCATGGCAACATACATCAGCCTACGTTCTTCCTCAAGCTGCTTGGGGTCGGTTATAGAACGATTATGTGGAAATATCCCCTCTTCGAGCCCAGATACAAATACACGTTTTTGTTCGAGTCATTTAGAGGTATGAATCGTCATAAGTGTGACATAATCTTGTCTTTCATCTTTTGTATCCATATCGGTTATAAGAGCAACTTCTTCTAAGAACATAGAGAGTGATTCGCGGGGATTCATACCATTATATTCACTCGCTACATTTTCTAACTCTACAAGGTTGTCCTGTTTTGATTCTACTTCTTCTTTTGAGAACTCTGTTTGTAAGTATTCCTTGTATCCTATAGATTTTACTATTTCTGAAATAAGTGCAGATACCTCTAACCCAAAAGACTTTTCCATAAGTATTTTATATATGTTTCCAAATTCTGTTAGAGCTATTTTTGCAGCATTTCTCAGTTCATCAGCCTCTTCAATATTTTCTATAATTTGAAGATAGTTAATACCAAATTGTTCACGATAACTATCTAAAACTTGTATAGACTTTGCTCCTATTTTCCTACTTGGAGTATTAATAATTCTTTTAAAACTTACTACATCATTTGGATTATGCAGTATTTTCAGATAAGAAAGTATATCCTTTATCTCTTTTCTGTCATAAAACTTCATTCCTCCTACAACTCTATATGGCAGATTATTTTTTAAAAGTGCTTCTTCTATTTTTCTTGATTGACTGTTAGTTCTATAGAGTATCAGATTATCTTTTAGATCACCTTCATGTTCTTTTATATTCTCAGCTATCCAGTTTGCTTCTGCTCCATCATCATAACACTCTCCATAGATTATGTTTTCACCAGAGTCATTATCTGTCCAGAGTTCCTTTTTTAGTGAATCTTTGTTATTTTTTATAATAGCATTAGCTGACTCTATGATCTTTTTAGTACTTCTATAGTTTTGTTCGAGTTTTACTATAAGAGCCTGGGGATAATCTTTTTGAAAATTGAGTATATTTCTCATATCTGCACCTCTCCAACTATAAATTGATTGCCAATCATCACCAACTACTGCAAGATTTTTATATCTACTCGCAAGAAGCTTAACTATTTTATACTGAGGAATATTGGTATCTTGGTACTCATCTACCATCAGGTATTTGTATCTTTCTTGATAATGATCGAGTATTTCAGGTATATTTTCAAGTATTTGCAACGTTTTTACCAGTATATCATCAAAATCTAGAGCATTGTTTTCTCTAAGTTTCTTTTCGTATCTTGTATATGCATCATTTACTACTTCTTTTATATGTGTATCTACTTCTTTTCCATACATTTCAGCAGTAATACATTTGTTCTTCGCGTCACTTATATAATAGGCTATTTGCCTAGGAGGGTATTCTTTTTCTATAAGTCATAAATCGTTTTTGATAATTCCTTTCATGATAGAAAGTTTATCAGATTCATCATAGATAATGAAGTCCTTTTTGATTCCTATGACATTCGTAACTTTTTCTTGAATAGATGTATTTCACAGAACTTCTTTGAGAATAAATACTCAAAAACTATGAAATGTTCCTATATAAGGGATATGAGGGTTACGGAAAGCATTTGATATATCCATACCAATACTCTTCCCTATTCTCTCTTTCATCTCACTTGCTGCTTTGTTGGTGAAAGTAACAGCTAATATGCTTGATGGAGTGATATTTTTTTCTGATATCATATGTGCTATGCGTGCGGTGAGAGTAGCTGTTTTTCCACTCCCTGCTCACGCAATAATAAGGAGGGGGCCTTCTGTCTTCTCAGCAGCCTTTTGTTGCTCTGGATTTAGATTCATATAGTTGTAGATTTATACGTATTTTTCATAAAAATAAGACTATAGAGAACAATAAAAAACACAAATATAAAAACTTTTTAAAAGCTATTTGAAAAACACCAAAAATATACTATTATCATAGTAATAAAAGCACACATAAAAAAATATTTCATGGCAAAACTCAAAAAATACTCCATCATCATAGCAGTTGATGAAAAACATGGGATATGAAAAGATAATTCTATACCATGGAAACTCAAAAACGATCTACAACACTTCAAGTCCGTGACCACGACCACAAGAAGTAAGAAGAAACAAAACGTTGTTATCATGTGACGCAAGACTTGGGAATCACTTCCAAAAAGTGTCAGACCTCTCCCTGGAAGGATAAACTATATACTCTCCTCTGGATACAAAGAAAACCCCAGTATAAATGCTGATGGGAGTTTTTGATTCAATTCTTTTGAATCAGCTCATGAATACGCATCTGCCCAAAAAAACATAGAAACCATCTATATCATAGGAGGTTCATACCTCTACAATCTTGTTTTGGACTTAGAGTATTTACAACACATATATCTCACTCGTGTATATGGAGACTTCAACTGTGACGTATTTATGTGAAAGATCCCTCCTCATTTCAAAATCACCTCTACATCTGAGAAACAAAAAGAGTGAAACACAGAGTACCAGATGTTTACTTATAAAAATCAAAAATCCTTTTTCACAGGGGTTTTCTCTCCGCTCTATCTTGTGTTGTGAGTTCTTTTTATACTGATACTCTGATACCTACTCTACGCGAGTTTTGCAAACTCCTCTACCCAACCAAAACAAACTCCTGATATTCTCAAAACACAAATAGTTCCCAAACCTACACTACAAGAAAATAAAGAAGAAACTACTGCACTTCCAGAAAATAATTCTCCATCACAGAAACAAGAGTCTACAAACACAGATATTCCCAAGAAAACTGAGTCTATAGGATCAGTTACCATACACTATCCAGAAACAGGTATTAGATCTCTTGATAGACAGATACAAAACTATAAAGAAAGAAAAAAAATACTCTACAAGATCCTCGTGCACAACGCAAGCCTTGAGTCTGAAACTCTTCCAGAGATTACACTTGATTATGAAATAATTTCAGAAACGTCTGATTCTATAACAGTATCCTTTGTAGAAACAATAAGTGGGAAAATTACCTGAGAAGAAGAACGAGTATATATAAAATAATACAAATACTATTTTACAAGAGAGATACTTGGTGATTCCTCAAGCGAAAAAGAAAGATGATCATCTACTATCTTTTGAATCTCAGAAAAGATATGTGGTATTTCTGTAGATCTATACATAATCTTTTGTAGTATATCTTTTGGTCCATCGATTCCGCTTATTTCATGGAGAAGCATATCTCTAACCTGAGCGCATTCTTCCCATATTATGTCTTCTAGTAACTCAACATTGTATCATCCATCTGCCTGCTTATCTGCGATATCATAAACTCTATCATAGATAGCATCCAGGGCTATCATCGGCCTCTGGGGATCAGTATTATCATTATCTGCAACAAGAGATACTCCCTCTAATGAAACATAAGCTCAGGGGTGAATTCAGATTTCTCCCTTAGGAAAAATATTTATGATCTCTGCAGACATAATGACATATTAGTTTTTAAGTTGCAATAACTTACCTAAAAAAATTACTTTGTCAATATTTCCTTCCAAAATTCAATATCAGATATCTGTGCCCGGGCTGTTTTGATCTCTTCCAGGAACTCATTATATTCTTCCTGCGTTGGCTGTATTTCTACCTGTTTATATTTTCCATCTTTTCACTCTACGAAATCTATGGCCAATCCTCCAATAGAAAACTTTTCCATAAACTCTCTATCATTTTCACTCAGGAGCTTATAGAACAAAAGTTGTCTGAAATACTTTCATTCTCACTGCTTCTTATTTCCATACCTATCAAGTCACTTGATAGTATTTTCTGTTTTTGTTTTTCCTGTTTTATAGTCTATAAGTTTCACCGTGTCTTTGAAAAATGCCATTTGTCATGCTGTGTCAGCCGAGTTATTTCAGATTTGACTCGCAGTCTCTCCGAGCTTTTCTACTTTATCTATCGTCCCAGTAAGAGGAATTCACTCAAAAAATATATTTTTCCTACGAAAAGAATACTCCAAAAGAAAGGGTTCTGACATCTGAGAACTATAGAGATCATAGTATCATTCAAGTCCTTGTATTCCCTTCTCTGTTGCTTCTTCTAGTTCAGATGAAGTGAGGAGTTCTTTTTTTATGAGATGCAAAAAAGTAGTAGTGAGATATGATTTTTCAGGAATAATTGCCTCTTGTTTGTACTTCAAGTAAAACAATTCTAGAGTTCTATGATACACAGTCCCAAAAGCTGTAAATTTATTGCCACTAAAAGGATAACGAAACACAACTCTATTAAGGAATTCTATAGGACTACTGAGAAAAGTATTGAGATCTGATGGTGAGAGTCTATAGTTTTCCAAAAACTCTGATATATAATCAAACTCTACTCCAGAGTAGTGTATCAACTTGTTTGAGATATCTGTTTCTACCATTTCTTCGAGTATCCCAGAACTCTTGTAGTCATCTATTTCTGAATAAACTCCTACTATTTCCTCTAAAAATATAGAAGGTAAAAGAGGTTTTTTGTCTCTTCCTGCTGGAAAAGATAAAAAAAGCTTATTTTTTGACCTAGTCACTGCAACAAAAAAGAGACGTCTCTCCTCCTCGATAGCATTTTCAGCGAGTTCTTGTATTCATTCTCCAGCTATAGAGTTAGGAAGTTTGAGTTTGTCTGGGATCTTCTTCCCATCCCAGTTACCCGTATAGAGTCCTGGAATAAAAACTACCTCATACTCAAGTCATTTTGAACTATGGGCTGTAACGATCTGTACTCACTTTTTAGGTTTTTTTAGGATCTGTCTTTGTATGGGATAGTTATACTCTCGGTAGAGAGCAATACGAGAGAGTAGATCATCTACAGAGAAATCACGGGAGTTTTCAGACCAATTTTTTATAGTAGCTAGGAGTGTGTATACATCCTGGGTGTCATCAAAACTCCCCTGCTTATGTATATGTTCTAGGAGTTCTATATCCTCTATCAAAAAACTCAAAAACTCCCTGAGACTCATCTCTTGTATTTTTGTCCTATACGACAAAAATCTTTCTCTAAAATCCCTCATACCAGATATATCTAGGTCTCATATTATTTGGAGTTTCTGGTCATCTATGAGGACATCTATCATTTTTAGAGGGACTTTTCTTCTATAGTTCTCTATATAGAGATACCTATTTATCCTCAGAATATCTATCTGTGATAGCTTCAAGATACTACTACGAAGTATGTGTATAAAATTCGTATCGTTTGCGTGAGGGTTTTGGACTATCATAAGAAAATCCAAAATAAAAGATACATAGTGTGACTGGAGAATATTACTCTGCAATTTCGACTCTGACTCTATCCCATTTTGCGAGAGTAGAGTAGACCATTTTTTTACTTCTTTGTTGTTCCTGACTATGATGGCGATTTCCTCTATAGGAGTACCTAACGCAAGCTCTCGTGTAATATGGTCATATATATATGCGTCCTCATCCGTCTCATTTTGTGCTCTATAGAGAGTAGGAATTTCTTGTGAATTTGCGTATTTTCCAGCAGATATGAGTTCTTTTTCTAGAGTTTTTATACTATTTGTGAGTCTCGTATCATTGTGCTCTATCAGGGTTTTGGCCGTATCAAGTATCTGTTGATTTGAACGGTAGTTATTTCTCAGAACAATAAACTTGGTATCTGGATACACCTGATAAAAATCAAGCATATTTTCTATATTTGCTCCTTGAAAACGATAGATAGACTGGTCATCATCTCCAACCACCATGATATTTCCAGAACTACTATCATCACCCGAAAAACTCGATGGATCTTCACTCAGTATAAGCTGAATAATTTCATTTTGTGAATTATTTGTGTCCTGATACTCATCAAGCATAATAAACTGAAAGAGTTCTGCGTAGTGAAGTCTCAGTTCTTCGTCTTGGCGAAACTCCTGAACTACAAACTGTATCATATCGTTGAAATCATATCTCGAATGATCTCTGAGATACTGATTATACGCTCTATATAGATACTCTAGTTCTGTCAGCTTCTCTATATGCTTTGCTTGTTTTTCTTTGGTAGTTTCGTATTTTTTGAGAGTAGGTTTTATTTCAGCGAGTTCTTCTTCATAAATTCCTACTTGTTTCTTCGTCAAGATACTAAGTCTATCAGGAGTAACTCATTCTTGCTTGAGAGTAGAAATACGTGACTTGATATCACGGAGATAATAGAGTGGATCATAATCAGAAGTCAGTGCAGTTATAGATCCGTTTTGTATTTCTTTTTCAAGTATATTTCTCAGTATCTCCATCTGATCTACATCATCTATAGAAACCCCTGCTTTATAAGCTATAAACTTCTCTGGGAAGGTCTGAATAACTTCCTGAGAAAATCAGTGAATCGTCGATACCTGAACTTTATAAGCATCTTCTCCGATAAAGTCCAAAAGTCTCTGTCTAATAGCGACAACTCCTGCTTCTGTAAAAGTCGTAATAAATATATTCTCAGGATTGAGTCCTGCTTTGAGAATAATATTTGCAGCACGGAGGGCAATGATCTGAGTCTTCCCTGTTCCTGGTCCTGCAACTACCATGATAGGACCATAGAGCGTATCTACGGCATCTTTTTGCTCAGGGTTGAGCATATCATAGTTTTTTTGAAAATCTTTTGTGTTCAATTTTTTTATAATTATAGAATGTCTATTGAAATAGAACTACTGTGTATTCTACCAAGAATCAAAGAAAATAAAAATACAAAACATAGAAAAAGGCTCGCTTGTAGCGAGCCGTTTCGGACAGATATATAGAGACCGTATGTCCTATATACCTTTGGTAAAAAGAAGATGCCTCCCTGTTAAAGAAGCTATGAAGATTTTTTAAGAGGATATTTTTCCTCTAATTTTTTATGTAGTTCTTCAATTTTTTCACGGAATTTTTCGATTCCGTTTTTTGCTATGAAATCCCGATTTTCAGGATTCATACATAAATATGAATCAAACATATTTATTCCCCTTTTCTACCTGTCACCATCATTAGTGACAGTTTTATATTATATGATCAATATTATTTTGTCAAGTATTTTTAAAACACGACATCATATCAGAGTCTATACTCTCTCGTTCCATTTGGTAATTCCCAGTCAAAGAGATAGTGATCTTTTAGGTCATACTGGAGTTGGTTGAGAATTGATTCTGTATTATCTGCATTTAAAGAAAAGAATTTGAGAGAACGTATTTGTCTCTGTGTTCCATTGTCATTGAAAGAAAAACTATTTCCATCTACTCTATAGACAGCAGTACTCTCAGCTAAAACCTGTGGAGTTATCTGGGTATCAATAGAGATATTGTGTTGCTTACGAAAATGCGCTGGCTGAAGTAGGAGATATCCTGAGTCTGGGGAATACCTAGACGAAGCAGTATATATTTCCCTTGCTACGATATCATTTCTTGCCTGTAGAGAGAGAGTCTTATAGGATTCTGGAGTATCTTCATAGTCAAATCTGTTCGTATAGAGGAGATCTCTCGGGAGGTTATAGTATCTATACTGATCAGCTGTTTTGTTCTGAGTCGCTCAGACAGGATCATCAAAAGTAGGATCATAATAACGATCCCCTATCCTCATCCACGCGTGCCCTATCTCTGGAAAGTCCCTTGCATCTATTACACTCCCACGTATAACTTCTGTATCTCTCACCCCTGCAAACATCATCATGTAAGAAGTCAGTTTCGTATATCCTGTACAAACTCCATCATTGTTTACAAAGGTATCAATTCCAGAAAATATCTTGCTATCTTCTAGGTCAATTTCACGAGTATATTCTACATTATTTAGTACCCAGTCATATACACTAGCTATCTTTTCTTCTGAGTTTTTACCAGCTGTCAAAAGTCGTGTCGTATTTTTGAGTTTTTGAAAGTCCCTATCTGTATCCCTGCTGAGATCTATTTTGTCATCGAGTATATGTAGGAGAAAACTCTGCTTATCAACTACTCCATCGAGTATATCCTCGTCTATAAGCTTCTTTTTTGTAAAATCCACAACGAACCTGTACTCACCATCATCAGAACGAGATAAGACATGGTTTTGAATCGATATTCCTAGTCTCTCTAGGTCAGAGAGAAACACTCAGTAAGTATCTTGGATTATTTTAAATTTTTGAAATACATATCCATAAAAGTCCTGTCCCTCTTGTGTGTAATTGGTTGTATCAGTTATAAATGCGTCAAACACATCCTGCAGCTCAGAAAAAGCGATTTTTTCTTCGAGGGTATACTCTGGTATCAGTCTATACTGCTTATCTCAAAGTGAGTAGAGTATAATCCCCTGTGTAGAAGATAATTGTTTGAGGTTACTATTAGAGTCTATAGGAAAAAACTTCGAAAAACGAACCTTCTTTATAGTATTTCCATCTACAAAATCAAACACATCATTTACTATATATATCTGCCTTCCTCACTCTAAAAGCTTATTTACATAAGAAGGATGTCTAGAGAGTTGTGTTTGGTTTCGTAAGTTAGTCCTTTCACGGAGTTCTAGTACTTTTTGCTGAGTTGGGGTATTTTTTACTCTAGTAAATACCTCAAAGAGATAATTGTTATTGTGCCTATCCAGTTGTCATAAAATACGGGTATTATTATCTGAGAGAGGTCTTTTTCTATATTCGTCTAGAGAATCTGCAAGTGATTCTAGTATCTCTTGCTGTCTTTTAGGAGAATACTTCTTATCTATATTCTCAGAAAACCTCTCATAAACCTCTGCTATTTTTTCGTTACTCACAGAGGCAAATCCCTGTCAGATACTAAGAAAAAAAGAGGCAAAAATAAATACAAGAGCCACAAATATCTTTTTCATGTGTTTTTAGAGTTTTATGTTTTATTTATCAAGTGCTGCCTTGAGTTGCGTATCTACACCAGAAACTCATTGTTCCCTATCGAGTTCTACCTCTATATCTGCAGGTATTCAAACACCATCTATACCTGTTTGAGTTTTCCCGGTAAGCCACTTTGCGATAGTGTATTTAAATGCTGATCCATCACTATAAGTCTTTACATTTTGAACAGAACCTTTCCCAAAAGAATCTTCTCCTATAATAGTAGCTCATGGAAAGTAATCCTTTATAGTTCCAACGAGTATCTCGCTAGCTGAAGCTGATCCAGAGTTCTGGAGTAGTACCAACTCATACTGAGAGAAATCTATATCAGTAAATCACTCTGACCTAAATACATCCTGTTTTTCTCCAAAATCTACTATAGCCGTTGGTTCTCACTCTGGTATAAAATACCCAAGCATCTTACTGACTTGGTCGAGAAATCCCCCAGGGTTATTTCTGACATCTATAATCACTTTTGATATTCCCGAACTTGATTTTAGAACTTCTAGGGAGTTAGAAAACTCATCAAATACGTTTGGTCAAAAGTTTCTGACCTGAATATAAAAGGTATCATTTTCAAGTACTTCATACTCTATATCTTTTATAACTATTTTTCCACGTACTACTGGTATTTCGAGATCTTCTCATGATCTATCTACAGTTAAAACTACGGTAGTTCCTGATGGTCATTTTATGAGTCCTACTGCTTGAGTCAGAGAGAGTTGTTCTGTGACAGGTTCACCATCTATGTGTGTAATTATATCACCTCATTTGAGTCCTGCTTTTTCTGCAGGAGAATCAACTATCGGACTGACAATTACGAGTATTCCTGGTTCTGGCATATCTACAAACGCTCCTATTCCTTCAAATTCTCCGTTAAGACTCTCCTGAAAACTCTTGTTTGCTACAGGTGGGAAATAGGTTGTATATATGTCATCAGATCATTCTGCAAGACCACTAATAGCACTATAAAATAATTCTTTATCATCGAGGTTTTCTCTATCAAAATGAGATTGTTTCAGTGTCTTAAACACATCTTGAAAAATAACACTTTGCTCTCAGAGATCTACATCGAGTTCTGCAGGAGTATTTGGAACTGCCGACTCGATCGCTCTTGAAAGTCCTCTGAGGTCTCTACGGGTAGCGTTTTGAGCTCTAAGTCCAGCAACATCTACATCATCTCATAGGGAGAATCCTACTATTTTTTCACTGAGTTTCGAAAAAGTATAGAGGTCTATAGTCTTATTTGGATAGATATTCGACTGAGTATTTTTGATGAGGTCGAGATATACGAGTTTTTGTAAAT
>CALDZK010000003.1 GCA_937944145.1 uncultured Candidatus Altimarinota bacterium
TAACCTCAGAATCCGTTACCTGTGGTCATCCTGACAAGATGTGTGACCAGATAAGTGATGCTATACTAGATGCATGTCTGAAAGATGATCCAAATTCCCGTGTAGCATGTGAATGTATGACGACAACAGGAACCGTTATAGTCAGTGGAGAGATAACCACAAGTGCCTGGGTAAACTTCCAAGACATAGCAAGAAAAGTAGTGAGAGACATAGGATATGATAGTCTCGAAGCATGATTTAGTGCTGATGATATCAGTGTACAAATACTCATAAATTCCCAGTCTCCAGATATAGCCCAAGGAGTAGATACAGGATGAGCTGGTGACCAGGGAATCATGTACTGATATGCGAGCAATGAAAACGATGCCTATATGCCAAGTCCTATTTACTACGCTCATAAACTCGCAAAGAAACTCGAACAAGTCAGAAAAGACGGAACACTTCCCTACCTCCTACCAGATGGAAAAACACAAGTTACACTCGAGTATGAAAACAGTAAAATCAAGCGTATAGATACAATAGTAATCTCTAATCAACATACATCTGATATATCTCTATCAGACCTCCAAGCAGGAATCAAAAAAGAAGTCATACAAGCAGAACTCGGAGACATGATAGATGAAAATACTACCTACCATATAAATCCCACAGGAAAGTTTGAAATAGGAGGACCAAAATGAGACTGTGGACTCACCGGGAGAAAAATAATTATAGATACTTACGGATGAATCGGAAGACACTGATGAGGGGCTTTTTCTGGAAAAGATCCAAGTAAAGTTGATAGAAGTGGAGCCTATATAGCGAGATATCTAGCAAAAAATATCGTTGCTTCTGGTGTTTGTGATAAGTGTGAAGTACAGCTCTGATATGCTATCGGTGTCGTTGAGCCTGTAAGTATTTACATAGATTGTTTTGGAACTGAAAAAGTACCCGAGCATACTATATCTCAAGCAATAAAAAACAATTTCGACCTTTCACAAAAGTGAATTATTGCAAAACTAGACCTCAAAAAACCTATCTATCAAAAAACTGCGACATACGGTCATTTTGGAAGAGATGATGTCAGCTGGGAACAACTCGATAGTGTGGATGTCTTTAAAAAACTTACATAAATTGACAAATATACTTGATATACTTGTAAGTATTTATATAGTAATGAAATACTCTTTTTCATCATAGCTTTACATATGAATATAAACATCTCTCCAGAGGAAGTCAATTCAAATGATCTCACATCTCAGATACAATCACTAGAATCCATTTTTAGCTCATGAGTGTTAGAGCATATTGCTCTGACTTCTGAGGTTATACAAACAATACAACACACAGTAAAAGACGTAAAAGTATCTGAGAATATTTTGCAGCAAATACAATCTTTATCTGAGAGTTTTCATCGTATTATCCAAGATGAGATAGATATAGAAACTCGTTCTATGAGTCTGGAAGGAAAATATGGTTTCACCGAAGTATTTCCTATAGAGAAAAACTGTATCATATATGCGTGAAATAAGGCTTATAGTTATCCCCTCTCAGAAAATGAGTCTATGGTGCTAAATACTATCTTGGATAGATGAGGTTCAGTAGAAGCTCCAAAAGAAAAGCAAGCTATACTTCTGCCAATTATAAAAGAAATTAACCAAAAAATTATATCAGCAGGTATATCTATTTATATAGACGAATCGATGATGTGTAGTTTATGAAACTCTGATGATACTATTACAAAGAAAGAAGTCCTCTCAGAACAAAAACCTCAAATAGAAATAGACAAAAGTACTATATATGAAACAAAACTCATATTTGGATCTATACAGGTGCCTTTGGAGATACTAACACCAATAAAACAATGAAACTCTACTAAAATTCCCTGTATCATAAACCAAAAAGAATATGTTTTTACTGCTGCTACATTCAAGATCTTTATAGAGCTCCTCAAAAATCCAGAAAATCCTATCAGTATAAACTATACCTCCTCACAAGGACTATATAACATACTGAACTCCTCACCTCTACTCCTAAAAAAATCTGATAAAAAGTACGTACTGATCCATGGTAGTACCAATATAGAACTACAATGAAATAAGAATAGGGAGTTGAGTATATCATCTATACTAGAACACACTCAAAAAGTAAAAACTACTCCCTCTAGAGCAACTAGTCCAAGAAAGTATAAACGTACAGCAGGAAGAAAAGAGGCTTCAGATATTCCAACAGAAGAACGTATAGACGTCACTATATGAGATACTATCATAAGGGCAACACAGAAACTATGAGCAAGATATATAGTATCGATTACAAAATCTGGAGAAGAAAAAATCCACTATATATGAAAAAAGTCACTTAAGATACTGTATGATATAACTAAAGAGATAGGAATTCCCGTAAAAGTTGAGAGACATAGTATTATGCCTCTCAAAAAAATACTATGAGAAGATTTCATAAAAATCCAACGTGGAAAATGATACTATATAGGAGAACCTCTTCCTCAAGAAAAAAAGACTCGTTCTAGAAAAAACACTAAGAAGATATCATGACATCTAGATAAGCCACCTGCAACAAAAGTTCCTCGTTCTGTCTCTATTCACAGGGCGAATCAGATAGAAAGAATAAAGCTGTGAAAAGCAACAGGAGAGATGTTGCATAAATGGTTTCACAGTATTACCGAAGATGCCGATGTGCAAAATGCTATTATCCAAATCCTCGAAAAAGAACCCGGTAAAGCCTATACTATGGAAGTATTAGGAGATATATTTAAAGATATATCTGCAGAAGCAATCAAAAAAAACTTTCTCCTTGCAAAAGCCAATTTTAATAACAACAGTAACTCCCAAATTATACAAAATACTGAAGGAGCGTGGCTACTGCTGGATGTAAATACAGTAATGAAAGACCCTTGACTCAAGGTAACATCTCATAATTTTATACATAAAACTGATACTGTAGAATTCTATTATTCCGATACATATAACTGTATAGTATATAATAACCAAATAGTTATAGATCCTATATGATTTGAAAATGCGTTTACAATACACAGAAATGCTCTCACTATAAAAAACATAAACTACGCAACAACTACCTTTTCAAAAACAGATTTAGATCCATATATATCTATCTCTAGGTGAGGAAAAGTTGGTGCAGGTATGTCTATATGACGGAAAAGAGAGCCAAATGATGGATCTACGATAGAGTCTCAAAAAATCAAATTCAAGAAGTTTCACTAAAGAAACAGGAGTTTTAAAAAGCTAATAATTGTAGAATCTCAAAAACTGATTATAATCAGTCAAAATACTCATATCTCCCCTCCATGAAAAAAATACTTATAGTCGAAGATGATATAGGAATATCTCAGTCACTCAAACTCTATCTCGAAAACTCAGACTTTTCAGTACTGGTACATGAAACCTGAGAATGAGCCGTAGAAGCTATCACAAAACAATCCCCTGATCTAGTAGTTCTTGATATCAATCTCCCAAAGAAAAATGGTCTCGAGATATGTAGTGAACTCAGGTCTATCTCCTCAGTCCCTGTTATCATGCTCACAGCCCAGACAGGAGAAACAGACAAAGTCGCAGGACTCGAAGTGGGAGCTGATGATTATATAGCAAAACCATTTTCTCCTAGAGAACTCCTCGCGAGGATACAATCAGTAACCAGGAGATATGAAAACATCGAACAGGCAGAAGATACCAACATCCTCAGATACAAAAATATAGAAGTACAACTCGATAAAAATACCGTATTTGTAGATGGAAATCAGGTAAATCTTACAAAAAATGAATTTGATATACTCAAAAAAGTATTTGAACAAGACGGAAAACTCGTCCTCAGAGAAACTCTTATGAAGGAAGTAATCTGATATGATCAGTATGTGTATGATAGGACCATAGACACACATATAAAAAACCTCAGAAAAAAAATAGGTGACAAACAAGCCATTTTAACGATTCGCGGAAAATGATATAGACTCAATAAATAACCTTCTTACTCTCTAACTATCAGACTACAAATTGTCTCTCTCTCGTAAATTTATCCTTGCCTTTGTATGAGCTGTGCTGTTTATAGCATTTGCAAATATAGTAGTTCTCTATTTTTCCTATACAGCCTATCTCAGAGAATATCTAGCCGAAAAAATACAACTCAGAAATGAAGTAACAATAGAATATGTAAATGATATCATAGAACAACAAACTCTCGATGATATAGACAATATATTCAACGACGTAGAGTTAGAGTTCTTTGAACTACTCGAGAACAACGATGGAACCATATCTCTCAAGGAAGATAGAAATGTAGGTATAGTAGTTGATTATCTCATCCAGAGTGGAGTTACTCCAAAATACATAGAAGAGATCATTCCTGCAAATAATTTCGAAAAAATCCTCGATAACATCAGGGATACATCCTCCCCTGAGTATGTATTTATCCAAAAGCTCTTTTGAACGGTTATAATATCAAATCTCATTTTTATACTACTGGTTGCCTTTTTAATGCTGATATTTACCCAAAAGACTATACTTCCTATAAAAAAAGCAACCAGTAGTATAAAGAAACTCAAACCTGGAAAATCTAGTAGTATAATACAATACAAAAAACAAGACGAAGTAGGTCTTCTTATCGGTTCGATAAATGATCTGAACCAACGACTCAATGTCCAAGAATCTATCCGTAATCGTCTCCTAGCAGATATCAGTCACGAGCTCAAAACCCCTATAACATCGATACAGTGTTACCTCGAATGAATCGCTGATGGAGTTATAGAAATGAACGAAAAAAACCTCAACTCGATAACTGACGAGATGTCGAGACTTATAGAACTCGTAAATACCATCATGGAATACGAAAAATTTGAAAACAAGAAACTCGAACTCAATACCTCTGTAGAAGACGTAGCAGAGGTGCTCGAACAAGTTATAGAAACACATAACTCCAGACTCACCGAAAGCAAACAAAGTATCCAAATAGACAACTCCCAGTCGCTTTTCCTAGATATAGATACCAGCCTCTTTAAACAACTCACCCATAACATCATGTGAAACTTTCTAAAGTATGCAGGAGAGTGAACCACACTCAGTATATATATCACAAAATCCTCTATCATTTTTCATGATAATGGAAAAGGTATAGAAAAACAAAAAGTCCCCTTTCTCACAGAAAAATTTTATCAAGGAAAAGAAGAAAAGACAGGTCAAATCACCCAAAGAGGTATAGGTGTAGGGCTCAGTATAGTCCAAAAAATAGCAGAGGCTCACAACTGGAAAACAACTATCAAATCAGATGTATGAAGGGGTTTTTACTTTCGTATTAACTTCTAAAAACACCCTTCACATAACTTTCACATTAAAATCTAGATATTATTTTCTTGCTCACTATAATGTGGTTATTAGAGAGTCTCCAAATATTTTTTATCAGAGTTCTTATAAAAGCCTTGTAAAACTCCTACATAAGACATATTTTCCAAAAGAGGCTCTTTAATTAATTTATATTTGTTAGCAAGGGTAGCGTGCTCCACTATATTCGTGTTTGTATATTTACAGTAGTTATACTTACTTGCTCAGCAAGTATGGCTTTTGCAAATGCGCAAACAGAATCTAGTACAGGATCTGGTACCAGCAAGAGTCTCTCGGAACTCTGAACAAACATAAAAAACCTACAACAAGAAACTAACTCTCTGGACAACAAGTGGGAGTTTTTTCGTAGACTCCATGGCTCAGTAGAAGAAATGATTAAGTCTGATCTCTCAACGCAGGAGTCAGAAGAGCTCGAACAGACACTCTACATATACAACTCAAAGAGAAAGTGACTCGAACTCCTTCTCGTAGAATCAATCAGACAATCTGAGGATACCGAGCAAGTAAAACAGGATCTAATAGATCTAAAACGAGTATTTTATAAAGATGTAGCTGTATATATCGATCCTCAAAAAACTGGAGAATTCCTCCAGTACATAAAAGGAGACATAGAACTCAATGAAAAAAATAAAGATATAAAAGAGGAGCTCTATAAGGAAAAGGTTGAATTTAACCAAAAAGTCAGCTCACTCAAGGAAAAGATAGAAGACCATAAAGAAGAAATACAAAAAGCAACCCAGAGACTCATAAGCCAAAAACTTACAGAGAAACTCCTACAAGTAAAACAAAATCCAAAATACCTAGAACTCTCCCTCAATAAAAAAATATCTTTTTTTGAAAGAGCCCTCGAAAAGACAAAAACTCGAAAACAACAGTTTATAAACAACACCACACAAACAGGTATCAGTCAGAAAAAAATAGAACTCTATACCATGGTCGAGCAATCAATACTCAAAGAGATACAAACCCTCAACTTAAAAAAGTAACCACCAAAGGTTACTTTTTTAGTATATCAAGTATGTCTTGTACTATCTTATCTAGGTTGTGACAGGCTTTTACTATCCTGTCTCCAGCAAATTCACGATAGATAGATCCCCTATCTCTTTGCATTTTCATAAAAAAATCTGCTGTTTTCTCATCAGTAATAGCATCCCTAAGAGCTGGTCTATGCTCTAAATCCTCTTGAGTCAGATTCTTAGCTCTTTGTATCTGGTGTTTTGATTGTAGTTCAAGATATATAGGCACTAGTTCAGATATAGAAGATATGAGTTCTCTATTTGATTCTGGTAGTAGAGTCCTTCCCTCAAAAGAGATTACTTTCTTATCTTGTCAGGATGCTGTGAGTTCCTGTATACACTCTCGCTCCACTCCTGCGAAGTTATCCCAAGCTTTTTCACTCCCATGTTTTTGCGTCTCACTATCAATAAACTCAGATATACTCTTCTGGGGAATCCTAGATACAACATACTCATCTGTATCAACTGAAGGCATATCCAGTACCTTAGCGAGTTTTTGACTTACAGTTGTCTTTCCTGCAAGCATCATACCATATATACCAACATGGTTATCATAGTTTCGAAGAGTATTACTCATAACAGTTATCATAAAAAAATATGGTAATATTTATATGGATATTATTATATTTGTCAAATATTATTTTAGTTTCCCTGTAAGATACGAATTGAGTTGCTCTATTGGGACTATTTCTTGCTCCATAGAATCCCTATGTCTAACGGTTATATTTCCAGCATCATAGTTATCAGAGTCGATTACGACACAAAAGGGAGTTCCTATCTCATCCATACGCGCATACCTCTTCCCTACTGATCCTACTTCATCATATTCACATACGAAGTCTTCTGAGAGTTGTGCGTATACTTTCTTTGCCTCTTCTCAGAGCTTTTTTACGATAGGGAGAACTCATACTTTTACGGGAGCGATTTTTGGATCGAGTTTCAGATATGTTCTTACCTCTTCTACCGTATATGCGTTACATATAGTTGCCAGAAAGAGTCTCGTGAGACCTACAGAAGGCTCAATAACATAGGGAACGTACTTCTTGTTATTCACAGGATCAAAATAACTGAGATCTTCTTTTGACTGGGCCATATGAGCCTTGAGATCAAAATCAGTTCTCGATGCTATACCCCAGAGTTCACCCCAGCCAAATGGAAATCTAAACTCGATATCAGTCGTAGCATTTGAGTAATGAGACAGCTCATCATCATCATGATCTCTGAGCTTGAGATTGTCTTCACTGATAGAGAGTGTTTGAGTAAGAAACTTCATACAGTCATTCTTCCAAGTCTTGTGTATCTCCATATCTGTTCCTGGTTCACAGAAATACTCTATCTCCATCTGTTCAAACTCGCGAGTACGAAATATGAAATTCCCAGGAGTAATTTCGTTACGGAAAGCCTTCCCGACTTGAGCCACTCCAAATGGAATCTTTTTACGGCTCGT
This sequence comes from uncultured Candidatus Altimarinota bacterium, assembly GCA_937944145.1. Taxonomy (GTDB): domain Bacteria; phylum Patescibacteriota; class Gracilibacteria; order BD1-5; family UBA6164; genus CALDZK01. The sequence continues at coordinate 7,812 of CALDZK010000003.1, forward strand.
GCGAGCAATATTTGCAAAGTTTACAAATATCCCCTGCGCTGTTTCTGGTCTCATATAGATAACCGAACTCGAATCAGCTGTAACTCACTGTGATGTCTGAAACATAAGGTTAAATTTCTTTGCGTCCGTCCAATCACCAGGTTTACCTGTTTCTGGATTCTTTACTTGTTCCCCTCTCATCACCTCTGTTTGTTTTGCGAGCTCCCAAGCCTCTGGTATGAGTGAATTTACTCCATACTTTTCTTTGAGGTATTCTCCAGCATCATCAGAACTATCTATCAGATCTTCAAGGAGCTTATCAGCTCTAAATCTCTCTCCCGTATTTTTGTCATCGATCAGTGGATCAGAGAATCCTCCCACATGACCAGATGCTACCCAGACCTGAGGATTCATGAGTATCCCTGCATCGAGTGTCACCATATCAGTTCTTTTTTGTACGAATTCTTTGAGCCAGAGGTTCCTAATATTTTCCTTGAGTTGACTCCCATATGGTCCATAATCCCAAGTATTTGCCAGTCATCCATATATCTCAGAACCAGCATATACAAATCATCTGTTCTGACAGAGGTTTACGATGTCTTTCATATTGTTTTCCATGGTTCTATATTATATATTTAAAAAAATCTTTTTAATATCTGCTTAGCAAGCATTATTCAATAATCTATGTCATCCGAATTATTAATATTATAGGTAGCAACATTCTTATTCCACATCCTCATAGCTCATTGAACATCAGTAGTCTTATTTTCAGGGTCATTTAGTTCATTACTAGTAACTCTTAATAATTCTAAAATTATTTTAGACTTTTGTATTTTTATAGAAATTGAAACTTTATTTCAAATCTTATACCCTATATATGGTGAGACTGATTTTTCCTCTATTCTTGAATCAAGTCACATTATTTTATCTCTAAGTTCTTGATATAATTCTCTAGACTTATCCCATCATTCCTTAAAGTGATCATCAATAGTATATGTTCTAATCTCTTTGTTCACTTCTTTTAATTCTTTTGTATCAAACTTAGTAACAGTTTTTATACTTTCAGTAGTATTACTAGCTTTAATGGGATTAAATACTATAGTTCAATCATTAAACTTCTTGAGTTCCCAAAGATCTATAGCTAGGTCCTTAAAATTAATAGACTCTTTTTGATACCTATTGAAACTATCAGCAATTATCATTATACGACTTTGAGACCAATCAATAGATTTTATATCTATAAATTTATCTCTATGTTTTCAAAGAAGTTGTACAAAGTCTGCTTTATTATTAAGCATAAGAGCTAGATAACTCATTCATTGATCAATCACTGAGTAACTATTTCACCTCTTATATTCTATAATCACAAATGAATTGCTTTCATTATCATATGCTAGACTATCAATTCTAAGATTATTTAATTGAAACTCAGTTTTAATAAACTCAAGGCCAAAGACATTTTCTATGTTATCTTCGATCAGCTTTTGCATATCTTTTTCTAGTTTAAATCAAATTTCTTTTATTGATTCCAGTTTTCATAGTTTATTGTTGTATACTTGCATATTTTTCCCTAAAAATAAAAAGACCCCAAAGATATCATGATATCTTTGGGGTCTTTAAGACGGTTCCACCCAAATATTTTACTTTTATCTTTTTATATATTTTCTCCTCACGTGTTCCCATAACGGACTCAAGCAAAAACATAAAAAAAAGAACTATCCATATAGTATAGATAGCCTTTTTTTTGTCAAAAGAGATTTATTTGAGTTTTGAGGTTATACCACTGAGGTTATTTGAACCACCCCATTTTGCGATGAGTTCTCCACTTGCATCTACTTGTACAAAAGTGTGCTGAGAAGTAACTCCGTATTTTTTTCTGAGATCTGTAGAACTATCAAAATCTACTTTGAGTATAGAGAGATCTGTTTTTGAGAAATCATCTTTTTGGAAGTTTGCTTCTGCTGCTCTACAGCTCGGACACCACGAAGCGTGAAAAAACAGTACTGTTGCTTCGTTTTTTCCAACGAGACTTGGGCTATAGTCTGCGAACTGACCAGCCAAAACTGTTGGAGTTTCTACTACTTTTTCTTCTACTTCTGGAACTGGTGTGCTAGATTCTTCTGGAGCTGGTGTTGGAGCTGGAGCTGGTGTACTTGTAGCTACTGCTCATGAAGTAACAGGTTTTGCTCCTACTCAAAATATCCATCCACGAACAGCTGTTGAGTTATGATCTGTAAACTTTGCAGTCAAAAGACCATTATCAAATGCTGTATTCATCCAATCTCCTTGCCAGTCACTGGTATTATACGCTTTTTCAATACCACGTGCTCCAAGAAGAAGTTTAAGACTCTCTGCTTTTGTAATAGTATCATCTGGCCTAAAACTTGCATTTTTCGCGATAAAACCATTTGAAAGAGCTGCTTCTATATATTTACATCCCCAGTCATCTACTACGTCTCCAAATTTTCCTGTACAGGTATTTGGAACATTTTTTCCAGAGAGATTCATAACTATTTTGAGCATTTCTTTTCTCGTAATAGTATCATTCAGACGAAAATCTGCAGCAGATGATCCTGACTTTATTACTCATTTTGCAGCAAGAGACTGAGCAGAAGAAAGATCTGCTGAAGCTATCGGGCTCAAAAGTCCTATAACTATAGATCAAACAAGAAGTGATCCTGAGAGTTTTTGTAACATACCTAAATAAAGATAAAAAATAAGTAAGCCCTATTATAAAATACCTTCTTAAAAAAAACTTAAAACTACGTCTTAGTCCGGTCCTGATGAGAGCATCACAAGTATTTAATCGCAAGTTTTTGTTGCTGTTGATATATATTTTTTCCTCTTACTGAGCCACTTCATATATTTATAACTTCCGCTCCTGAAAAACAAAAATTTACTCCTCCTTTTCACACCGATTTTTCTGACACCTCTACTCCAGTATTTTGAGAGATATGAAGTATTTTTCTTTGAAAATCTCTAAAAGATATTGGCCTCAATCTGCAATGATTTTTTTCTATATCAGACTGCAGGATATCTTTGGAGACTATGTAATCAGACATAATACTGATATCTCCCTGTGAAATACACCACATAACACAATCTATAAATTGAGTATGATTATCTCACAAGGAAAAACAATCTATCGATTCTAAATACCTAAGTGATAGTTCATCTATACTTGATATATCTACGAGTTTTTCTATAAGTCCTCTCGATACTCATTGTGATAAAAAAACTTTTACAATCCTACTCCATGGGTTCAATATATCTTCACTAATAGATCGTTCTATAGCTATGATGAAAAGTACTTTTTCCTCATATTCTATACCTGATGACAAAATACTGTAAATATATTTCTTCTGAGCCTCTGAGTAGTTATCTGACTTCATCACGTCCAGGACCTGGTTTTGGAAATCTGTTCTTGGTTTGTGTGTTTCAGTATTTATATCTATCTCTCACTGAAATGAGAGCCTATCATGTACTCACATAAAATTATAAATAAGAAGATAAACTCGATATGTCATCTACTACTACTCTCACACCATCTATAATAATCTCAAAACTAGATGTTGTACCTGCTCACACATGTAGATTCGTATCTAGATTTGTAATCTTATCACAGATACTATCTACTATCTGAGCTATATTGGATCACTCAGGACATCGTACCTCTATACTTTTGTGTTGTTCTATTCCCATAATCATTATTATTTAAAAATATAAAAAAACTCCCTTCATTCCTGAAGAGAGTTTGTAAAAATGTATCTTGTATATATCTACGCAACAAAAACTGTCCTCAGGGATGTCCTTAGGATCAGCAGAAGAGTATTTGTAGATTGGTAGTTCATAGTTGTTGTAAGAAATAACTACTTAGGATAAGTAATATTTATTTTGCAAAATAAGTCAAATTTATTTTTTCTCCTGATCATGTTCTTGGTCTCTTTTTCACTTATAAAATTTTCCTTTTTTCAGGGTAAAAATACGGTCTCAAAATGCATAGTAACTACATAGCTCTCTTCCACTTGCCTCATGTTTTTCTTGGCACGTATGTTCTAGTATCGATCAAGAGACAAGAGAGACATACATAAATCCTGCACTCGTAGGGTATATAACTCCATCATCTCACTCTATAGTGAAAAAGTCTCTATTTACTGACAAAAGAGGTATGTCGTTATCATAAGAGTGGATAGTAGCTTGCCTATTATTTCTTGGGAAAATAATCATGTTTTCTGACATGTGTATTTTTGCATGTTTATCTATGTCATCATATAAGAGCTTTCATGAGTCTAGAGAAAAAACATACTTCCCTTCTCTTCATAAAAATGAGACATATTTGGACCCGAGTTTTTGCATATATCAGAGAACATACCTCTCTCCCTGAGAAGAGACTATATACTCCCCTCAGATTTGATGAATACCTAGGACTCCTACACTTTCTTGATAGACTTGGTTTTCTTCGTATTCCAATACACTGCTTGCAACCGACTTCGTTGCCTGCTCTAAAAAGTATCTTCCTATAGTATCAGGGTTATATTGTTCAAATTGTTTCTGAGTTCATACAATCCTATCAGAAAAATACTCTTCACATACCTGCAGAAACCCCCTACTCAGTATGAACTCAGAAAGAAGTTTATACTCATTTATAGATATTCAAGAATTTGTATATATCTTTTTAAATACTTCTTGAGCCATAAGAGGTTTATTAGTAAAATTATCACTAAATTCTTTCTTGTCTTGTTGGTATTTTTCTAAATATGACTTGTACTTTTCTGGATTTTTTTGCCATTTTTCTAAATCTTTTTCTGTATAACTCCATCATTTCCATGCAGTCTCTGTTTCCTGATCAGCGATAGTAAACTTGCTAAAGATCTCGTTTACACAGTGAAAAAACACCTTAGATCCAACTATCATTTCCATATCCCTACATTTCAAGAGAACCTCTGTACTCATACTTCTAATACTTTTATTGTAATAAAAAATCTCCTAAGTTTCCTTAAGAGATTTTGAGAAAGTTATGTCTACAAAATACTCTTAAGCATAGCTCAAGAGAATAATAATTTGTATAAAAAAAACGTTTTCTCTCATAAATATATTTACATATCTTTTATATTTATATCTTTCACTGGGATTATGTCAATTTTTAATTAACCAGATCCTCAAAGAAATCATCCAGCTGGTCATCTCCCTCTGGTATAGCTCACTCATCACTGACGATACCACCTTTTTCTATAATATCTTCTTCTTGATCAAGAGTTGCTGTCGCTATTTGAAATATCCACCCACGAGTTGCCTGCGTATTATAATCTGTGTATTTCTCGTCTATAATACCATGTTCAAATGCTGTCAGCATATAGTCCTCCTGCCAAGCTGAAGTATCCTGTATTTTTTGAATTCATTTTGATCTGAGTACGAGCTTCATGGCTTCTGTCTTTGTGATGTTGTCATCTGGACGAAAAGTATCGTTTGCAGCGACAAATCATTCATCAAACGCTGTTTCTATATACTTACATCCCCAGTCAGCAGTGACGTCACTATATACTCCACGACACTCATCAATAACTGAGAGTCATGAGAGTTTCATAACGACCTTCATCACTTCTTTTCTTGTTATAGTTTCTCCGAGCCTATAGGCAGTTATCTCGTCTCACTGATCTGATATAATTCCCTCCTTTGCAAGTGATTTTGCTGCCTCTGATTCTGTCTTTATAGCTGCAAACACTCCAGAGAAAGAGAGAGAAAGTAAAGCTATTATAGCAAGTATTTTTTTCATAATTTCATAAATAAAGATATATATTACTTCCCTATTATATAGGAAATATAAAAAACACATAAAAAAACTCTCTTAAAAAAGACAGAGAGAGTTTTATGATTTATATATTCAAAAAATGTTCTAAGAGTTCCTCGTCTTCTGGGCTCAAGAAGTCCTCTTCTAGAGTTTGTGGTTCTGTATTATCTTTTGGCTCTGAAGTACTCTGATCCCCATAGGTATTTGTCGCTGTAACAAATATCCATCCTCGAAAAGAAGCACTATCATAATCATCAAAAGAGTCACTGAGAATATCCTCACTCAGAGCTCTCGATACATATCCAGCTCTCCAGTCGTCGTTTGTATCTCTCGGGATATCTTTTGCCTGCATGATAAATTTGAGAGCTTCTACCTTACTGACATTATCATCTGGACGAAACTCTGAGTTTGCAGCTATATATCCATTTTTTAGAGCAACTTCTGCGTATTTACATCCCCAGTCATCCTCTGACATATCCTCAAATACTCCCTCACATACCTCTGGAACGTCTTTCCCAGAGATATTGATCATAACTTTGAGCATCTCTCTACGGGTGATACTCGACTGTATGTTATACTCATCATCAGAGTCCTGCTCTTGGATCACTCACTCTCATGCTAGGAACTTTGCAGCAGAGAACATCTCTAGGAATGTATTTGCAGAACTATAAGACGATAGTCAAAACGAGAACACAAAAACAGAAAGAAAGAAGAATTTAATATTCATCTAAAAATACATAAAGGTATATAAACAATAACGTAAAAGCCAAACAAACGTGACGCATTACATACGAAAATTTTCGAGATTACGTATTCTCTTACCCAGAGGTGGATGAGAAGCAAAAAGAAGCTTCCATCCAGATGGCTCACGAGTAGATATTTTCATAGTAGCAAGTTGGTTATCATTTGCAGGAGCGAGATCTTTCATCTTTCTAAGCGCTTCGAGTGATGCGATCATCTTTTCTTTTCCGACATACATAGAGCTTCCTTCATCTGCTCTAAACTCTCTATAGCGGCTAAACCACATAACTACAATAGATGCCAAGAGTCCAAAAACGAGATCCAAAACTATAGATACTGCGTAATATATAAAACTCGGACCGTTGCTTTCTCCTTTACTAAAATAGCTATCAGCAATCCCTGCAATAACTCTTGAGATAAATATGACAAATGTGTTTACCACTCATTGCATCAGTGTCATCGTCACCATATCCCCATTGAGAATATGTGCCATTTCATGAGCTACAACTCACTCTATTTCTCTTTCATTCATCATATCCAAAAGCCCTGTAGATACAGCGACAAGGGAACTATTTTTTGTAGCACCTGTCGCAAAAGCATTTGGGTCTTTTGCTTGATATATCCCTACTTCTGGAGTAGTGATCCCATGTCTATTTGCGATATCGAGCACTGTATCATAGACGAGTTTTTCTTTTTTTGAGAGACTGTGGAGCTGTTCTATCGATATAGGAGTGATACGATAGGATTTTTTTGCTGACCATTTAGACATAAACAGACTGATAATCGCTCCTGAAAAACCAACTACAGCTGAAAATATTAAAATACCAATATAACTCCCTCCATGACCACTGAGGTTCACTCCAAAAAACTTAGCAAGAACAATCAGTACAATATTTATAAGCACTATCACTGCTAGATTTGTTAGCAGGAAGAGTGATATTCTTTTCATTATTCACATATATAATAGAGAGCTAAAAAATAAGCAGATAAAAGTATACTTTGGAATTATTTTTTTTCAAGTGAGAGAAAAATAGATTTTTTCTAAAATAAACTCGACTGTTTTTGTTTCGGGATAACTGTTTTTTCTGCGTGATCTCCAAGAAATAAATAGAGTACTTCGAGATCATACTTGAGATTGTGTCCTATGATTTTTATATCACTCTCTAGTAGCTCTATGAGAAATCTCTTCAATCTCTCGTCTGATACCTGAGGTCACTGATGTAGACGGTTTATGTAGTGAATATCATCTTCTCAGATAAGAATACTGACTCCTACGAGTTCTGCACTATGAACTGAGATACTTGTTGTTTCTGTATCGAGGACTAGTTCATGTTTTTCTCAGATACTTAACTGCAATTCATCGAGTCAACTATCATCTCATACGATCTTTACCGTTCTCCCCACATCCTGCCGTTTTTCTTTTTTGATATCTCTCGGAACCAGTGAGTGAAACTCGAGTTCTTGAAAGAAGTCAGTAGATGCTTCGTTTATAATACTCTCTGGAGAAAAACTATAGTTATCAAGTCGAAAGTCTGATACATCGACATTGCACTCGAGTGTTGCAAGTCTCTTGGACAAAAATGCCATTTCTCTCCCATCTATAATTTTCTCAAAAGTTTTTCCCTTGAAGATTTTTTGTGCTTCGGGAGATACCTCATCGGGAGAGAGTTCTCCAGAGACTATACGATCAACGGTCTCATATATCTTCTCTACTCCTCCAAACTCATTGACCAACACTTCTACTTTTTTTGGACCTATCCCAGAGACTCCAGGAATATTATCAGAACTATCTCCACATATTGCAAGGTAGTCTGTGACATACTTTGGATCTACTCAGAACTTTTCTCTGGTTTCTTTTGGTCCTGATATTTTCTTTTTTTGTGTATCATATATCTTCACCTGTTCACTCGTCAGCGCATAGAGGTCCTTATCTCCAGAAAGTATATATATTTCATCATTACTCTCTGATTCGAGTTTTTTTGCCAGTGTTGCTATCACATCATCTGCTTCGTATCACGATATCTCTATGATATCCATCTCCATAGTTTCTACCATCTTTTCTATATCTGCTATCTGAGATCTGAGGTTATCTGGCATACGTTCACGGGTTGCCTTGTATTCCTTATAGATTTCATGACGAAAATTATCTCATTTTGCATCTTTTATAAACACGACATAGTCTGGCTTTTCTTTCACCATCTGTCCCGTAAAAAACTTGGCCATACCAAAAGTTGCATTTACCACTCTCCCATCAGTTGTCGAGAACTCAGGGAGAGCAAAAAACATACGGTAAATAAACGAATTGGCATCGATGAGATAGATCTTTTTTGACATAGCAATAGAAGTATAAAAATTATACTCTTAGTATAAGAGTTTAGAGAGATACGCAATTATTTTTTTGACTAAGAAAACTATCCCCTCCCTCTATATAGATCAACCTCAACTCAAAATTTTTGTTTCATATCTTCCATCACTACTCAGAGATTAAAAAAATGATTTTGAGATCCGTGATGCTGAACACAGTAAGAAGCAAGTATAGTTCCTATTTGCATACTAGTTTTCCAGTCATATTTGAGAGAAAGTCATTTTATGAGTCACGCGCGATAGGCATCTCCTGCTCAGGTAGTATCTACGATATCATCAGTAAGTATAGCCGGGACATGAAGGGTCTTCTCAGTATCAATAACTTGCGATCCTTCTGCCCCGTATGTCACAATAATTTTTTCAAACTTGAGTTTGAGTTCCTGTTCATCGAGTTCTACTTTTTGCATGAGTTCACGATACTCGTACTGATTTACGATAAGGTAATTGGCTCTATCAAAGAGAGGAGAAAGCTCATCTTTTTCAAATCTCGTTATCTGCTGTCCAGGGTCTAAAAATACACGTGCAGATCTATCTCAGAGTTCATAAATATGTTGTATCATCGCTTGTTTATTATTTGGAGAGACTATAGCATATCCTATATCTTCTTTTACGTATTCTATGGTAGACTTTTGTCACTCTTGCATCGCTCCAGGGTAGAAAAAAGACATCTGGTTTCACTCTGCATCAGATACAATATATCCACTCGAAGAGAGCATCATGTTGTCCCTATGAACATAACTCAAATTTACTTTTTCTTCGATGATTCCATCAAAAATCATATCTCCCCCAATAGCAGATATCAAGATAGGGTCTTCTGATAAAAGAGCAAGGTTATAACATATATTGAGTCCTGTCCCTCAAAAAGTCTTTTCTAGTTCAGGAGTCAAAAGAGACATATTGATCCCCTGAGAGATATCCCCTGAAGGAAACTGTTCTCTAAAAACCCCGTCGTATTTGAGATTGTAGTCAAAAGCGCTCGATCCACTGACAAGTATTTTTTTCATAGTGCTTGAGTTTGAGAAATATATTTTTTCGATTATACTTTGTTCACCAGCGAGATAAAAATCTCGGTATGAATTTTTATTTGTTATTTTCTATTTTTTATTTCTTATACTCATGGCACTTACTGAAATACAACTCACCAAAAAAATATCTCTGACAAAAGACGTATTTGAACTCCATTACGATATGGGGAAACAGGTACAAATGCTCCCAGGACAATTTATCACTTTTATACTTCCAGAGATAGGTGGGAGATCCTATTCGATACTCGAGATACTCGACAATGGGACTATTATTCTCATCATAAAAAGATGGGATACTCAAAATAATGGAAGAGGTGGAAGTATAGCTCTATGTGATGCTGAGGTCTGAGATAACTTCAAGTGTGTTGGTCCAGCTGGACATTTCCTCCTAAAGGATACACCCTACAACAAAGCGTTCCTCGGAACAGGGACTGGACTCGTGCCACTCTATAATCATATCATCCATGGTCTGGCTAAAAAAACATGAGAAAAGTATCAACTCGTATTTGGAGTCAGATATATGCAAGACCTCTTCTACCTAGAACAGTTTCAGAAACTCAAAGAACAATACCCTGATACGTTTTATTATCATCTCGTAGTGAGTAGAGATGAGGCTCAGGGAATGATCCAAAAGTGATATGTTACTGATTTTCTCACAGAAAACACGGTAAAACAATACCAAGAATACTATCTCTGTGGAGCCCCAGCAATGATAGAAGGATGCCAAGAAAAACTCAAGTCTCTCTGAGTTTCTGAAGAGCAAGTATTTTTTGAAAAATACACATAGTCTATAATTACAAAAAAAATACTTTCTAAAATTTTAGAAAGTATTTTTTTTTGTATCTGGAAAATATCTAGAACCTCACAGCGTCCCTGATAATATCAAGAAAATATAAAACTTGTATCTTATAGTCATTGTCACGAGCTGAATTGATAACTTTTTGACGGATAGGAAGGAGTTTCTTTTGGATAGAAAGCTTTGTCTTATTTGGGATGTTTCCAAGTCTCTTTTTCACGAGATCAATAATAGGTTGTCTTTCTGCTTGCTCATTTTCTTGTAATTCTGTAATATACTCTAGTGTCGTATCAAGTATGTCTCATTCATACACGTGAACTCCCTTGGAAGCATCTCCATCATTTGCCTCGAGAGTTATAATCAGATAGTTAAAACCTGTTATATCATCTGTCCCTCTTCTGAGTTCTCCCTCAAATGCGTTATCTCTTGTTTTTTCCATAGGACCGAGATCTATGAACTCTCATGTGGCTTTGTTTTGTACCCAAGCATTATAAAAAGATCTATTTTCTCCTTGTGGTTCTCTTGCGTTTGTTAGTTGTATGAGCATTCTATCAACGAGTCATTCTTTATAACGAAAGACTCTCCCTTCAGTATACTCGAGCATGATATTTCCAGCTACAAGCTGTCCGTTATGTACAGGAAACAACTCTCCTTTTTCAGCTGCATATACCGAAAATACTCAAAACATAGATATAAGTGCTATCAAAGCAAGTAGGTATTTTTTCATAATATATTTTCTATAGAGTAAAATCTAAAATCGCAATCGCGTTTTCCATAGCAAATGACAAGTTATCCTTATGGTCCTTTGCAGCTTCACTATCAGCTCCATCAGATACTGATTTTATCGTAACACATTTATCGAGTATATCGTAGTTTTTTGCGACACTCAAAATTGCGTAGGCTTCCATATCTACTATATCTGCTCCATAGTCTTGTGCAAGTTTTTCTATAGTTTCAGGATCATCGATAAACTGATCTCCCGTAACACATATACCACTGAGTCTCAGAGAAAACTTCTTCAGGTCATAGTTTTCTCAGATAGCGTATTCCAAAAAAATAGGATCCCTCAGATAACTCAACTCATCAAGAAAGTCAGGGATGTATACATCGTGTTGCAAAAAAGTATTTGGAATAATAACATCCCCCACCTGCATCGCGTCTCACAGGAGGTTTCCCACAACTCAGATATTGACTACTTTTTCGAGTTGATAGTTCTCGCACAGATAAGTCATTGCCATTGTGGCATATATCTTTCCTACACCACAGAGACAGAGTATAATAGTCTCTTTTTCTCCATCATCTGATTGCCTCTCTCCAGTATATATTGTCATAAATCATTTCGTGATCTCTTGCTTAAGTTTGTATTTCTCTACTATGAGATCGGCTTCTTCTGGAAGAGCTGTGATAATAGCCTTGGTAAGTTTCATATTTTTAGATATTTAGTCTATAGTTTACTCTATAGGATATACAAAACCAAAAAAAATAAAAACTCTTTTACCTTGTTTTTTCTTTACAAAGAATTATATGTTTATAGACTAAGAGTATTATTCTCTTGAAGTATTTTTGTGGACAGCAATCTCGTACAGATATTTGGTTTTTGACTCGCAACATTTCTCGTTTGATTTCTCATAACCCCCAGCTATATCCGTTTGCTGCAGTACGCAAAAATGGGGAAACAGATCCGTGAAAATGCAACTATCGGAAAAGCATTTGAGTTTTTTAAACTCCACTCAGCAAAAGCAGGAACTCCAACTATGGGATGAGCTGTTATACTTGGTACGGTATTTTTCATGGTATTTATGAGTATCATACTCCAAAAAATAGGCCTCACCAACAACTCACTCTTCAACCAACAAGAGACATACCTCTCACTCTTTACCCTCTTTACCGTAGGACTCCTAGGAGGGATAGATGACTGGATGAATATAAAGGGGATCTGAAAAACAAAAGGAATATCTGCCAGGTTTAAGATGATATGGTTACTCCTCTTCTCAGGACTCGGAGCATGGTGGTTCTACGACAAACTCTGATGGTCAGAAGTACTCCTGCAACTTCCCTACATTCCAGGAATAGAACTCTGAATACTCTTCATACCCCTATTTATGTTCATCATCATCGGAGCAGCAAATAGTGTCAATATCACTGACGGACTCGATGGACTCGCTGGAGGACTCCTATTATTCTCCTATGCTGTATACGGGTTTATCACTTATGATCAGGGACTCTTTCTCCTCTCTACTCTTTGTGTGAGTATATGTGGAGCACTCATTGCGTTTTTGTGGTTCAATATTAAACCCGCAAAATTCTTCATGGGAGACGTCGGTTCACTGGCTCTGTGAGCAAATCTCGGGCTTATGGCACTCCTGACAAATACTGTAGCGATACTTATCATAGTAGGAATTATTTTCATACTCGAAACGCTTTCTGTTATCATACAGCTCACCAGCAAGAAACTTCGTAAAGGAAAAAAAGTATTTAAAATAGCTCCATTTCACCATCATCTCGAAGCAGTAGGATGGTCAGAAGAAACCGTAGTTTTTCGTCTCTGGCTCGTTGGAATGATTCTCTCAGTTGTGGGAGTTATCTTTTATATTATTGCTTCGTAGTATGAAATACTTTTTGGAGCAAGAAAATATTCTGTCAGCGACTTTTGAGTTCCAGAATTTTCAAAAAGCTCTCGATTTCGTAAACCAAGTAGCAAACATAGCTGAGATAAGCAATCATCATCCAGATATCAAATTACATGATTATAAATATGTTACAATCGAGACAACCACACATGACGTGTGAAACACTCTCACAAAAAAAGACTACGCAATTGCAAAACTTATAGAAGCTTCATATAAAAAATAGGTTATGGGATTTATCATGAAAAATGAAACATTTCTCTGCGAAAACTGTAAGCAACAAGTCTCTAAACATCCCAGCTGAAGTGCGAGAAACCATTGTCCTTTCTGCTTGTATTCCAAACACCTAGATAGAGATTTCCCAGGAGACAGAGCGAGTGAGTGTCATGGGGTCATGAAACCAGTAGGAAAAGATCACAAAAAAAATAAATGACGGATGATACAGCACGAGTGCCAATCGTGTCATAAAAAAATCCTCAACAAGCTTGCTGAGGATGATAGTGTGGAAGTGTTTGGGGAGTTATAGGCTTAATTCTCCTTTTCGTTTCTGATAATCTTCAGAATGGTAAAATTTTACTAAATTTACAATCTGACTCTTAGAGGTTCTTCCATGTCCATGTGCACACTGATGAAGAATTCACTGTAATAAATTCTTACAATCTTCTGGGTAAAAAACTATATCTACGCTTTTTGTATGTGCGTTGTATATATGTAACTCTTTATTATTTCAAATTCTGAACTCATAGTATGTACTACCATCTTCATTTCTAAATCAGGGAGCAAAAGTATGTGTATGTACATTTTTTATCTCACTATTTCATCAAATAGGAATACTTGTACGAAATAAAAACTCTGAGTTATCCATATAGTTGTCTCAGTGACCAGCATCTGCATAGTTTCATAAAGCAGATGGGAGTTCTTTTTCCCATTGATAAAAGTTTTTTCCATCTTTTCACATTATCTCATCTAGAACTCATAGTTCCATTGCATATCTAAAAAACGTTGAAAAGAATCAGAGCTCATGAGAGTGATATACCTGAGACATTATTCCAACGAGTTGTCGTGGAGAGAATCATACCAAAATCTGATATGGGCTATATACATCTCACTCTACTACCTCTTTATATTGATAAAACTTAGGGTCTCCATGAATACAAGCAGTAAAGATATTTTTTATCCCTTGAGAGTTCACCCAAGAATACTCCTCTCTTTTCATTTCAGAAACCTCTCTATACCTGTAAGCAGATAAAGAAAGAATCATTTCAATGATAGAGGAAAAACCATATTCGGAAAATTTTTGTAATTCAAGGCTATCGAATTCTTCATCGACAGGAAGTAAGAATCAACTACCGATAGCAATATCTGTTTGCTCAGTTGGAATTATTTTTTGTATATTTCAAAATAAATCCCCTCCCTTGTCTACTTTTTCCTCTATAATCCAGTTGTGTGGATTACTGATTGTCTTAGATATGACAGTCCTCACATAATCTGGTAGATTTAGAAAATTTTCTCCCAACTCACCATATAAATCGTCGTTTGAAAAGTATCCAGGGAAAGGCTTATTATTCAATTCAGGAAATTTTTCTAATAATCAAGTCTTTCGTATTTTTTCTCCTAAATCTGGAAAAACAGTGTAACTACGCATTATAAATAACTCTAAAAAAATATTAGAGTTATTTATAATTATTTTAAAAAAAAAGCAATATCTATTTCTTGTGATTCTCTCTCCTAAAATACGGAAACATCGCATATACGATCAGAAGCCCTATCCCAAAAACAGCAAAGAGCCAGTTAATAGCCAGTGAATGAACTCAGAAATTAAATACAACCTCCATAATCAGTGCAATAATCGCTATCTCCACCAGGTCTTTTATAGCGATATGATGATGTTTTGAGTACCATACCAATATCTTAAATGATTTTACGAGTACCAGTATGATCGTTACAACACTGAGTATTTCTTCTGTCAAAGTAATACTCATTTTCCCTACCGTAGCAAGCCCTGCTTGTGTCGTATCCCCGAGCTGAGACATATGTATAAAAATAGAAAAGACAACCTTGTAACACAAAAACAGTGTCATATAGGATATATACAAAGCAACTATTCACATAAGTATATAAATAGAACTCGAAACAAGGAGTCTCATCAGTTCACGGAAAAAATCTTTTTCTTTGGACATGTTGTAGTATTTAGCTTGAGTTTATACTAACATACTTTATAGTAGTACTCAAATATATAATACTTTTCCACATGGACATCAATTTAGAAATATTTCTGAAACAGTACCTATCTCCAGACGACAAGATCATACTTGCCTGTTCTACCTGACCAGACAGTATGTTTTTGCTGTACAAACTCCTAGAAACCAGTTACAGAAATGATATTGTAGTCTGTTATTTCAACCACAAAACTCGCCCAGAAACAGATAGAGAAGAACAGTTTCTCGTTGATCTGGGGGAAAAGGAATGATTCCAGGTAGAGGTCGCTGAGTGTGATTTTGAGAAGATTCAAAAACTCTATCCGAGCAAGAGTTTTGAAGAACTCGCTCGCGAAAAGAGATACCAGTTCTTTGAAGCTGTGGCAAATATCTACGATTCTCAATACATACTGACAGCCCATCATCTCGATGATAAGATAGAAACATTTTTCTTTAATCTGGTCAGAGGCAGCAAACTCACAGGACTGATTAATATGACTGAGTCTTCGGGAAATATTCTCAGACCACTTCTACATCTAGAAAAAAAAGATATCATAAAATACCTCGACGAAAATAATCTCAAGTATTTTATTGACTCGAGTAATAGTAATACTGATATCACTCGTAACAAACTCAGACTCCATATACTCCCACAGTTTGGTGAAATAAATACAAATTACAAGGGAAATCTTTCAAACATATTTTCATATTTTGAAGATATAAAAAAGCATATAGACCATGAAGTTTCGGAGTTTCTGTGAGATAAAAAGTACTTTGTTATCTCAGAGTTCAACACGCTCTCTCCCCTACTCCAGAAAGAAGTCATTCGCTATATCTACTACATTTCAAACAACCACTCAACTATTGGTCTGTCTGAGTGAAATATAGCAGAGATCATCAGGTTTATAAATGGAAAGAATAATAAAACCACGAAAGAAATCCGTGGCTTGAAAATGAAAAAAGAGAATACAAGAATAGAATACTAAGAAACGAGTTTGTATATCTGTTCTCCTGTGAGTTTTGGGATATGTTTCGCAGCAGCTCTAGCAGCTGATTTCTGTCATTGTCATATATTTTCTGTAGGATATGTAATGATATCCTGCTCATTCTCAAAAGTATCTATAGGACACTTTGAGTGATTGTGTAGCACAGCATTATAGAAATCAAATAATAAATGCTCTTCTCCAAGAAACTGAGGATATTTCTGATGGATATAATCGGTATGTTCACGTAGATCTGCTTGGAATTTCTTAGCATCTCATTTCCAGTGTCTTATCAAATTCTCAAATTTACCTTGAGGGTCTCATTCTATAAAATATTCCTTATTACGAGGCTTTCATTCTCCCTGACGAAAAACCCAATCCATCATAGTAACAGAGTATAGAGGATCCTTGACTGGATGAAGAAATAAAACCTTCTCTACTCTATCACGAAGTTCTTCAGCGTACAATAAAAGAGTTTTGTGTGTAGGAAACGCTGAGAAAGAATATGAGACTATTTTACAAGTATCTCTCTGAGATGAAAGAACATCATTTACTCTATCCTCAACTCAAGACATCGTAAAAAGAGAGTCATCACCAGAGTCTACATCTCCAGGCAATATCACTCTTTCAAATCCTACTCCTTCTGACTTACAATACTCTTCCAGTTTGTTTCCTGGGCTTCTCTTATCCCTTATTTCTCGAAATCACGGAATATACAATACTTTGTTTGAGGACATAGTTATTTTATCAAAAATTTAATTATATATAATTATAATAATAAAGAAGTCAAATATGATCCCCCATGTGAATTATATGTGAATACAAAAGAGATAAACTTGTATTATACAACTATTATGTATAATTGTCGGGTTTTACACGTAAAAATACATTATGTGGTACATGCTGAAATGCATTATCTTGACTCTGAGTTTTTTATTATTTCTTGGGCAAAGTGCCTGAGTAGCAGCTCAAAACGAACAATCATTTATCGTTACTGCTTACTATTCTCCCCTCCCAGGGCAGAGTAGTTATTTCAACGGGAGCTATGCTCGTGAGATACGAGTCAATGGAAAAGGAACACATGGAGCTTCTGGAAAAGCTGTTTTTGAGTGAATGCTCGCAGCCCCCTCTAACTACCCGTTTGGAACAAAGATATACTTCGAAGGATTCGGTATCGCAGAGGTCCAAGACAGAGGTGGAGCCATACGACAGGCAGGATGATGAGGAAAATGTATACATGACTGTATAGACATCCGGATGGGGCATGGAGAAGAATGACTCCAAAGAGCAAGAGCCTGGGGAGTCAGAACTATAACAGGAAAAATAGTTCCCTCAGAAAGTGAAAATACTATCCAATTTGGAGAATCTCAAATAGGAAATATCGTCAATCTCAAAGTAAATCCAGAGTCAGGTCCCAAGGAAGTAACAAGACTCCAAGAAATATTTACAAAAGCAGAACTCTATAGTGGTCCAGTAGATGGAGAATACGACTCTATCAAAGAGTCACTCATAGACTTCCAAGTATCATCTGGAATTATTCCCAGTAGAGATCATATTGAGGCTGGATACTTCGGGAACAAAACCACCAGAGCACTTGCAAATATTTACAAGATCCCTTCTCCTCTGGTAGAAGAGGAAAAAGAGGATTTTTGAAAATTTCAGTGACCTTCTCACTCAAACGAGCAACAAATCATACTCGACTATGGAACCCTCGAAGTCTCTCCAGAATCAGATTCTACAGATATACGTGAGCTGCAACAACTCATGCAAAAACTCTGAGAATACAGCTGAAAGATAGATGGTAAATACAGCTCTATAGAAACCCCACTGATAGAATTACAAAAAAAGATAGGGGTAATACAAGATAGAGATGACTGGTGAGCTGGACATTTTGGGAACAAAACAAAATCCGCTCTCTTCGAGTACTATAGCCCTACACTAGATACATCAGATCAAATAAAAATAGAAGCAGAACCAGAAACCACTACTCCTGTATTTTCTACTCCAGATACAACTCTAGTAGCGCTCAGTTGAGAACAGAGAAAGAAACTCAACTCAACGATACTCGGTCTCAGAGCAGCTATAGAGAAAATAGCCCTCAAACAAAACAAAAACTCAAACTCTCTCGAAGAAAAGCTCGCTCAAGATATAAATAAAATACTTCCAAGTATAGAAAACTCTCTACTGCAACTCAAACTGGAGTATATAGCGCAAAATCTCTAAACATATATTCCACTCCTCCAAAGAGAAGAAAGTCAATATAAATTCTTCTCTTTTTTTGTAGCAAAACCCTGATATTTCTACCTATCTATGATAGGATAAGTATGTTACAAAAATAAAAACAAAAAAACATGCTACGTAAAATATCATCTTTTATAGTTGTTATAAGTATTCTCTGTGGAAGTATCCCATCATCAGTATTTGCTTCTGATACTGGGTACTTTGTCGTGACAGCCTACTACTCCCCTCTTCCAAATCAACAGTACTATATCACGTGAGATTATGAAAAAGAAAAAATCCTCAACGGTCAATGAATTGCTGGGGCTTCAGGAAGAAAAGTCTTCTCAGGAATGCTCGCTGCACCAGGAAAATATAGTTTTGGAACCAAGATATATCTCGAAGGCCTCGGAGTAGGTGAAGTAACCGATAGGGGTGGTGCGATCGTACCTGCAGGAAAAAGATGATATGAACATGACCGTATAGATGTTTGGATGGGGCACGGAGAAGAAGGACTTAGAAGAGCTATGTATTGGGGAAAAAGAAAGATAAAATGATCCGTTATCGCTCCAAGTAGAGGAGTCACTCTGAACTACCATACTATTCCCTCACCTCTTTGGGCTACAAACAGTCTCAAGAAAAATACCTGAGTTTTCTATACTCCTCTGGGGAAATGATCAGCACAAAGCTGAGTAAAAAAACTCCAAGAACTCTTTTTGGAAACAGGTCACTACAGCTGAGCTATTGATGGAGTATATAATTCTGAGATTATAGATATCGTCTACAATTTTCAGATAGAAAATGGACTCATGCAAAACGAAAATAGTTACGGAGCTGGATACTGGGGAGCGAGAACCAGAAGTGCATTCTCAAAAAAATACAAAAATTGAGAGTTTGTCCGCGAACTCACTGTAGAAGAAAAGATGAAACAAAATCTGAGAGTATTTAACCAAGCGTTGGGTGGAGAAAAAGACATACAAACACTCCAAGAAATACTCATAGAACTCTCCCTCTATGACGGAAAAATAACACAAGATTATAATAGTATTGAAGGGAGTATACTAGAATACCAAGTAGAGAATGATATAGTTTCAGGAGTAGATGATCTAGGAGCTGGAGTATTTGGACCAAAAACCAGAAAATCACTCAAAGAAACCTACCAAGCATACATAGAAGCAGAAGTAGAAAAACAAGAACTCACTGCACTTCTAGAGGAATTCACTCAAGAGTCAGAACTCCAAGCACAAGAAAAACTCTTAGAAATAGGAGAATCCTCATATGGAGAGATATCTCCAAGAGTCAGAGAACTCCAGGTAACTCTTAGAGAGCTCGGATACTTTGATCACAAAGATACAGCCATATTTGGAGTAAAAACAAAAAATAGTATTATAGCTCTGCAAATAGATACAGGACTACTCCAAACAACTTCTGATATCTGAGCTGGGATACTCGGACCAAAAACAAGACAAGCTTTTGAAGAAAAACTGGCTGATAGTATACTCACTCAGAAACTCAAAGAAGCAGAAGTATTTGAAAAGATACAAGAACTCAATATCTGAGTAGAAGAGAAGCAAGAAGAAGAAAAAGATAACGATGATGAAACTCGTGACAAAGAAACAGAGCAATCTATATCTATAAGCAGCCCAAACATACTACGTGCCTAAATACATATATATAGCATGGAGAAACTCCTCAAAATAATACAAGATACCTACGATATATCCCAGATAGAAAGTCTAGAGCAAAATGACCCTATGTTCAAAGCTCTCAAAGACCTCTATCTCCACCTCTCAAATAAACAAATATTTATTCCTCTCGTACTGAGTAATAGCCTCATATGCTATCAACTCTCTAGTAAATGAGAGGATTATTGGCAAGAATTTTCTCTCGAAGCTGGAAAAGTCCCGTTCAAACAAACAAGTGATATCCACGAGTTCTTTCTCGATTTCCTCCCAAGATCAACAGGAAACAAACGACTCTTTGCTACAAAAATCAAACGACTCCTGAGGGCAGAGAATTTCCTCCCTCAGGTATTTTCCAAACAGATGATGTATTATAGGGATATGTCCCTCCTCAGGGATGATCTCTCTACGAGTATGAAACAGTCAAAAAATGCAAAAACAATCGTTTTTACTGTAAAGATGTTTGGATATGCAGCCAGAATTCACTTCGGAGAATTCATCTCTTTTCCATCAGAAATCCCTATTCCCATAGACTCGAGACTCGAGCGAATATACAGAGAACTCAACTCTGACCCCAACCAAACTATAGAGAGTTTTTATGCTCAGATATCAGACCAACTAGGACTGGCACCACTACATCTAGACGTTATACTCTGGCTCGATAGTGATCTACTCATACAACAAGCTCAAGAGATATAAGAAAAAAAGAAGGATAATTCTTCTTTTTTTATTGACCATTTCCAACAACAACTTTTGCAACTCTGAGGACCCTGTCACCGAGCATATATCACCTCTCAAATTCATCTACGATAATTCCCTCTTCCCCAGGAACCTGAGTCATTACCTCATGATGATCTGGGTTTACCTCTGTGCCAATAGAATCAAAAGACGTAACTCAGAGTGACTTCAAGTCTTTTAGAAGAGATTTTTGGAGAGATACGACTCACTCATAGAGAGCTCCTGATTGCATATCCTCAGGAGTATTTTTTAGAATTCTCTCGAGATCATCGACTCTTGGGAGGATTTTTTGAAATATATCTGATTTGAGAAAGAACACCATGTCCCCTTTGTCTCTTTCAGTTCTTTTTTTAAAGTTTTCAAAATCTGCCTGACTTCTGGCTAGAGCATCTTTGAGTTTCGCTATTTGTCCTTCGTCTTTTTTTATCTCTTCTTGCTGCTGCTCTATGATCTCTTCTTGCTCTTCAAATACATCTGCTTCGTGCTCTGCTTCCTCAGTCAGTTCTTCTTCGAGTATTTCTTCTTTATCATGTTGTTTCGACATAGGTATATCTATATTTACTAAGTAATTTTACGAGTAAATATTATAGAGAAAACTAGGAGAAATCAAGCTACTTTTCATTCATCCTCTTGAGCTCTATTATCAGGGACTGCATCCCGAGGTCCCCTTCTCACTTATCCATCATACGTGTGTAGAGTTCATGTACGAGCTCAAGACCTGGAAGCGTGATATTCATACGTTCACATTCTCAGAGGGCTATTCCCATGTCTTTTACATAGTGTTTGATAAAAAAATAGGTTTCAAAATCTTCTTCCAGTATTCTCGGAGCAAGGTTCTGATACCCCCAGCTACAGGCACCTCCAGCACAGAGGATATTCATAGTAGCTTCGAGATCCAGACCAGCTCTCTCTGCGTAGAGCAGACTCTCAGTCATACCGATAGTATTTCCTGCTATGGCTATCTGGTTTGCCATCTTGGTATCCTGCCCTGTTCCAGCTCATCCTATATAGGCAATAGTCCCTCACATTAACTCAAAAAGTGGATATATCTCATCATATACTTCTCTGTCACCTCAAACCATGATAGAAAGTGTTCCATTTATAGCTCCAGTGTCTCCTCCAGATACTGGTGCATCCAGAGAGTTTTTATGAGCTTCATATATTTCTTTGCTCAGAGATGGCTCGGTTGTAGTCATATCTACGATTATTTTTTCACTAGAGATATTCTCGAGCACTCATCCACTTCAAAAATACGTATCACGAACATTTTTCGGATCCCCAATAATACTAAAAATTATATCTGCTTTTTGCACGGCTTCTGCTATAGAGTCTAGGTATGTAGCTCACATTGCTACGAGATTATCTGTCTTTGACTGGGTTCTATTATACACATAGACTTCATATCATGCTTTTATGATATGCTGTACCATAGCATTTCCCATCACTCATGTCCCTATCCAAGCTATTTTTTTCATAAAAATTTTGTTTTAAAAATAATACATAAAATGTATTGAAAAAAGCTTACTTGTAAATCTTTACTTTTGCCTCTTTGCTCTTAGAATAAGAACTACATTATAACAAACATAAAACACCTATGAAAGCTATATCTTGGAACGTAAATGGAATCAGAGCCTGTATAAAAAAATGATTTCTCGAGTATCTGGCAGAAGAATCTCCAGATCTGATAGGAATACAAGAAACCAAAGGAAGACCAGATCAACTCACAAAAAAAGACCAAGAGACTCTAGAGTCAACTGAGTATTTTCAGTATTGGAACCCAGCCCAGAGACCAGGATACTCGGGTACAGCTGTACTCTCAAAACAAGAGGCTCTCTCAGTAAGTTACGGGATACCCTCTGATAGTTTCGATCATGAGTCTGTAGATTTCGTAGATGAAACACTCCTAGAAAATCATGAAGGAAGAGTCATAACACTCGAGTTTGAGGAGTATTTTTTTGTAACTGTTTATACTCCTAATTCAAAAGACGATCTCGCAAGACTTTCCTACAGACACACGGTTTGGGATAAGGCATTTTTACAATACCTCAAATGGCTCGAAGCAAAAAAACCAGTTATTGCCTGCTGAGACCTCAACGTCGCACATAAAGAAATAGACCTCGCAAGACCAAAACAAAACACCAGAAGTGCAGGTTTTACAGATGAAGAACGTGAATGAATGGATAACTATGTAGATGCAGGGTTTGTAGATACGTTTCGACAGGTATCTCCAAACTTAGAGGACCAATATACGTGGTGGAGTTACAGAGCAGGAGCCAGGGCTCGTAACGTAGGCTGGAGGATAGATTATTTCTTGATTTCTGGGAGTTTAGAAAACAAACTTAGAGACGGATTTATCCGTAGTCAGGTACTCTGAAGCGATCATTGCCCAGTAGGAATAGATATAAAATTATAATCTTTATGGGACACAAAAACTCATTTTTCAAAAAATATATTCCTGAATGACAACAAATACAGGCAATAGTTCATGAACATGTTTTTGTGATCTTGGGAAAACTTATTCTTTGGATGAGTTTTTGAGTATTTATTCCTGTATTTTTATACTATCATTCTTTTGCGATTCAGTGAGCGATACCATTTTATATACTTGAAATACTCTTGATATTTGTATTTATAAAAGTGATCTATGACATATTTAATTGGTACAATGATGCTTGGATCATCACCGATGACGGGATATACGACCTCGAATGGTCACTCCTCAAGACTAATCTCGAGAGTGTGAGATATGATAGTATCGAAGGAATAGAAATAGATAAACATCGTATCTGGGATACTATTTTTAACAAGTGAGATATACTGATTCATAAGTTTGGAGAAGAAACACTTGTTATAGAAAATGCTTTTTCTCCCTACAAAGCTGTTGATCAGATAGAACCCTTTCTCTTCCCAAAACCCGAAGAAAAAGAAGATCGTTTTGAACTGCTCATGCACACACTCGGGGATGTCGTAGAGGATTATCTCGACAAAAAATGAGTCAAAGACCCATATAAAGAATGAAAACATATCCACAAACCAGAACCTCTTGAAGATGAGTATACTATAGATCTGAGACAAGAATAAAGCCCCCCTTAATAGAGATGCTTCTTATTTTATCGATAGATTTACGCAGAGACTCCTGCTAAAATGAAACCTATCGAAAGACTTGAAATGATCAAGTCGTCTATGCTTCTCGGTAGAAAGTACATCTTTCCTCCTAATAACAAAGGATCTTTAACTCATTTAAAGATTTTCAACCTTGTTAGAAAGTATACTATGTTTTCTGATTACATTTGCAAACTCTATTAACTTCGATACATACATGCTCAAAGCTCATAACATAAAAACCATCCTCAAAAACCTCCCAAACTCCCCTGGTATCTACCAGTTTTTTAACGAATCTGGAGAGATCATCTACATAGGAAAATCTGTAAATCTCAAAAGTAGGGTCAATAGTTACTTTAGTGGAAAATCAAAACTCAACTTTGCAAAAAAACTGATGGTAGAGCAGATAGTAGATATAAAAACTATCATGACCAATACCGAAACAGAGAGTCTCATACTCGAACATACGCTCGTTGGACAAAAAAAGCCCAAGTTCAACGTCCTCCTCAAAGACGACAAAAACTATCTCTACATAAAAATCACAGCAGAAAAGTTTCCAAAGATCCTGAGAACCCGTATCAAATCAAAAACAGGAACCTACTACGGTCCCTATACCAACTGACCATATGTATTCAACATACTCAGGCTCGCAAAAAAAATATTCTGATATGGATGTCATGGGATACATTTTTTCCGTACAGGAAAACAATACAACCTGGATAAATACATATTCAAAAACCATACTCACGAATGAAAGGTAGTCACTGAAGAGGAAGTAGAGCAACTATATAAAGAGAAAATACAAGATATTAAGAAATTCCTCAAATGAGATATCTCAGAAGTCATAACCAAACTCGAATCAGATATGAAATCCCTGGCATCTGAGCTCAAATTCGAACAAGCAGCAAAGACAAAATACGATATCGATTCACTCAGATCTCTCCAAGAACATCAGATCGTTCGTGACTTTGTTTCTGGGGATTTCGATGTAGTAAATATACTCCAAAAATATGAAAAAAATTACGTAGGGTGTATAGAAATACGCGATAGCAAAATTATGTGATTTTTCAATCATGAAATACAAAGTCCACTAGAAGAAGATAAGGAAGAAATACTCGCAACATTCGTAGAACAGAGGTTTGCACAGAATTACGAAAAAAGGAAACCCATATTTGTAATTCCTTTCCCTTTAAAAAACCTCTCTCCAGAAATAAAAACTGAAATCCCAAAGATATGAGGAAAACTCGATATCCTCAAACTCTGTTACAAAAATACCTACGAATACGCACACAAAAAACATCTTGCCTCCCTCTCTACCAAGTGATTCACAAAAAAAACCATGCTAGATCTCCTCGACATACTCGGGTATCAAGCAAGCTGAAAAAATATAATTTTTGAATGTAATGATATATCTCATCTCTCAGGAACCCATACAGTTGCAAGCCGTAGTGTGATAGAAAATGGAAAAACAAATAGTTCCAAGTACAGAAAGTTCAATATCAAAACTCTCAGCGAATGAAAGATAGATGACTTTTGATCCATGAAGGAGATCATGGAACGTCGTCTGAGAGAAGTTATAAAACTACAAAACATTCCCGATCTCATCATCATAGATGGAGGAAAATGACAACTGAGTTCAGTAGTAAAGGTACTAGAAGAATTCAAAAAATCACTCAATACTACACAAAGAAAATACCTAGAAAAACTCCAGCTCGTGAGTATAGCAAAACGTGAAGAAGAACTCTTTCTTCCTCAATCCCTCTCCTCACAGGAGAGGGATTGAGGGTGAGGTTTTAAAAAAATCATTCTATCAAAAGACTCTGACCACCTCAGACTCATTCAGTCTCTTCGTGATGAAGCTCATAGATTTGCCATTACTTTCAATAGAGACAAACGTCTCTCCAGTATGAAAAAAAGTATCCTTGACTCTATTCCTGGTATCGGACCTGTTACCAAGAAAAAGATTATAAAAAATTTCTGAAGTATTGATGGACTCAAAGAACAAAAAAGAGAAGATCTAAAAAACCTTCTCTGAGAAAAAATACTGGATACACTCGATGATCATGGACTGATCTAGTACTCGTACTTCTTGTACTCCGTAACGATTTCTTTGAGCGCCGAGCCATTAATATTTTTGTATCTCATACTCTCGATAGCTGCATCGAGATTGCCTTTTTGTCCTGTGAGGATTCTATACATAGCTACAACCATTCCAGTTCTTACAGATCACTTATTTCAATGAAGTAATATGTTACGTGTTGGATTTTTCTTGATATCAATAATACTTTCTACTATAGTCATACATCTTTCAGCAGTAAGTTCTCTCCTCTCATGAAATGGAAACTCATGAAACCGTACATCCTGAAAATTATATTCCTCTGCTTTTTCTTGAAAAGCCGTAGTAGGTACAAGAGAAACCACATCAGTAATACTATGCTCCGACTGAAGCAAAGGAATCTGTGCCGGAAGAGGATATCCCGATCTATAGAGTCTTCCTCTTTGAATTATAGTTCCACTCAGTCTCTCTACTGGTTCTTTCACCAAGTGAAAATTGCGAGGATATCCATCACATACATCGTCTAGTTCTTCCCAGTTATCTGGGTATGGATCCTGCCTATTTTCATAGTCCCCGTAGGGCTCGTGATATCTATGAAACATATATCTAAGATAATAAACTATAATATATATAGTAAAGCTATTGTATCACATGTCAAATAATATTTTTATCAGGGCCTCTCTCTCTATCTCTCCTGCAAAGAGAGGGGTTAGGGGTGAGTTTTGTTTACAAAAAAAAGAAGACCGGTAAAACCGGCCTTCAATACAGCGATTCCTCATCTCGCTCCTAATAGGAGCAAGGAGGAATCAAATAAGAGTTAATGTCGTATTCGCTTTGAATTACGAAGACGTTTACCTCCCTCACGAAACTTGCTTTCACCTTTTTTCCGACTTTTTTCGAGTCGGGCTTGTATTGCCATTTGATTGGCAAAAGCTTTCTTATTTCTTGGTGAAGCACAAACTTGTTTCGTCATATTTAAATCCCCTTAAAATTGGGTTTTTACCTCCCCCATACTTCCTCGTGAAGTAGGTTCGGGCTAGTCAATCTATATAAGACTAACTCGTATTATACTATCCTTATTTACAAACTTTGTCAAATAAAATATCTCAAAACATATATCTTTCACCTCCAAATTACAATATTCCCACTCTTTGCAGTTGCATTTCTCTGTCTTTTATTTACTATACAGCTATAGTTATATCAAAAAAGACAATACTATGAAAGACATCATAGCAAAATACAAAAAACATACTTTTTTCCAGAACTCTGCTATTATCGTGACCAGCCTCGCTATAGCACTAGGAATCAACATGTATGTACTCGATGGAAATATAGGAAAATATCTAAAATCAAGTGTCGTAGATATACATGGAGTAGAACAAACAGCAGATATATATGGACGTGTTTCTGAGGATCGATCGAGAATAATTCTCTGAGTCCAGAGACCGACATACGCTACCAAGAGTCTATCACTCTCACTCGTATATGATACTGAAAATGTTTCTATTGATTCTATGGCCTCAGTCTCTCCGGGTACCACACTCTCATCTATATCAAACGAGCCAGGTATCACTACACTCCTGCTAGAGTTTAGCTCTCCGACTGATATCTCTGGAGAAACAGATCTCGTAGAGCTCACCGTCTCAAAAGACCCATCCATAACAGGAAATCTCAATATCATAAATGCAAACTTTACAGATCAGTCAGGAGAAACCTATCTCTTTTCTACTTCTGGAATACTCTTTTAGTATAGTTTCGTAGAAACGACTCTCTCATCCTTTCTCATAAAATACCTAAGTTTCCTGTCTATATGTACGATACTCACTGTCATCCTTATCTCGCTCGTGAAAAGAACTCTGAGACTATAACACAAGATTTTTTTGATGGATGAGGAACAGATCTGAACTCTATTGCAGTAGATCTACCATCGAGCCAGACCTGTGTCGATCTCGCAAAAAAATACTCCTGAGTACACGCAACTATCGGGATACATCCGACCTATTGTCAGAACTATAAACACGACTTACCTGCGACAATACAAAAACTTAGGTCACTCTATCAAGATAATTCTAACTACATAGTCGCTATCTGAGAGTGTGGACTGGATTATTATTGGCTCGAAGATATATCTACCAAAACAGGTATGCCCCCAGCAGATATACGATCCCTCCAGAAAGATTTTTTTATAGCGCAGATACAACTCGCACGAGAACTAAGTCTTCCTATAGTCATACACAACCGTGAATCAGGAGCAGACATATTTGAGGTACTGAGGCAACAGGATTTCAAAAACTTTGTATTTCACTGTTTCTCAGAAAACCTGGAATTTGCACAAGCACTCCTAGAGTTTGCTCCTGAGTGTAAACTCGGTTTTTGAGGAATAACAACCTTCAAAAATGCTCATAGCATCCAAAAAGTTGCATCAGAGATCCCCCTAAAAAATATCCTTATAGAAACCGATAGCCCCTATCTAACACCAAGTCCCTACAGAGGTAAGCAAGAAAATGAACCACTCTACGTCAAATATGTCCTAGAAAAAATTATCGATTTACGATCAGAATCTCCGACAGAAGTAGAGGAAAGTATTATGAGAAATAGTAAGGAATTTTTTGTATAATATATATTGACTTTTTATTAAAATATGTATTATATAAAAAATATACCCTCTATTATTGATTCTTTTGAAATCGAGACTCATAGAACATATCACACCAGAAGCATTCAACGATACATATATAAAGACTGACTACAGTCCATATGCTAAAAACCAAGTATCGAGAATACTAAAAAACGGAATCGATGACCAAGCTGTTTCTCGTGAGAAAGTAGAAGCTATAACGATAGACTGAGCAACTTCTCTAGATCTAGATGATGCTATATGGGTAGAGCGTACTCGAGCATGATACTGTGTATGGGTACATATATCAGATGTATCAGAGGCTATACCAGCATTTTCTCCACTCGATATAGAAGCTCTTCACAGGACAACAAGCATCTATAGAAAAGAACATATACTTGATATGATTCCCCCAGAGCTTTCAAACAACATACTTTCCCTCGATCCTCATGGTATTAAAAACAAAAATCAACTCACACTGTCTGTAAAGATAGAACTTGATGAAGAAGCTCGCTTAAAAAATTATGATTTCTTTGAGTCAGATTTCACAAATCTCAAAAGATATGATTATGAAAGCTTCTCAGATGACTATACTACTCAAGAAAGTCAACATCACGATAGATTACATCTGATGAAAGAAGTCTCTGATAGACTACGTATAAATAGAGTAAGTGTGTGAGGGGACTTGGATTATAGAGATACTGGCAGAAGAGTTACCCTATGAAAAAAAACTCTAAGGCACAATGAACAAGAACAGAGTAAGCAAATCCCTCATAACATCATAGAATCTTTTATGGTTCTTGCTAACAATATTGCAGGGATACATCTATCCAAGTATGCTGCAAACACTTCTCTCTATAAAAGACATGATAAGCTCAACGAAAGAAGCTTCTATAACCATCTCCCAGATACTCTACATATAGGCCTAGGAGTAAGGAACTATACACACTTTACATCTCCTATACGAAGATATATAGATCTCGTAATACATCGTATAATAAAATCTCTGATACGTGGTTCGGGGGTAATATACGCAACAGAAGACCTAAAGTTTATCGCAAAACACGTCAATAATACAAGATGGAAAATAGAAACACTGTGAGCACAAATGGATCTCAATACACGAGGACAACACTTTGTAGAAAAAGCTATAAAAGAACTATGAAGACCACTAGAAGTATATGATATGAAAGAGTATATACGAAACGCTACTCATAGATCTCTAAATCTTCCAGAGATTATGAGAGATTCTATCATAACAAAAATAGAGTCTTGACATATATCCAGTCGGATATGGTGTATCGGTGTCATACTCCTAGGAAAAGACAAACAACTCAAAGAAACACTCAAAAAGAGACTCATAGAGAAAAGACCTACCTGACCTACAAAGATATTTCATGTACTAGAAGATACTCGTATTCTCCGCGGATGAGAAAGAATATTTACCATAGAAGAAAAGGACTCCGAAAAAAACTTTAGCATCAAAATACTCTGTCACGGAGTTGTAGTAGCAAAGAGTAAGTGAGCACTCAAAAACTATGAGACAAGCTCATGGATGAGGTATCATTGCCGCAGGAAAGCAATAGAAAATATGTGTGATTATTTCATAAATTTATAAATATGTTAGAAGGATATACATGAGAAAATACGTGTATCGTAACTGATTACGATAGAACTATAACCACAGGAGAACCATGAGCCACGACTGCATTCAGTGTGTTTTCTAATTGTTCAAGTATCCCTAAAATTATTACACAAGAAAGAAAAGAATTATTCAGTTTCTATAGGCCAATAGAAGTAGATGAAACTATGGAAAAAGAAATATGGGACAAACATATGAGTGACTGGCATCACAAAGCAATAAAAGTATTTACAGACCATCTTACTCAAGAGATGATGACAGATGTTACAGAGCATGCAATACAAGAAACTCAGCTACGTCAAAATTTTCCTAATTTCTTAAAAAAGGCAAATCAAAGGAATATCCCAAGTGTTATTTTCTCTGCGGGAATAAGCAATATTATAGAGTGAGTACTAGAGCATCACAGCGTACCATTTAGTGGGATTTACGGTAATAAACTAGTATTTAATGATAGTGGAAAATGTATATGATTAGATAGTGAAGGAGTATTTATATGAAAGAAGAACTGGAAAAGTATACCTTCAGAGACACAAAAGATTACCTCTTGAAAAAGTCATGAGATCCTACTATGAGATTCTCTATGAGACGTTCTTATGTCTGATAAAGATAAGGTTAGTACCCGTATAGGCTTCTTACTATCTGAATACCAGGAACCAAGCATAAGGAATCAGTATAATACTGACTTCGATCACGTCGTAGAATCAGATGATTCAGACAACGGTATCTTAGAAGAAGTCGTACACCACCTCACCCAAAACTCAAAAAATTCCTAAACTCAAAAAAATACATACAATAAAAACTATGTATTTTTTTTATATATCGTATATGAAAAATTTTCCCCGTTTTCTCTCACTTGAAAACATAAAGACAAAGCTCACTGAGTGTTTCAAGAGATTCCCTATCCCTGTGATCATCAGTCTGATACTAGCAGGTGTATTGTACACTCTTGTTCACTCAGATCTAGATAACGATATGAGTTCTTATCTCGTGCGTGGTGTGTTTACTCTGATAATTACATTCTTTTTGAGTGTCGCATCAGCCCTGATCGTAGAGTCACGAGATGAAGTCGCTTACAAAAAGGCTTCTATACTTGTATTCCCTCTGATATTTTGAGTATTTTTTTATACAACGTTTCAGATCGATACAGATAACCTCAAAAGTATAATTTTTTTCTTGATTACATTTATATGAATCCTCGCTACTGTATTTGTCGCTCCCTACCTCAAAAAAACTACTCATAAAAAAACAACTGGTCCTATATATTATTCCTATTTTTATCAAACTAGTAGGGTGTTTTTGATGTCGTGGATCGTAGGAGTAATACTCTTTAGCCTTGGTTCTATAGGTATTACTGCTGTGTTTACTCTCTTTGATATAGGATTTCCACGAGGAGATATCTATGGTGACTGGGCTATATTTGCTCTGAGTATATTTGCTCCACTTTTTGGGCTGAGTAATTTTCCCCAGAAGCAGAGCTACGAAAAAAACACATTTGTAGAAAACACTTTTTTCTCCTTTATTATCAAGTACATAGCTACCCCATGTATTTGTGTGTACTTTGTCATACTCTATGCCTATACTGTAAAAGTCCTCCTAAATTTTTCACAATGGCCTACAGGAGAAGTAAGCTGGCTTGTTATCTGATTCTCAGTTTTTGGGTATATTGTATATATGTTTTCTGAGGTATTTAGTAGCTCATTTCGACTCGTAGAAGTATTTAGAAAATACTTCCCCATCGTCGTGATACCCCAAATTGCAATGCTCTTTTATGCTATATCTCTCAGGATCTATCAGTATGATATCACGATAAACAGATATTTTGTAGTTGTTTTTGGTCTGTGGCTTCTTGGGGTGTCGCTGTATTTTGTACTGAGTAAATACAAATACATAGCCCAGATACCTGCCAGTATTGCTCTGTGTAGTATAGTCATCTCTGTTGGTCCATGGTCTGTGTATACTCTCCCAGAAAACCGTCAGACAGAGAGGCTCAAGACACTCCTCACAGAGACAAATATACTCCAGAATGGAAAGATAATTGCTTCTGAATCTGAGAATCTAGATCCAAAAACTGGATGAGAAATATATGATAGTATCAGATATATCTGTGATCTCTGAGATTGTAGCCCTATAAAAGAAATATTTTCAGAGCAATATGCAAAATTAGAGCAAGATCAAAAAAACTCTCCCTCAGAGAAAGATATACCCCCGACTAAATGGATAATAACAAATCGCATCACCAAAAGTATAGGAGTAAAACCATACAACTCTATATCTCAAAACAATAATTCTCCGTATAATTATTATTATAGTGTAGATCAAAACGATATCTTTCCTCTGGAAACTACATGATACACTCAAATACTCAAGGTATACGATCTAAAGTGATATCAAAACCCTACAAATACACGTATAGAAATCGATACTATATCCCAAACTCTCTCTCTACTAGAGTCTAGTGAACAAAAAGTATCTACAAGTATATCCAGTATACTTGTAACAATAGAATCTGAACGTCCAGGGGAAACATCACCAGAAAAACTTATATTTGATATAAGATCTGAAACAATAAACGGGAAACTCATACTCACGAGTATAGATATCCCAAATCCCAACTACACAGGAACACCAATCGAGTATAGAGGAAATGTAGGTGGGTATTTTCTCCTGAGATAGAAACAAAAAAAAGAGTTCTTATCCAAGAACTCTTTTTTTGGAATATTATTTAGAACGGAAGATCCTCTACAGATATCTCATCGTTAGAAGCAGTTGGAGTATTTCCTGATGCTGGTGTAGGGTTGTTTGTTGTAGGTGCAGAACCACCTTCTGGTTTCCAGTCATTGAGCGTAAAATAGTGTGTATCTCCATACTGCCCTACTTCCCTTCTCTTACTCATCGTCATGTTTATGTATCCTTTTTCATTTGCATACTGCATGAGTCTCTCAGCATTGAAACTGATGTTATAAAATTCTCCATATTGCCCTGTTATAGCTTTGCAGCTCGCTCCTTCGATATATGTTTTTGACATAGTTTCTCAACCTATAAAAAATTAAAATAGATGAGATTGAGTATGGAGATAATTTCAAAAAAATCAAACCAAAAACTATATATCTATTTCATTTTTTGCTTCTATCACATTTTGAAAAAATTGGTCTATATCTGTAGTCGTTATGTCTTCGTTGCAGATCAAGAGTCGCAAAAAATACCTTCCCTGAATCGTAGCAGATCATACGAGACTCTTACTCTCTCTATAGAGTTTTTCACGAATAGCCTCGTTGAGAATATTTTGTTTTTTGAGATTGTCATGCTGATAGACAAAACACAAGTTAAAAGACACACGTGGAAACATCATCTGCAACTCTGGTGATTTTTTGATATAATTCTCAGCATACTCACAGAGCTGGTAGTAGTGTTCTATTTTTTTTGCAAATCACGCAGCTCAGTAGTATTTCCAGTCTAGAAATAACTTGAGACTCTCGACACGACGTCCACACTGCAAAGACATAACTCCGAGGTCTCCATCGTCTTCTGAGTGTATCTCATCTCCATGATCTTTAAATATATAATCAGTGTTTCCTACTCCACAGGTACTGGAGAGCATTCACTTTTTATTATTGATAAGCAGCATATTACAAATCAGTGCTGTTCCTGGCATCTTGTGAAAGTCAAAACAAAAACTCTCTGCCTCTTCTATTCCTGAGAGAAACCTCTCTCTGAGAACCGGACTGAGAAATACTGGCCCTCACCAGGCCCCATCGACATGGAGCCAAAACCCATACTTGTTTCTCAGTTTTATTATCTCAGATATAGGATCATAGGCTCCCCTCACGGTTGTTCCAGCAGTTGCAGCAACAAAAAATACTTCTCATTTCTGAGAATATTCTTCTAAAAGCTCTCCTAGTATTCGTATATCCATAGCCCCAAACCTATCTGTTGGTACTTTTATTAGGTTATCAGTTCCTATTCCTAGTATATTTGCAGCTTTATCGAGTGAGTAGTGGGACTCTTGGTTTACAAATGCAAAGAGTGCCCTACATCCAAATACTCCTTGTTGTTTAATACTTTTTTGACGCGAGTTACGAGCAGCCATCATAGCAATCATATTTGCATTGCTCGAACCTGTAGTCATCTGTCATTCTCCATTTTCAAATCATACTATTTTGAGCATTTCAGATACCATGTATTTTTCCATCAGCGTAGAAACAGGAGCAGATTCATAAGTACAGGCAGATACATTTGTCAGAACTGTTGCCATCTCTCAGAGCACTGAGGGAGTATTTGCTCCCGTCCACATCCTGTTCAAAAACTGCGGGTGATCAGTCTTGGCACAGTATTGAAAATACTTCTGCAGATATCAAAACACATCTTCCCAGTCCTGGTTTCACTCTCTGGAAGTATCTCATAGATCTAAGATCTCTTTGAGTTCCTGCTCATTTTTGTATGCTAAAAAATCTTTTTTTGCTCCATCGTACTCAAAAAAAGTATCTATCAGTTTCTGGTATAGTTCTTGTTTATTCATAAGATTTTTATAAAAGACAGGGCTTGTAGTTTCCCGGGGAATAAATATGCAGAGAAACAGTATCTCTATTACTCGCATTTTCGAGAATATGATATCCGATCGAGTCATGATTATACATGGTTTCTCACTCTCTCATAACACTGGTACGTAGTGGTTTTTTATCTGCGTTATAGAGTGTTTCTGTGATTTCTCACTGGAGAATTTTGACGAAACAACCGTCTTTTGGATGCCCGTGGAGCATAGTTTTTTGTCCTGGTCTCCAGCAGAGAATCAGTACATCAAACAACTCTGTGTTTATGACATAGTTACGAGCGTATTTTTCCTCATCGAATTGTAAGTATTTTTTGTAGTCATCCCCATGATACTCAGAGAGTATTTGTTTTCATTGCTCGGGGCTTATAGTTTTGTTTTGGAAAAGTTCTTGAAATACTTTTCACAGAGCATCTAGATCCATAATAAAAATCTCATTTAAAAAATAATATTTGTTTAGTAAAACTCTATTCTCTTTCTAAGTAGAAACACCATACCAGATATAGTATCTCTATGCTTGAGTTTTTGAGTTGCTACTTTTTGTAATGCTATGATCGTATCAGATAGAAATTTTCTTCTATCTTCTACCTTCTCATATTTCTGATCAACTCTAGCTATATACGCATTTATAAGCTGGAGAGTTTTTTGTTCTATAGCAAATCATTCGTCTGTTTTGATTCCACTATCGTTTTGTAGTGCTGGTGTATCTTGTGTTTTGCTAGGAGACTCTATAGTCTGATAAAAACCCGATCTTGTTCCCTGGTTTTCGTCTATATATATGAGATCCTCAGCTCCATCGAGAAAGAATTCTAGATCCTCATCCACACGTGATTTGACTCTTGCTGCTATCGTAAAAGTCTCTCGTTTTCATTCTTGGAGAAAGAGTGGCTCTCTCAATAAAAACGTTATGTACTCATCGTTTCTGATACCACGAGATATGAGTTTATTATCGATCGCGAGGACAATATTTTCAAAATCACTATCCAAATCATCATAAGTAGATCTCAGTCTAATAGCCTCAAGAGTGATATCAGAATCCCTCGGAGCCTCTATATCAAACTCAAATATCCTATTGTTTCTCGAGAGACTAATACGACCAAAAGGATCATCAGGGATAAACTCTGGTCTCCCGACATCTACTCCTCCGACGCGAAACGTAGTTCCTGTTATTCCATTGACCCTCTGAGCTCACTCTGGAGTATCGATAAGTAGCAGATCAAAAGTAAACTCACTGTTTGAGACGTCTGACACATCATCAGTACTCGCGACGTTTGCAACAATAGAGATAGTTCTCGCTTCTCCTGATGGTACGATAAAACGATCAGCGATATCGAGCTCTACTTCATCATCATTTCCATTATTCTCATCCTCAGTATCTGTGATTTTGATCCCATTTGAAAACGCAGAAACCCCCGTAATTGTATCCTCGTTTGAGAGACCTCTCCTCTTGAGATACAAAGAGTATATCTCTACATCTCTTGGTCAAGCTATGATATCAAAGTTTAGTACTTCTACTCATCCAGCTCACGGAGGAACAGTTCCTGAACGGAGTACATCATTGTTTTGAGTTTTTACTCATCAGAGAGCATATCAGCTAGGAAGAAAAAATACAAAACAAAGTAGCAAAAACACTCCTCTTATATAGAGACTCATCAAAAAATAAGATTATCATATAATACGATTTTCTACCAGATAATACTACCTATACTAAAACCTACCTTAAGAATATACATCTCCATACTCTGATCAGAGAAAACCATGATGATGTTCCTCTTCATGATGATGTTCATCCTCGTGACCATGCGCGTCATGACTATGCTCTCATACGAGGGTTTGGGTTAGAAAAAACAAAGATATTCCTATCATCATGATCATCAGATAGGTCACTTTTTCCTTAGTAGCTGATTTCTTTGTAAAGCTCGGAAGTATATCGCTCATCGCTGTATAGAGGAGTCATCCAGCAATAATAGCAAGTATATGAAAAGTATAGTGCGTCAAAAAATCTTGAAAAGGATATATCAGTAATGCTCATAGTATTCCTCCCGTTGCTGCGATATAGACATACTGTGTATCCTTATGATTCATCAGGAGATTTGCGACGTTTTGTGGAATAGTATGAGTCAAAACAGCAAAAGTCGTCACAATACCAAAAGCTATATCAACAGAAAAAGCTGAATACAAAACTACACCATGAATAAAGTTGTCAAAAAATGTTCCAAAAGCAATCAGAGGTGAGTTCTCGTGTTCATGATCATGGTGGCTATGTCCATCTTCTGATAGGTCCTTGCAATGATGCCAGTGCATAAATAACTCAAGCACATAAAACAGGAGTATACCTCCAAGCAGTAGCATACCTATAGTATGAGGTTCTATATCTGAGTGAGAAAATACTTCAGGAATAAATCCTAAAAATACAATCGAAAGTATCAATCATACACTCAAAGCTACGAGTTTATCAACCTTTCATAGCACACGTTTTTTGACCATGCTGATAAGCCACACAAAAGAAACAATCACAAGTGATATAACAAAATTTCAAATAAGTCCAAGAAGAAAAGGAGACATAATCTCTAAAAGTTATAAAATACAGTTTTTACAAGTTCCAAATATATTTACCGAGTGCTCAGAAACCTGAAAGCCTTGTTTTTTTGCTATATCAAATAGCACTGAGCAGATATTTCCAGAGTCAAAACTCGTAACCTCACCACAACTCTGACATTTCATGTGTTCATGATGATGTCCCTGATGCTCGAGTTCATAGGACTCCGAGCCTGTTCCGAGGTACACACGACGCAATATCCCTATATCTACAAAGAGTTTTAGATTACGAAATACACTTGCTCGAGATATCTCTGTAAAATCTGTTTGTATATCTCTCGCTTCAAACACATGCCTACTGGACATCCAATCATAAAGCATAACTCTCTCTGGAGTAACGCTCTTGTTATGATGTTTCAGTATTTGTTGTATATTCATAATTGAGACTTAGTATCAATTAAACAAAAGACAATATATAATTTTCTCTTCTCTAGTCAATTATTTTTTTACTTTTTCTTAAGTTTGTATGTTATAATGAAATTTAAAAGTACTTTTAGATATAAAAAAACCATGAAAACAAACGACTACAAAAAGATCTATCTCGCAGGAGGATGTTTCTGGGGAATGGAGGAACTATTTCGTAAACAGGTCGGTGTCATAGATACAGAGGTAGGATATATGGGAGGACATATCCCCGATCCAAGTTATAGAAATCATGGATGACACGCAGAGGCTGTAGAGATCAGCTATGATCAAAACCTTACTTCGTTCCAGAAGATATTAGATTTTTTCTTTTGTATACATGATCCTACCACAAAAAACAGGCAGTGAAACGATGTAGGAGACTCTTATAGATCTGCTATCTTTTATCAGGATGAGTCTGAAAAAGCTCAAGCACAAGCATTTATCCAAATAGTAAACAACTCCGGGAGGTGGCCAAACCCAGTAGTCACCACTCTAGAAAAGTTTCAACAGTTTTATCCAGCTGAGGGCTATCATCAGGACTATCTCCAGCAAAACACCAATGGTTACAGTTGTCACTATAGGAGATTTGAGAGTTATCTTTCGTAGGGGGAAATTAGGTTTTGAAAAATTCAGAAAAACACGAGAATATATATAGTTGAAACACTGTCTTTTTTCATATTAAAAAAAATCCCAAGTTGGGATTTTTTTCTTAGTATTTTGCTAAACTCTGAGCTTTTTAAAATAGTTTTCTATTTTTCGCTGTAGCTTGAAATATTACATCTTGTTTTTCAAGTGATCCTTTTATTCAGGTCTTTACTAGTTTCAATAAGTTTCTATCTATTTTTTCCATAATCGTTTATTATTTATGTGTATACTCATAGTTTTCTCAACAAAAACAAAGCTATATCTTATCACTATGTTCAGGATTATTCTTTCAAATATAACTATGTAATCCCTCTCAGCATTCAGCTAACTGTTTCATAGTTTCTATAGCAGAGCTTCAAGCGCTTCAACAAGTATAAGTATAAAGAGTACATTTTCATCCTTTAAACTCCACTTTTATATAATCTTCTCATAGTTCATAAGCGAGAACTCAAGAATCCCTTCAAAGGTTTTTGTATGGTATCATAGTTATTTATGAGGTTATTTTTATAAAATCATTTATCTTTTCTTTTAGTTGTTCTAATCCATGTTCATCACCAACATCAACATGTGAAGTAGTCCAATTACAAAATGAATAAATTTCTTTAATCTTTTTCAACTCTTCAACTGTAATATCCTTATTATTTTCTTTATCTTCTACTAAACTATCAATGATATTTCAAAAATTTGGCTTATTTACATGAAGTAGATCATTTTTTATGTAGTTTTCAATTTCATACCTTAAGTATTGTCAATATTCAATTACTAGCAGATTTTCTTCAATACCTCCATTTTGTGCATTGTATAAGATAGTCTTTTCAAAATTCTTTAATTTTTGATTTAAATTATCAACTTTTCTTGGGCAAATAAAGCTTCCACCAAAGTCTTTATTATTTCTAAAGATATAATACTCATGTCCTTTTTTTTCAGGTTTTTTAACTAAATTATATTTTAGTCTTAAAAATTTAAAGAATGTTCTATGATGAGTGAAAATGAAAGTCTGAGAAAATTGTGTATGTTTTTCTGATATTAGATCAACTAAGTGACTTAAGTTATTATTATCGAGGCTTGTTATGGGGTCATCAAATACTAATATCTTATTTTCAGGATTTGTTTGTATATCAAGGAAGGCAAAGAAAAAACACAAGGATAAAACTTGTAATTCTCATTCTGATAATCCTTCTTTAAAATCTCTTTCATTTCCTCAATTGTCTAAAACTTGAAAAGCAAAAGGGAATTCTGTTTTGTTTCATGTTTTTTCGGTTTTTAACTTTAATTTAAAACTAAATTTAAACTTATCAAAATAACCTTCAATTTTCTTTAATGTTTTTTTAAAAACTTCTTCAGAGCAATATTCTTGATAATCTTCCTTAACATTATTATAATCTATTTTTATTTCATCAAATTCTTTTTGAATAACAGCATAAGCTTCATTTTTAATTTCTTTCTCTTTTTGCTTATTAATTCTTCCTTCATTAAAAAAAGTTATCTTTGATTTTATATCTTTTATCTTTTGAGTATTCTCGGCAATTCTATTATTTATCTTATCGTTTGTATTATTAATTTTAAAGTTTTGAATAAGTGTGTTTTTCTCATCAATATAATTATAAATGTTATTAAAAAAAGTTTGTAATCATTCAACTTGAACCTGCATATTTATGTAAGTCTTTTCGATATCGTCATTATTTGGTTTTTTAAGATGTTTAATTTTTTCTTTTAGGTCATTAATCTTATCTGTTGCTCATTTTTTGTATTTTTTTTGTTCTTCTACTGAATAAATATTCTTGATTTTGTATTTCTCATTAAGCTCACTCAGAGAAATAAAAACAGACTCTAAGTCATAATTTTTAGCAGTATTAATAATATCTTCTAATTCTTCAATGAGAATCTTTTGATTATTTTCAAAGGTTTGGAATTGTTTTTTGTATGTATCATCAAAAATGGAATTATAGGCTCAGATTATTTTTCCTATATTACCCTCTTGGTTTTTTGACTGGCAAAATGGGCATTCACTTTCATGTTCTTTCCTTATTGCAATACCGGTTTCAAAGAAATTTTTATGTTGTTTAATTTTAGTAATTAATTTTTCCTCTGCTTTTATCTTTACTTGTTCTTTTAAATCAAAGCTAAAAAGGTCTTGATAAATAGATTGTTCAGATACTGATAATTTTATTTTTTTATTACTAATTTCTAAAACTAAATTTTGAATATCATCAACTTTCTTTTGACTTTCTTTGTCAGCATCAACCTTTTGTTGTATGTCTTTTTCTTCTTTTGAGAATTCTTTTGTTAGCTTGGTAATTTCTTCTTTAGATTTCTCTTTGTAAATATTAAATAATAGTTCTTCTTCTTGTGAAAGCGAAAAATTTAAGGTATCTTTATTATCTTCTTTAAATTTTTCTAACCTATCAAAACATGTATTACCATCATCACTTTTTGAGATTTGTCTTTTAAGTTTATCTCTCAATTTACGTTTTTCTATTGCTACCGAATCAAATTGAATTATCAATGTACCTGAATTTTGTTCATGTCCATCCTTATTAGTTTTTCTTCATTCAATATCTGCATGAATGTGATTTGCAATAAAATCACGGTCAAAAAACAATATACTATTATTATTCTCTAATTTTTTATCCCAAGAAATTCAAACTATTTCATTAATAGTACTATATTTTTGAGATCAATCATAATTATATTCTCATATATCGAATTCCAGACTTACTTTTTCGGGTATATGTTTTCCAAAAGATTTATAACCAAAATTTTTTTCAAACATTGGAAAATTTGTTGTTATATCACTTCATTGCAAAACATTTTTTAAAATGTTTACAATCGAGCTTTTACCAGCACCATTTTCACCATAGAAAATATTGGCTGTGTCGTGAAATTCTTGAGTATTCAAAAAGTTATCCCATGAGAAGTTATGATAAGATTTATATCATTTTATAATTTTTATTGATTTTAATTTCATTTTTCAAAACTAACTATTAATAACAACCTCTCTCTCTTCCTCACTCAATCCATATAGGTCAAACACCATCTCATCTATCTCTCTATCACACTGATCAATCTTGGTCTTGAGTTCTACTATCCCAGACTTATAGCTATCAAAGTATTCTTCCCACTCATCTTGATCTTTGAGGCTCAGTTTAACCTTTGTTCAACAAGGGGTTGAAACCCCTTGCTCCGTACGAGCAGGACTAGTAGAAGAACAGGTCTTCATTTTTCATAATTCTCTCACAAATTCTTCAAAGCTGAGTTCATAGAATGCTTGGAGTTTTTTACTCAGCTTTTCCAGCTGAAAAGTCCCTTGCACTCGTTTCAGGAACTTTTGTACTTTTTCTCACATAATCTTGTTGTTCTCCAGCATAAAGTCTGCCTTTTCGATGAAAGGAGTTTGCTCTGAAGGAGGTATGTTTTTGATTGGGAGTTGGTTATATAGATATGTTTGTATTTCTGGAAATAAATCTCATTTTTTAGTAGAGAATTTAGCTTTATAATAAAAACTTAAAATAGAAGAGTTTAATAATGTAGCTATATATTTGATGTTATAGTTACCGTTTGAAATTTTAATTCAGTATATATTTTTATTATATGCAAAATCATTTCAAATATAGCAAATTAAATCTTTTGCTACTCGTCTTAGATAAATCTTTTCTCATTCGAAAAAGTCTTTTAGCCTAAGATATTCCTTATGATCTTTTGGAACAAAAGTGTCTTCAAAAATAAACGAATATTTTCAAGTATCTTGTCATATCATTGTGGATGCTCATTGTAATGTTTCTCTTAAAAAAGGTTTTCATAGTTCCATTCATCTTTTAGATATTGATAATTCTCATATCTGAAGGGTATTTTTTAGTATTTTTTCAATTATGAAATTTTTCTCTGTTGTGAGAGACGTGTTTATTAGAGAGTCGTTATTCTTTTTACATACTTCTTTTAGGATATGGCTTTTAATTTCAATCAGGCTATTTCTATCTTCGAATACTTTTATTTTTTCAGATAAATCTTTTTTATTAAAAATAGATATAACACATTCAGTTTGTGCATCCTCAAATGGTGATGTTTCAACTAATTGATATAAATTAATATCATTTAATATATATTCTCTAAATTTTTGATTTCACTTGTTTACTAAAAAAAATCTTGGTGTAATAAATCATAAAATTCATTCTTTTTCTAAGAGAAACTTCATTGTTTTTTCAAAAAACATCAAATACAAATCATCATTCCAATTATAGAATCTAGTAATAGGATTATCTTTTTTCACAACTACATAAGGAGGATTCCCAACAATCACATCAAAACCTCAGGTATATTGAGACTGAAAGGCTGCTTCGTATGTACAACACATCTTTTTAACAAGGGGGTGAACCCCCTTGTTGACAGGAAGTTCATGTTTCTCTCTGTTATTTTCTATATACTCAATCGTATTAGCCAATTGTTCATCTGAAATGATTTCCTCGCTATGATACTTTTGTGCCCAGAGATGATACTTGGTCCCATCACTATAGTTAGGGTCTTCGTCCTCAACAAGGGGGTTTACCCCCTTGTTATACATATATGCACTTTTTCATTTCAGTCTTCTTACAATATCAGGAATTTCTTCTTGTGCACAAACCAAGAGTATATGCACGTGATCTGCACATATATTATACGCGAGCACAGGTATGTTGTCAGCTTGCACGATATCAGCTATATATCAGGTTATCAGGAGTTCAGCCTCTGAGTCTAGGTACACTCACTCTCCCTTTTCTACTTTAT
Source organism: uncultured Candidatus Altimarinota bacterium (assembly GCA_937944145.1). Lineage (GTDB taxonomy): Bacteria > Patescibacteriota > Gracilibacteria > BD1-5 > UBA6164 > CALDZK01. The sequence goes on from CALDZK010000003.1 coordinate 51,322, forward strand.
ACTGCTTCATTCTCTCACTAGTTCTACTGTTATGTGTTACCCAAGTGATATGATGAGCTTGCAGTTGTTTCTTTTTAAATATCTGGGGAAACTCAGACTCCCAAGAGAAGGCTTTGTCTCAGGCAATCTGTTTATCATCTATCAGAGAGTTTCAGCACTTGATATTGCTATCAAGATTTGCGAGTTTCTTTCACTTTATAGCTGTTTTGAGCCAGAGAGAAAGCTTAGTTATTTCCACTGATTCTTCGTTGAGGTCGACTCAGTAGATATTGTTTTGCAGGATAGATTTGAAATGAGATTCTGTTGAAAAAAATCCTTGATTGACTCAGAGATCTTCGAGAGTTTTTGAAATTTCCTGATTCTTTGCAAGCAGAAAATCAAATACATTTACAAGGAAGGCTCCAGATCCACAGGCAGGGTCGAGAACGGTGATATTTTGAAGTTTTTCTTGGAGTTCACTATATACTGATATAGCACGTTTGGTATAGTTTTTATCAGTGATATCTTCTTTGAGTTTGTGTTTTTCTCTGAGTTCTTGCTCCCAATCCTCTATCTTTTTTCCGACACTATTTTTTACTATATAGTCTACGATATATTCAGGAGTATAGAAAACTCAGTCTTTTTTACGTTTTGAGAGAGCGACTTCTTCATTCTTTTGTATCTTATCTTTGAGTTCCTCTATATCAGAAATAGATTGTTCAAAGATATGTCCAAGAATATTTACAGAAAGATCATCCTCGAAATCATAATCTCATAGGTCTACAAATTTTTTACATATCTCATCTCATATCTCGAGAGATTCTAATACTTCATCTTTATGAAAAAGTCCTCCGTTATACCCATCTGGGATACCCAGTCTTTCACTTCAAGAGTTTACAAATTCAAAGAATTTCTTGAGCATTTCCCAAGGAGAAAACCCTATTTCTTCAGCTCTGAGAAGATTTTCTTTGAGTTTTCACTGAGGAAGTAGGTCTAAATCTTCACAAAAGTGTATAAATATAATCCTGTCTATAATTTTTTGAGTTTTCGAGAGAATCATATCAAGCTCTGACTGCTTATATGGTTTTCCTACTTTTTTCGCTTGGACTATAATATCTTTAAATAACTCTTTACGAAGAAGAGAGTACTCTTTATAAAAGCCTTTCGTGATTTCTTTTTGCTGTGTTTGGATGAGAGAAATAAGACTTTTAGTATTACTCTCTCATCTCTTGGCTATAAGGTTTCACTCAGAAAGAAGAAAAATAAATTTTCTCAGCTGAAAATAATCATTTTTTGGATCTACCAGCGTATCGAGTGTCCACATCTCATAATCAAGATAGTTATCATAGTAGAGACGAGTCTCAAAGAAGTTTGATACTATTACAAAGCTACTATCTCTGAGGTTTCCTTTGTATTTAAATGCTTGTTGTACAGGAGTTATACTTCATTCTCTCTTTTGTGGAGCATCGAGAGAAGTCTTTGCATCTTTGAGTTCTCAGATGACATATCATTTTTGTGTGCTTCAAAAGTGAGCCAAAACAAAATCAGGTCTCTGCCCTGCAACTGAGTATTCAGTATCGTAGGTATGATTTTCACTTGGCTTACGTGCATATCCAAGCACTTCTCCGAGGAAATCTTGTGTCCAGCCTGGAGCTCTAGATATTTCTTTATCTTGTTTGAGACTTCCTGTATGATAGTCTGTATGCCACTTTTTTACTATTTCTAGCTTCTCTTGAAAGTCTTCAATCTGAAACGTTTCAAGTTTTTGCCCTATGATTTTGTTTTTGAAAAGTTGTGCCATAAAAAAGAAACTAGATAAATACTTCTCCCCAATATATCCAAAAAAACCAACAGCTCAAACAAAAGCTCTCTTTTATAGTAGATTTATTTACAAAGAGCTAAAGCTCTCTGTTGAAAATTACTTCAACAAGGGACTTTAGTCCCTTGAGACAGGATATAGCCTATTTACAAAGAACCAAAGCTCTCTGTTGAAAATCACTCTAACAGGGGACTTTAGTCCCCTGAGACAGGATATATGTAGGTTTAACATAATACCAAATTAATACAAAAATATATTTTTCTTTAAGATACAATCCCTATACTCATCTGTATTATTTATGTAAAAAAATAATCATGACAGGCTACAATCCCCTAAACGAAGAAGAAACAAGAGTCATCATCAACAAAGGAACTGAGTATCCAGGAACGGGAGAATACATAGACCACACAGAAACTGGAACCTATATCTGTAGGCAGTGTGACGCTCCCCTGTACAAATCCGAAGACAAGTTCTCTGCAGGATGTGGATGGCCGAGTTTCGATGATGAGATATTTTGAGCCGTAGAGAGACATGAGGATGCTGATGGGAGAAGATTCGAGATAGTCTGCGCGAACTGTCAGGGACATCTGGGGCATGTATTCCAGGGAGAGCGTCTGACTGAAAAAAATACTCGTCACTGCGTGAACTCTATCTCTCTCAAGTTTGTGCCCGATGAAAACTAAACAAGCGCTCTTTTGACTTGGGTGTTTTTGGGGAGTACAAAAGTATTTTGATCAGATTCCTGGAGTCATGGGGACAGAAGTCTGATATGCAGGAGGGTCGACACAAAACGCGACTTACAGAGAGATAGGAGATCATAGCGAAGTCATACTCATAGACTATGATCCACGACTCATATCATACAGGCAACTACTCGAGAGTTTCATACAAAAACGTGATCCTGGATTTCCCAGTTACAAAACGCAATACGATAGCCTCATCCTCTACGAAAATGATGAGGAAAAGAAAATAGCTCAAGATTTTTTTCAAGAGCAAGCGCAAAA
>CALDZK010000004.1 GCA_937944145.1 uncultured Candidatus Altimarinota bacterium
GCGCTTGTTTCGAAAAATCTAGGGATAATTCCATGAATAAAAGCCATACAGCTTGCCTTGAGGGATTCACGTGCAAAGAAAAATGCGAGTTTTTGGTGTTGCTTATAAGAGACACCATGATCTTGTAAGTGTTTTTGGAACATAATTCAAATAGTAAGATAGTATCATATATCTCTGCAAAACGTATATTCACACTACTAAGGAATCGTTATTTTAGAATCCCATAATTTACTACTCATTTATAACTTCTATCTAAAATTATAGACATATTATCGTCTCATATGACCTTATTTCAATTCATTCCGAGTAAAGACTCAGTATTAATTTCACTATAACTAGATCCATCCAACATTCCTATACTACATTCTGTTTTAATATTATCTTGTACCATTCCTTCTATATCAATCAAAATTTTCCCCATTTGGGATATAAAATGTCTTACTGTCTTATTCAATACCTCACTTCGAACAATACGCTCAAATTCTTTTCAATGAAGGAACATCTTTACGGTTTTAGACGAATTATTTATCAAAACTTGGGATGCTAACGCAAAATCGTTAAATCAATGTATTTGTATATCTGAATCTATCTTATCCTCAGCATGAAATTCTAGCACCTTCTTATAAGTATCTGTAACACTTGGAACAGAAGAATCTATCTTTATAGGCTTATACAATCCAAACATAAGTTTTTATATTAATAATATTTATACATCTAAATTCTTTACACTCTTGGCTCTACTCTGAATAAACTTTCTACGAGGAGCAACTTCTCCTCCCATGAGAATTTTGAACATTTCATCAGCTGCTTGTGCGTCATCTATACCGACACGGTACATCTTTCTCGCATCATGATCCATGGTTGTTTCCCAGAGTTGTTCTGGATTCATTTCCCCAAGACCTTTATAACGTTGGACATTGTCCCCGATGATATCACGCTCTGCAACCAGTGCTGTTTTCTCTTCTTCGGTATAGACATACCAAGAATTTTTTCCCTTTGTGAGTTTATAGAGAGGTGGTTGTGCTATGTAGAGATATCCTCCATCGACGATTTCTTTCATATAACGAAAGAAAAAAGTGAGAAGCAGTGTACGGATATGTGCTCCATCTACATCGGCATCGGTCATAATAACGATACGATGATATCTGAGTTTACTTACGTCAAAGGTCTCTCCTATAGAAGTACCCAGAGCAATAATGAGATTTTTAATTTGTTCGTTTGCAAATATCTTGTCGATACGAGCTTGTTCTGTATTGAGTATTTTCCCCCTGAGTGGAAGTATTGCTTGAGTTTCTCTGTCACGTCCCTGTTTTGCAGAACCTCCGGCAGAATCACCCTCGACTATATATAACTCTGACACAGCTGGATCTTTACTCGAACAATCTGCCAATTTTCCTGGAAGAGTCATTCCCTCTAGTGCTCCTTTACGAATAACCGTATCTCTGGCTGCTCTGGCTGCGAGACGAGCCTTGGCTGCGAGATTTACTTTTTCACAGATTGCCTTGGCACTCGATGGGTTTTCTTCGAGAAATTCCATAAATGCTGCACTCATCGCTGAGTCTACGGCTCCTCTTGCTTCTGGAGTTCCGAGTTTCGATTTGGTTTGTCCCTCGAACTGTGGATCGATAACTTTTACAGAAAGCACTACTACAATCCCTTCGATTACGTCTTCGTTTGTGAGATTTTGGTCTTTTTCTTTGAGAATTCCTTTGTCACGAGCATATTTATTGATCGTTCTGGTCAGGGCTGTTCTAAACCCCGTCATGTGGGTTCCTCCTTCTGGAGTATGGATGTTGTTTACAAAGGAGATAATATTATTTGAAAATTCTCTGTTATATTGGAGAGATACCTCGGTCATGATATCGTCTTTATCCTTTTCTGCGTAGAATACATCCCCGATAGTATGATCATTTTTATTGAGGAAGTTTACGTATGATTTTACTCATCCTTCGAAGAAGAATTTGTATCTTTCTCCACTTCTCTCATCTATGGTAATGAGTTTGATACCTTTTGTGAGGTATGCTTGTTGTCTCATCCTAGTAATGATCGTTTTGTAGTCGAAGTTTACCGTAGTTTTGAAAATACTTGCGTCAGGAAAGAATCTGATAATCGTTCCCGTATGATCGGTATCTCCAACTACTTTTATATCTCCATCAGATACCCCAAGACTAAATGATTGGTAATGAACCTTTCCATCTCTGTGAACCCACGCTTCAAGTTTCGTAGAAAGAGCATTTACAACCGATGAACCTACTCAGTGAAGTCCCCCTGAAACTTTATATCCTCCTCAACCAAATTTCCCACCAGCATGTAGAACTGTCAGGATGGTTTCCAGTGTCGATTTCCCTGTTTTTGCATGTTTTTCTACCGGGATACCACGACCATTGTCCTCTACCATACAGCTGCCATCTGCCCCAAAAGTAACGGTTATCGTATCACAGTGACCAGCCATCGCTTCATCGATCGAGTTATCAACGATCTCCCAAACAAGATGATGGAGTCCTCTTTCGTCGGTCGAACCGATATACATTCATGGTCTTTTACGAACTGGCTCGAGTCATTCGAGTACCTGGATATTCTCAGCACCATAATTTTGAGTTGTCTTTGTATCTGCCATAATTCGCTCTAATAATTAAGATATATTTGTATATATACAATATAATAGGCTTCAAAAACAAGGCAAATAAAAATTTTCTCCAGACGGGAGAAAAAATAAAACCTCTGAGAGGCTTAATTTTGAGGGAATTCTTATCGTTTTTGAGAAAATTGGTTTTTTGAAGAATTTTTTTCTAGACGGGGATGGAAATAGGAACGTTTTGAGGGGAATTTTTTGACTATTAACTAGAACATAATACATTTATTATAAATCTAGATATATAATTACAAATGATGTCAGTTGAAAGAAAAATAGAAGATATAGAAAATGAAATAATACATATGATCTATGTAGTTGAGTTATGATTTAAGATATGTGAAAATATGGAATTAATCCCTTGAAGAGGCAATGATTTTTTACCTTATTGGCATAATTTAAACTATTCTAATTCTATTATTATTTTAGAAGAAGTTTTAGGAGGTGGGAATAAAAAAGAACTTAATTTAAATTACTACATAAAAAGAAAAGAGAGCGAAATAACAGAAGAGCAGATGCCTTCATTAGAAAAGTTTAAAGAAGAAATTAATACATTATCAAAAAGAGTAAAGGACAATCCACTATACACAAACGATCAGTGAAAAAGACTCAGTTTAAGAAGCAATATAGCAGCACATAAAAATAAGAACTTTATACATAGAGATTTTACATGTGGCTATATGTCTCCTGAAATTCAAGAAAAATACACTGCAATCATAAGTGACCTAAAAAAGATTTATTGTAATTTTACAAATCGGACAACTGAAAACCCTTTCTGAAAAATAGAAAGTCAATCCCAAAAAATCATTTCAAAATTAATATAAATCAGAGATCTACTTACTCCACTTCACATCCTAGATGAAAGCACCAATCATACAAGTTTTTACAATAGTTTACTATCTAAAAAATATTTACTGTAGTTGTCAATAAGAAACATCTCCCATAGATCTAAAATATCTTGCTCATAATAAAGTATATATGTTAGCGTAGTAATAAGTACTTACTCACTAACACCTCCCATGCTATGAAGCAAACAGTAAAATACAAACAGATACTCGCCCATATCTGTCTCTATTCGATGGTACTCCAAAACCTTGTTTTTGTACCGATAGGTCACGCTGGTGATACTGGAGAAATACTTGATTCTAGGATAAAAACTCAGCAAGAACTCTTTCCTCAAAATCACAAAGATATAATCTCTCAAGAAATACAAATCCCAAAAATATCAAATGAAGCAGAGATAGCAAACGACATAGACTTCATAGAGGGATTAGGGGCTTTTCTAGAAGAAGACAAAAAACAAGGTAGTACAAAACCTGTAAGCAAAACAAAAGTACTCGAATCTGAAAAACTCGACTATGTAAACTCTCAAAAAAGTACCAAAGATACCTACTCGAAAGAAAAAATCATAGTAAAATACAAAGAAGGAAAATCTATCAGTGGAAGAATCCAAATAAGAAATAGCATAAAAAATGAAGGTATATCTGGAATCAAAATGGAAACTCTCAACAGTCTAGATATAGGGGTGATATCCATGTGAAAAGAAATACAAAATATAGAAAAGACTGTCAAAGACCTAAATTCTCTCCCTCATATAGAATACGCAGAACTCGACTACGCACTCTCACGTCAAGATCTCACATGAGTTCAGAGTAGTGACCCTAGGAGTATAGAACAATGGCATCTGAGATCTATATCAGCTGAATCAGCGTGGGAGGTATATGATGACACGAGCTCCCAATCTATCGTTTCTATCATAGATACCTGAGTGGACTACCTTCATCCTGACCTCGTTGGAAACCTCCAAGATCTCTCAAGCGAATGTAGGAGTTATACAGGAGCAGTGATCAGTTCATGATGTCCTAACCATGGAAGAAATTTTGAAGATGGTTTTTTTACACTCTTTGATCGAGACGAGACCTTTGACATCTCTGGACATGGAACACATATAAGTGGAGTGATATGAGCTACTAGAGATAATAATATAGGTGGTGCAGGAGTGACCCAAAACGCAAAACTTATCCAAGCTAGAACAGATACATACAATGCTCTTTTTCAAACATTTTTTGTCTCTGATTCGATAAAAGCACTCGATTTTGCTATACAAAATAATACAAAAGTTGTAAATGCAAGTTATGGAGGGACTTCTTTTTCCCAAGCCGCACATGACTCAATAGACAGGGCCAGACAAGAATGAATACTCTTTGTAGCTGCAGCATGAAACAATGGGGAAGATAATGATAGTGTTGCTTTTTATCCAGCAAACTATGATCTAGATAATATCATCAGTGTTGCTGCTCTTTCTGCAAATGACACACTCCCTGCGTATTCTAACTACTGAGCAAATCAAGTAGACATAGCAGCTCCAGGATGAGATATAACAAATGATGAAACAGGGGAAGGAGGTATACTCTCTACCTATCCCGGACAACAAACTGTATTTTTAGAGGATTTTGAAACTGGATCATGATTTACCGTGACAGGTACAGGATCTGACTGGTATCTGTATGGATGAGGGGTAGGAATACACACTCAAGAACCTCTGTTTTATACTGGAGGGGTTGATAGTATATTGACCTTCAATGACGTATTTTCTCTCGACTGAGCAACTGCGTGAACTGTCGAATGAGTAGTAAGTTGTAGTTTTTGATCTTTTGGAATCTTTGATAGCGACTTTTGAGATGAGATTAACTTTTTTATACATGATAGAGACTTAGGGACAGATAGGTTCGTAGGTGGAGCATTTACGAGTGATCCATGAACAGCAAGTGATTTTAGGTTTAAAATACCTTTTACTGATCCTACTCTCATGAGAGACAATCTACAACTCAGGGTACAGTTTTTCACCGATCAAGATGACGACGTCGGAACATGATGTCTCCTGGATGATATCGAAGTCATCTCTCACAACAAAGACAATCATGGTTACAAGTTTATACAAGGAACTTCATTTGCTGCCCCTATAGTAGCATGAGCTGCTGCTATGGTATGGAGCTACAATCCTGAGATGGGATATCAAGAAGTAAAAGACATACTCCTCACAAGTGGTGACGACATCTGACTCCAAAGCCAGATCCTCACGGGGAGAAAAGTAAACCTCAACACATCTATACAAGAAACTATAAATAGGTATGGAATCATTCAAAGTGGAAATTTCATATGATCGAGTTTCTCTGCTCCAGTGATCGATCTAGACGATAAAAGTATATCTCTATCTGGATCCACTATTCAACTCCAAAGTACGGGAACATCTATAAATCTACAAAACAATGCTTCTATAGAATGAAACGGGGAAATACATATCTCTACAGGCTCTGAGCTCCTGAGTGGAACGGGACAAATACTCGCAACATCAGAAGACTTTGATGTGTTTTTCTATGATAGCTATAACCAAAACATCACGAGTGAAGATCAAGTAGTGTACGGACAGTGAGTATATCTATCATACACTGGAGCTCTCAGTGGAACAGGGGTACAAATCCAAATCGGAGATATATACCAAGGCGAAATACAACAAGACCTATTTATTCCTCTAGAGGAAAGCTTCTCTGGAAGTCTCCAATATAGAGTATATGCAGACTGAGATACTCTGGACAGAGTCTCCTCTGGTATAGAAGTTCAAGTCCTTCAAGGAAGTACTCCTAGTATAGACTTTCGTGAATCTGAAGAACATTTCGAAGTAGAAATCACACCAAGTCAAGTAGAAGTATGACAAAGAGCTGACATACAAATAACAGCCATTGGTCTAGATGGAAATACTCTAGAGTGATATACCTGATCTATAAATATAAGCAGTGGTACAGACTCTGGAGTTGTTTTTAGTAGTGAACTCTGAGGAAGTCCATATGTATTTCAGGCGAGTGACAATGGACAAAGACTCTTTGAAGACAGTGTAGAGTTCTCAAGTGAAGGTCTTCATAGTATCAGCGTCAACGATACAGATAATACTGAAATACAATGAAGTACTACACTGCAAGTAGGAACAAGAGTGTTCCCTATAGTTAGCATCACATGAGAAAATACTATTTCAAATACTCAAACTCAAACACTCACTCTGAACTCTTCTGAGTACCCAATAAGCTACAATATAGAATGAGACATAAATACCGATATATCTGGAAGCACCACTCAAGCCATAGAAGTACAAGTAGAACTCAGTGGAGTATCAGGAGAGAAAGATATTAACTTTTCTGCCACTGACACGGATGGAAACACTGCTACTGGTACAACTCGTATAACTCTCGACCAAGAACTCCCTGAGATAAACATAAATTCTCACCAAACAGATCAAGCAGTTAGCGGAGACAATATAGTCATTGCGTGAACTGTTTTTGATACTTACTGAGTAGAGACTCTGTCCATCGGGTGAAACTCTGTTGAGATATCTTGATCTGGATCATGGTCACAACAGCTAGGGATAAATGGATGAGAAAATACTATACCTTATATTCTTAGCGATACTGCAAGTAATATTCTCACCGGAAGTCTAAATATCATACGAGTACCTGAAGTTACAGCAATAAGCACTCAAGATATCTGACCAAACTCTGGAGTCATACAATTCCAAACAGATCTCGAGTCTATCTGAGAAGTCATCTATGGAACTCAGAGTTGAAACCTCAACCAGAACATAAGCTCTCAAAACACTCAAACAGACCACAATATCCTCATACCCGGCCTCTCTCCTAGTACAAAATACTACTATAGTGTAAGGTGAAACTTGTGAACACATACATGATCTTATTCTGAAGTACAAGAGTTTTCTACTATAGAAGTAGACACAACACCTGATATATTTGAACTTCCTGAGATACAAGGAGTAGGCCTGAGTCAGCAAGTACCCTCAAACCCTGTCAATATATCTGGTATCAATACTCCTACTATAATACAAATCCAAAACGGGGAATACAGAGTCAATCAATGAGAGTGGACAAACCAAGAATGAACTATACAAAACCAAGACACTCTGGAGATAAGAACACTCTCAGCATCAGAGTATACTCGTTCAAATACTGCTACATTTCAGGTAGGAGGAGTAAGTTTTAGTTTTGTCGTCACAACTCGTCAAGCATCACTCTCACGTGGTGGAAGACCATCCAAAACATTTGCTACTCCTAAAAGACAAACAAGAAAAACCTCAGCCTCAGTTGAAAATAGCACAAAAGCAAAAAAAGAAAGCACCACAAGTAGCTCTCCTCAGAGAAACACGATTACAAAACCTCAAGAAAAAACAACTCTTTCTGAGCCAAAAAAAGAAGAACTAGACTATCAACTCCTACAAGAATCAGAAAAGATACAAGACATGTTTCTGAGTAATGTAGAAGACTACAAAAAACTCGATACTATACTCAATCACATGAAGTATCTATCAAGCGATATACAAGAACTACAATCAGATCTACAAGGGGAATATCAAAACTGGAAACACGATCTAGAAACATATGACGAAACAACACCAACAAAGATTCTTATCATGCGTCATAGGGAAAATATAGAAACCCTCAAAGAGTATTCTCAAAGAGTGCTATCTCTATGAGATATACAAATAAAAAAAATCGATTGAGCTCCTCTATGATATATACACTATCCAGAGGGAAGTGTCGGAATAGTACAGCAAAAGTTTAGAGAAAACTATAAAACCAATAGTAGAGAAAAGCAACAAAAGGTAGAACAGTTTCTATACTTGCTTCATAAAATAGAACTACTAGAAAACACTTCTCCTGAGAAAAAGGAACTCCAAAAACAAGCCCGTACACTCTTTCAAAGAGAGATAAAAACTCTTGAGGTACTAGAATGAAAAAGAAAAAAGAGTACTAGTACTCATCCTGCTACAACCCCAAAACAAAAAGATACTACAAAAGATAGAAGAAAAGACTCAAAAAATATAGAACTCTCTCCTGTAGAAGAAAATAGACTGAGAACAAAAAAATCTATATCTGAATTAATCAGTATCTAAACAAACTATTTACTCCATTCCCCATCTTTCAAAGCTAGCTTTATATCTTCGATGAATTCGTCTATCTCCAACCCAAGCAGAGTTTCACAATTCCTCGCTTCAGCTCTATCCACTCCTGCAGCAAATCACTTATCTTTGAGTTTTTTCTTGATGGACTTTGGTTTGATATCCATCACGTCGTCAGAGGGTAGCATACGAAAATATGCCCAGATAAACCCTGAGAGCTCGTCAACTGCGTTTATGTATTTGCTCACTACAGTATCTGGTTGCTCACTAATCCCAGGAAGAAAATGTCCGTGTGAGCGAATATCTCCCAGCAGATCTGCGGGAGCATCTATCTCGGCCATGATTTTTTCAAAATCGTCTCTCAGGTGTTTATCTCCATCCTTTTCTATATAATCCCAGTCTATGTCATGGAGTACGCCGACCAGCCACCAGTAGTGACTATCTTCTCCAAGTTTTTCTCCGAAGTATTTCATGATTGTTCCGACTTGTAGGAGATGTTGTTTAGTTTTGGTTGAGTATTTGTCTATCAGATCGAGAGCTTGTTGTTGTGTAGGAAGAGACATTATATAAAATATTAATCCGTAAAATCTCTAACCTTCTGTTCTATTTCTTCTATTGGGAGTAACATTCAAGTACATTTTTTCAGTTCAAGTCTAATCTTTTTTAGAACTGCCTCACTAAATAAAACTTTTTCAATATTCTCTTCTCTTGTAGCATTTGCAACTTCAAACAGTCATTCTACTGCATCTTTCTGAAACGACTCCTTATGAAAATACTTTAACGCCTCTACCAACTTAGGTATATTCTTTCAAGAAAGTAAATCTACGCTTAATACAAGGTCAAAATCTACTTTTTTATTAAAAGTTAGTCTATACAGCTTCCATTGTCTCAGGTTTGTTAAAACTACCCACTTGACTCACTCGTTAGACGCATAGCTCGTAGCTTGAAATAGATGATTATCATTTAATTCTAAGTTTATAGCTTTTACTTCTATAAGAAATTTTAATTTTCCATCAAGCTTTACACCGTAATCACAGAATTGTCCTCTAATTTTATACTCAGTAGTAACTTCGAAAAACTTATCATATCATAAAACATCTCCTAAAATATCGTTGATTATATTTGAAGTATCGCTTTCGTTAATTCACTTTTGATACGCTAACTCTATAACTTTTTTGTACTTACGTAGTCATTTAATAGCCTGATCTTGAGATTTTTTGGTAAGTTTGAGGTTTTTCATGTATTATTTTTATTGACTATAAATACTTCTAAATGTACGAGTTTTCCTCAGAAAATCAAAAAAATACATTTTTAGAATCCCGATTCATCCATATACTTATTTTTAGTTTCTCTCTAAAAAATAATGAGAAAAAAATACATCATCATTACCGGTTGAGTTATCTCGTGAATCTGAAAGTGAGTCACCAGTGCTGCAACCGGTTTTTTCTTTGCAGAAAAACACAAAGTCACCCCGATAAAGCTCGACTGATATCTCAATGTAGACCCAGGAACGATGAATCCCCATGAACATGGAGAAGTATTTGTCCTGCATGATGGTTCTGAGGTAGATATGGATTTTGGTCATTATGAGCGTTTCCTCTGAAATACCTGCGAAGGAATTCAAAGTATCTCTATGGGGAAAATATTTGCTGGAATACTGGAAAAAGAACGTAGAGGAGACTTTCTCGGGAAGACGGTTCAGATGATCCCCCACGTAACAGACTATATCGTAGATCGTATAGAAGAGACATTTGCGCAAACTGGGTGAGATATATGTATGGTCGAAGTCGGAGGAACTGTCGGTGATATAGAGGCAGAGTTGTATTTCGAAGCGATTCGTCAGATGCGTCATAGAAAGAAAAGAGGGGACTTTCTCCATATACATCTGACCTATGTCCCTATTCCTGGTGGAGTGCAAGAACAAAAAACCAAACCAACTCAACAGTCTGTAAATCTACTACAATCTCGTGGTCTCTTCCCAGATATAATTGTCGCTCGTAGTGTGAGTCCTCTCAGTAGTGACTCACGTCGCAAGATAGCACTCTTTTCAAATCTGCGAGAAGACCGAGTGTTTTCTATTCCTGATGTTGCCTCTATCTATACGATTCCGAGTCTTCTCAAAAAGCAAAAGATAGACAAGGTCGTATATGGACTCCTGGGAGTACCGTTTTTTGAAGGGAAAAAACTCGAAATTTGGGACAATATCCTAAAAAACGAAGCAAAAAAATCTATACATATCGGTATAGTGGGAAAATACACAGCACTCGAAGATAGTTACTCCAGTGTCGTGGAGGCCCTGTATCATGCCGGATATAATCTGGGAGTACATATCGATATATCATTTATCAATACGCGCACAAAAGACGGAATCTCTGGAGTAAAAAAATGTGATGGATGTATCGTGCCAGGATGATTTGGTGATACAGCTATAGAAAATATGATCGACACACTGCAGTATATTCGTGAAAATAATATCCCCTGTCTATGAATCTGTCTCGGACTGCAACTGATGACTATAGAATACGCGAGAAATATCCTAGGTATCAAAAAGGCAAATAGTCTCGAGTTTAGTAAGACCAAGGACGATGTTATCACTCTACTTGATAGTCAGAAAAAAGTCGTAAACAAATGAGGAACTATGCGTCTGGGGGGACAAAACAGTATCCTGAAAACATCACAAATATATGATCTCTACACATCTGCGAAAAGAATCTCGGATATTGATATCGTGACTGAGAGGTTTCGTCATAGGTATGAAGTCCATCCAGAGTTTGCAAAAAAACTCCAAAAATCTGACCTACAAGTCGTAGGAAAAAGTCAAAAAGAAGGGATTGTTCAGTTTATCGAGATGAAACAGGATATACATCCTTATTATGCAGCAACCCAAGCTCATCCAGAACTCACGAGTAAACTCGAAAATCCTGGACCATTATTCATGGGGTTGGTAAGAGCTTGTATGAAGTAGTTATTGACAAATACTATAAAAATCATATAAATACCCTTATACTTAATGGTAAATTTATATGAATACTTCTGATTGGTCAAGATTTGAGTCCTCTTTCTGTAAATTACGCTACTGTACAAATATTCCAAATTCTATCGAAAAACTAGAATGAGAGATACTCCGAAAGATAAAAGTACTCCTCTATATTCAAGAACGAATAGATAGGTGTTTTCTATGTTATGATGGAGATATAAATAGAAAATCAAAACATTTTAGAGCAATAAATAATTGTCACTCTACTGCAGATTTTGTATCCTCACAACAAAGACAAAATCCATCATATTTATCTTTTCAGAATATCGAAAGCCTCATAGAGAATGACTGGAATATATGCCAAAGTATAGCTAATAGTATCCAAACAGACTATGCAATATGTAGTATATGATGAGAGAAAATAGACGGATCATGAATATATATAGAACATTCTTTCATTATCTGTAACGCAAAAGAGTGAAACGATCTCTTATGCTTCCACCAGTATTGAAGTGGGGGTATATATATGTTTTCTCCTATATCAGAAATAATAGAAATTTATTTATGACACATAGAAAAAAATAAAAGATTTATATGTGTTAAAGAGTTATAAATAGATCTATTCCCCCTTTCCTGCAGCCTCGAGTTTCATCTGTTGATCAGCCACAGCACATCCATCAATTATGGGAGCGAGTTTCCCTGACATAATACCTGGAATTCCTGAAAAGTTTTGTCCGATACGGTGATCAGTAACTCTATCCTGAGGAAAATTATAGGTTCTGATTTTTTCACTTCTATCTCCAGATCCTACCTGAGCAAGACGAGCTTCTCCCATCTCTTTTTGCCTTCTTTCTTCTTCGACTGCATAGATTTTTGCTCTGAGGATTTGATAGGCTTTTTCTCTATTTTTATGTTGGGATCTCCCTTCCTGACAAAATACCGATATACCTGTTGGTATATGGACCATATGAATAGCAGAATCTGTCGTATTTACGTGCTGACCTCCCGCACCTGATGACTTTGTTGCTTTGATTTCTAGATCTTCGTCTTTGAGTTCCACGTCAAATTCTTCTGCCTCTGGCATGATCGCAACCGTGATAGCGCTCGTATGAACACGTCATTTACTTTCGGTTTCTGGAATTCTCTGAACTCTGTGAACTCATGACTCGTATTTGAATCTGCTATACGCTCCAGCACCACGAACCTCAAAGACCATTTCCTTTACTCCTCCAGATTCTCACTCGGAACGTTCTGTCACTTCGACTTTGTATCATTCTTCTTCTGCGAACATGATATAGCTACGAGCGAGTTCTCCAGCGAAGAGTGCTGCCTCTTCTCCTCCTGCTCCAGCACGGATTTCTACCATGATGTTTTTATCATCATTTGGGTCTTTTGGGAGCAGTGCCACTTTGAGTTTTTCTTCCAGATCGGGTATTGCTCATTCTGCTTCCGATATTTCCATCTTTATTAAGTCTTTCATCTCAGCATCTGATTCTGACGTAAGCATTTCTTTGTTTTCCTCTAGAGATTCACTCAGGGTTTTGTACTCAAGGTAGAGAGTCACGGCTTCTTCTATAGATTTTTTTCTCGTCGAAACTTCTTTGACCTTTTTTTGATCTTTAAATATCTCAGGATTTGAAAGCTCTTGTTCGAGTGATTCGAATTCTGTTACGAGGGTATCGAGGTTAAATTTCATGATAGACTTGATTTTAAAATAAATTTTTATATACTAGCTAGTACTTTGGGCTTCGGCCTCATCTCACAGAAATGTGAGAAGAATTATGAAAAGAGCTATGAAAATAGTTCTTTTATTTTTTCGAGAAGTATTCTATAATCATCTTTTGAAAGCATTCACTTTTTTTCTGCCAATCTTTTCGAAGAAACAAGTTTTAGTTGAGCTAAAGACGCAAAACTCTTCTTATCTTTTTCAAATCACTGAACTTCTACATGATGAATACTTTGCGTCTTGTCTACAGAAGTAAGAGGAAGTGCGTAAAAACTATGTCTGTTGAGTTTTTTTATGATCACTACCGGTCTCAAGAACTGTTCTCATTTTCCATTCTGTTCTACTCCGACATTTATCCCAAAAGTACAATACCATATCTCTCTATCATGAAAATACGGTATATTTTCCTTCTTATGAATATTCTTTTTTTGAGAATTCCAGATATCAAAGTCCTTGTAATCCATGTATTATATCATTTCTAAATTCTTGCACAGTGTAGTGAAAAAGAGGCAAAGAGCAAGGGGAGATATGATATTGACAAAGTTATAAATATTTTTATTATAATAAATAATACTGTTATTAATACTATATGAATATATTTTCTATCTCCTCTTTAGGGAATCCTACTATATTTCGTTTGGTAGACTTTTGGAAGCCAGATATAGAAGAAACTATATATAATTTACGATCTCACATAAAATATGGTTTATTATCTGTGTATGAAGCACAAAATTATCCTGAAGTATCTTGACTTGGTGTAGGAAATATCCTTGAAAATCCTCATGCTATCTCTGTTTTCTCTTCTAAAAGAGGATATTTAAAATGAAATCATGGGTTATTCATGTTTACAGAAGGATTAAATAAAGTCTGAGTAATAACAGATGCTCCTACTATCGAAAACCCTGAAAAAAATTGATCTCATGGATTAGATCATCTTATAATAGATGCAAAAAATATTCCTTTGGAACAAAGGCAAGTAACTGGTATTATTATTTCTGAAATAAATATAGATTGTATAGAAACAATAAATGAAATACTTGAAATTTGAAAAGAAAATAATTTACCAGTATATCAATGAGATAATATGAAACTCGAACTCATGCAGCATTTAAAAAACACCTCTAATCTCTAGAGGTGTTTTTTAATGAAAAATTGTACTAATTATTTCTGACACAGAACATGTCTCCAAACGATCACTGCAAGAGCAGCTCATACCATCGGAGCAAGAATAAACATCCAGAGTTGTGCCATAGCATCTCCACCTGCAAGCGCAGCTGGTCCGATACTTCTAGCAGGATTGAAAGAAGCGTTACTGATAGGTCCCATAACCATGATAGACATAGTCAGTGCGAGACCAATAACTACTCCAGCGAGATCTCCTGCACCTTTTTTTGCGGTTGCTCAAAAGATAACGAGGATAAATAGTGCTGTAAAGAGTACTTCTCCGAGAAGCACAGCTACTTGGTCATATCCAACACCAATAGTATTAGCTGCAAGGATACCAGGATTTGCTGCAAGCTGCGCGAGTACTGCTGCTGCAATCAGGGCTCCTATCACCTGACTTCCCATATAACAAAGAGCTTCCTTGAGAGACATATCACCTCTGAGCATCATCGCAAAAGTGATAGCAGGATTTATATGACATCCTGAGATATTTCCTATCGTATACACCATAGTCATAACCGCGAGACCAAAAGCAAGCGCAACACCAAGAAGACCAAGAGCATCTCCAGCGATCACGGCTGCACCACAACCAACGAGTACGAGTACAAATGTACCAAAACCTTCTGCTACGTATTTGTTCATAGTATGCAAAAGTTAGAAGATAAAGTGTGTTTTGAAGCCAAAACATCATGCCTATACTACGGATTTGAGGTTGGAAGTAAAGTTTTGGAAAATTACCTAAATATATGGTAGAATAATTTTATACATAAAAAATGCACAAATGGTACTAAGAAATGCTGGTCAATATCTCTACGAAAAAATATATACAGAAAGGAATGGATTCATAGAGAAAAGTATAGGGGGAATAATAGCTGCAAGTTTTTTAGCAGGCATGGCTTTTCCACAAGTACTAGAAATACTATTTCAAGAAAATACCTCCTATGCTACGTTTGTAATACAAGTTATTATTCTTGTGTTTATAATTATTTATGCGAGAAACTTGCGTTCAGACAAAAAGGAGCTTGAAAAACAAGAAGGCAAGCATGAAAAATGAGGTACATGAGAAAAAGAAGTAGAATTTGAACTCACTCTCCTTCAAGGAAGATGTAAAAACTTTTATGTGGTGAATGATTTTCAAATCTCAAAAGCTGGCAACATAGATCATATAGTGATATGTGAAAAATGAGTATTTGCTATAGAAACTAAAAATCTAAGTTATATAGAGAAAGGGTCAAAAAAAGAGAGAGGACAAGCAAAGAATGAAGCAGTAACTCTACAAGAGATACTCCCACAAGAGTTTTGAATCAAATGGGTATCTGCAATATTCACTGTTATAAATGAGGATAACTTGAATTATGTGCAGAGCGAAAAGTATTGTGAGGTCTGTTACTATAAAGACCTATGAAGTAAAATACAAAAATCCACCAGATATGTTCCTACAGATCAAATCGAAAATATTTATAAATACCTCGTAAGTCTTCAACAAAAAAAGTCCTAAATAGGACTTTTTTTATAAATCATACTTGAGCTTCTCCAGCCCAATCTCCCTCTGACCAATAATAATCTTTGGAGAGATATTTTCACTCTCACTTCCCTCGAAGAAAAAACTATTATCGATATCTGTGTCTTTGAGTATTTTGGTAAGTTGTTTCTCGACTTGTTTTATGACTCCCATTTTATCGAGAACATCATAGACTCTCATAACAGCTTCGGAGTTTTCAAAATCGGTCATACGAACGATTTGTTCGAGTCTCTTGTGCTCTGTCTTAAAAATTAGATCTCACATATACGATACTTTGGGGATACGTGTATCTTCGACTTGATCCTTGAGATTATAAACTTTTACATCTTCGTCTTGTGGAGTGAGAGTCGTATCTGCTTGTATTGCGTAGGTATCTATGAGGAAATCTTTGAGTGGTTCGAGTCACTGTCCCGTTGCTGCTGATATGATAAATGTTTTGATGTTTGGATACTTTGTTTGGAATTCTGCGACTATATGTTCTCTCATTTCCTGATCGAGGAGATCTCACTTGGAAAATACGACTATCTCTTCTTTTTGGAGTAGGTTCTCTGAGAATACTTCGAGTTCATGACGAATATCCTGGTAATCACTCAGAACGTTGTCGAGTCTATAGAGATCGAGCATATGCAGGAGTACTCCGGTTCTTTCTATATGTTTGAGGAATTCGATTCCGAGTCATTTACCCTCAGAAGCTCCTGGGATAAGTCCTGGAACATCCTCGAGAACAAGTGATTGTCATTTGTGATCGAGAACTCCCAGATTTGGAGTCAGGGTCGTAAACGGATAATCTGCTATTTTTGGAGTTACGTTTGAGAATTTTGAGATGAGTGTAGATTTTCCTGAACTCGGGATACCGATAATCCCGATATCTGCAACGAGTTTGAGTTCGAGTTTTAGGTCTTTTTCTTCGGGGATATCTCCGAGTTCTGCAAACGTTGGAGCCTGTCTCGTCGAGCTTGTAAAGTGGGCATTTCCAAATCCCCCCCTTCCTCAGTTGGCAACGAGGACCTTCATGTCTTTTTCACTCAGATCAAAAATAACCTCCCCCGAATCCAGATCTGTTACCAGGGTTCCACTTGGGACCTGTAGAACGAGATCTTCACCATTTTTTCCGTGGCAGAGATTTGGCATTCACCTCTCTCCATTTTCGGCTGAGAGCATTTTTTTGTGTCTATAATCACTGAGGGTATTGATGTTGTCACTTGACCTGATATATATATTTCCTCCGTTTCCTCCGTCTCATCCCCATGGACCTCATTTTGGGATGTACTTTTCACGTCTCCACGATACAAGACCGTCTCATCATTTTCAAGCAGTTACGTGGATTTGGACTTCGTCTATGAACATAATTACTATAGTTTTTTATAACTTGCAGATTGTAGGGATTTTTGTCTAAAAGTAAAAAATAAAGAAAATATAATACCTATTTCTTATCTAGATAAAGTAAGAATCGTAATTACAACATTTATTCATGGTAAAAGAGCTAAAATCGCTGTTCTATTTCAAAATAACATTCTAGTTCTTAGAAAGATTATAAAAGAAAAAGGTATAAACGTAGAAAATGAAAGTATCATCGAATATATTTTGTAATTTTGATCCCAAATGAAATACTCAAAAAGTAATCATTCTGCAATCATGTAAATAGTAATCATCCCTACACAAAAAAGCACAAAAGGTATTTTTTTCTGAACAATAGTTAATTCAGTCATATAATGGATTAAAAGAGTAATGTCGTTTAGTATAATAAAATTCTTCTTGTGAACAAAAAATACCTTCTAAAACTTTCTAGAAGGTATTTTTGTAGATTATTTTTTGGTGTCACTAGGTGGATTTGAACCACCGACCTCGGGGATATGAATCCCGCGCTCTAACCAACTGAGCTATAGTGACAAAAAAAGTTCAAAGTGGAAAGTAAAAAGGGAAAAGTAACTCTTCTTCTAAATCCTTTCAACTCTTAACTTCAAACTTTTATATGCAAATTTTTGGAAGAATCAAGAAGTTCAAGGCAGATTTCCTTGAGTCGAGATAAGCTTACGAGTGTAAGCGTTCGAGCGAAAGGTAATCTAACGAAGAACTTCGAAGATTATTTCATAAATTTTTGGTTGCGGAGATTGGAATCGAACCAATGACCTCCAGGTTATGAGCCTGGCGAGATACCACTTCTCCACTCCGCGGAATATTTTTTTGGACAATGTCCAATTTTGTATAAAAACAAGTAGTTCAAGGAAAATCATATTGAATCGAGATAAGCTTACGTGCAGTAAGCGTTCGAGTGAAATGTGATTTGACGAAGGAATACGTAGTTTATATGCAAAATTTTTGGTACGGCCACGGAGAATCGAACTCCGGTTACATGGATGAAAACCATGGGTCCTAACCACTAGACGATGGCCGCATACACACAAATTGAGCTCGGGTATTATATACATATACTATAATAGTCAAATATTTTAATAACTTTTTTGTTTGTCAATAATGAAGTAGACAAAAACTTTTGCTTCGTATAGCTTTTTTGTTATCGTATTGTGGACAAAAATAAAATCATAATACCTAGGAAATATCATGTATAATATCACCAGACAAGAAGCTTCTGAGATCCTACAAATATCAACAAGAAGTGTAGATAGATATGTAAAATCATGAAAACTGAGAGCCAGAAAAGAAGGAAAGATTATCTATATTCACTCCGAAGATATAGCCTCTATCTGAGGGAATAATCAAAAACCTCAAGAAGTGATTATTCCCCGTCAAGCAGAACAATCACAATCAATAGTAGAGTCTTCCCCAGCTCCAAGAAATGATTCTACAGCGCTCGAAAAAATCTATGCTGATCTGAGAGGAGAAATACAAAAAAAAGACACGCTCATACAGACGCTCTCACTCCAACTCGGAGAAGCAAAAGAAATCGCAAAAAATTCTATCAGTCTCGTAGAGTACAAAAAATCTCAGTTTTTACTCGAAGAATCAAAATGATATCTCCATAAAGAAGTTGCAAAAGTACGAGAGGAAAATACAAAAATACAAGAAAAACTCAAGTATGAAAAGAGTACCAATTATATGCTTATTGTTTTTGTAATGATACTCTTTGTAGCTCTTGGACTTTTATGGTTTATTAGGATATAACTTTTGAGAAATGTCCTTATAGTTCAACGGATAGAACAACCCCCTCCTAAGGGGTAGATGTAGGTTCGATTCCTACTGAGGATACCATACACTTTTAAGGAATCCAAGTGAAAGTTTTTTTCTAAACAACTAAGTTTTAGATTATCTTAAGGTGAAAAACATATATATTGGAGTATTGTGCAATATATTATCCATATTCTAGAAACACTATGACAAAACAAGAAACTCTGTGAGCAGCAAATAACAATATGTTGTTTGCTGTTATTATCGTTCTTTTAGTTATTATAGCTATTCTCGCATTCTTCGTAGGAAGAGGTACTGGTGGATGAGGATCTCATCACGCAGCAGTTGTCTCAAATGGAGAAGATGTAGTAGTAACTATCATAGATGACAAGAGGTGTAGTGACTGTGGCACAGACCAGATCACGACTCAAATGAAACAAGTTCCATTTCTTTCACTAGCAACATTTGAAGAAAAAGATTTCTCTGATGAAGGAACAAAGGAATTTCTCGAAGAAAATAATATCTCTGTACTTCCTGCTGTAGTTTTTAGTACCAACACTCTTTGAGATGGTGGTACGATGACTCCGTATCTCAAAGCTCTTCCGGGTTGAGAATTTTCTCTAGAAATAGGTTCGAGCTTTGATCCTTTTCAAGAAAGAAGTGATAAATGATTTCTCGTACTCGATCCTCAAGTACTCGAAACTATAAATACGAGTTCTCATTTCTTGTGAGCACAAGAAGCATCAGTAGCATGGGTAGAGTATAGTGATCTCGGGTGTCACTTCTGTCAAAAACTCCACTCAGAGTGAACAATAGAGGAAGTAATGAAGAGATTTCCAAATGAATTACAAAAAACCACAAACCACTATATCAGCGTCTGAGGGCAAAACAGTAGGACAGCTGCTGAGATAATAGAGTGTGTTGGTGAAGTTGCTGGAAGCAAAGAGTTTAATGAAATATTTGAAATCGCATTTGAAAGTAAGAAATACACAGCTGACTTTCTCATAGAAGAAGCAGGAAAACTCTGAGTAAACACTGAAGCACTTAACAACTGTATCGAAAATCCAGATATAAAAACACAGGTGCAAGATGAGATGAATATCTGAAATCAGGTATTTGGTATTACAGGAACACCAGGAAACGTTATCATAAACGTACAAACCGGAGAGTATCAAGTAATTCCTGGAGCATTTCCAGCTGAAAATTTTATCCAAACTATAGATTCTCTATTAAACTAGAGGAAATACTTTACATAAAAATAGAGGCATATAGAATGTCTCTATTTTTATAATGCTATCACGAAATATGAGATATATAGTATTGTTTCTATGAATACTTTCTATACAGTTATTTTCACCTACTGGAGTCGCTGCTGAAAGTAAAAACCTCTCTGAGATAAAAGATCAAATTGTATCTGATATATTCAAATGAGAACAATATATCTGAGCTATAAATATCATACTAGGAAGTAACTCACACAACCAGAGATACCTCAACAAAATTATCAGTCAAACTCTGAGTTTCAAAGAGACCTATGATACTCAAACAAAACTCTCTCCTAAAAAACAAAGAGACTCTCTACTGAACAATTATATCTATCATAAAGCAGTAAGTTATACTACTCTTCTAGAGACTCCCGTCGAAGTAGTTCCAACTCGAAATCCAAAAATTTCTCAAATCTGAGAAACACCAGAGTTTCAAGTCACACAAGAAGAATTTGATGCCTGGAAAAATAGTACTTCTCAAGAATCACTCGCGTCCACGCTCAAGAAAATATACACAGAAAATGATAAACAACTCGAGACAGAAATACAACAAATACGTACGTGGAGTGATAGATCTGCTGAAGTAGAAAGAGATAATAGTAGAATAAATGATCTTCAGAATATAGCATGAAAAATAGAAAAGTACTACAAAGAAAATAATTCCTATCCTGAATACTCAGAAATCTCTGATATAGTCGACGATATAAATCCAGATCCCCTGAGCGGATATATAAAATACAATTGTCGATTCTGATACATGTATGAAGTATGGGATCAAGGACAAAATTATAGAGTCTCGAGCTGTCTAGAAGATCAAAAAAATACACTGTTATTTTCCGATAGATGAATAGACGATTTCAGGTATGAGCTGGGGAGTGATACTTCCTATGAGTGAAAAGGAACAGCCTATACAAATAATTCTGATATTTATTATTTTTCTCGTATAGACCTAGGGTCTAATGGAGGGAGTATAGAAAAGATAGATTCTTGGATAGAACTCCCAAGAGAAGATATAAATGATGAGTTTGCTCTCATTCGAGCGCTCATAGACATAGAATACCAAAGACAGAATTCTTGGATTGATCACAATAGAGTTCTGTTTCATTCCCTCAATATGCTCGCATCTGCTATAGATAATTATTTTCTAGAGGGAAGTATACTTGAGCTCATCAAACATGATGAGAGATACGCAGGGAAAAATATATTTATCTCTGGTCTACTGGAAAATGGAAGGACCTATAAAACAGGAAAAATAAAATATAGTGAACTTGGGATAAAAGACATAGGGTACAATGTTATCCTAGGATACGCAAATTCTTGATGGGGACACTATCAAATAGTAGGTTTTGGTCAGACTATCCTAGACACTACACTCAAAGAGCAAATATTTCTCAGAGGAACCTATAATCCTCTCAAAAAAACACTCCAGAAATGATCTGACTTTTCTATAACAGACAAAAACACACTCCAACTTTCTGATGTCAATAACACGTATCTTTTCAAACGTGGGGAATCTATAACTCCAAATACCATAATAATAGATATAGACTATAGTCAGTGAATCTTGAGTTTTTGAGAAGATATATCAGATATAAGGTCTATCATTTTTGATCAACCTGATGGTCTCGTGTTTGATCCAAAAGGTAAAAAACCATATCTAGATGGTCAGATTTTGAAATAATTATTGAAACATATTTTTTAGGAATTTTTCATCTTTTCTCCATCACTTTTTTGTCTTTGCTCTGAGAGCCAAGAAAACTTTTGTATCAAAAATCTTTTCGAGTTCCTGACGTGCTTCTGTTCCGATTTTGGTGATGAGTTTTCCAGATTTTCCTATGACTATGTATTTTTGACTCTCTGTCTCAGTATAGATATACGCGACAATGCGTAGGAGTTTTGGATCACTTTCGTCTATCTCTTCCACAGCGATATAGATACTATGGGGGAGTTCTTGTTTTGTATGAAAAAATACCTTTTCACGAATCACCTCAGAAACACGGAAGAACATCGTTTGTTTCGTATAGTATTCCTCTGGGAAAAGTATAGGTCCTATCGGAAGTCGGTCCTGTATATGTGCTAGTAGCTCACTAAAACCTTCACGAGTTACCGAAGAAATAGAAAAAGTATGTTTATCCGAGAGGTCCATACTCGTACTAGAAATATCTGCCTTGGTATACACTCTCAGAGTAGGGGCCCCTGAGCGAGTAACAATATCTCGGATGTAGGCTTCTTCTGATCCACTCGGACGAGTAGAATCTATAAAGTATAAAATCAGTTCTGCATCACTCAGCGAAGAAATAGCCTGATTATTTATCTCTTCGTTAAACATCTTGTTACTCTCATGAATTCAGGGAGTATCAAAAAATATAATTTGGGAGATATCATCATTATAGATAGCGAGTATCTTATTGCGAGTTGTCTGGGGAACATCACTGGTGATAGATATTTTTTCTCCTATAAGTTCATTGAGAAAGCTAGATTTTCCGACATTTGGACGTCAAACAACTGCAACGTATCCTACTTTTTTTTCTTTGAGATCGGAAGTATTTTCGAGTATTTCTTGGAGATTGAGTTCTTTCATGTATTTGAAGCAGTAACGATATATCAACCAAGTTACTCTGAAATTATAGGAAAGTCAATTTTCTTTTGACAACAAAGGGTTTTTCTATAGAATTTCGAGGCTTTTTTCAAAAAGCGTATTTTATACCCTTCTCCAAGCGCAGCCAAGTCGCGGAGATATATAACCCAAAGGAATTATGGCAAACTATGAAATGATGGTCATTATTGACCCAACGCTTCCTGATGCAGATCTCAAAACAACGATCGATACTATCAAAAAAATAGTATCAGAAGCAAAAGGAAAAATCACAAAAGAAGATGTATGGGGAGACAAAAAACTCGCATACAAGATCAATAGATCAGAAAGAGGATACTATGTTCTCCTAGAGATGGAACTCGATGGATCAAACATCGCATCTATGAATGGTTCTCTCAATCTCGAAAAGAATATCTGGAGATATATGTTTGTAAATCAAGACGCATAAAAAGGAATAATTCACTAAAAATACAAAATCATGAGAACTGTAAATAAAGTCATACTCATCGGAAATGTTACCAAAGACCCAATTATAAAATCAACAGAAGGAGGAAATAAACTCGCTCTCTTCACAACTGCTACAAACAGATACTACAAAACTTCTGATGGAGAGAGTAAATCTGAGGCAGAGTTTCATAACTGTGTTGCATGGGGAGGACTCGCTGAGAGAATAGAACAATTTCTTACAAAAGGAAAACTCATATATATAGAAGGAAGACTCAAAACAAGAGTCATCGAAAAAGATGATGGAGAAAAGCTCTATAAAACAGAAGTTGTTGCGATGAACCTGATATTTCTTGACAAAAAATGAGACCCAATAGAAGGAGCTCACTGAGACGAAACACCAGCTCCTATGTCAACAAGTATAGATGACGACGATCTCTTCTAAATACAAAACAAAAGTTACGAGTGAGACTATAATACTCGTTACATATCCATAACTTTTACCACTAAATTATAACTATTATGGCAACAAAAACTGCATGTCCTCTCGAAGGACAAAACATCGATTACAAAAACGTAGAGCTTCTCAAGAAGTATATTACAAAATTTGGGAAAATCGTACCAAGATACTACTCAGGAGTATCACTCAAAAACCAAAAGAAACTTGCAACAGCAATAAAAAGAGCAAGAACTATGGCTCTTATTCCTTTTGTAAAGAGATTTGATCCAAATTTCGAAGGATAAATAGTAAATCCTCATAAAAAAACCTCAGAATTAATTCTGAGGTTTTTTTATGTATTTAATGTAATAAAATCTTTTATATCTCTTGCTATATCAGTCACAACTATGTTTACTGTTCCATTCTCAAAAGATTGTATCTTCATATTTCCCTCTGCCAGAGTTTTATCACCTATTATAATTCCTTTTTTTTCAGACACATAAGTTAAAACATTACCAACCATATGTCTGATTTTTTTTATAATAACTCTATCTTGCTCTGATGAGCTCTGATACAAATCAAAAAGACTCTCCCCAGAAACAAATTCTGGCTCTGTAATTCTGATGGGTCTTCTATACTTCTCTTCCTCTCATACGTAGCTTCCCTCTACAGAGTAGCCTGGAAGATTCAAAACAGATATAATAAGCTCATTTACGATGGATCACTGAAAAGTTTCTCCCACTCACGATATATCTATACGATACATAGATCATGATAGTGTATTTTGTAGCTCTGCATATCGACGCAATTCTTCCTTTGTTCTATTCCAGTACATTTTTATTGCTGCACTTTTCAACTCAGGAGCATGATACACATAGCTATCATGTGTATCGTCTTCAGAGATGGGAAGGATTCCTTTAGTCATTTGTATCTAAAAAAACAAACACTATCTATAAAGATTTCTTTGGGAGCTTTCAAATAATCCTCCATAAATCATCACTTATACTAGCAAAGAAAGCATCTCGAAACTCATCTAATTCTAGTTTTCCAGGAGTCTCATCAATAATCTGCTCAATCTGGGAAACAGCGAGGGAAATTTCTTCCCAAGCATCTTTAACTACTCTATCATCATGTATTTCTTGT
Source organism: uncultured Candidatus Altimarinota bacterium (assembly GCA_937944145.1). Lineage (GTDB taxonomy): Bacteria > Patescibacteriota > Gracilibacteria > BD1-5 > UBA6164 > CALDZK01. Next base: position 24,997 of record CALDZK010000004.1, read on the forward strand.
TGTTCTTCTCTATAGTTATCAAGGCTAGAAATGTTAGTATCTTCTCTCATAGTATATTAAAGTTATTCTCGTAGTTTAATTGTTTATATATTTTTTATTTAATTTGTCAATTTTTCTCTTTTTTTCCTTGCAATTCCCTTTTTTCTGCCTATAATCCTCGCGAATTTTAGTTTTACATCTCGTAAAGTTCACTTCTGTTGTAAAGGGAGGGATCAGGGATGAGTTATTAACATACATATGTCATTTAGAAATATTGCAATTATTGCCCATGTAGACCATGGAAAAACAACACTCGTAGATGAGCTTCTCAAGGCTGCTGATGGGTTCGATGAAAGAGTCGGTATAGAAGAAAGAGCTATGGATAGTAATGCTCAGGAACAAGAAAGAGGGATTACTATCTACTCAAAAAATACTTCTATCAGATACAAAGGAGACAAGATCAATATCGTTGATACTCCAGGACATGCTGATTTTGGGTCGGAAGTAGAACGTGTTCTCAGAACCGTTGATAGTGTATGTCTCGTAGTAGATGCATATGAAGGGCCTATGCCTCAAACAAAATTTGTACTGAAAAAATCACTCGAACTCGGACTTCATCCTATCGTTGTTATCAACAAAATGGATAAACCAAGTGCGAGAGCTGATTGGGTAGTAGATCAACTCTTTGACCTCTTCGTACAACTCGGAGGTTCTGACGAACAGCTCGAAAACCTCAACGAACCAGTATTTGCCATTGCTCGTGAAGGACTTGCTTGGAGAGCAGAAGGGGATGAGAAAAAAGACATCACTCCACTTCTTGATTATGTTATGGAACATGTACCAGAAGCAAAAAATGACGCGTCAGTACCACTCAAAATGCAGATAGCAAACCTAGGATATGACAACTTCCTGGGAAGACTCGGAATAGGAAGGGTGTATGAAGGAACCGTGAAACAAAATCAAGATATCATCATCACAGCAAATGATGGAACTCAAAGAAAAGGAAGAGTAACAGAAATACTTACCAACGAAGGACTCGAAAAAGTAAAAGTAAAAGAAGCAGTTGCTGGGGATATTATCACTATCGCAGGTATACCAGATATATTTGTAGGAGAAACGGTTGCTGGGGACGAATCAGTACCTCAAATGCCTCCTATCACTATCGATGAACCAACACTAAAAATGGAATTCCTCGTAAATAATTCCCCATTTGCTGGAAGAGAAGGAAAGTTTGTAACTTCTCGTCAAATCAGAGATAGACTCGAAAAAGAACTCGAAACCAATGTCGGTCTCAAGATAGATTTTGATGGAAGTGAAAACTATACCGTATCTGGTCGTGGGGAACTCCACCTCTCAGTACTGATAGAAACCATGAGAAGAGAATGATTTGAACTCCAAGTAGGAGCTCCAGTTGTTATCATGCAAGAAGAAAACGGACAAAAAATGGAACCAGTAGAAAGAGTAACTATTTCCCTTCCATCTGAATCATCAGGAGGAGTCATAGCAGAGCTCGGAAAAAGAAAAGGAGAAATGACGAACATGTTTGATGAAAATGGAATCACCAACCTAGAATTTATCGTCCCAACTCGTGGACTCCTTGGGTTCAAATCAGAGTTTACAACCATGACCAAAGGAGAAGGACTTATCTCAAGTGCTTTTGAAGAGTATGTACCTCACAAAGGACATATAGAAAAAAGAGCCAGAGGATCAATGATCTCTATGGAAAACGGTACTGCTATGGCCTACTCACTCTTTAACCTCCAGGATAGAGGGACGATATTTATAAATCCTCAAACAGAACTCTACGAGGGAATGATCCTCGGGGAATCAAGCAAAGACCAAGATCTCTCGGTAAACGCTACAAAAAACAAGAAACTTACCAATGTTCGTGCATCTGGTACAGATGAAGCACTCAAACTCACTCCACCAAAACTTATGAGTCTCGAAGAAGCAATTGACTATATATCTCCAGATGAGTATGTAGAAGTTACTCCTGAGAATATTAGACTCAGAAAGAAGTGGTTGAAGGAACATGAGAGGAAGAAAAATAAGAATGGATAAAATAAAAAGGACAAACTTAAGTTTGTCCTTTTTCGATGGTTTTTAACATTAATTTTTTATTAGTTTATTTACTTATTTAGGATAAAGGTAATATACTTTATACACATAATATATATTGCCAATGATAAATACCGTAAAAATCTGAGATAGATACGAAAATAAGTGTTTTAATATTATTAATACTGCTCTTGAAAGAGATGAACTTTGTTTTCCATCAAATTACTCTGTAATATTTAAAAAAAGAAAATATTTTTCTAAAGAACGAGAAAAAAATATTGTTTTTGATCTTGCCGTAGAGGTAACCCCTAAAAATTCTGAGAAATACCAATTACTATGAATAATAGAATGTAAAACTTATGCTAATAAAAAAGTCCCTGTTGATGATATAGAAGAATTTAATGCAAAAGTAAAACAGATTTCTGGCTTAAATATAAAGGGTATTATGATAACTGATTCATGATTCTCTGACTGAGCTTTTAAGTACGCAAAAAATAATAATATTATGTTGATAAACACCTCCGACGATGATTATTCTATCATGTTGTATAGAACCAAAAAATTTTATATTGAAAAAATAAATTTAGAAAATGATATAGAGAATTTCTTAATGAGAGCCTTCTATAAACCAAAAATTACTTGATTAAAGAAGTTATCATGAGATTCCATAGAGAGCATTGCAACAAAGATTTTAAAAGATTATAGTAACACTTATTCTAAAATTAATACAAAAGATATAATAATATACTTAGAAGAAAAATATAAACTAAAAATAGATTTAAATGCCGATTTATGCTCTGAGTTCGGAGATAATATAGAATGATGCTTTAATATAAGTCATAATACTATATATATTGATAGAACTATTTCTAAAACTTCGAAACTATCATTTATACTTGGTCATGAAATATGACACTTTTTTCTACACAGTAAATTAAAAATAAATAATAAAGTGTATTGAGAGTTTTCTGATTCAACATTCAGTATCTTGGAACAAAAACACCAACTCATAAGTGATAAGGATTGGATTGAATGGCAAGCTAATAAGTTTTCAAGTGCTTTTTTTCTTCAGAAAAATATATTTATGGAAAGGTTTATAAATTTTCGTAGGGATAATCTATGAATTAGTTCACCTGAATACATATACTTAGATGATCAACCCTGTAATATATCTGACTACCTAAAGACTCTAGATTACTTAAGTAGATATTTTAATACCACAAAGTTAGCAATCGAATTTAAAATAAAAGAACTAAATTTAATTACCAAAACTCAAGAAGAAAATACTTTATTTAGCTGAGTAACTAAATTTAATAACATGTAGTCTTTTTGCTTCTTTATTTCGAAAAATCAGCCATATTTTCATTTGAAGTGAAACGTTATTTTTGAAACTGTTTGAATCCCAATCTCTGATTAGTTGAGTTTTTGAAAAATAGTGGAACAAGAATAGAAAATATCTGATTTGAGGATAAAAGAAGGACTTTTGGTACTTTTGGTTACAAAAGTACGTTAGGGAAGAAAAAAGTAACAAATATCTTAGAAAACAAAACGTTTTGAATTCTATAATACCCATTACCACGCAATCATACTTTTGTCACCAAAAGTATGCAAAAGTGCTCAAGGAAGTGAATCTTCCCTGATGCATAGTAGCTACGTTTTATTTATCGATTCATGGGGAAATCACTTCCTTAAGAATCCTAATTGATACATATCGAAAAAATTAGGAGTAAAGTATTAAGAAACCACTCTCAAATTCTCCTCTTCCCAACATTTCACCCCCTCCACACTCGCCACACTAAACTTCGTATCTACCTCTTGCCCTGTCGAAAGCTGTATAAATACTCCTATACCTCATGGCTTTTCTGTCGTTAGGAAATCTTTGAGTTTATTCAAATCATCTTTTTTTGCAATTGACGGAATCTGTATCACATACTTTAGTTCTTCTGGAGCAAGCTCTGCCTTTATTTCCTTATTTTCAGAAATCTTTCCCTCAAGTTCTTTTTCAAATTTTGTATCTTCAGTCTTGTCCCCCTCTCCTTTGAGGAGAGGACCAGGGTGAGGTATAGTACTATCCTCTTGTTCCTTTCATACAACAGGTATGAGACTCTTTCTCACAGAGTTATCAAGCAGACCCATGTCACGAGCCTGAGCACGAACCTGTGTCAGAGTTCCTACATTTGCTGTCTGGAGACTTACTGCTTTTCTATTGTAGTTTGGATCTATCATCGCACGTCCCTCTACTACTATGACCTTTCCTATATCGACCTTGTTTTTATAATCATCAAAATACCTATCATAGATAGTAACTTCAAAATCATAATCAAACCCTTCGCAATAAAGAAACATCATATTTTTCCCTGTTTTAGTCACGATTTTTCGAGTATCGAGGATCACTCCTATAGCCTTGAGTTGGGTCGCTCCGATGTCTTTTTTGAATTTTTCTTCATCTGCTTGTTGCATCACTGTCAGTTCCTCCATAGACATCTTGAGATATCTGACGTTGGTACTACGACGTCCACAGTAGGTCTGGAGGGAATCAAGTGGGTGACCAGAAACCATAAATCCCATCACATCTTTTTCTCCAAAGAGTTTTTGCTCATAAGTAAATGGTTTTACTTGTTGGAGCTGCAGTGATTCTTTGTAGGTGCTTTCTGACATATCAAAGAGACCTATTTGAGAAGATTCTTTCTTCTTCTCCAGAGCACGGCTATAACGAATCATATTGTCGATACTACTCAGAAGCATATTTCTCTCTCAGAAGTCATCCATAGCTCAGGCAAGTATCAGAGCTTCGAGTGCTTTTTTATTGGTCACTTCTTTCCCTCATCTCTCGATAAAATCAGAGATATTTTCAAACTTTTGATCTTCTCTCGCTGTAATCATCCCGTCTATCGGTCCATCCCCGAGCCCCTTGACAGCCTTGAGTCCAAAACGAATATTTTTGTCATCGATATAGGTAAAGTGTTTGAGTGAGTGATTGACATCTGGAGGGAGAATATTGATACCTTTTGATTGAGCCTCAGCTACTTCTAATGTGATCCTGTCCATATTTTCCTCGTCACACATCATGAGTGCCGTGAGAAACTCTGTAGGAAAGTTTGCTTTGAGATATGCTGTCTGATAGGCAATATACGCGTAACACGCAGCATGGGATTTGTTAAATGAATAATTTGCAGCAGGCTGTATCATCTCCTCATAGATATACTGACTTACTTCTGGCTTATATCCTCTGAAACTCTCAGCTTTTTCGATAAATTGTACCTTTATCTCTTCTATAACCTTGGCTATTTTTTTTCCCACTCAACGTCTCAGGAGATCTGCCTCTCAGAGGGAAAAACCTGCCATATACTGTACGATAAACATCAATTGTTCCTGGTAGACAGCAATACCATAGGTGACATCAAGTATCTTTTTGAGATCTTCTTCGAGTTTATTTTTTTGTTCTTCTATTTCCTCGTCTGAGTATTTTTTCTTTTTCATTATCGCTATCAGATCGTCAGTCATGTAGACAATATCTTCTCTCCCGTATTTTCTGTCTATATACTCTGGGATATAGGCCATAGGCCCTGGACGATAGAGTGACACCATCGCGATGATATCCTCGAAACTATCTGGTTTGAGGTCTTTAAGGTATTTTCTCATCCCATCAGACTCAAACTGAAATACTCCGGTACTATCTCCTTTTGCAAATACTTCATATGATCCCGTATCAGAGATATCTATATGTTCCATATCTATCTCAATTCCTTTTGTTTCTTTGACGATTTCTAGAGTTCTTTCAATAATTGTCAAAGTGCGGAGTCACAAAAAGTCCATTTTTAGCAGTCCTAGATCCTCAAGTGGGTAAGCACTGTACTGTGTCACGATAGACTCACTATCTTTTGGTGGACGGGCAAGAGCTGTGAATTGCGTCATAGGCTCTGGAGCTATGATCACTGCACAGGCATGTACTCAGAGTTGACGAACATTTCCTTCTATCTTGAGTGCATTGTCTATAATATCCTTATATACAAGACTACTTTCGTATGCTTGTTTGAACTCTGGACTTTCATCCAGTGCTCCTTGGAGCTTGGTTCCTGGTTTTTCGGGTATGAGTTTAGCAAGTTCATTCATCTCTGTAAATGGTATTCCTTTGACACGACCGACGTCTTTTACTGCAGCACGTGCAGCAAAAGTCCCAAAAGTACAGATCTGTGCTACGTGGTCCTCTCCATATTTTTGTCGACAATAGTCTACTACCCTATCTCTTCCAGTATCAGAAAAATCCGTATCTATATCAGGCATAGAGATACGAGCAGGATTGAGAAATCTCTCAAAAAGCAGTCCATAATCAATAGGATCGAGATCGGTAATACCTGTCAAATATGCCATCAGACTCCCCGCAGCAGAGCCACGTCCTGGTCCAACAGGGATTCCATTTTGACGAGCCCATCCTATATAGTCGGCTACGATGAGAAAATACCCATCAAATCCCATCTCATGTACTACTACCAGTTCGTATTCGAGACGCTCTATACGCTCTTGAAACTTCTCTGGAAGTTCTTTGAGTATTTTCTTTTTTTTGTTAGAATAATAGGTCAAAGAAAGATCTTTGAGTTCTTCTGGGGTAGTTTCTGTCAGTTTTTTTTCAAGACTCGGTTTGTCAGTTTTTTGAAGCAGATCAAAAATAGTTTCTTCTGGTATATCTGTTTTATACCTCCAATTCAGTCCTTTGAATGAAAGATATCTCAAATACCATTCATCCGAGCTTAGTTCTTTCCAATTTCCCGTTTGCTTTGTTTGATACTGCTGCGCTCTCTCAAATATAGCCTGATCAGCCTCTGGAAGCTCAAAGCGAGGAATAAGTATATCCCCCATAGGAATGTCTATATCAACTCTATCTGCGATCTTTTGCGTGTTTTCCAGAGCATTTGGTATATACCCAAAAATTACCTGCATCTCTTCCTCTGAGAGCAAGCTGTAATCACCGTTTATAAGGGTCGGTCTATCGGGATTTTCGATTTCATAACCTTTTCACAGGGCCATAATAACATCCTGTGTCGACTTGTCGTCTTTGTCTACATAGTAACAGTTGTTTGTAGCAACAACGGGGATATCATAAGTATTATGAAACTCTATGAGTTTCTCTGTGATAAATTTTTGTTTTGGAACATCATCATGCTCAAGAAGTTCTAAAAAATAATTTTCTTCTCCAAATATCTCCTGATACTTTTTTATACGCAGCACTACTTCCTCATCAGATTTCCCAGCAAGTATATAGTAGGCAATCTCTGAACTTGCCGTTCCACTCAAACAAATAATATCACTCGTATACGCAGCTATATCCTCCAAAAGTATTACAGGGGTTCTTCCAGGATTATCCAGACTCCCTTTTGATATGATCGCGATGATATTTTTGTATCCTTTGAGACTCGTAGCTAAAAGTACCAGTTTATGACTCAGGTTTTGGTCCAGTTCTGATTGTACAAATACTTCTGCTCCGAGAATCGGGTTAATACCTTCTGCTTTACAAGCTTTATAAAACTCATGGCACCCATGGGTATTTCCAGTATCAGTAATAGCCAGCGCTGTCATCCCGAGCTCTTTGGCACGTTTTACATAATCCTTAGGCTTTGGAAGGCCCTCGAGGATGGAGTAGTGTGTATGATTATGTAGGTGAACAAATGCCATGAAATTTCCGTTAATAATTCTCCTATGAGTCTATTTATTTTTGGAAAAAGAGCTATGAGAACTATACTCTTTATGTTTATAATTTGTGTAAAAATACATGCCTATAGAAATAGGATCTTCTTGGAAAAAAGAACTCTCTGAGGAGTTTAAAAAACCATACTTCTCTGAAATAAGAACTTTTCTGAAATCTGAAATAGAATCATGAAAAACTATATACCCTCATCCGAGTAATATATTTCATATTTTCAATATTATCCCGTTTGAAAAAGTACGTGTCGTGATTCTCGGGCAAGATCCCTATCATGGTCCAGGACAAGCTCATGGGATGAGTTTCTCCGTAAGGGAAGGGACAAAAATCCCTCCAAGTCTGAGAAATATATACAAAGAAATATCCTACGAATACGAAGATATAGAGTTCTCGGAAAATGGTGATCTCACTACGTGGGCACAGCAATGAGTGTTTCTGCTCAACGCTATACTCACGGTCGAAGCCAGTAAGCCAGCCAGTCATAGTAAAATCGGTTGGGAAAATTTTACTGACGCAGTTATTAAGAGGATTTCATCTGAGAGGGAAGGGGTTGTGTTTTTATTGTGGGGGAATTTTGCGAAAACAAAAAGACCTCTGATCGATCCATCCAGACATCTTGTCCTCGAGGCTCCACACCCATCACCATTTTCCGCGCATAGTGGATTTTTTGGTTGTGATCATTTCAAGAAAGTGAATGCGTATCTCAGAGAGAATGGAGAGAAAGAAATTGATTGGAGAATTTAATTGACTTTTTTTATAAAAATATTATAAATCTATAATATAATTCTAAATTTATCTAAAATTCCATGCCCTATACAGAAACGCATCCACTTCTTTACGATGGTACTCCTTCATGAAAAATTACAGAAATAGAAGAACATATTATAATTCGTGATAATACAGGAAAAGAAATATCACGAGTATTAAATGATGGAAAAAATGGTGTATGGAAAACAAGTCCAGTAGGAATTGGTATCGGGGAGGTAGTACAGATACTTGGAAAACAGAGGGCTGAAATTATAAGTCAAAGTGTATTTGACCAAGGTTTTGGCAACCTCTTTCAAGGTATAAATGCAAACGCATGTGCCCAAAATCCTATACAGATATTCTGAAACGACACAAATCCCAAAGCAAAAACACAAGCCCTAAAATCTGCAAAAGAAAATAAACTTCTTGTAACTCCTATACTCAGTGAATTATGTGATTTCAAAGAGTTTACCGATCATATTCAACTCGCTATCTCAAACATGCCCCAGACTCCACAGATACCAGAGTGAGGTTCGGCAGTACAGAGAAGAGCAATGAATGATTTACTAGAATATTTACATCCCAAGTTTCTTCTATTCAAGGATGTTTGATGGGCTGAGCCAACATATGATATCTCTGGGCTCGATAATTATATGATAGAGAAAGTCTGAGAAATGGATATAAAAAATCCTTACTCCGAAGAGGTCACAGACTCTCACGCATCTATCTATCTCGCAGAAAGAAAGTATACAGAAATATAAAAGTCCTATTTTGCTTCCATCTTCCAAACTCCATCCCAATCCTTTTCTGGAGGATGGAGAAGATACATACTACAACGTGATTTAAAGGTCAAGCTCGGTTTGTCTCACAGATTCACAAGTTCATTAAATAAGAGTTTTGCTTGTTGAAAGTCTTGCTCAAAATACGTATCAAGTGCTATTTGAAACTTTTTGTATATAGTTTTTTGTTTCCTATTTAGACTATTTTTGTGCCCTAAAAGTTCATAAATCTTGAGAGTTTCTGTCTTTCATTTTACCATGATATTGTCTATATAACGGTACTCAAAATCCTCACATGTATGTTCGTATACTCGGTGACTCACACAAATACTTGTTCCATAAAACTTATTGACTCACTCGAGACGAGAGGCTATATTGACCGTATCTCAGAGAGCTGTAAACTCCATTTTTTTTCACTCAAGTCAGATATTTCCAACAATTACATCCCCTGAATGAATCCCTATACGAATATTGATCTGATGTCCATAGTGTTCGAGCCAGTCTTTATTGAGTATTTTTAAGAGTTCCAATTGTTTCAGAGCTACTTTACAAGATTCTTTATAATTTCGTGGACTCAGTTTTGAGAAAACTCCCCAAAGTGCCATAATAGCATCTCACTCATACTTATTTATATACCCCCTCTCCTCCATGATAACATGAGACATTTGACTCAGATACTCTCTGAGAAATCCAACAAGTCGTCTAGGAGTAAGTTTTTCACTCATAGAGGTAAATCCCTCTATATCAGAAAAAAACAGTATTGCAGCTTTTTCTGCTCCATCAAAATTTACCTTTCCTTCTTCTTCGAGTACTTCATGAGCAATATCTGATCCAACGTATTCACTGAGGGATTGTTTAAGTCGTTGTTTGTTTTTGTCTTCTATGAGGTACTTTACTCCGTTTGAGAGTGTCTGAGAGAGGATCAGAGCTAGAAGTATCTCTGCGAGATAGTTCATAACGAGATTTGTATAGACAAATATCCCCAGAGGAATCAAAATAGCAAAGAGTATCACAATAATGAGGTTACTCAAGATCAGTACCTTGCGGGAACGAGTGAGGTTAAAATACACCGAAAGAACCACAACAAGAAATATCATTACCCACTCCAGCCCTCTATCAAAGTAGACAAGGAAATTTTTAGTCAGTATCGTATTAATAATATTTGCATGTATAAACACTCCATACTCGAGTCCATAAGGAGTAAAAAACTCATCTTTTATACCATCTACAGCTGTTCCTACTAGTACGATAGTGTCTCTCAAATTATACTCTGAAAGTGCTTCTCTATCGAGGAAGTCTACAAAAGAAATAGTTCGAAATCTCTCGGAGGGAACAAAAGAAATAAGTACATCATTATGCGTACCATGAGCGAGAGGAATAGAGATATCTGAGGTAAAGCTATACTCTGTATCTTCTCCAGGAGAAAATTTTCCTTGTGAAGTGTCTCTCTGATAGAGATAGTTATAAAATCCTCGCAAAGTCGAAAGTCAAAAATGCTCATACCCAGAGTCATCAAACTCTAAATATGGAGAAAAACTATAAACTGTTCTGTTAGAGGTCTGTATATTTGGGGGAAGAAATCATTGCTCAGAGATGTGTGTTTGAAACTTTTGAAGTGGGAACTCTAGCTCGTTTTCCCCTGTTATAGGGAGTCAAAAAACAATAGGTATAGATGTCTTCTCTATTGAAGTTACAAAACTATCATCCTCTGCATTAGAAGTAGTATCAGAAAAAATAATATCAAAGCCAATAGTCCCAACTCCTGCTCAGTCAGCATTTTCTATAAAGTCTCCATATACTGACCTCTCAAAAGGAAATCTCCCGAGTTGTTCCAAAGTCTTTTTATCAATCGTTGCGATAACAATATTTTCGCTCACTTCACGTGGGGAAATAATATTTTTGAGAACATAATAATTGTTTTGAATTTGTTTATCTAGTACCTGTAAGATAGGAGTACACAAAAATAATATCCCAACAACAAGTGATGAGAGTATCAAGGTAAGAAGGATTCTATTTTTTAAGAGTTTATGAAACATGTATTAGTTCGTAGTGAATCATTCAAAAAGTGTATCCAGACCGTTTTCTATCACTTCCTCTGCACCAGACTTTGCATCCCTGAAGGAGTCCGTTGCACTATCTAGGAGCTCTTTTCCGTTTTCTACAGAAATCCCCGAAGTATCTGGGAGGCCTCACTCAAAAAAGTCTGAAATTCATTGAAATTCATCTGAAAGTATCTGTTCAAGATCATCAGGAATTAAATTTATATTTCCCAAAATATTTCTTGTATCGAGCTTCTCAAGAATATTTGCATTTTCATTGAGGAGTTTGAGTGTTTCATCAAACCCAGGAATATTTTGGGATTTGAGGATGTCTTTGAAATCATATAAAGAAGTTTCCAATAGCCTCTCCTGATCTGTTTCAGTCGAGAGAAGAACAAGCAGTCTCTTGTGAAGTATCTTGTCAGCATACTGGTCTGGGTCCTCTGCAGAGACGATATTGAGTTTTTGGTAGCGAGAAAGTATCTCTGTGCGAAGCTTCATCTTATTTTTATCTCAGAGAGTATCTAATAATTTCCTGAGTTCTTCAAAAGACGCTCCTCTCTCAAGGTCATAGAGAAAACTATAGTTCTTATCAAAAATCCTTCTGAGGAAAGAAAATGGACTGGAGATAGTAAGTTGATCTTCTATCTGAGTTTTGAGATTTCCTAGCTGATTGATATCCAGTTCTTGGTTGAGACTCGACCAAGAAGTATCACGTATCTCAGAGAGAAACTGCTCGAGAGAGATCAGAGAAAAGTCATTATATTTCAGGGGTGATTTCTCGTCAAGTGTATACAGATCTCCATCCTGATTGATAAGATCTATCTGATGATCTGATACATACACTATTCACTCCGTCAGATCCACATCAAAAACCGTACCTCTCACTCAGGCCTCCACTCACTCAAACTGTTGGGTAAATGAAGAATCCTCAGATATAAACGATACTACCTGTGACCAGGTCTTTCCAGAAAAGAGTTCAAAAGATATGTCTATCAGCGTCTGATCAGGAGAAACATCGTTTCGAGTAATAGAAACACGTGTATTTCCTGCGAGTCTCGTCATACTCCCATCTCCCCACTCTATGAGAGCAAGACTTTCTTTTCCTATAGTACGGATGACGTCTCCTGGCTGTGCAATCTGGGCGATATCAAGCTCAAGAAAATCATCATTCATCTTTGCTTGGCCTTGTATCAAAGATACATAGGTCTCAGTATCAGTATCTCAAACAGAAAGTGATTTAAATATTTGGGAAGCAATGATACCAACTACCAGAAGGATTACTCAAATAATAAATGTATTTTTTAGCTTTTTCATTATAATTTATAGCAAAGAAGAAGTATAAAAGTATAGAACTATACTATTCAAAAACTGTATTTTGCAAAACCCCTATGAAAAAAGAATATATATTTGTAGTCCTTATCCTCATTATGTTATATATGGTCTATCTCGTACTGAGTTATAAATACACAGAATACAAGATAAACTCAAACATACAGTACCTATCTGACCTAAAGCAGGAGTTCTCAGAGAAGATACAAGAAGCTGAAGATATCATAGAGTATACCAATACAAAAGCCTACAAAAATAAAATCCTCAAACAACATCAATCAAAGAAAAACAAATGAGAGCAAGTGGTAAATCTCATCAGTGAAAAGAAGTACGAGAAATACACTCGTAACCAAGAAATAGGTATCACTCGTATCGAGGCTCCTCTGACAAGTGAACAAACACTGATCTCTACGATGACCATATACCAGAGATGGAATTATTTTTTGTTTGGCACAGATACAAGATAGTTTTTAAAAAAACTTTGAATAATTCAAAGTTTTTTTTGTTTATTGCATTAGTTCACTGGATTATTCGCTTGTCTTCACTCTGAGTGACGCAATATTTTTTATAAGTCTGAGAAGTCAGCAGGGAAATCATCAAGACTTTCGATGTTTGTAGATCTTGTAGGGCTACTTGAATCTCCTGTAAATATTCTGTCTCCGATTTCTTCTATTTTTTCAAATATTCTTTTTGGTTGTGCGTATTTTTCTACATCGAGTCATAAGAGTCTCCCAAATACTGGAAAGAGGAATATCGTTAGAACTGTTACTACTACTCAGATAACTGCGTAACGAATCGTGTTTATAGCTGGTTTAATTTTGTCGTCTTTTCCTCCTGAGAGAATGAGAAGCAATCCTCCCCAAAGAATAAAGAGAATAGAGAGAAGTCCTGCAGCAAGAACAAAAAGTGAAATTGCGAGCAAGATAAATTCTCCGAAATCAAGTCTCCCAGCAAAAATCGAGCCTTCATTGGCTACACTGGTGTTTGCGTATGCTGTAGCGATAAGATTCATATATATATCTGGATTAGTCGAGTACTTTTACGTTTATTTTTTTTCCGAGTTTCATACCCATCAGTCTCATAACTGATCTGAGGGCATTGATAGTAGATCCTTTCTTTCCTATAATGATACCCATATCGTCTGTATGCACTTTGAGCGTAAGAAGTGTCCCTAACTCGTCTTGTGTATGCTCTATTTGTATATCGTCTCTATGTTCGACGATCGCTTCTATGAGAAATGTGAGAAATTCAACTTCTTGCATCATAACTGAATTATACTATAATAAAAAAATAACATCCTTCAAGTTTTCTTAAAGGATATTAGGGCTTAGACTGACAATTTATTTACGTCCATAAGTTTTTTTACTCTTGGAGAGAGTTGCACTCCATGAGAAAGATACTCTTTAATTTTAGTAAGATCTTTGATCTTGAACTCCTTCGTAAGAGGGTTGTAGAAACCAAGCACTTCTTTATATCCATGCTTTGCAGCTCTCGTATGTTCTGTAAGAACTACTCTGAAAAACGGCATATTCCTCTTTCCAGCTCTTGATAATCTAATTTTTAACATAGTGTAATAAGTAATAATAAATGTTTGGTGTAATTTCTTTTTTGACGTATTTTCTTATTTCTTCTCATAAAGAAAATATAAGTGGTGCCCAGACCGGGGATTGAACCCGGACTCCCAAGGGAACAGGATTTTAAGTCCTGCGTGTCTACCAATTCCACCATCTGGGCAGAATAGTAAGCAAGACTTACTATAGTATGCCTTTTTTCTTTAGTGTTTTTAATCCTTTTGCAGAAACTTTTACTACATACACCATTCCTGTTATTGGATCTTTTATTTTTCTCTTAAATATATTTGGAAGAAATCTTCTCTTTGTCGCTCTCATAGACTTACTTCTATTGTTTCCAGTAGAGGGTCTTTTTCCAGTGACGTCACATACTCTAGACATAATCTTCAATTAAAATTTTAAATATACATTAGCACTCTTTGGTGTTACGCTTTTATCTCTACTCCTACTCCACTTGGAATATTGATCTCCTGAAGAAGTTCAAGAGTCTTTGGAGTTGGGTCTTGGATTTCTACCAATCTCTTATGTCTACGTATCTCAAACTGTTCTCTTGCATCTTTATTAACAAAAGTTGATCTATTTACCGTTACTTTTTCTATCTTTGTAGGAAGTGGTATAGGTCCTACTACATGTGCTCCAGAATCTGTCGCGATAAGTACTATTTTTTTCACAGCTTCATCAAGAAGTCTATGGTCAAATGACTTTACACTTATTCTGATTTTCTGACTATCGTCTTTTTTTGCAGACATTTTCCAAAATTACTAAATACTAAAAGAGTTTACAAAACTAATCTCATAGGCTCAGCCCCAGAGTTTGGAGCTGAGATATATGAAACGAGTTTATCGCGCAAAGCTAAAGAGAGTTATTATGCGTGTATTTTTGCAACAACTCCTGAACCTACAGTTCTCCCTCCTTCTCTAATTGCAAATCTTAGACCTTCAGTCATGGCAATAGGTACTTGAAGTTCAACTGTCATTTTGATGTTATCACCAGGCATAACCATTTCAACTCCAGCAGGAAGTTCGATATCACCAGTAACATCAGTAGTTCTAAAGTAGAATTGTGGTTTATATCCTTTAAAGAAAGGAGTATGTCTTCCACCTTCATCTTTTGAAAGTACGTATACTTCACATTCAAATTTAGTATGTGGTTTAATCGATCCTGGTTTTGCCAGAACTTGACCTCTTTCTACATCTTCTCTTTCAATACCTCTGAGGAGTATACCAGCGTTATCACCAGCTTGTCCTTGATCAAGAAGTTTGTGGAACATCTCAACACCAGTAACTGTAGATTTAGATGTATCTCTGATACCTACTATTTCTACTTCTTCACCAACTTTGATGATACCTTGTTCGATTTTACCTGTAACTACTGTACCTCTCCCTTTGATTGAGAATACATCTTCGATAGGCATAATAAAATCTTTATCAACTGGTCTGTCTGGAATTGGTACGAATTTTTCGATTTCTTCGAAAAGTTCAACGATACATTTTGCTCCATGAGCTTTGTCCATGTCAGTAGGGTTTTCAAGAGCAACAAGTCCTGAACCTCTAATAACTGGAGTATCGTCTCCTGGGAAATCATATTTAGAGAGAAGATCTCTGATTTCCATTTCAACGAGTTCTAGCATTTCTTCGTCATCAACCATATCACATTTGTTGAGGAAAACAACGATATAAGGAACACCTACCTGTCTTGAAAGAAGGATATGTTCTCTAGTTTGTGCCATAGGCCCATCAGTTGCAGCAACGATAAGAATCGCAGCATCCATCTGAGCAGCACCGGTAATCATGTTTTTTACGTAATCAGCATGTCATGGACAATCCACGTGAGCGTAGTGTCTTCCTTCTGTTTCGTATTCAACATGTGAAGTATTAATAGTAATACCTCTTTCTCTTTCTTCTGGAGCGTTATCAATCGACGCGAAGTCTCTTACTCCTTCACCACCACCATATTTTGCATTGAGTACCGCAGAGATACCAGCAGTAGTAGTAGTTTTACCATGGTCTACATGACCAATGGTACCAATGTTCATGTGTGCCTTAGATCTATCAAAAGCCATAATAGAAAAATTTAAAAATAAAATATAAATTTAAGTAAGGGTACTGTATCAATTTCTCCGAGAAAATCAATGATTTCTCGCTATGTATATAAGCGAAGCCTACCCTCTAGACTTTCTTACTTTTTTTTCGATTATCTTTAATGCTCTTCTGAGTTTTCTGTGAGCATGTCCTGTTAGTCTTGCCATTTTATATTTTGTTAGGATTTATACCATACTTCTTTAACTTCACGAGTACAATAGATACTGCATTAGCGAGCCATTTTGTTTCTCCTTCAAACTTGAGTCTGTCTTGGAGTTTTTTATAGTGGCTGATAGCTTTTGCTACTTTTGTACCTGCTTTTGGTCATTTTTTATTTACCGCATAATTTAATCTTCTCGGTCTCTTATTTGCTGGCATACATCTATATAAAATAAGTAAATTGGTGGAGAATAGGAGAGTCGAACTCCTGACCTCTCGCGTGCAAGGCGAGCGCTCTAGCCAACTGAGCTAATTCCCCATGTAAACAAAAATTCTGTACTAAGTTGTATCTCTCGCCTCATAAGTTGATTAAAGAAAGATAAATCTTCGTACGCAATATCGTTTATAGTATTTTGGCTGTTACACCTCGGGTGCAACTTTCTGTCCGATTCGCAAAGCTCATCGCAGAAACTTAATGGCGGGAGCGACGGGACTCGAACCCGCGACCTCCGCAGTGACAGTGCGGCGCTCTAACCAAAACTGAGCTACGCCCCCATTGCAGAGCCAAAAAAAGGGTCTGCTTTCCAAAGAAAGCGAGGGAATTATATAAAAAATATAATCTATTGCAAATGTTTTTTTGGATTTTTACTATGAAATACATATAAATCTTTTGTTGTGTAACTTTTTGCTTCTTTATTTCGAAAAATCAGGTAAATTTTCATTTGAAGTGGAGCGTTATTTTTCAAACTGTTTGAATCCCAATCTACGATTGGTTGAATTTTTGAAAAATAGTGGAACGAGAATAGAAAATATCTGATTTGAGGATAAAAGAAGAACTTTTGTTACTTTTATAACTAAAAGTAAGAGTACATATAAATTATAACTCTATCAGATCTCGTATTTTCTCTTTCATTTCAGCAGATGATATTTTTCTGAAGGAATCTTTAGTAGGTAAATCATTTATATCGAATCCTTCAGCTTCAGCCCAATACATTCTATTTGAAAAAGAACTAGGGCGTGGGCTATGTACTAAATTATTAGTCATACTTCTATAATCTCTTAAACAAATATATTACTATATACAAAAAGTCTATAATTCTTTTAAATTCCCTATCACTTCATCTACACTCGTATACCCTTTATTCTCTACATATTCATAAAACTCTTTTTGGATTCTTCCAAAACACTCTACATCTTCTTTTCATAGAACTGTCCCGAGTTGCACCATAGACGCTCCAGCTAAGAGATGCTCAAAAACATCTACTCCATTTTTGATTCCTCCACATCCTATAATTCTCATCCTATCACCAAGAAGTTTATAAAATGCGCGAACGTTTGCAAGTGCGACTGGTTTGACGTAGTCTCCTCCAAGTCATCCAAGTCATCATTTCGGAGCAATCAGAGGCTGTTCTGTCTCAGGATCTATAATAAGCGTATTCCCCACAGAATTAATACAGGTAATAAACGAGATTGGGTATTTTTTGAGTACCTCGGCCATAGATGCCGTATGTACGGGGTCAAAATATGGAGGTAACTTGAGTCCAATAGGCTTATTTCCTGAGATTGTAAATATCTTCTCCAGTAGTTCATCAGAAGTCTCAAAGTCATAGGCTATCTGAGGTTTTCCTACCACGTTTGGACATGAGAGATTTACTTCGAGTACATCGACATTTGGTTCGTTTTGAAAATCCTCTACCAACTGCAGAAAATCCTCATGACAGAAACCCACAATAGAAGCAACGATAGGTTTATCAGGAAATTGTTTTTTGAGGTCAGTTGCGTACTCTATGTATTTTTTGTATCCGTGATTTGCAAGACCGATAGAATTGATGCTCCCGAGCTCTACTTCTTTATATCTTGGTTCTGGATTCCCAGTCCTTGGCTCTGGAGAACATGACTTCATCATGATAGCTGAACTCTCGGAGTTCCCAAGAGCTACAAGCTCTTCTGGAGTGGTACAACGAGGACCAGACGAGTTGTAGATGATGTCTGGAAAAGTCACATTTCCGATTTGTGCTGTGAATGTCATAGGATTTTTTTTAGTTTTCTAAAATATTCTTAAACTCTATATCCATTTCTTTTCTATACTGAGATACTGGTGTTAAATATGTAGTAGATAAAAGAAACTTGGTAAACGTATTTTCAGTATTTGGTCATTTCACTTTATGACGATTCTCATAATTTTTTCGATACTCTTTTTGTTCCTCCAGACGTTGTAGATAATCTGTATGTAGTTTAATAAAACGGAGGAGATCTCAAGGGGCTTTGCTCAGAATATTCCTAACTTCTTCATGTTCTCAACTAAATGAAAATCCATTACACCAATGAGCTTTCTCATCTATATGTCACTCAATATTAATTCTGTCTCCTTGAAATTCCAAGTCTAAGTATATGGTATCTTGTGTATTCTCCATGTCCGTTATCTTAAAAGAATAGGACGTATTAAAAAATGTATAATCACTCTTTTCTGAGGCATGTCCTTGTCTTATATCTTCTAAAATTTGATATAAACCATCCTCGTCAATAGAAATATGTGAATTTGGAGAATAGAGACAATTTTGAAATTCTATCGGGAGGCTTAACAAGAATTTTCCATGAATTTGAAAATATGTTTCTCGTTTTTTATTATAGTTTCTCTTCATCCATAATTCTATATCCTTTTCCTCCCAAGAAGGAAGTGGAGAAATATTTTCTCAAGGAAATACCTCCTCTAATCGTTTATTAAACTCTATTAAAGCGCTTCTACTATTACCCGATTTTCCTTGTGAAAATCAATAATCTAATATATCAAAATTTGGAAGGGTATGAAGTATCTGCGTATTCTGACTGAGGATGCTGGAAACTCTTGTCTGAGATATAGTTGAAATATTTTTCGGTCCCAAAATAACCCCAGTAATTCCACCAAGGAATTGCCTTCTGTTTATATTTAAAAAATCTTTGGTCACACTGTCATTTCTATAAAAATAAGATTACACTATCTCTCCTTTCTCAAATTTCACCTTCCCTCCCACAATTGTATAGACAGCTTTTCCTGTGAGCTCTTTCCCTATATAGGGAGAACTCTTTCATTTTGAGAAGAACTTTGTTTCGTCCACGATCCATTTTTCTTTGAGGTCAAAGATAGATATATCTGCGTCAGCTCCAAGCGAGAGATGTCATTTGTCTATTCTGAGGATATCAGCCGGCCCTGTCGTCATTTTTTTGATTCCATGAGAGAGATCTACATGTCCTGGTTCTACGAGATAGGTATGCATCACGGCAAAACTCGTCTCAAGTCCAACAAACCCCATAGCTGCGTCCTGAAATGGAAGGAGTTTGTCTGGTTCTGTATGAGGAGCATGATCGGTGGTAAATGCGTCGATCGTATCGTCTTGGATTGCCTTTATGATCTCATCGATATGACTCTGATCTCGTAGTGGAGGATACATAAGTGCGTTAGTATTGTAGGTCAGACACTCTGCATCTGAGAGAGAAAAGTGTTGTACCGTTACTTCTGCTGTGATGTTTTTTGATCCTCTTTGTTTTGCTTCTCTGATTGCTCTCATAGCTCATGACGTCGAGTTATGGAGGAGATGGAGCCTGGCTCCGGTTTCTTCTGCCAAGAGGATATTTTTGTATACCGACATATCCTCGGCAATAGCCGGGAGACCCGGAACTCACATCTGGGTAGATACCCATCCTTCGTGCATACATCCTCCTTCTGAGAGATTTTCTACCTCACAGTGACTCATGAGCAATATATCACAAGTATTACAGTATTGCATCGCACGTTTGAGGATTCCTTCGTGTTGTACATCGACTCCATCATCTGTGACTGCTATTGCTCCAGAACTCTTTACTTCGTTTATTTCGGTAAGTTTCGAACCATCAAGTCCTTTGGTAATAGAACCTGTTGGATAGACGTTTATGAGATTGAGTTCACGAGCACGTTTCACGATGAACTCCACGACACTCTGATTATCCGCAACTGGAGTCGTGTTTGGCATACATACCACTGAGGTTACTCATCCCGCAAGAGCTGCCCATGAACCTGTTTCTATTGTTTCCTTGTCCTCTCTACCCGGTTCTCTGAAATGCACCTGCATATCGATAAGTCCTGGAGTCACTACGAGCCCTGTAGCATCGATAGTCTTTTGTGCTTGCACCTCCAATGCTTTTCAGATTTTTAAGATCTTTCCATGTTCTATAAATATATCGAGTGTTTCATCGATATTGTTCTTTGGGTCTACTACCCTTCCGTTTTGGATTAAAAGAGACATATATAATTATTTGCGAGTAAAAGTTTTTTGTTTTCCGTCATAGCGAAATGCAAGGAGCCAGAGAAGTGATTTACGAACAGCGAGACCATTTTCTACCTGCTGGAGTATATGTGACTGACTATCAACAGCACTCAGAGCTGAGTGGACATCTATATCACGGATAACGGGACCAGGATGCATGAGTATCGCGTCAGGTGCAGCGAGATCGAGTCTCTTTCTGGAGATACCAAACATTTTTGAGTATTCACGAAGAGATGGAACAAAACCCTTTGCTCCTCTTTCTTCCTGAACCCTGAGTGTATATACTACATCTGTGTCTTTTATTGCCTCTTCTATATCGCCATACAATGTAAGTCAAAAATTTTCTACATGTGATGTGGCAATTGTCTGTGGGGTTGCTACTCTTATCTCAGCTCCAAGTTTTTTGCATAAACGTACCAGTGAGCCAAAAGGACGAGAGTGTCTAATATCCCCAACAATAGTAACTGTTTTTCCTTTGAGGTCTTTAGTTCCAAAATAATCCAACATCGTAATCCCATCAAGCAATGCCTGAGTTGGGTGTTCGTGCCATCCATCTCACGCGTTCAGAACTGAAGCCTGTACATGACGAGAAAGAACCTCTGCCACTCCTGCCTCGCTCGAACGAACTACCAGTGTTTTTACATTGTAAGAATCCAGAGTTTGTATCGTGTCGAGATAACTCTCTCATTTTTTCACGGAGCTTGATGACCCCACACTCACAGTGTCCATCGAGAGATTTTTTGCAGCCAGATCAAAACTCGCTTGAGTCCTGGTTGAATTTTCAAAAAAGACGTTCACTTGAGAACATCATTTATTGAGAGAGAATTTATAGGTCTTATGTTCTCTAAACTTGCGGGCTATATCGTAAATGATTTCTATATCCTCTAGAGAGAGTTGGTCTATAGAATAAAGATCAAAGAAGCTGACATCACGACCATCTCTGGTTGCTATCATATCTTGCTCACGAATATCTGCCATAGAGTATTATGTTTGAAAAGTATACTATATCTTGATAGTACCGTGCTTAAAAAGATTCTCAAATTCAGATATATTTTGATGTGAAAAAATTGTGGAAAGAACTACATATAAAGCCTCTGAGATAAATATGGATACTGCTTCTCAGCAAGAGAGAAGTGGTATTGCCATCAGTGATATACAAAGAAATTTCTGAGATCTTGTAATGCGTTAAGTACAAGAATATCCTGAGAATTATACTTTTGTGAGTTTGTAATAACAGTATCTACTAAAGACTTGATAAGAGGAAGTGCCCACTGTATAAGCAAATCATCATAATGCCTGTGAATTTCAGGAGAAGTCTTTTTTATTGCAGAGTTTTTGTATAGATTTTTTCAGGATACAAGGGCAAAGTACATGCCTATAACAGTAGGAATAAAACTCATTTTTATATCCATAGAGTTGAAACTCCCATAAGCCAAACCTGAACCGAGCAAAATTCCAAAAATATCTTCTTTTACATCCTGGGTAATTCTTTTGTAATCTATATGTGTTACTATCTTTGGAACCTCTGCGTCTATCCTCTGGATCTCAGAAAGTACTTCTGAAAAATCAATCCCCTCAAAAAGCTCTGATCGGAAACATTCATTCTCAGGAATTTCAGATATAGGAGAGTTTTCTAAAGGCATGGATTTTTTGGAGAAAATAATAATATATATTTTCTATAAAATATATATTATTATTTATTTGTCAATAGTCTTCTACTTTCTCATGCTCTCAACCAACTCTCCCCACTCATTTTTAGGTTTTTCAGCTATCTCGGCTCTATCTGGAATTTGAGGGAAATTTTTTCTCTGATCCTCTGGAGTGTTTTCATCCCAGTAGAGGTCAAATTGTTCCGGGACATAACAAGAAATCAAAGGTACTCCATCAAATATATTATTTCCATGACGATTTCATACACATGCTATAGCAACTACTTGACCACCTGCTTCCTCTATCATAGACTTCATTTTCCTGAGGGTAGATCACTTCGTGACAATATCCTCAGAGATAATGACTCTTTGCCCTCTCAGTTCTATATCATGTCTCTTGAGCTTCATCTGCTCATTATCATCTCATGACTTCTCTGTATATACGGATTGCTCTATGCCGAGTTTTTCTGCGAGATATAAAGACGAACGGACACTTCACATCTGAGCCCCCATCACTACATCAGCCTCTATATTTTGAGATCTGATTTTTTGAGCTAATTCTCAAGCAGCTTTTTCGACAACCAAATAGTTTCTTTCGGTGGTACCTATATTTATATAAGCATTGCTCAGGAGCCCACTTGCAAGCCTACAATACTTTCCTCACTCAGGACAAAAGTAAAACGCTCCAATATATGAGAGTATTTCTTTCCAGTCTCCCGTGTAGAGCATCTTTTCAAAGTGATATTTTTGCTCAGGGATATATTCGACATCTTTTACTTCACTAAAAAATCTCGTAATTGATTGAGATACATCTTCAGTCTCAAGTATCGGTCTTCCCATGACGATATTTGTAGCTCCATGACGAATTGCTTCTGCTGGGGTCATAACGCGTTTTTGGTCTCCAGTATCTCCTCCTGCAAATCTGACTCCAGGAGTTACGATATCGAAGTCACTCCCGTAGACTTCTCTGAGAACTAATCCTTCATACGCAGAACATACGAGTCACTGTATTCCTGAGTCAAGAGCGAGTTTCGCGAGTCTGAGAACAGAGTGCCTCGCAGTATTATCAAATACATATCCCGTATCATCATCATCAAGCGAAGTCATAGCCGTAATTCCTAGGAGTTTGATGTGTGGCAAATATTCATCTTTTGTAGTTTGAACGAGTTTGAGCATGTCTGCTCCTCCACTGGTATGAACGGTGATGTATTCGACCTTGTCTCCCAGTCCTGAGTTCTTAAGTTGGATAATATAGTTCTTGAGCGTATTTGGTATATCGTGCCATTTTGGGTCCAGCATGAATTTGCAGTCTACTCACTCAAAGAGTTTTTGTATACCGGTAAATCCTATCAGGGAAACGATATCGTGGATCTTGAAAATAATTCTGTTTTGGTACTCTGTATTTTCCGAGAGAATATTTTTCATTATTTGTAGTGCCTGCTCAGGATAGAGATTATCGAGGGCTATTATGAGTTTTGCTTGCATGGGTATATATTTATAGGGTATTTTAATTCGTAAGTTCTTTTGGTTGAATTATCTGCAATAGTCTTCCAGAATACAAGAGTTCATATGACTGTACAGGAACGAGTCACGAGTGTGTCTCCAAAAAATACTTCAAAGGCATACTGTCCCCTGGGATACCTAGTTTTTTCTGTATTGGTTCTTGTTGTATTCTTTGTAGTTTTTGTTGCTTACTTCAGATGCTATCTCCGAGAAAATCCCCATCATTATGAATTTTTTTGAGTACGTCTGACTCAGACATATCATACATCTCAAATGCTTTTTCAGCATCCTGCGTCCTTAGTCAATAAATAATCCATCATATTCATCCAAGTTCATATATCATATCGACATAATAGTGAAACCCTCATTTACTCTCTGAAGATTCAGGAATCCAGTCACACATAAAGTCTATATATCCCCAATCAAATTGTTTTTCTGGTAGTTGAAAATGTAGACTACACATTTGAGAAACAGATCATGGCTTATTATGTAAATCTATAAACCTGAAGTACTCATCTGCGTCAAGAAACGATGGTTCTATTTTCATGTCTGGAATTCTATTTTGAATATCTCCTGGTAATGTATCAAAATACTGTGTAAATAATACTTTTAAGCCCTCAGCTTGCTGCTTATAATTCTCTATTATCCAGTCACGCACAGATTCTTTTGATACTTCCCCGAGATTCAGCCTATCTGCAGATCAAAACATTGTAACTGAAAACTCATGAGCTTCGCGTAAATACGAAGAAAGGTATCACGGGTATTTTTTCATCCCTTGGAATAGTTTTTCTATTTTATCAAGATCGACTGATGTCATGTTCATAGAAATATCCACTAAGGATTTTTTGGAAGTTGCTATAACATCTTGAACTGTTACTGGAACAGAAGTTGAAACAGCAAATCATGTAAGTCATGACAAGAACCCTCTTCTACTTATAGATGTTATATCTCAAGGTTTATTCATAATTTTAAATATATTTTATGAGAAAAATGGAGTCTTTATATCTGCCTCGGGAATATCCATCATACCAGATTCGTCTATCTCCTGAAGATCTCCAAGGGCTATCTTTCCTCGGTAGAGTTTTTTTAGGTCTCATCCAGAGTTCATATAGTTACTGACTGCAAGATATCCATTGGTATAGACAACATCTTTCATAAAAATCCCTTCTCTACTTGGGTCCTTGAGTCATCTCTTGAGACGGAGCATGTAGCTAAATACTCTTTCATAATCATCACTGTAAAACTCTGCGAGTCTTCCTATGAGTCTCCTATAGGAATGTTTGAGTGCGTACTGAACAAAATAATATCTCTCAAAAATAGAATAAAATTTCTTGTCTTTATTACTGATAAAACGCATCTGGTTATAGATAGCGATTCACTCCTCTGTTTCTGTATATCCTGCCGTACCTCTCGAGAACATCTGGTATTTTGAGAGTTTTCCATTGATCTTTCTGAGGTAATGTCCTTCTATTTCATGAGCCACAATAGAGCGAAGTTCTCTCTTTCCTACGCTTCCTCCACTACGAAGTATCAGCTCATCACCCTTCATAGTAAAACGTGCTGTTGCATCTCTCTCCACGAGACGCGCTTTGATGCTGTAGATATGGTTAAACTTTTTGAGGTAGTCTTTTATATCTTCAAAATACAAAAGCTCATCTTCCTCATGTATATTGTCTCTCTCATCGATGACAGATTTTGCGTAATCAAAATTTTCTGATTCTATTGATCAAAATATTTTTTCTGAATACTGTGTCATCGCTGAACCATCTTGCTCCATAAATGCTGCAACAAATAAAAGTTTGTTTTCTATCTCTTGTTTCTTTCTCTGATAGAGTCCTCCTAGAGGAATATCTGGAATCTCGATATTCTTGAGTTCCAAAAGGAGTGTATCAATATCAAGAGTGATAGGGTTGTACTCAAACTCTGGGATATGCTTCCCTTTTGACTGAATAAAAAGATGCTTTTGCTCAGATATATTTGTTGGGGTAACGATCTTGAGGAGAATGATTTTCTTTTCTATTTTTACAAGCCTCTTGTCTATATCAGTAAGCTGGTTTTCATGAGTTTTTGTGATGGCTGTATTTTTTGCTTTGGGTCATTCTCAGTCACCCAAAATAGGGGTTTGTCCCTTTTTATATTTAAAAGGATCTATGAGAAATCCTTTGAGAGAACCTAGTCCAAGGATAATATTGGTATCCTCGAGATCCTTCACGACAAACCTCATAGATTTTTGGACTCAGAGTATTTCACAATCAAGTTTTATCTTAGTTGTATCATTTTCTGGTATTTTCAACACATCTCTGACAAAACTGCGAGAGATGTAACTCGATGACTGAGAGACACGTACATTTGCAAGATAGGTGTGAGTTTTATCATCCAGAGATATCTTTATGTATTCTTTTGTTCCGAGGACTTTTTTTCCAGATATATTTTTGATCTTTTCTTCTATATCTCCAGAAAACAGATCTCTTCCGAGACGAACTCATTTTTCTACCGAGCTCACTTGGATTCACTCAACACGTTTGAGACGAGATTTGAGTGGAGCAAGATTGGCAACTTGCACCTCGAGTCCAGCACGGATATTCATCTCGAGTAGAAGAGGTCCATCGCGTTCATCTATCACGACATCACATCCAAGATACCCTATATTTGTAACTTGCTGCACTTTTACTGAGAGATGTAGTATCTCATCCCAGTGAGGCAAGACAATTCCTCGTACATCCCCGATACCTGGGATAGATTTTACTATTTTTGATCCTTTGGTTATATAGGTCAGTTTTCCAGTTCCTATATCGATTCCAACTCCACAAGCTCCCCCATGAAGATTTGCCTTCCCTCCAGATTCTTCTGTAGGGATACGCATCATAGCCATGACTGGGACCATGTTGTAGCAAATAACTCTGAGGTCTGGAAGTCCGTATTTTCCTAGGAGTTCTATATCTTTTGTGAGAACAATTTTCTTTTCGATTACTACCATATCCCTCCCACCAGAAAGTGAGAAAAATCCATCGATAATATAGTGGAGATGTTCTTTAAATTCACTACGAGTAAAAACTCGCCCTGTGTTTGTTACTAGGTTCCCCTCAGGATTTTTTTCTTCAAACACATAGATCCCCTTTCCTCCATATCCGTTGTTTGGTTTCACTACAAATGGAGGTTCTAGCGTATCGATGACTTCGTCTTGAATCTGTTTGTGTTTGGTGAAAATAGCGAGTGTTGCAGGAACTGCGATCTTGTGATTTTGGAGAAATTCTTTTGTCTTGAGTTTGGAGTCAGCGAGTCTACGAGATATCGCAAAATTATTGGACTTTATGTATTCCAGATTTCTCGCATTTTGCCCGAGGAGTCAGTAGTCTTTTCGAAAAAAAATTCACATAGTTATTATTTGAGGTATTTACGAGACGATACAAATCCGCTCATTCATCAGATAAGTCCACTAATAGCTAATTGTATCATGAAAATCGCAGCAAAGTTCTGTATCAATCCACTATCTGAGAAGCCAACTGGAAGTACTGCGTCAATACTCTTGAGTAAAAAGAAAAACAGTATCACACTTACACTATAGGCAGCAACTGAGTAGATTGCCCCCTGTATTCCAAATGGTCCGTATATAAAGAGTTTACTCCCTCCTACGAGTCTCGTGATATAGATCTCATCTCTATAATAGTAGATAAAATTTCCAATAATCGAATAGATAATTATCGCAATAGAAAACATAAATATCCCTATCATGATATAAAGTCCTATTTGGAGGATTTGCAAGGTTCTTGTGACACTATTTATCCTGTTGTATTGCGCGTTATAACTCGAGAAGAAATCCTTGTCTCATTCATCAGGTTGCGCGAGTATAGTAAGTTTTGATTGGATAACTGTGTCGAGTTTTGAGAACTGTTCCAGAGCAATATTATTGAGAGAAATAGTTTCTGGGAGTGGGTTTTGACGCTCAAGAATCTTGACCAGATTTGGGTCCTGTTCACGGATCTCATCGAGTACCTGTTCTTTTGATTTATAGAGTGTTTCTATATTTGGGAAATCTTGTTTTATTTCACCCAGTAGGGAAATGACCTCTCCTGAATTTTTATTGTATCCTTCTTCGAGATACAGAGATATCGTCAGCTTATCATTGACTCCATCGATGATGCGAAAACTGACGTCATGAAGCAAAAAGAGGATATTGATAAAAAACATCAACAATGTCAGTACCAGAACCGAAGAAAAACTCAAAAATGAGTTCCTCATGATGTTTGTCAACGAGTATTTGAAAAGTCGAAGTAGCATGAAAACGAGTATCAAAATAGTATGTCAGATATTGTATTGCGATTGCCCATTTTTGCAAATAGATACCATGAAAGTAAAATATTTGATTTTTTGAGAGGAAGTATGATAGAATTGAGAGGAATTTAAAAATATAATCATACTGCAATGGCTATTGAGAATATAAATAAACTCGTGGAGAACGGGCTACAAGAAAGTGAGCTACAGCAGGCAAAGATCGAACTGCAAAAGATGCAAAAACAAACACCAAGTTTTGTTCCTGAAGCACTTGCAATACTCAAAGAAGCTATTCTTCATTCTGAGGCAGCCAAAACTGAGCGTGACGCACTGATAGCTGAGTTTGAAAAGCCTCAATTCCTCTCTCATTGATATGAGCAACTCACCGAGGAAATAGAAGACCATGGATGAATCTCCAGGGTTATGGAACAATTTCAACACTACATAAACGCAAAATTTGAATCTGCTGAAACAGAGTTCTCATCAAGCGAAAAAGACAGTATAAAAATCGTCATGTGGTGAGAGTTCCAAAAACTTTTTACAACAGATACAGCTCTTGGAAGGTTTATAGAAAATACTTGAACAAAAGTATCAGATGCAATACAAGAGTGATTCACTATACTCTATAAAAAAGATGGAAGTCAAAAATCTATATCACAAATAGCAAGTGACGCAGAGCTGGCTCTAGAGGGGTTTTGAAAAACATCTGAAAGTAATGCAACAGCTCTATGATATCTCGATAGTCATATCTGAGATACATTTCAAGATATACTAACTCATAAGGAAATCAATCCTACAAAAGACCTCGATATACCCACTACTTATAAAGTTATCTCAGGAGAAACTCTCTCCCCTGAAAAAATATATGACACTATAAAGTCTCATACTCTAGAAATCGGGAAAGATCTGAGCAACCACAAAGAATTATGAGAAAAGCTCGCAACACAAATAGACTCACTCCCACTCTGACTACCAGGGAAATTACGCGATGTAGTATCAGGTATAGCCGAGTCTTTTCCTATACTTGCTTGGGTTATTGGTATCATTATGGGCGAAGACTTTCTCTCTGAATTCTTATCTGGAAAACAAAAAAAGAGAAAGGATTCCCTCAATCAACTTGCAGCCCTACAAGAACAGGACAACTCGCCTGTGAACTGATTTTTTGAAAATTCATGGATACAGAAACTCGATCCTAAAAAACTCGATGGATTTTTTGATTACGCAGAATCACAAGACATAGATCATAATGATGAGAATTTTTGGGAAGAAATAGTTACAGGGAAAACAAAAAATCCAAAAACACAAGAAATACATCTAGCTCTAAAATGAAATAACTCTACAGCTATAGAAAAATCCGATTTTAAAAATAATGGAGCATGATTTCTCAAAAAACTTAATAGAGTTGAGGCATCCATTCATGAGAAAACAACTATCGAAGAACAAAAGCAACTCGAGACTAGTGCTGCGAGTCTGCCTCCTGTGATCGCTCCTACACCAGTAGTTACTACTCAGACACCAACTAAAACAAAAATAGATACCCCTAGAGACACTACTCACAAGGAAAAATCAGATTTTTCTCTCCATGACGTACATGGAAAGCAAGAAGTATCAACAGTACCTCCTGTACAAAAGTCAGAAGTAGAACAAGTCGAAACAAAAGAAAATACTGAAGCTCTCAAAAAACAATATACTCAGTTCCGTGATAACGTCTTAACTCTCGCACTCAAACAAAGTACTAAACTTCCTATGAATATAAGCTACCAAGGGAAGGAAGCTGAACTACAAACTCTCTGAATCGAGGCTCCAAAAACTCTAGATTTCAAAGAAGGAAAACTCGTAATAGGGGATAAAAAATATGTCATAGATTTTGATACATTTACGCATAAATACCTTGGTTATGTACCAACCTCTGTTTCTGATCTTCGCATACAAAAAATCTCAAAAGTATCGGTAAATAATATAACACTCAGCGTTGTAAGTGATGAGCATAAAAAAGACCAAGAACAAGATCTTGAAAAATCTGAGTTCACAGAAATCATTCTCTGAGTCTTGGAAAAAAATACCTATAATTCACAGATACCCGCAAGTGGAAATAATTCTGAAATAAGATATCAAGTACTAGAAGCCTAATACAATAGAAAACCATAAAGTCCAGTTGACTATTTTGTCACTGGATTTTTATTATGATAAAATTTAAGAGTATATATTTAATTATCTAAGAAACTTAGATTATGGCATTTGAAACTCCAAATCACGAGACAACTCCTATAAACACTCCAGAAACTGAACTCGTTCCTGATCAAATAAGAGACAGCGTTACTGATAGTACTGAAAAAGAACTCTCCGAGCACGAATCACAACTCACGGGCTCAAGCCTAAATACACTCAAGGACATATCTCGTAGTGATGCCCTGAAACTGGCTATAGAGGAACTAGATCTCGTTGAGCCTATCGATACTCACATAACTGGGGAAAAAATAAAAAGTTATCAAAAATCTCAGGGAATTGATATAGATGGAAAAATAGGAAAACAAACCTATCTTGCTCTCCGTGCCAGCCAAGCATTCAAAAATGCAAGTCACAAAATCGAGCAACATGGAATTTCAAAAACAACTCAAAAAGATATTAGTTTTGTACTATCCCATCCAGGAATATCAACAGACTATCTTGCGCTCACAGTTCTCCTACAAGACTTTGAAGGAAAACAAAAAGACAATCCAAAATATACTGACTTCCTGAAGGAGACAAAAACCCTTCTCAAGAAACAAGAGAACAATAAAAACCATCCAGCGAGAATAGAGCTACACAAAAAAGACAAAAACGGGAATTCTCCAGGATGAGATATAGCCAAGGCTATAGAATGAGAATTAGAGTGGTCTGATGTACTCAAAAGAAATAAATGAACTGCGATAATAGCTGGTCTCATAGGTTTTGTATTTTTCGGAGGAGAAATAAAAGGGCTCAATAAAATCCCAGGAACCGGATCTATATTTGGAAGAATTGCGTGGCTCATCGGTGGAGCTATCCTCGGAGGAGATGATCTCATCGGGTATGGTATCGATAAAGCTATCGCAAAAGCAGAGTGAACAGATACTACTGGGTTTGGGAAATGATTTAAAAATGGTCAGAAAGCTGTAACAGAAGCAGCTCAATCCCTAGAGTCAGAACTCGCTCCAGGATCATGGACAGACGCTACATCAAATTTTTTCAAAGAAAGTTATCAAACACTTCTCGGGAGTATTTCTACAAGTAATGAAACATTTAAAAATGCAACAGATCCAGCAGACAAAGCAAAATATATCCCTGAGACAGCATTTCAAGTACTCTGAGAAAACGTTCTTGGAAACAAGGAATTTATGAAAATACCAAAGGATTCTCTAAAAAACATAGACTCTATAGCAAGTCTCGTAACATATCTCCCAGCAGATATAGCAAAAAAACTCCAAAAATCAGGAGCAACAGACAAAGATATAAAAAACTTCCTAACACTCTATGTACTCCCCGAAATACATAGTGAAGAATCTTCTTTTTGGGAAAATTGGATGTGAAAAGTCCAAGATCTCAATAATGCTGCCCAAGGAAGTCTAAAATGAGAATATATAGCAAACAAGAAACTCAATGATATCATCGTTACCGAGATATCTACTCTCACCCAAACAGGAACTCCAAAAGTCCAAGAACAAGCAAGAAATATGCAAACAGCTATACTCCAGGGGAAGATACAAGACTTTCAACTCAAACTTGATGGTTTCTCTATCACTGAAAAAACTTCTCTAGAAACAACTCTCCAAAAAATACAAGGTATAGAAAAAAGTGAAGCAGCTGTAATACACCATATAGGGAAAATAAGTGCTATAAGACTCCTCTCAAAATGACAACTCGAAAAAGAAAACGAACAAACACTTACTCATAAATTAGAAGAGCTATTCAAACTACAAAAAGCTCCTGATATTGCTAGCAATACTGGAACTCACCCTTCTGACTACAATCTCGAAAGAGTCACTGAGGCTTTTGAAGGTAAAAAGTATGAAATACTTACTATGATGAGTTCTTTGGGGATAGTAGCGTATAATGTAGAATGAAGTTCTGTAGATATAAAAAAGGAACTCCAGAAATCAGAAGACTTGAAAAAACTCTCTGAAGATCAAAATACTGTACAAGAAATACGAGAAAAGATAGGAGAAGTCCCTACTTCTGAATCTACTGCGCTCAAAATGAGAGATTGGTATGATACAAGCAGCACATCATTTACACAACTGACCAAGATACAAGACAGTACAAATAATAAAGAGCTCCAAAACAAGATAGAGACTATTCTCAAAAAAAGAGATATATTCGTAGATAATTATAAGATAGTACGTCAAAAGACTCAAAATGAGATGAAAGAATTTACAAATGAACTAGATAATCTTGCAAATAAGTCTGTAGAAAGTAGCTCTGAGTTCGCTGCAAGGAAAGAAGAGATACTTCGTATAGTAGAAAAGATAAATTCTACATTAGCCGGTATCACCTCTGAGAACGGTATACATATAAAATCTTTTTGGAAAGACTTATTTTCAAATGACTATAAGAGGTTTACATCCGCGAGACAAGCAAATGCTATCTATGCACTAGATGAAGAGCTCAAACTCAAAGATCTCAGTGACCTAGGTATAGTTACTCTCATAGCAAAAATTAGAACGACCGTTAGAAGTATAGAGGAAAACTTTAGCGTTGATGTGTGAGTAGATGATATAGATATCTCAAAGGAAGAAACACTCGCAAGAACTATAGAGAAACTCGGGAGACTTTCATCTGTGACGACTAGAGGAATACTCACCTTTGCAAATCCTGATGTACTAGAATCCAAAAAACAAAAAATAAAAACACAAGTACAGGATATAAATATGGCATTTATACATGCAATAAACTCTAGTACGTCTGGATCTGAGCTATGAGACATAGAGAGCAAGTATCGTGTGTATTTTGAGGGAAAGTTTTCTAATACATGGCAAGATATCAAAACAGCTGTTGGTATGGAAGATGATCCTGTAAGAGTAGCATATGAGAGAAAGAAGGAAGAGTTTGAAAAAACTGTGCTAGAAGAGAACAGAAAAGATATCATATCAAAAAATGCATGAGATGATTCTGTGACACACATCGTAAATCCTATAGTGACATTTCTGAAAAAAAATGCAGATACCTCAAAGGATATCAAATCTATTTACACTCGCCTAGGAGGAGCAAAAACTGTACTACTTTCTGATGTTCTCAATGCTTTAGAGCTTATCAACAAAACTAAATGAGTACAAGATGTTATAGATACTGCATACAAACAAATTGATTCTATAAAATAAAATATGGCAAACCCTGAGTTTAAAAATCCGTTTCAAAAACCAGAGACACCTAAAAATCCTTTTGCACTAGAAGAAAAACCCCAAAAAGAAACTTCTCTACAAAATGAAAATATAGATACTCTCATAACACAATTTGAAAATAGTGATGATTTTTTGCTATGAGTATACTCTGATCAGTTGAGAAATATAAAAGATACTCTATCTTCTGAAAACATAAACTCTGTTCAGGGAACTATTAATAGTATGCTCAAAACCAGAGATAAGCAATTATTGAAAGGATACATGGAAGACCTTCAAGAGGAAGTTGCATCTTACGAGAGAAAAAAGGGAGAAATTACAGGACAGGCAGAAGAAGACAGAAAGAACCAAACGGAAGAAAATAATAATTCTTGGTTAGATTTTTCAGGTCCTATGGCATGGATAGAATCAAGTATTTGGTCATCCGAAGATGTAGAAAAAATAGAAGAAATATCTATAGACGGTCAAGTAGAAACTCCTGAAGAATTTGTATCAAAAATTGCAAGACTACAAGAGACGATAAAAACCACGCAATACTTTCAAAAACTAGATACAGAAGAACAAAACAGCCTTCTTACATTTCTAGAAGATTTATGAAATACTTTCGTATCCGAAAATAATAAAAGTGTAAACTTTGTAAATACGACCTTTGACGATCTGGCTCGTCAGATAGATAAACAAGCAGAATGAGAGATATCTATAGATCTCTGAGGAAATATGGGGAATATAAATTTTTCTTCAAAAAAAGAAGCTTTTGAGTTTATCACAAGACTCAAGTCAGAAGCTGAAAGTGAAATACAATGATTTTTGAGAAACACAGCAGAAACAGTTGGTTCACTACTACTTACATGAATGTTTTACGGATCAGATATATTCACAAAACCATACCAGATATATGGCGATATTATCTCTGAGTCCTACAATGACTGGAATGAGAAAGCAAGTGGTCTGGAACAATCTGGAAATCTCCTACTGTTAACTATCTGAGGTTTTGCTACTGTGAATTATACTGAAACACTTTATAGAAGAATCGTTGTCGATACACTTTGAAAATTTGGTATTGAGAGATTTAATTATACGAGTTTTGATAGACAACAACTTACATTTCTTCCAGAAGGTATGAGTGCTACAGATCAAGAAGAACTCAACAACAGAATGGATGCTTTTAGGTATCTTGAAGAAAAATGAGCATCTTTGGTAGGAAAAGAAAAAATCGAATTCGAGAAGGAACTCATAAATATACGAGAACATATAGGTATTAGATCCAATACTTTTTGGTTGAAAGTGAGAGCCCTTCGTCTTGGAAGAGGGATATTTATCAGACCCCTATATGCCTTGAAGTACGGTCCGAAACTTACTCCTTTCAATATCATTCGACATGAAAGAAACTATGTAACTACAAATAATGAGGCCGAAAAAACACGTCTCAAATCTGCTCTGAGTTATGTATTTTCAAATCCAAGATTTCAAGAAACAAGTAACGGAAAAATAGAAAGAGTAGATCATGATGGGGAATCAGACAATATAAAATTTATTAAAAATTATATCCTATCTCGTTCTGATATATCTGAGTCAGAGAAAAGATCTAGAATAAAAAGACTGGATGATTTTATGAATAGTCTCGAAACATATCCAAGATGAGAAGTATTTATAAAAGCAGAGCTCGTTTCAATAGCAAAAGAGTGAAAACTCTGAGCTGATGAAGTAAAAGCAAAGATGGAAAAGAAATATCCTTCTCTTGAGGCTATTACTGATGAGGGGAAAAAGAAATCTCTAGAATCTAGGTGGCAAGACATAAAGAAATCTATCACAAAAAAATATGGAGAAAATGCTCCTGCCGTACTCACTAGAAGTTATTCCCTTGCGTTTAGGTTTATATCTTTAGTGGAATCAGAAAAGTGGTCTGGAAATCAGCAGCAACTTGAAAAAATATTTACTATGATTGATAGTTGAAAAATAGAATTAAGGCAAATATATAAACTCAGTCTTGTAAACCCAAAGATGTATTTTGATTTCGTAAAAAGCATATGGGGTAAATATGGATTGAAAAGTCCACAGTTATCACAGTTAGAGTCATATAATGAATCATATTCAAACAAAAATCTAAAATCGATGCTGGATACTGGAAAGGATTTTGATGAAAATACTGAAAAACTACAAAAAATACTCAAAGGTGGAGTTGATATAGAGGGAAAAAAATATAATCCTGTGAAAGCACTCGAGAACTATATTAAATATGATATTCCAGATGCGGAGGAATCTCGACTTACACCTATCTTTCAAGACTTTCTGAAACTCATTAATAAGAAAGAGATACTTCTCTCTCCTACAGAATTATTCCAAGAACTCGAAAGACTCAAACAATGACTCGTCCCAAGTTCTGTAATACTTAATAGACTTGATAACAAAAAACAGCAGCTAGAAAAGGATAAAAAATCTGCTCAAGAAATCAGCCGATTCATAGATATCGCAAAACAATGAAGACTCTCTATTACAGAATCTCAACTGAGCAAGATAGAAAACGGAAAGAATCTATCAGGTGACTATACTGCATGAGATTATTCAAAAAAAGATGGAGAAAAGTTTGTGCGTTCTCTTGAAGAATTCGAAGAACTCCATAAATATGACTTAGCGAGAAGTCTCTGAATATGAGAATCTGCTTCTATTCCTGATATAGAAAAAGCTCTATTAGAAAAATATAAAGATGAGCTGAGCTTAAGAATTTTACATCACGAAATACAAGGTACAGAGGGGAAAGAAAAAAATGCTTTGAAAAATTTTGCAGTACTTATAGAAAAAAATGGTTTTACGAGAGGACAAGCAAGAGCAGTATTAGATAATATATTTATCGAGTGAAAAGCATTTTCTGAGATAGATATAGATGAAATAATACGTTCAACAAAAGATAATTCGACTGAGTTTTCAGGGGGAAAAGCTATCAAAGAAGAAGTAAAAAATGCTTTTGGAACTCTCAAAGATATGAAGCAAAGAAATATTATTGAATTCATAAAAGATAATTCTATAGATATAGATATACTGCCCCAAACAATAAAGGAATCTATAAAAAAATATGAAGACGCTCCTAATCAGGAAGAGATAAATAGAAAGATATCTGCTATAACTGCAATGGCTCATGATATAGAAAATTCTGAAACAAAAGAAGAGTTACAGGATGTGAAAAATAGGTTTGATACATATATAAACGATCCTATGAACAAGATTGATCGTAATTCTAAGGAGTTTAAAGATATTGTTGATGGCTTCATAGAAAAATACAGAACACTGAAAAAGACGCTTCCATGATCTAGTGATACATCGAGAAAACAGGAAGTAACAAAGAAAGAGATACCAAAAGAATCCAAAGAAAATATCCCTAATTATAATTCTATAAAAGGATACCTCGATGAGATATATCCAAGTATATTGCTTAGTGGTGATAAAAAAGCTATAGACAAAGTAACCAAGGAATACGATAAAATAGTTACAGATGAAGTATATCTAGAAAAAATTATAAACGCAGCAAACATAGAAGATTATTACAAAAATATATTTCAAGGTGTAGAAATATTCTCTATCAGAGATCTCTGAGCTCTCAGAAATATAAATATAAAGCTCGCAGAAATAGATACCAAGTTTGTAGGGGCTTCAAAATATACACAACTCGGTGATATGATACGTGGAGTTACTGATACAGATATGAAAAACAATATTATCAAAGCAATACAAGAAATGCGTGTATCTAAATAATAGAAATGAAAAAAGTATTTACTCCAGAGAAAAAATATTCTCAAGACACAGAGCTTGGGAGTATTTCCTATACCAAAATACCAAAATATGTAAGAGAAAATACGGATATTAGTGACTTTATAACCGCAAAAATACACCCTATTTTAAAAGAATTAAAAATAGGAAGAAAAGACTTTGAAACATTCTTCAATAATCGGATAGATTCAAATATTCTCGAATCTGATATTATTGGATTCTCGTTTTCTGATTCTACTTTCAATATATTTAGTGCGACTGGAGAGGAATACACTATCAAAACTCATGAAATACGTGATTTTCTTGTAAATCAAATAACAGGTGGAGAAAAAGTATCCATTATAGAAGCTCGTATATGAACCATACTTGATGCCATAGAATGAATTTACAATGATAATGATGGTATTATATTTGATGGAGAAATAAATCATGAAGATGTCGTCACAAATGGTCCCCTCAAAGGGAAAAAATTGCAAGAACTTAGAGAAATTCTAGACGTAGAAAAGAAGCAACTCTATGAGATATATCATGTCAATAACGACACACACAAACAACAAAAACTACTCAAAAGAGAGATAAATTTATTCACATGAGTAGGGGATCTATATGAAGGGGGAGCACAATATTTTGCTTTAGGAGATAAAGAAATACAACAAAAAGTAGGGCTTTTGATACAAGGAATGAGTACTCATGAGACATTTTCTACTATCATAGACTATAACAAGAAAATCAATAGTAACTGGAGAAAATCTGATATGGTAAAGCAAGTAAATGCCAAACTTATGACAGCATTTTACATACAGACTCTCGATCATCTGCAAAAAAACAATGCCTCAAACCAAGATATATTTCACTTTGTGAGAATAATAACATGAAGGGAAAATATTCAAACAACCTATAGAGATCTTTACAGTGAAAAAACCATAACATCCAAAATAAGTTTTGATAATGACATGGCAAACTATGACATTGCAAGTAAAGCCCTACTATATGCTATGCATAGACCTGGTGGGGTTTTTGATGAAATACAAAAAACTAAAAAAGGTTTTGAATTTGGAGATCCAGAAATAGAGGGTATGTCTCCGATATCTGTTGTAACACAAGCCACTGAGCAGCTCAATAAACTACAACCTAATAATCCCGAATTTTGAACAAATGTTATAAAAGTAGCAAATTTTGGTGATTTACTCACTACACAGAAGACGTATCAGGAGCTCAGTTTTGATGAAAAAATACAACTCTGAGCTATATATAGAATAGGAAAATACCTCTCTGATCTCTCTCCGGAAAAACAAAAAGATGCCGAGGTGATACATGATTATATAAAAAAAACAAGTGCTGAAGCGTTTACAGTACTCGAAGAAGATTTTAATCAAGAATTTGATGGAACAAGTATAAATCTATGGATCGCAAATCCCAATTTCTTTGGTGCAGACGCTGAGGATTTATGACTTACAGGGGATTTTGCTGAGATATTTAGTCTCTATCAAGACATACATGGAAATAGTTGATTTTTTGATCTCCACGACGCAAACCAGGACTGGTTTCAATCACCATCAAACATCGCTACACTTGGAGTAGGAATAGTAGCTTGAGTCGTAGCACTTGCCGTGGCTCCAGCAACAATTGCCTGACTTACACTTGCATGAGCAGGTATGTGACTCGCTACAGGAATTACTTCTCTGATAACCTCCAGAAAATGATACGATACCTATAAAGAAGCCATAATAGACAGTGGTATACAGTTAACATATGAAATTATTTCCTCCGCAGCATTTATGGGAATATTTGGAGGATTTCTCAAAAAGATTTGAGCCATAGATCCAATAACAAACAAATTAAAGATAAGTGTAGATCTATTGTTTAGCAGACAAGCATGGAGTAAAGCAGGACTTGGTGATAAATTCATCATCTTTGCGGAGGTAATATCTGGTATGATGGGGAATGGAATAGTAACTGGGTACATAAAACAACAGTTTCCAGAGAGTTATTTCGATACAGATACTCATCACGTACAAAATAATCAAGTCGTTCCCAAAAAGTAACAATTATTTGACAAATTAAAAAAAATTACATATAATATATTTATAGATATTATTACTAAAATATTTACTCATATGAAAAACGCTGTAAAAGGAACTCTTGGAGCAGGTGC
Source organism: uncultured Candidatus Altimarinota bacterium (assembly GCA_937944145.1). Classification (GTDB taxonomy): domain Bacteria; phylum Patescibacteriota; class Gracilibacteria; order BD1-5; family UBA6164; genus CALDZK01. Next base: position 64,415 of record CALDZK010000004.1, read on the forward strand.
GATACTCTGATGAGCGAGCCTCGGAGCTGATTACCTCAGAGATACACATCTATGAGAGACAGCAGGAGAAATAGCAGGAATAACGCACGGTATTGTAGGAAGTATAAACAATGTTATTGAAAAATGAGTTGAACTGGTAGAAAACGTTCCCTTTGTAGGAGACGCTGCTCCATTTGCCTTTCCAGTAATAGCTGGAGCAAAATGAGCTCATATACTCGCAGATAAGATGTTTGATAAAGAAAGAAAAGTCTTGAGAGGACTTACTACTATAGCATGATGAGCTCTCGGTTGACTCGCATCTATGAGTGTCGTTGGAAAATACCTTACTGTTGCAGGACTCTGATATACTGCATGGAAATCACCAAAAGTTATCGAATGGCTCGCAAGAAAATGACTTGCATTCCCTGTTCAATGAGCAAAGTGGATAGGAGATGGATGGAAAAGATGAAAAAACGCTACTTTTGCAAAAACCTGGAAAAATGAAGAATGATGAATTTTTGCATAAATAAGTTATTCACAAAAAAGCTCTGCAAATTTGCAGAGCTTTTTTGTATTTTTAAAAGATATATGATACTATTATAGCATATAAAAACTAATATAAAAACATGGCTTTCTGAAATAGTAATGAAGTACTTTCCGTTTCGACAAACAAGCAAATTCATATAAAGAGTATCGAAGATCTCAAGGCTCAAGGTATAGATACGACAGATCTCAGACTTGAAGGGAAATCTATAAATAGAAAAACTTCTGCCCAGGAAATACAGGAACTCAAATCTGAACTCGAAAATACTCAGAACAAAGCAGAGATAGTAGAAAGGTTTCTCTCTCTCGAGCAACAAGTAGCTTCTCGTGAAACAGTCATGGATGTAAAGACACTCAAGCAAAAGGTAGAAAAAGAAGATAAGTCAGAGCAAGAAGAAAAAGCAGTAGAAGATAATCTCCTTGCTCAAGCAGAATGAGTGCTCGAAGGAAACACAGGTACAGAAATAAAAGAGAAGGTCACTAAAAAAGTAGAAGAAAGTGCAGAATCTCTACTGGGTGCTTCTCGTGATAAAATTACCTCTGAAAACTGGATGGCAAGCCTCATAGGCTGACCTACATTTGACGCACTCGTAGAAATTGACAAAACTCCCGAATCTGAAAGAGGTCCTTGGGATAGTATTATAAAAACAATCTTGACCTCAATACTCTGAGCCATTGGGGTAGGAAAAATATATGAGTCTCACAAAGATGATATTACAAACCTTGGTCAAAAACCTAGAGGAGGTTCTGAATCTATTGATTGAGATGTGGGTACAGAAAATCCTAGAGACAATGTTTGAGAAGATAATAATACCGAAATTACACATAAAGAAAGATTAGAAGTCAGAAAGAAAAGATATTTTGAAATAGGAAAGATCTTTGTAACCCAAATGTGAGGAGAGGAATTCTCAAGTACAGATGATCCATACACAACATTTGAGAAAATAGAAAGTCTCAATATCAGTTATAGTGAACTCTCTAAAAGTTCTTATGATAGCCTCAAGGATAGACTCAATCCTATAAAAAAAGATCATTTTGAAAAAGCAAGGAGGGCCCTCCTATCAGGTGAGATGGAGATTATCTTTGGCTCTATTCTTACAAAAGAAAATATTAAACATCTCCAAACTAAAACTCATACAAAAGAACTTCTATCAAGTTTAAATATTTCAGATCTCGAAAATACAAACTGGAAAAATCTCGAGATAGGGAAACTTCTTCCTCTCTTAGCTATTAACTTGTCAGCAATATCTATTATTCAAATAAACTCTATTGCTGGAAATGGAAAAGACTTTCTCGCTAAAATCTTTGATTTTACACAAAATAACTCTATAGAGAGTCTGCAAGAAGACCTCAAAGAAGAAATAGATACATTTGAAAAAGAAGTACTACCAAGGGATTTTTCCAAAGAAATATTTTGAAATGGAAGATTTAATGACAACAGTTCTGTAAATATGGATAACTTATTTCTTGCAGATATTTTAGGAGTTGAAAAAGACAATAAGCATATTGAGAAACTTCTAAATTTTAGAGATTTTGTTGTAAAGTGAATTTTGGAAAACAAGAGGTATACTCTATGAGAAGATGTTATTATAAGGAGCAATATTTCGTTTCGAGATATTACCCAGCTCTATATGGTATTTGAAGGGAATATACCAGAAAATATAGAAATAACCGACCGTGTAAAATCATCTTTTGTCTATGGGTGGATCGTAAAAATTATGAATGAAAAATCAAGTCAATGATCTTATTATTGAAAACTCATAAACGAAATACAGAATGGTGATGAAAAATATATCAAGAATGGAGATATCCAACTTATAAAAGTCATCACAAAGAAAATCATAGATGAATCATTTGTAGAACCAATTATAAAATCAGCAAAAATAGCTGCTGGATGAGTAGGAGAGTATCTTAAACAAAATCCTGAGATTCTCTGATGGATAGCTGGAATTGCTCTTGCATTAAAATTTACCCCTACGGGGAGAGCAGTGAGTGTACTCTATGCAATGGTAGGAAAAAGATGAATCTTAGCACTTGCCACTTCATGAATATTTGCATACCTATATAGTCAACTTGATACAGATACACAGAAAGAACTACAACAAAACAAAACAAACTTCAAAGAAGTAACAGGTTTTGACCTAGATAAATTACTACAAACTCACTCATAACTTTTAGAAGAATCTCCTTAACTTACTCTTAAGGTAAATCTATAAAATGTAAATACTGATTTATAGATATAAGAGAAAAAGTATGATAATATTATGATCCAATACAAGTAAAAACAAAAATATGATCTCTCGATTGCAAAAAAGAACCTATAATTATTATAGGAAAGCTGATATGAAAAGAATTGTTTCAGAGTCAAAAAATCAAAGACTGATGAAACTCAATAGTTTTAGCTAGAAAAATACCTCGTCAAGAGGTATTTTTTTTATATAATACCTTCGAAATGATTTCTTAAGTATTTCCCCCTCATGAAACTCACAGAGTTTGATTATATCCTTCCTCCTGAGCAGATAGCTCAGACTCCTATAGAGCCACGTGACGCATCAAAGCTCTTGATTCTCGATAAAGAAGGTGGAGCTATATCCGATCATGTATTTTCTGATATTGCAGATATGTTGTCTCCGAGTGATGTTTTGGTCATCAACTCAACACGTGTCCTCAGAGCTCGTCTCAAATGAAAACTCTGAGAAAAAGATATAGAGATATTTCTCCATAAACAAATCTCTAAAAACACTTGGGATTGTCTGGTGTACCCAGGAAAGAAACTCAAGCCTGGAGTAAAGGTAGATTTTTACGATCAAAACAGTAAGAAATCTCAAGTTTTACTCACAGCACACATACAAGAAATAAGTGAAAATGGAAGAATCATAGAGTTTGATACACATGGGAATGACTTTTTTGAAGTGCTTGAGATACTCGGAGAGATTCCCCTTCCTCCCTATATCAAAGAAAAAAGCCATGATGAGAGATATCAGACTGTCTACAATGACGAGATAGGAGGCAGTGTTGCAGCTCCAACTGCTGGATTACACTTCACGACAGAGCTCCTTGAAGCACTCAAATATAAATGAGTAAAAATAGAAAAAGTACTCCTACATGTAGGTCTTGGGACATTTATGAACGTAGAGACAGAAAATATAGAGGATCATCACATGCATAGCGAATATATATCACTCTCAAAGGAAACTGCCCAAAAACTCAATACTTATAAAGCTCAGTGAAAAAGAATTATTGCCGTTGGGACAACCAGTATACGTGTTCTAGAGAGTTTTAGTGACCATGATGGAATCCTCTCTCATGGATCAAAAGATACTGATATATTTATCTACCCTGGGTACGAGTGGAAATTCGTAGAGAGTCTCATTACCAACTTTCATCTTCCCAAATCAACCCTTCTGATGTTAGTATCGAGTCTTGCTGGAGAACAAAATATCAAAAAAGCCTATAGACACGCTATAGACTCTAAGTATAGATTTTTCTCTTTTTGAGATGCTATGTGGATCAAATAAAGCTTACTGAGAATCACCCTGTACCTCCTCTGATTCTTCTACCTTTTGTGCAGCCATTTCGGCATTACGAAAACTATGAGTATCTCTATAGTGATCTACGATATTGAGCATTTTACGAGATCTGCCTAGTGGCTCAGGGGCAAAAGTCATATCAAAACTCCTCGTATTTCATGCGGTCTTTACGAGGATAGTCCCGTAGTTAAATATATTTGAGAAAAAGCCCTTAGTCTCAGAAGTAACTTCTTGTATCTGTCCGAGGTTACACTCTCCAACAGTTCTATTGAGAAATGATTTTTGTTCAACACAGATAACTCTATTATTTGTAACTACAAAGAGATCGAGCTCATGATTGAGCCACTGAATATAAAGAAATATAGAAAAAAACATCCAAAAAATACTGAGTAATAACAACACCCACGTTTGGGGCCCAAAAGCTCAGAGTAAACATGTCGTGACAAACAGTCCAAACGTCGCGTATAGTCCTACTAAAACAAATACAATCCAGTGTCTACGGATAACAAATTCTACTTTTTCTCCGGTTCTGAGGTTTGTGAGTTTTATCATAGTGTATCTATTTAACTGATATTTGGTTTTTTAATATACAAAGGAGCTATTTGTTTTTCTACTCCTAGAGAAAGTCTTTTAAGAATATGCTCGTAGTTAATAGTTGTATCTACATCTAAGTCTTCCAAAATCCCGTCTCCATATACTTGGGTGTCTTTATATTTTTCTATAAAGTCATCATTTTTCATTATAGTAATTATAGCATTTTCTCCTGTTTTTACAAACAAATCCCTCCTAGAGCTTACTTTACAAATAGGATACCTATCAAAAAGATCAAAATATATAAGTGGAGTCAGAGATATATGAGAATACACAAAAGCAAGAGTATTTACAAAAAGGCTAATAGTACGAATTCCTGTAAAACTCCCAGGTCCATGCACCACTACTATATTTTGGATATCATGATATGACAATCCCGAGTCTGAGAGGAAGTCTCAAACTGTAGAGATAAGCTTGGAGCTCTCATTGAGCAAAAGAGAGATATCGCGTTGAAATAATACCTCCCTCTGGGTATTAAAAACAATGAGTTTTCCTTCTGATGAAACAGCCTGGATAAAAAGATACATACCTACAAATACTAAAAATATACTCCCAGTGTAAACAGCAAAAAGGGATTGTAAAGTATAATTGTGTTTCTCCTGTTTATACTTATACTCAGCTGACATTTGTTTGTAGATTTTATGCAAATCCAGAGAGAAAAACTAGAAAAAAATACTCACTATATCGGAACGGGAAATACCCTTTCTCGATTTTTTTTGCTACATGAATCTATAAACAAGCACTGACCTCTCATACTTTGCGTAGGAGATGTAGCATCAAAAAATATCTACCAGAAACTCGCTCAAGTGTGGAGTATCCCCCAGAGATCACTGACGAGGTGATATGACGTATCTAGTCTACTCAGCGAGAAAAAATCCCTCTATATCATAGACACAACTGAGGGAGAATCATATATACAGTCTCGCCTAACGCTCACTCTCAAAAGCCAGGAATCTCAAGACATAAATAGTACTATACAGCAACTCTCTGAACTCTGATATGAATTCTCAGAGTACCAAAAACCCTGAACCTATAGACGTATGGGAGATACTCTCCATATACGGGAATTCTCTGGATACTGTAGTTATATACTGAGCTACTGGGGAGACACGATCGAATCTATCCAACTACAAGATCTCAGCTGAGAAATCGTCCAAAATACACAAGAAGTGTCAACTATAATTCTGTGAAGTAGTTGATCTATTCTATCTAATACTGGGGAACAAACGTTGTTTTGTTATCTACAAGAAAAAAAATATACCCTTGTTTTTGATCAGTTAGAGTTTTATAGTGGATACAGGCAACTCGTCGAAAAAAGTGAAAATTATATATCATTTGATATACTCTGAGACACTCAAAAAAAGAGTATCGATATCCAGAGACAAGATCTACAAATAGGAACACTTGAAGAATTCAAAAATATCCTTACACAAAAAAGTGTACAGATATATATCTATACCAAACACCTCAAGCTCATACAGGATTTTCTCGTTCATAACAGTATTACTTGAGTCTCTGTCTATAATGTCTATATTCCTTCGATGAAGAGCTTTTACAAAACGGGAAAAGGGTGATACTCTATCATATGTGACGATATTATAAACAAGATATTTATCCGTAAGCGTCTCAAAAGAAAACTCTCAGAGGATATAGATCTCCTCCTAAAAATACAAAAATGAGATTATGTTATACATATCGATCATGGAGTAGGGGTATTTCAAGAAATCGTAAAAAAACAACTCTGAAATATAGAAAAAGAATACGTCGAAATACACTACAAAGATAAGGACAAACTCTTTGTACCTATAACTGAGGTAGGACGTATCAGCAAATATATCGGAGTAGAAAACCCAAAACTCACAGCACTCTCTGGAAAACTATGGGAGAAAAAGATCTCAAAGATACAAGAAGATATACAGAAAATAGCTGAAGAGCTCTTGCAAACATACGCAGAAAGAAAACTAAGGAAAACTCCTGCCTATATCCATGATATAGAAAAAACTCAAGAATTTCAATCAACTTTTCCCTACAGCTACACTCCTTGTCAGTCAGATGCCATAGCAGATATCCTCGCAGATATGTGAAAAGATACTATTATGGACAGGCTCCTGGTAGGAGACGTTGGCTTTTGAAAGACCGAAGTAGCATTTCAAGCACTATATAACACAGTACAAAATAAAAAACAAGCTGTATTTATTGCTCCCCTTGTAGTACTTGCCTACGAACATTATGAAAAAGCACTTGAGCGCTTTCTCGATTTTGGTATCAATATAGAAATCATGACACGACTTGAATCTACCAAAAACATCACTCGAGTAAAAAAATGACTTGCAGACGGATCGATAGATATCGTTATCGGAACTCACAAGATCCTAGGAAAAGATATAATTTTTCGAGACCTCTGACTCATAGTCATAGATGAAGAACATAAATTCTGAGTAAAAGACAAAGAAAAAATACAGATGCTTAAGACAGATGTAGACGTACTCTGCCTCTCAGCAACTCCTATTCCTCGTAGTCTTAATATGGCACTCTCTGGGATCCGCGACATCTCTCTCCTAAAAACTCCTCCCGCAGGAAGAAAAAATATAGAAACTATTATATCTCCCTACGATCAAAAAGTAATACTCGATGCTGGGGCAAAAGAATTCTCCCGTGGTGGACAAATATTTTTTGTCCACAATCGTGTCGTAAATCTAGAAGTGTATAAAAAAATGCTAGAAAAACTATTTCCAAAAAAAAGAGTTATCATCACACATGGGCAACTCCCTGGTGACGAACTCGAAAATAGAATTATTGCCTTCAAACATAAAAAATATGATATTCTCCTCTCTACTACGGTAATTGAAAATGGGATAGATTTTTCCAACGTAAATACGATCTTCATAAATGAGTGTCAAAATTTTGGTATTTCACAACTCCATCAGTTGCGTTGAAGAGTAGGAAGAAGTGACAAAAAATGATACTGTTATCTCCTCTACAAAAAAGATACCCTGAGTAATGAAAATGCAAAAAGGCTCCAAACACTAGTGAACTATAATTATCTATGATCTGGTTTTGAACTTGCGATGAAGGATCTCGAGATACGTGGGTGAGGAGATATACTCGGCATTAGACAAAGTGGACAAGTCCAAGAAATAGGAATAACACTCTTTTTGAAAATGCTCGAGGAAAAAATACAAGAGCTCAAAGAAGAAGGTTCAAAGAAACATAAAAAAGGACCTATATCATCCATAGATCTCCAGATATCTGCGATGATACCCGATAGTTTCTTCCAATCAGAAACAGACAAAATACAATTCTACAGAGAAATAGAAAGTATAAGTAATCTCGAAGAACTCAAAAATATCAAAAAGGATTTCATGGAACTCCACAGTTCTATTCCTAAAGAAACTAAAAACTTTTTTGATATTCTCAGGGCCAAAATCCAAGGGCAATTCTATAGTATACAATCCATCAAGCGTATCTGAGTAAACTATCAAATAGATTTTAGTAGAGATATTAAACTTGAACAACTCAAAAGTTTTTTAAAACTCGATGTCGAAGTGCGTTTCTGTGTTGTTGATATAAAACGAATCAGAGCGAGCACAAAACTTTTTGAAAACGATATAAAATTCTTACAATACATACTCGATATGTTTGAGAAAAATATTTGAAATCCAAAGATAAAAATCAAATCTAGAAACATCTCATAAACTATATCTCTATTTTAGTAAAACACTCATAATATGAAAGCTCATACAAAGTATATACTAGTTCTCATGTCTATCGTGCTTTTAGCAAGTTGTGGAAGTCAAGGAACAACATCAGAGACAAACATCTCTAAAACAACAAACTTAGAAATTAACAATGAAAATATGGTACAAACAGGTAGCAAAGTAGCAGTACACTATACCGGTACACTTACAGATGGAACAAAATTTGATAGTAGTCTCGATAGAGGGACTCCTCTAGAATTTACAGCAGGAACTGGGCAAATGATCCCAGGATTTGATGCGGGTGTCATGGGGATGGAAGTAGGTGATAAAAAAACTCTTACTCTCGCTCCAGCTCAAGCTTACGGAGAATACGATGAGTCGAGAACCGAAACAGTAACGAGAGAAAACCTTGCAAGTTTCGAAGCAGCAGGATTTAAACTCGAGGTAGGAGAAAAGATACCAACTCAATTTGGAACTCTCAAAATCACATCTGTAGATGAAGAAAACATCACTCTTGATCTCAATCATGAGCTTGCTGGAAAGACTCTGATATTTGATGTAGAGCTCGTAGAAATCAAAAAATAATATTTCTCTACACTCCTAAAAAAAGCACTTTCAAAATGAAAGTGCTTTTTAAGACAGTAATTACTTATCGTATGATACGAGATCAAAAGGAAATATCTTGACGAAGATCAATTTGTAGATTCTGGGAATTTTCAACGTTTGGAATACTGTAAACAATTCCATCTGACTCTATATCTAGGAATATACTTGCGTTACTACTAATACCTCCTATAGTCATTTCAAACTCTTCTGTTGTGTTTCCATTTATAGTTCTTGAAGAATTTGAAAACTGATTTGCATTAAAAGTCAGGATATTTCAAGAAAGTATTCACTGAATAGAGTCTCCACTATTATCAGCATTTTCTAATGAAAAAATGGGTGTATTGTCTCCAAAGCTTGATCCATTTACGTTAAACACTATACGTTCTAGTACTGCATTTGGGGTAGAGTTCGTTGTGCTAGACGCGTTAGATCAAACATCAAGTGTGAGGTCAAACTTCGTTGTCAGAGAGGCATTCACTCATCTTTCTAGGGTAGGAATAATTCTTCCTGGAAGTATAGAGTAATTATTTCCTCTCTCATTTATAGTTGCGAGATTGACGTCCTGGTTTGATGTCTGTCATTCCCCATCTCCAAAAGATACCCTCTCTACAAAGAAATCTTGAAAAGTCTGCCCTATTCTCTGAAATCCTATTTCCTCAGTATGAATTACGAGGTGGAGTTCTTCTTCTTGTTGTTTTATTATAAAGTTAGGAATATCTCTAAATTCTATCCTAAATCTTCTACTTGAGTCTACGCGTATATCTGAATTGGAGTTTGTATCTATAAGTACTCCTCCAAGATAGATAGAAGCATTTTTTATAGTTGATTCCGCGAGTTTAGCATCGAGTGCACTGAGACTAAAGATCACCTCACCTACTTCTATCTCTTCTAGATTTGATACAACATCAACCTCATATATAGCAGCGCTTGATCCAGCGAGAATCGTACGAGGATTATCCTCAAATCATTCTAAGTTTAACTCCCTTGGAGCCTGAATACGAACAGGAGGAGATGGTGGGACTGGTGTCTGAGAAAACACAGGAGTCTCTTTTTTAATAATTTCTTGCTCTTGTTTTTCAGCCTCTTTGCTCACTATGTCACTCAGATGCCCCTCTATAACATCTAACATATATCCAATCAGGATAGTAATATATTCTTTATTTTGAGTATTTTGATTCTCGGGGATATCTATAGATCTGAGTTTCTGTTGTATTTTGTTTAAAAGTACCTCGTCAGAACCTCTCTTGTTAAAAAAGTTATCTATACGTATCTTGTACTCATCTCATTTTGGAATAGTTGATATACTATTCGCGTATGATGTCGACGAAAAAATAACAAGGGACAGGGTTCCTAAAATACAGAGGATTTTTAAAAATATATTCATGTAATTTTTTTGTATATTAAAAACATAGAAGATTATAACTTCCTACCATAAAATGAAACTTAATTTATTTATAAATATCATTTATTTCTTGTACCACTTTTGCCCTCTCGTCACGAAATGATTCTGTGATATAATTCAGAAGTATAGCTATATCTGGATCTTTATTTTTATTTTGGATTTTATTTACACGAACAATAAGAGTATCGAAAAAATCTCTTTTTTTGATGAGTTGTTGGTCAACATATTTCTTGTTGATATTTTCTATGACTTTTTGTAGAGCTGTTTCGAGTCTCGTAATTTGTTTGATTTTATCGTGCACTACCTCTAGACTCTCCTCTACTTCTTGTCTATCTTCATTTGTATATGTCTCATTTAGCACGAGTTTATAGTACTTAAACGCTTCATCAAAGTCTTGCAACTGTTCTTGGGTTCTTGCTATCCCACGGTAACACAGAAATTTCTGAGAAAACTCACTCTGACAAGACTTTTCATAAAATATAAGCGCATTCTTATAGCTTTTATTTTCAAAATATCCATCTGCCTCTGCGAGATCTTTCTCCGATTGTTCTATAGAAAGTATAATCTGCTGATCCTGACGGACTTCTTCATCTGTTCTATTATCTATAAGCTCTTGTCTCTTTTGTTCTTCCTCAGCTATTACTTCACGGATCTCCCACTGCTTATCACGTATCTGTTCTGTCCACAGAAATAATTCTTCAAAATATTCTCTTTCTCTCATCTCAAAAAGAGGTTCGTATTTTCGTTTTGCAAAAGAATTGAGACAAGATATATTTCTCCTCTCACAATCATCAAGTTCACTTTGTCTCTGTTCATCAAACTCTGCTTGCATACGGGCTACGTCAGCTCCATATTGATCCACTACCTTTTGTTTTCCTATTTCGAGTTGTGCTATTTCTTTTTGAATCTCTTCTATTTTTTGAGTAGTAGAAGTCGAGAGTGAATCTGCCGATATAGGAGAAACAACCCCCTCTTGTATCTTGAGATCAAGTTCTGCTTGTTTTCTATCTATTTCTGCTTGTTGTATCTGACGTATTTGATCTGCTAAACTCTCTATACCACTCTTCCAAGGGGATATATCTTTGTCGTACTCTACTCTGAGTTCTTCAAAAATAGGAGCATATTTTCTCTCTGCACTTGAGTTAGTACACTCTATCTCTCTTTTAGCACAATCGTTGAGTTCTACCTGTCTTTCTATGTTGAGTTTTCTCTCTATCAGGGCAAAGTCCTCTTTATATATCTCTGATCTCTCATCTATGAGAGTCGTAAAATCCTCTATTTGTTGCTGCTTATCTGCTATCTTGTCTTCTATAGTTTCATTTCCATAAACAGGTAGGAAAGACATAACTACTATAAAACACCATCCAAAAATATATTTCATGTTCTCTTTTTTTATAAAATATCTTTGCCTCCATATTATACCCATCTGAAAAAAAAGACAACACAAAAAAACCCCCTCTCCTAAAAATAGGAGAAAGGGGTTTTCGAATACATCTATGCAGATAGAGAAGAACGAATTACTCTTGGTAAGTAGTTACTTCTAGATCGTCAGTTGCATTAGTAGTGAAAGTATCACCTGCTACGTCGTAGCTGAGACCGTCTCTTTGAAGTTCAATAGAAACAGTTACATTTTCATCACCAGCATTTGGAGTAATTTGAAGTTCAAAGAACTCTTCGTTACCCGCTGAGATGATTCTTTCATCAAGTGCAAATCCTTCAGCAATAAGGTCAAATACAATTGGTGGAGTACCAGCAGCAACAACAGCTTGAGCTGTAGTTGTACCATCACTATTTTGGATAGTAATAGTAGTACCTACTGTTGTACCAGATACATCAAGTGTAAGAGTATTCAGGAGAATATTTGGGATAGTATTGTCATTATCCGCTCTATTGTTTCCTAGATCAGCGTTTATTCCTATTGTAGGATTAGAAGTGTTTCCACCACTAGATACTCTAGGAACAAGTACACCTCTTGCAAATGAGAACTCTTGTCCAACAAAACCTGAAACAGTTACATCTTGTACATCTTCATCAGATTCATCACCTTCGATTTCTTCGAAAGTTACAGCAACAACTCTAAGGTTATTGAGTGCAGAACCAACTCTTTGGAAACCGATAGATTCAGAATTGATTCTGAGTTCTAGTTCCGCAGTTTGTTCTGGGATGATGAGATCATCGAGATCATCAAATGTAATAGTAGCTTCTGTTGAACTAACAAGGTCAATATCAGAATTAGTATTTTGATCTATAAATACTCCGTCAAGATAGAGAGAAGCATTTGAGATAGTATTTCTAATTTCATCAAGTGCAGGACCTTGAACAGTGAAGATTACATCTTCTACATCTGTTGGTTCATTTGTAGATTGTACATCTATAGAGAATACAACCGCGTCATCTGTACCAGCAAGTATAGTTTTTGGATCTTCATTCGCTTCATTTGAATCATCAAATGCTGCAGTAAGAGCACCAGCTCCAGTTATAAGGATTCTGTTTCCAGAAGTTACTTGAGCAGGAGTTGCTTCAACATCATCGTTATCTTCATCATCGATGTCGATATCAACAACACTAAAGTTTCTAAGACCAATATTTTCAACTGTATCACCATCGATAATATCAACAGTAACTATGAAAGTTTGAGTTTCATTTGGTTGGATAAATATGTTGTCAAAGTCGTTGAACGTAAGTTCACCACCATTTTCGATTTCGTTACCACCTTCAGACTCTAGGAGATTAGAAGGAGAAACACTATCAAGGTAGATAGATATGTTAGAAAGCTCGTTATTAGAGATATTTGAAGCTCCCGTAGAAGTAGTCAAAATATCACCTATAGAAGCTCCTGCACCAAGATCAACAAATTCACCACTAATTCTAATTTCATCAATTTCAAGTGTAGATGCTTCATCAGCTTCTACTTCGAATTCTAGAACTTGAACTCCTTCAGCACCTCTTACTGCTGTAGTAGTAGCAAGTGGGTTAACAGAAAGTTCAGCTGTAGAGATAATACCTTCGAGGTTATCAAAAGATATGAAAGATGGAGAAATATCTTCTACTTCTTCATCATCATCTTGTTCTTCAACTATGAAGAAACCATTATCTCTATTGATAGTACCATCGTTATTTCTTGTAAACGTGTTAAAAGAAAGATTGATATCTATTTCATCGAAATCAGCGATTTCATCAGCAGTATCAGCTCTAATAACAAAAGTAGTAATTCCTTCTGGGATTTGGATACCAAGACTATCGTCTTCGTATATACCTCTTTGTGGATCAAATCCTGATTGATCTGATTCAGTATCTATTTCTAGAGTATCAGTTCTTCCAGTATTTTTATTAAGAAGTTCAAAGTCATCAAAGATATTATCAACGTTTGTAACTGTACCACTTCCTGAGAATGCAGAACCAGAAAGTTCTACAACTACACCAAACTCTTCGAGATCAAGATCTCCACCAGATTGGTTTTCTACAGTAAACTCACCAAGAACAACATCGTCTTTATCTTCTTTAATCTCGTCAACTTCTGGGTTTATTCTTGTAAGAATAAGTTCACCAGCTTCGATTTCAAGAATACCACCTAGTTCACCTTCTTCATCAACATCATCGATGTTTACAGAAGCAACTGTATCAAATTTAGTTGAGATAGCAGTGATATCAAGATTTCTATCAACGAAGAAAGCAAAGGTATCAGTTGCACCTTCTACAACATCAGCAGTAACTACGAAAGAAAGATCAACATCTTCTTCGATTACAAACCCTTCACCGAGATTAAATGTAAGAAATTCTTCATTTGTAAACTCAGTTTGAGCAAGAACATCACCGTTTTGAGTAAGTTTAAAGTTTCTGAGGTTATCTTCTACGTCAGTTTCTGTTGATCTAAATGTAAGAGATTGAACAATTACATCTTCGTCATCAGCACCTTCGATTTCAAATTTGAAGATCTCAGCATCAGAGTCACCAAGAGTTGGGTTTGTTACTGTTCCATCATCCTGTATAGTAATGATAGGAGCATCAACACCAGCGATTCTAAATGTCTCACCGATAAGTCTTCCTTCGAAAGAAACGTTTGCATTTGTTTCGATATCAAGAAGCTCGATAGAAAATTCATCATTTGTTACTTCAGCGTTACTTCCGTTGAGTTCAACATCAGCAACAACTATAAATGTTCTTGTTTCACCAGCAAGTATTACTTCTTCTTCATTGAAGTTAAGATTTGCTTGATCATCATTTTCTTGAGAATCATCTCTTGATTTAGAAACTCTTCCTTGCTCACCAAATACAGCGAGTGCAGTAAGTGTATCTTCATCAGAAAGACCTTTTCTCTTAAGAATGAATCCATCAACTATAACGTCTGAATCACCAGCCGTTACATCAAATGCTGCAACAGGTACACCATTTGCACCACCAGGAACAGTAGAACCGTCTGGAGTAGATGGAGAGAGAGAAACAACTACGTTGTTACTTCCTGAAACTGTTGGAGTACTTGGAGTAGATGGAGTACTAGGAGTAGATGGAGTACTAGTAGTAGTATCTTCATCGTCGTCGTCAGTAAGACCATCAAGAAGACTTCCAAGAAGATCATCTTCTTCGTCATCAGCCGCAGGAGCTGAAACGTCACTACCACCACAAAGGTCTACAGCTTGAGCTGCAATTTGGAAAGTCCAACCTCTAGTAGCAGGAGCAGAAAAGTTTGAGAAAGAATCAACAATACCAGCGGCAACACCACCTTCTACGTAGGCAGCTTCCCATTGAGTATTATTTGTTCTTTCGATCCCTGTAGCATTCATGATCATCTTTAGCGCTTCCGCTTGAGTCACGTCTCTACCAGGATTAAAGTTTGCATTAGCAGCAATATATCATTGCCCTAGTGCAGCTTCTGCATATTTACACCCCCAATCTGAAGAGTTTAAATCTGCAAAAGATCCGTTACAAGTGTCTACCACTGAAACGGCTTGACAAGAAGCTAATTGCATAGCTGTCTTTACTTGCTCTCTTCTTGTAAGAGTATCTCCAAGTCTGTAATCCGCTGGATTATTAGACTGGTCAACTATTACTCCAAGTGTCGCAAGCTTGTTTGCTGCATCAAGTGAACTGATGGCAGCATTTACTCCAGCGATAGGTGTTACTATAGAAAAAGCTATAGCAAGACCAGCAACTGCTGAAGTAACTTTTTTGAACAAGTTACTCATAAGTAATACGAGTTACTAAAATAAAATCGCAAGACACTAAAACACAATGCACAGGTTAAAGCCTTAACCCATAGTTGTTAAAATTGCGCACAACTCTGGGAAGAAAAAAAACATTTTATTAAATATTTTCTCTCTCCCCAGAGATATGAAACAATCGTTGCAAATCAAAGAGAAAAGAACTTTTGGATTTCGAGTACATGTTAAAGATCGAATCTATACTGGGGTATAGTACTGTTTATAACGGCTCCGTCAAACGTTAGAGACAGCTTTTCACTCATTCTTCACATAAAACAGGAAATCTTCACTCAAGTTTACAAAAAAATAGCCAAAAAATGGCTATTTAAATCGTCAGAGTGGGACTTAACTTCACGCTACAGTATCTGCAAGATTCATGATTGGTTGCATAATAGATACAGCAATAAATCACACAACTACTGCAAGAAACACAATAATAAATGGCTCCAAAAGTTTATTTATAGTTGCTACGGTATTATCTACTTGTTCGTCATAAAAATCTGCAACTTTTATAATAGTATGATCGAGCTTTGCTGCCTGCTCTCATACCTGAATCATTTGTATCATAATATCTGGAAAGAGTTTGTCTCCGTCAAGTGACTCCCAGATCTTCATTCACTGTTTTACATCCTCTGAAAGTAAAAGAATTCTCTGTCTATATACTTCATTCCCCACAGCATCTGCAACGATCTTGAGAGACTCTACTACTGATACTCCCGAGCCTATAAGTCATGAAAATACGCGAGAAAATTTTGAAAGTACTACCTTATGGGTAATACTCCCAAAAATTGGTATTTTTAAAAGAATTTTATCAAAATTATACTTTCCTGTCGGAGTCTTCTTCCAAAAGCTTACACCAATACATACAAGAACTATGCTTATAATAATCAAATACCAATAATTTGTAAAAACATTAGAAATAGCTATAAGTGTCTGTGTAGTACCTGGAAGGGAGTCTTTGTCATCAAAAATATCTAAAAGTTTAGGAACCACCATAGTCATCATCACAAATATTACTCCAAAAACTACTACCATAATCATCGCAGGATACATCAGAGCTGACTTGAGTTTTCATGATATAGAGGCTACTTTCTCTACCTGGTCTGCTAGCCCGGTAAGTGCTTCGTTGAGTTTTCCTGTTTTTTCTCCTGCTTTTATCATCCCGACCTCTGCCTCATCAAAAGAAGAAGGGTAGAGTTCTAGACACTCCGAGAGAGTTTTTCATTGCTTCAAGTCAATAATAAAAACTTCTAACATCCTCTTAAATACCAAGTTTTTTTCTTGTCTCTCCAGTACTCCTACTCATTTGAGTAGGGGCATTCCTGCGTTGAGCATAGTAGACAAGAGTCTATAAAAAATAACTTTATCCTTGAGTTTTATATTTTGAAACCTCAATGTGAACTCATTGAGTTGATCTACAAAAGAAAGCTTTACTTTTCTTTGGGCAGCAAATCACTCTATCTGATCATCATTAATAGACGTATCAGCAGAAACATTTTTTTCTTCTCAGAGTATTATAAGGTCAGACATAATCTATATAGTATCACAAGGTAAATTTAATCTTCGTTTTGTGTTTTTGATACACGGTACACTTCCTCTAGACTCGTAAGTCCTTCAAGCGCTTTCATAACACCGTCCTGTTCAAGGGAAATCATCCCATCTTTTATAGCTTGTCTATTTATATTGAAGGCAGAGGCTCATTGGAGTATCATTTCTTTTACTCATGGACTGATTTCAAGCATCTCATATAACCCGAGTCTTCCTCTATATCCAGAACCATCACAGGTTTCACATCAAACTGGCTTATAAAAGACAGGCTTTGCAAGTTTGTCTCCGACACGAATTTGGAGTTCTTCTTTTGGAGTAATAGAAAGAGAGTGTTTTATATTTGTAAGTGTCTTAGGGTCTATATCCGAAGAAGCCATAGGTTTTTTACAGTTAGGGCAGAGACGTTTTATAAGTCTCTGAGCAATAACGAGATTCAAAGAGGCAGGTATCAAAAATGGCTGTACTCACATATTGAGTATTCTTGTAATAGTCTCAGAAGCATTGTTGGTATGTATAGTAGACAGCACGAGATGTCATGTCAAAGACGCTTCGATCGCTATATCTACCGTCTCTTTATCACGCATCTCTCATACCATGATAATATCTGGATCCTGTCTCAATGCTGTTCTAAGTCCATAGGCAAAACTATATCATATATCAGGTTTTACCTGACTCTGACTTACTCCATCTACTTGATTCTCGACAGGATCTTCGAGGGTCATGATATTTACATCAACAGCGTTGAGCATAGTAAGTATAGAATAAAGAGTGGTTGACTTCCCCGAACCCGTTGGCCCACTTGTGAGTATAACTCCGTTTGGCAAAGCTATAGCTTTTTTTATAAGTTGTAGATTTCTTCACTGAATTCCAAGTTCATTAAGTTGAGGAATCTTTTTACTCTTGTCTACAATTCTCATAACCACTTTTTCCCCGTGAACGGTTGGAAGTGTAGATACTCTAAGATCAAGAGGCTTTCCATCAATAGTTTTACTAATACGTCCATCTTGTGGGACACGAGACTCATCGATCTTGAGATCAGAAAGAATTTTAAATCTCGCAATCACCCCCTGATGTAAAAATGATTGATACTCAAGTATTTCTTTGAGTTCCCCATCTATTCTATATCTAAGACGAACATAAGAACTCAAAGGTTCAACATGTATATCAGAAGCGCTTCCAAGAACAGCTCCTAGAATAATAAGATCACATACTTGTTGAATATCATCTCATTTATATACGAGGTCTTTGAGCTGGGCAATGACAGTTTTATAGTCCATATTATTTACTTATAGTATCAATTATTTGTTGGTTTGTTTCGAGTATCTCCTCTACTCTTTGTAGATCTTTACTTACTTCAAGAGCATCATTGTATAGTACATCAATACGAGAAGGGTCTTTTACAAGCAGTTTTTTTATTTCTTTCATATCCTCTCCTAGTTTGTCTACTATATCCAAAAGTGAATTAATAGTTGTAAGTGCAAAGAGTGCATCTGAAGAACTGATAGATTGAGATTTCTTTTTATTAGCTGAGATGGATTGAGACACAGATTTTTTGAGTTCGACTTGAGTATCAAGGGTATCAGAAATAAATTTTTCAACTTGATATCATGGTATTCCTGCGATATAAAACCTGAGGGAAATATTTATATTAAATCTTTCTCTTCCTTGGGTAGATTTTATAAAAGTAATGAAATCTCCTGTAGTGAGTTCTGAGGAAGTATCAATATAGTCTCTCATACTGATACTTTCTATTTCAATGAGCTGGTTTCTATATATGTTATACGTCGGAGAATTTCTTTGACCTTCTAGGCTCTTTTGTATAACTTTATCCTCATGTACTTGGAGTGTATTGTCTTCAATACTTATAGTACCTACATTCTCAACGAAATGAATAAAGTCGAGTATATCTTTTTTTTGTCCTGTCAGCTCAAGTTGGAGAGGAATATAGAAAATACTATTATCTGAAGAAATCTGTTTTTTCTTTTCACTTTGAGTAGTACCATCATCAAAAGGAACTATATCTCCTATACCGAGGTTATCATCTGTTTGTAGGTTAAATGTGAACAATATCGACTCTATATACTTTACAAAATCATGGTCATTAAAACTAGACTCAGGTCAGGTGTCTAGGGAATACAGTGGAAGTATCGACTGTATAGTTGCTTCTATATCTTGAAACTCCTCGCTATCTTTCTTTTCGAGTGTTTCTTGTTTTTTAACATGGAGAAAATCTGTATACTTTTCACTCCCTGTGTTTGTGAGGTGTTCTGAGTAAAACCCTCAGTCGAGAGTCTTTAGGATATTTGTCACATAAGGGTTTTTTTCTTTTGAATACTCTTTGTACAGAGACTTGAACTCTCAAAAATCTAAACCTTCTTGCTGTATACGCGCCTTTTCTGTAATGAGCTCATTTAGTTCACTTTTCTTTTGTGAAGCATCTGAAAGTCCTGGCATTACTAGAAAGAAAAATACAGCTATCAGAGCTATAAACACAAGCATATAAAAGACAAAAGACTGTATTATCGCGTTTTGAATTCGCTTATTCATAAAAAATATTAAAAATTTATTATATTATTTCCATTGTATCAGAGCCTTAAAACAAAAGGAGTCTTTTTTGTATATATTCACCTTCATGTGACATTTGAGGCAAAGAATACTTTTTGTTTATCAAGAACACTAAACGTTCTGTTTGGTTCGTTTTCTATAAAGTCTATAAACGAACTCGCAACTGATATAGAGGTTCCTCACGCATTTGATCCTCCGAGTATACCTTCTTGAATTTCAAGTATCTCGTTATCCCAGTCAGAAGAAAATGCTTCACAACGGGCCTCCAGTACTCCAGGCTTATTTACAACTATGGTATTACAACTTATTTTTGATTTATCTATAGGTTCATATTTATTTTTGAGTGTATCAAAAGCTGTAAGAATCTCAGTTGGTTCAAGGTTGTTTTGGCTCAAGTTCACAAGAAAACTCACTACTTCTGAATAGATAAAATTATCTACCAAATAGATATCACCTATGAGGTTTCCTACCTCCTGTGCTTGTTGTATCTTTTCTTCTTCTAAAATATTGCTTTGAGACTGAAGATAATAAGACACGCTGTGACAAGTGTCTAAATCCCCAGCAGCATCTCATAAAAATAGCGAACACACTGGAGTAAAAATACTATATCTCGTAGGAGATTCTTGAGATTGGAGAAATCAGTAGAGAAATAAAAACGCTATAATCACAAAGAAACAAGCATTAAAAATTTTTAGAAAGGTTCCTCCCATCTTGAGGTAGAAGTATACATCTCTTTTTTCTGTTTCTTCATGAGACTTTACCTCTTCTCAGAGGGATAGGTCGCTATCAAAGTCTTCAAATATATTATCACTTTGGATGTTTTTTGAATCTATATCTTTTGCCATTACTATCAAAGTTCTAGGAAGTATTGAGCTTGTTCTCTCTGTATGATATCAGAAAAAAAGTCTTTTTCCAAGAATTCAATCTTTACAAATACAGGCAAAGGTGTAAGAGCTATTTTTCTACGATCGACAAAAGACTCTCTGCTGAAGAAACTCTTTTTGGTACCGCAGTAGGAAAAGCAGAAAAATACCTCTCTCCCCAACGAGTAGAAAATATCCTATCATCAAGAAATATTGCTACCCCTGTATCTGACTTTGTGCGTATAAGCCTCCCAAAACCCTGTTTGAGTTTCATGATAGACTTTGGGATAGAATAATCACGAAACGCGTCATCAAATAATACACTCCTAGCTTGAAAGACTGGATCAACTGGAACCATAAATGGGATTTTATGGATGATGAGATACTTGAGATCTGAACCAGGGATGTCCACTCACTGCCACAAGCCATCAGTTCAGAGTAAAATAGTTTTTTCAGATTCTTTTTTAAATGCTTCTACTTGCTTTTGTTTGCTTCCTGAAACCGACTGGGCAAGTATCTGCGTTTCAGTATGTATCAGTCATCTACTCAGCGCAAGATAACAATCCTGAACCATGGCTACAGAAGTAAATAATACAAGACTGTTTCCAGGAACTTTTAAGAAAAATTGTACTAAAAAATCAAATATCTCTTGGGCATTAAACTTGATACTACCAAGATTATCTGGTACAAAAACAAGGGCTTGTTTCGCGTAGTCAAAATCTGTTTCAAGTGTAAAAAAATCAAAATCTTTGAGTCCATACATATTTTCTATATAACTAAAACTCTCTTCTATTTGCAAAGTAGCACTCGTTAAAATCACTGAATCTAATCTACTCCAAATATATTTTTGGAGAAAATCACTCGGATTTAAAACTGTATATTCTAGAAAGATTCACTGATTATTTTTCTCTGTAAGAGTAGGAATAATAGTATCAAATACCTGCTTTTCTCAAAAGATATGGGAAAATATATCTTGAACTCACTCGAGCTCTTGAAGGTATCATGATATAAGACTAAGAGAGATATCTGAAACCTCTGATAAAAGTTCTTGGATATCTTGAAGTCATGATTGTGCCCTAATAACTACGGTCTTAAGTTCATCAAATCATACAAAAAAATCCTTTTTTATAAGTGTTGTTTTATACTTGTTATCTCGTGAAATTTTTGAAAAAAGATAGCTAGAAAAATACTCAAATACAGACCCTAGTTGAAACATATACTCCTCGCGTATATGTATAAATTCTGAGAGAGGTTCTCCGTTTTCTCTAAGTAATTTTTCTATTTCTGTAAAAGCCTTTTGAATAGATCCCAAAGAACAAGATTTTTTACAAGACTCTGTTATAACATCCTCGAGACTATGAGCCTCATCAATTACTAAGTTTTTGACACTCCCTAGAAGTTTTCCTTCACTCTGAGCATCCTGGAAAAGAATATTGTTATTTACGATTACAATATCTGCAATTTTTGCATTATCTCTGGCTTTTATAATAAATTCTTGTGATTTATAGGGATTGTTCTGATGAAAAGTATAGGCAAATCCAGCATGTATATATTGGAGATATGAGTATTCTTCTCCATAAAAATCTAGTTCTTCTAGTTCTCAAAGTTCAGTAGTAGGCAACCAAAATATAATTTTGAGTAAGAAACTGCAACTGGGCTGTTCTCGTATAACACTACTATCCAAATAGTGAAAAAGTCATGCAAGTGAAAGATAATTCTTTTTTCCCTTAAGCTTACAAAAAGAAAAATCTACCCCCAAAGAATCTTGAAGTTGCAAAAGATCTTTTGCGTATATCTGATCTTGGAGTGTTTTTGTACTCGTGGAAATAAAAACTTGTTCTCATATCTTGAGAGAAAAAGCTATAGCAGGAATCAAATAAGCAAAAGTCTTCCCAAGTCATGTAGGAGCTTCTATAACCGTCTTTTTAGATCTCGTCAAACTCTCAAAGACTATAGATGACATCTTCTTTTGGTTTTCACGTATTTCAAAGTCGACAAGTTGCTTAAATAGCTTGTCAATATCGGGTATTTCTTTACTTCACAAATCATCTGATTTAAGGGGTTTTTTGACTCTTGAAATACTAGACAAAATAGTAGAAACTATCTCCTCTTTTGTGGATATATTTTTTTGATCCAGAAGATAGGTATTCCTATAAAAAATTCCCTGAGGATCACGGCACTGCTCAGAGATATAAGAAAAGACTTTTTTTTGAGCAGTGTCAATACTCTGAAGTCTTTTTATCAGCTCTCGAAATAACATAGCTGTAGCTCTCGTATCATAGATAGCACGGTGTTCTGACTCGATCTGTATTCACAAGTTACTGCAGATATATCAGAGGTTAAGGGATTTAAAATCTCTCAGGAGAAAATTTGCAAGAAAAAATGTATCGAGTACAAGATTGTCATCTATAGGAATCCCATTTTGTATAAGAAACTTTCTGTCAAACTGTGTGTTATGTCAGAGTATAGGAGCATCTCATATAAACTCTATGATTTCTTCTCTAAGAGAAGAAAAACTCGGGGCATCTCGCAGATCTTCAGGCTCAATATGGGTAATACGAGAGATAATCTCTGAAAGCTCTCCTTCAAACTTTACAAAACTATTAAACTCATCTACCACCTCAAAAGTATCCCTATCCATACGTAGGAGTGCTATTTCTATAATAGAGTCTTTACTCGCATCTAAACCACTGGTCTCTAAATCAAGGGTGACAATCATCCGTAAGTGTATTAATATCTTTCCTATGATAGGTAAAAATTTCAAAAAGAAAAATCTCAAAGAAAAACTTAGTTTGCATAAAATTTGGGAGAATATATAATAGGAAAATATTAACTTCTAGACGTCGTGAAACTCGTTTGAACTATTTTCTTTTTTGTAGCACTCATTTTTTTTGCGCCTATAACTCATGGCGAAGACTACAAAAAAACCATAATCCTAGAGGTACGATCAATTGCAAACTCTGAGGAAAATATAAACAAGGCAAAGCTACTCTTGAGGTACGCTGGAGAATATCAGGATAATATCAAACAAATCCAAGAAAGGTATGAAATAGCTAAATCTCCACTAGTGGATGATAGTCTCAGAGAAATAGACCAGATGAAGCAAGCGCTCAAAAAAATACAGACGAAACAAGTCGAAAAGTCAGATGCCGAGTGAGTACTTTCAAGTGTCATAAAAGAACTCAAAAATATCAGTACAGGTATCAATCCATATCTCAAGTCTCAACAAAAAAAATATGAAGATGAGCTCGATACTATAAAGTGAAACTACGTTCGTATAGGAAACCTTATATCCAATGCTCTCTACAATTTTATAGAGAGTTTTTCACTCAAACTCTCAGAAATCGATACTCTTACCATAAAACAAAAACAGCTTGTTGAGAGTCTTGTAAGGCTCAATAAATCTCGAGAAAGTATAAACGCGTTCTCACGACTCAGTTTCCGAACAAAGGGAGATATGAAAGATTTTTATACCTCTATCATACAATCTATCAAAGATGAGTTCCAGACTATTCGTTGACTCTTACGTTAAGAAACTTGTTGTATACCCATTTTTTGAAACAGCCCTTCTAGTTCTCTTTTTCAGAGACGTTTTATAATTCATTCCTTGAGTCAGGAAAGTTCTACATTTTCTATGCGTATTCTCTTGAGTTTTTTGACCTTTCCTCAGACTTCTTCGACCATTCTACGTATTTGTCTATTTCTCCCTTCTGTCAAAACAATAGAGAACTTTCAAGAAGAAAGTCTCTGTACTCTACACTTTTTGGTGTATTTTCCCAATACCAAAACCCCTTCTGACAAAGTATCTAAATCTCTATCAGATATAGGTCAAAATGTTTCTACTACATATTCTTTTTCATGTTCATAACGGGGATGCATCAGATAGTTTGCTATACGTCCATCACTCGTTAAGAGTATAAGTCCTGTAGAATCCTTATCAAGTCGTCCTATGGGAAAAATTCTCTCTGGAACATCTATAATGTCTATAATAGACTTTCCTCATTTTTGAGCACAAGTAGTCTCTATACCACGGGGCTTATGAAACTTATAATAAACAAAATTCTTTTGTTCTGTGATAGCTTTATTTTTTAATTTTACTTTGTCTTTTCATGGGACAATAGATTGTCCTATTTCTGCAACTTGATTGTTTACTAGTACCTGACCATCAGCGATAAATTCTTCTGCTTTTCTACGAGAACAAATTCCTGCCTGGGACATATACTTTTGTAATCTTACTTTTTCTACCATGTCTACTTTGCTTTAATAATACGGACCTCATTTTCTAGTCTTATACCAAACCTCTCCTGAACCTTTGTCTGAGCAAGTTCTATAAGTTCTAGCATATCTCTATATGTTCCTTGTCCATCATGCATCAAAAAATTTGCATGTTTTTCACTGAAGTACGCTCCTCCTACCCAGTATCCTTTGAGTCATACTTCTTCTATCAGCATCCCTGCAGGTTGGTCTTTTGAAGGGTTTTTAAAAAAACTCCCACAACTATTTCATTTTGGTTGTTTATGTTCACGAAAGTATATATTGTCGATATCAGAATGATACTTTTCTTTTTTTTCTGAGAGATCAAACTCAAGAGAAACAATAAAATATTTCCCATTCGAGTTTTTAAGTTTTGTATTTCTATAAGAAAAAGCCATGTCATCAGTTGTCCATGCTTCTATCTTCCCTGACTCAAGGTTATATACCTGCGTTGCAACAAAGTTATGCTGTATTTCCAGACCAAAACAACCAGCATTCCCAAAAAGTGCTCCTCCTATACTTCCTGGGAGACCAATAAATCTATGCCACAGATCTTGTCTATAATCATCTTCCAATTCTTGTGCTATATCCCAAATAGATTCTTGGGAATAACTTTTGAGGACTTTTGTCTGAGTATCATAACTCCACCCAAGGAGATTATTTTTAATAATAACTCACCTATACTCTTCAAAAGCAAAGAGCATATTTGTGCCTCACGAGACTACCAGATAGGGAATATCCTGCTGTCTACAAAAACTATATATCTCTGATAGTTTTGTTACATCGGGCTCAGAGTTGACCTCAAAATAATACCTCGCAGTTGCCGGGGTTTTATAGTTTGATAGGTGGGTAATATCTGTGTTTATTTGAAGATAGGGAAGCATATTACTGTTTTAGGTATTTCAAAATAGCTTTTCCAGTATAACTCTCCTTACAGTTTTTTACTTGCTCTATATCTCAAGAAACGACCAGATTTCATCATTTATCTCCTCACTCTGGTCAGATATCGATAATGTGATCTGCATTAAGAATAATATTCATATTATGTTCTATAACGACCACCGTATTTCCTTTATCAACAAGTCCATGGAGGATTTGCAAGAGTTTCTGGACATCTTGAAAGTGTAGTCCAGTAGTTGGTTCATCCAGTATGTAAATCGTTTTACTCGTTGATCTCTTAGAAAGTTCTGAAGAAAGCTTGATACGTTGTGCTTCTCATCATGAAAGAGTTGTTGATGACTGTCAGAGCTTTATATATCCTATTCCTACATCACAAAGTACCTGAAGTATCTTTACTATCCTTGGATGATTTTCAAAAAACGCGCACGCTTCTTCTACTGTAAAGTTAAGAACATCTGCAATCGTTTTTCATTTATATTTTATCTCGAGTGTCTCAGAGTTAAATCTCTTTCATTCACAAGACTCACACTCTGTATACACTGGTGGCAAAAAATGCATTTCTATCTTTTTTACTCCATCCCCATCACAGACTTGACACCTTCACTGTTTCGTATTGAAACTAAATCTTCCAGGTAGATATCCTCTGAGTTTTGCATCATAACTCATAGCAAATACCTCACGTATATAGGTAAACACACCCGTATAGGTTGCTGGGTTACTGCGAGGAGTTTTTCCTATAGGAGATTGGTCGATAATAAGTACTTTATCAAAGTTCTGAGTCCCTGTTATCTTCTCCATTTTTCCAACTTTTCTTGAAGCTCTATTAAGAGTATTTGAGAGGTGATTTGCAAGAGTATCATTTATGAGGCTCGATTTTCCACTTCCAGAAACTCAGGTAACAACTGTCAAATGTCAGATAGGAATCTGTACATGGATACTTTTGAGATTATGATGTTCAGCTCCGTGTACTTCTAAATATTTTTGTACCCTTCTTGGTCATTTGTCTACTTTCACTGTTTTTTGTCCACTAAGATACGGAGCTGTAACTGAATCTTTATTCTTCATAAATTCTTTGAGTGTCCCGGTTGCTACCACTTCTCCTCCATGAATTCATGCTCCTGGTCCGATGTCTATTATATAATCAGATTCTCTCATGATATCCTCATCATGTTCTACAACAATAAGTGTATTTCCTATATCACGGAGCTTTTTGAGATTCTTTATAAGCATATCATTATCACGTGGATGAAGGCCAATAGAAGGCTCATCAAGAACATAAATAATCCCTTCAAGCTTTACTCCTATCTGAGTTGCGAGGCGAATACGCTGAGCTTCTCATCAGGAGAGTGTATTGGACTTACGAGAAAGTGATATATATGACAATCCTACCCCATCAAGGAATTCAAGTCTATCACTTATATTTTTCATTACCTTTGTCACAATATGTTGTTGTCCATCTGTGAGTTCTAATCTTTGAAAAAACTTTATAGAGTCTGTCACACTAAATCCAGACATCTCTCCTATATTTACACCTCCCAAAAAGACACTTAAGCTTTCAGAGTTCAACCTATGTCCATTACAATCTGGACACTCTATATTTGTGACATAATCATCGTATATTCCTTTATCACTCAGAGAGTTATCAAAATACCTTCTCGTGAGTGTATTAATAACTCCCTCAAATTTAGAATTATACGTATTTTGTCTTCCTTGCTCATTTATAAACTCAACACTATACACATCTGTTCCTGTACCGTGCATTACCTTTTTTCTTTCTTGCTCTGAAAGCTCTCCATAAGGAACATTTGTACGTATACTGTATTTTTTTCCGACTTGTTTTATAAGGCTCAAAAAATAATTTCAAAATCCTGGAGGCAAAACTGCTCCTTCTTCTAAACTGAGTCGAGGATTTATGACTTTATCTTCCGTAAAAACCATCTTTTCTCCAAGTCCATGGCAGGCCTGACAGGCTCCATGATGAGAGTTAAAAGAAAAAGATGATATCGTGAGTTTTTCAGGAATATGTCCACAATTAGAACATATAAACACATTTGAAAAAGATCTTTCTTGCCTGATATCTCCAAGTACTACAACACGTATATGTCATGCTCCTGACTGAAAACATAGGTCTAAACTATCCTTGAGTCTCCTCGTATCTGAGCTCTCTGGATCAGAATAGTTCTTGACTACAAGTCTGTCTACTATGATGTCAATGCTTTGGGGTTTTGTCGCGTCAAACTCTATTTCTTGATTTACGTTATATTCTTTTTCACCTATAGAAAAACGTATAAATCCTGCATCAAGTATCTCTTTTTGTACTTTTTTTATATCGAGGTCTTTCTTATCATGATAAAGCTTTGACTGCAACATAAATTTTGTTCCCTCCGGAAACGAAGATATATAAGATATAACATCCTTCAAAGAATCTTTTTGTATATGATGTCCACAATCAACACACTTTCTCTGTCCGATATTGAGATAGAGAAGTTTATAGTAGTCATAGATCTCTGTGATAGTACCAACGGTACTTCTAGGATTACGGTTAGTAGTTTTTTGGTCGATACTAATAGTTGGAGAAAGTCATACTATCTCATCTACTTCTGATTCCTCTTTCATTCCTCCGACAAACATACGCGCGTAAGAACTCAAGCTCTCTAGGTATTTCTGTTGTCAAATAGAATATATAGTTGAAAAAGCGAGTGAAGATTTTCCACTTCCAGATAATCCTGTAATAATTACCATCTGGTTCTTAGGAATTTTTACATCTATATTTTTCAGGTTATGTGTTTTTGCACCGTATACTTCGAGAAATTGGGACATAAAAAAAGTTAGGATTGTAGGCTAACTTATAATTGTATGGAGATTTTTTTTTATGCAAGGGTTTCGTTAAAAGAGATAGAATTTATCTCTCCTACTATTTTTTTTACAGACCTAGAATTTAACTCCACTATTTTTCCGTCTTTCTTTTCTCCTCCATATATAAATATTCACGACTCTATATTACTCGGATCATAATGAATACGATACTGTTTTTTCTGCATTTTCCCTTTTGAAACTTTTTTGGTAAAAGTCATCTCTCCATCTCTTCTTCCTGTTGGTCAGAGCTTTCTCCCTTTATGAATAAATTTTTTTCCAGGGTGTGAGTGACAAATAGTAACTACTGCTACTTTGTACCAGTCTCTGTCCTCTACCGAGTGAAGTATAATTTCTCAGGGATTTTCTACGTCACTTTTATACTTATATTCTAATATCGTTTCATAATTATGGACATTGATTTCTTCTGACATTTCACTCGGGATAGCCCCGTAAGTCCTGCAATTTGTACAAAATCATCCTTCAGATTCTCAAACAAACGCTTTTTCACCACATGACCCACAGATACTGAGATCAACTATACTTCATACTGCCAAAGGGTTACTCTCCAAATTTTCTTGGATAGCAACAGAAAAGTTCTTCTCATTCTTAGATTGACAAAAATCAAAAAGAGGAAGTCATTCTATGTCTTGTCACTCATATCACATAAAATATAATTACATGTACTATAAAGGTATTATAAACCAAATTGATATATTTTTCAACTAATCTGATGCTACAACGAGACCTATAATCTCTTTTGCT
Source organism: uncultured Candidatus Altimarinota bacterium (assembly GCA_937944145.1). Taxonomy (GTDB): domain Bacteria; phylum Patescibacteriota; class Gracilibacteria; order BD1-5; family UBA6164; genus CALDZK01. Next base: position 93,710 of record CALDZK010000004.1, read on the forward strand.
CCATAAAGCTTGAGCACAGAAGCTACTTCTCTCAGAGTTGATCCTGTAGATACTACGTCATCTACCAGGATAATATTTTTATTTTTGATATACTTTATATCATCTTTTTTAACTCCAAAGGCTCCTGCTAGGTTTTGAAGTCTTTCACTCCTTCAAAGATGACTTTGTTGTTTCGTGTAACGTCTTCTCATAATAATATTTGTACTACACCTGAGTCCTAGAGACTCTGCTATCTCTTTAGTAAGTATATCACTCTGATTGTAGCCACGCTTCCATCTTCGAAGAAAATGCATAGGAACGGATATCACGATATAGTCATCAAACTCTTGTAAATAATGATGCAAAGAGAGAAACCTACCTAACTCTCTCCCGAGATCTTGAAACACTTCTTTTTTTCCATAGTACTTTCCATCACTAATAAGCTTTTGAAGTATTGTTCTGTTGTACTTTCCATAGACAATAACTTTTGAAAGACTCCCTGAAGTATTACATTTTTCATGAAGTAAAAATCATGTAGAGGCTTTCTTACACACGTAACAAAAAGGATCATAACAAGAAAAATCTGTGCGACACTCCGGACAAAAAAAATGCCCCTCTCTCCTACATGCGTAGCATTTTTGAGGGGCAATAATATCTCGTATATACTGAAATAATTTCATAAAAAACTTTTAAAGCGATTGAAATATATCACTCAAACTTTCAACTCCAAATCACGTAGCACCTGATGGCATTTTCCCATAAGGGTCTCCTCCATTGAGATATGTTCCTGCTATATCTATATGTGTGTATTCTTCTTTATTTTCCAGGAAATTGTATAAAAAAGCTCCTCACATACTACTTCCAGCATGTACCGTTCTATCTAGGTTTTTAAAATCAGCAATTTTTGACTGAGTCTTTTCTAAGAAATTATCATCAAATGGAAGTTCTACGTACTGCTCTGTATGGTCTTTTGAATACTTTAAAAGTTTTTGAATAAAATTCTTGTCTGTTCCCATAACACCTGCGTATCTATACCCAAGAGCCACCATAACAGCTCAGGTGAGAGTCGCTATAGTAATCATATGTTTTGGTGTATAATTTTTTGATATGTAGGATACCCCATCTGCTAGTACAAGTCTCCCTTCGGCATCTGTATGTATGATTTCTACAGTTTTTCCCGTATACCCAGTACATATATCTGATGGTTTATAAGAAGTTGATGATATAGCATTTTCTGCCAGACAGAGACATGCTACCACATTGACACCAAGATCTACACTGTCTAACTGTTTCATCAGTGCAAAAGTCACAGCTGCTCCTCACATATCCCCTTTCATTTCATACATAAAATTCTCAGGTTTCACCTGAATCCCCCCTGTATCAAAAGTTATCCCTTTTCCGACAATCCCATAGCTTGGTAACTTTTTATCCTGTATTTTTTCAAGAATAACCATATAAGGTTTATTTTCACTTCCTTTTCCAACAGCATGTATGAGTCCGAGTCATTTTTTTTCTATATCTTTAGGAGAGAGAATACGAACTTTTGTATTTTTAAATTTTGTCTTTTTCACGAGTTTTGCAAATGCTTCTGGAGTTAACTCATTTGAAGGAGTTTCTCAGAGATCACGAGCAAGGGAAATATTTTCTACTTTTTCTAGAGATTGTTGTATTATTTTTTTATCGATGTCTTTTCCCGCATATACATAAACACTATCAAGATCTCTTTCACTTTTAAATCTCTGAAAACTATATCGAGACAATAAACACGTCTCTAGAGTAGTGCTAGCTATATCAGAATTGAGGCAAAAAAGTGTATAGTTTTTTGGCAGTTTTGAAAAATGTTTTCCTAAAAATTCTGTAAATCCTTTGGGATCTTTTTTGTGTGTTATGAGGATATAAATGCCTTCAAAATTCTTTCTTCCAAGAAAAAAGTATAAACAATTATCTTGCTTTTTTTTATACTCCTGTCGTATCTTCTTGGCAATATTTTGATCGAGCTTCAAAACTCATAAGAGCTCGATATCAGACGAGCTTGATATAATACAAACGGCATGAGAAGAACTTATATCTGATACATTTTTTACTATTTTAGTCATGTGTATATCTCTTTAGGCGATAATAACTCAGGAAAACAAAAATCAATTCTATCAAAACAATCAAGGCTCCTGTAAATATATGAAACTCTCAAAAAACCAAGAATAGAGTTACTCAAAATACATTGACAATATATGCAAAAATATGGAGAGCCAAAACATCATACTGATAACGTAAAATCGAAAAGTAACTGTAACCCAACATAGCAAATCCTATAAACACAAAATTAAACAAGAGTAAAAAACTCGCTCCTTCTCAAGGAAAGAGAAAATGAAAAAACACGTAAGATATAAGAAAAAATACGTGGAGAAAAGAAACAAAAAACGAAATATAATTTTCATAATGATAATGTACTCGATAATGAAAGATACTCCCTGATAAAAGAATAAGCAGGGGTATAAAAAACAGTCCATAGAGCATCGTATACAACGCAGATGACACTAGGGTACTGTAGAGTAAAACAATACCTGTATATCGTAATATTTTCTTGTTTTTTGATAAAGTAGGAACATATCCTGAAATATAAAAAGCTACTATCCCCATGGTAAAGGACACGAGACTATAAGACATAAGAATACTTCCAAAGATACGGTCGAGATAGAACACCCCTGATACTAAAGCGTAAAGAAAAAAATACATCAAGAAATGAGGCTTTCATCCCTTTCCTGTGACAAGCCCCTGCTGATATAAAAATAAAACATACAAAATCGTGATGCTCAAAGAAGTCAAAAACTCAACAACTCGGAGATCGTGAGAAACATCAAAAAACGACCAAAGATAAAACAAGATATATATACCTGAAAGTATCAGTAGGTTTCCTGTGAAAATACTTCTAAAACTGGGGAGTTTTTGTCTTAAAAAAAATATAAAAAACAGAAGAAAAACAAGAAATAAAATAAAATATGAAAAGCTCCCCCAAGAAGCACTATAGAGAAATATGTAGACCAAAAGATACAAAAATCCTCATCCTAAATAATATCTGTATCTACTAATATAGCTTTGTATATCCCCAAGTCTTTCCCTAGTATTACGCTGAAATAATGGGGATTTTTCCTCATCTTCTAGATTGTCTGGAGATGTGGTAGTAGCTGAAAAGTACCAAAAGAAAAATGCTCCCATACCTAAAAAAAAACTCGATTCTAAAAAGAGATTTCCTGAGATAGAAGCACCGTGAAGGTTTGAAAATCACAAGGAAGTATTTCCAGAAACACGTGAAAAGAGATAAAATATCCCTGCAAAAATGGAACATAATCACAAAAGGAAAAATCTCATATCGTAGTAGAAATTAGAAGTTTACTACCGAAAATATAAGAATAAAAGCTAAAAATACAATGTTGAGAAAAAACATAATTACTCCACGGGAAACACTCCCTAGAATAACTATCATGATAGTCATAAGAAAGTAGAGTACTCATTTATAATTAAAACTGAACTGTCAAAAATCATATCATATACGTATAAGACTCAAATAGACAAGAAAAAAGATAATATAGAATAATACTACAAAAAAGAGGACTTTTGTAAGATCTTTTATCATCTCTCACAAAAATTCAAGTACAAGTTTTCCTCCCTTACTCACAGCAGTATAAGATCCTACTGATCATGATTTCTTTGCTTTTAAGAGGGCTATATTTTGGTTTATAACTTTTCTTTTTATAAGAATTTTATCACGTTTCTCTTCGTTTTTTCAAAAAGGAAAAAATATAACTACAATATTTTTTAGAATCTCTTTTTGATTTTCTTTTCTTTTTTCTATGTATTTTTCCAATAGCAGAAGCGTCTTGAGAAAAGAGTATGATTCTTTATCTATTTCTTGTTTTTTTTGTTTTTTTCCTCCTAGAAAGTCATAGAAAGAGGCTCCTTCTCCAGACTTCTTAAACTGAGAAAAAAACGAACGAATCATATATTGTATATCCTTATTTTTTTCTTTAAATTGTTTTCCTGATCCTATTTCTTTGAGAAGTTTATTGGTTTGATTCAGAAGTTCTTTTGAATTTTTGCTACGAGTGTCTTCGAGTTGCTCGAGTTCAATAATACCAATTTTTACAAGAGCAAGTTCTCCTATTTCTTTGAGTTTAGAGATATTTGTAGACTTTTTTATCTTTACGATACTATTGTAAATAGTTTTGAGTTTCTGTAGTCTTTCAACCGAAAGTTTATAATCAACCTCTTCTGTTACGATAGGATCAAGTTTTGTAAGTACTCTTTCTATGAGGGCATGTGTCGACTCCAGTTCTTTTTTCTGATAAAAACTATTATCTATATCCTGTGCTTCTTTTACATCAATAACTTTTTTTTCGACTTTAGGAGATGCATTCGCCTCTATTTTCAAAGTATATCATTGTTCGAGATCACGAATAATACGTGATTTTTTTTGGTCATCGAGATACTCAGCATCTCACTCTGGATAGAGATATTTCACTGTATATCCGAGATCTTTTCTGAGTTTTACATAAGATTTAAATATATCTTCTCCTACAATAACTCCTGATTTTTCTTTTCATCCTGATATAATATGAAATATAAATTTTGTTCCTTGTATTTCACTGTTATCTGCAATTTTAATCGACAAAATAGAATATCACTCCTTGTGAATTCTTTCTCTTGCTTCGGACTCTGAGCCAGCTGTCAAAATAAGATTATACTTTTTGTTTGATTTTGATGCGACTATCCTAAATTTTTGCATTTTTCTAAGATAAAAGGTTTTTTGCTTGAGAGTTAATACTCATTTTTTCTTCAAGGAGAGAACATATTTCTGATGTTTTTCACATATCTTTTAGAGATTCACAAAACTCTGCTACTTGTGGTATTTTTTCTACAACTTCAGCTGTTTCTATTACTCCTGATTCTATTTTTTTCAAAAGGTCTCAAAATCATTTTGGCATTTCTACTCCTTGTATTTGTTCATGTAATTGAGGAGTGTTTGGTGTATTTTTTAGCATTTTTTAGAGATTATGAAGTAAAAATGAAAAACTATTCATTTCTTGTTTTCTCTCTTCTGCTTCTTTTTTCTGCATTCCTGCTATAGTGGTAAAATTTTGTTTTTGTATATCCTGTATTTCTTCCATCTCTATCTCTTTTACAAAACTTGTAAGACTTTTATAGAGATTATTTATCTCTTTTTCTGAGAGTATATCTAGACACTGGAGATAGAGTTCTTTTTGTTCCTCAGGTATCTCTAAGGATTGTATCATCGTCTCCACAAGCTTGGCTTTATTTGAAAGCTTCTTTTGTTTTTCAAGAAAAGTAAACAACATAGAGTTTTTCTTAAGATTATTCTTTACAATCGTATCATAAATATAAATATAAAACAAATATATTAAATATAGTAGTAGTAGTAGGGATCTATGTAAAAAACTTCTAAAGGCTTAGTATAGATATTTATATTTTTTATGGTTCTCAAAAGATGTAAAAATACTAGATTTTTTCAGCTATTTTAAGAGCTATATATTTTTTACACATTCTTTTTATTATATTTTTAAAAAAGCATTGACTTGCTTTTGTCTTGAAAAACATATAGTAAAAAATGTAAGTATTTTTTTTAGAGTAAATAACATATGTCAGAAAAAAATAGTGGTTTTTCAAAGATTATCTTTCTTGTTTTCACAAGTTTTTTACTGGGGATAATATTTTCCCAATATATAGAGAAAAACCCTAGAAGTAACTTGTGAACAACTTGAGTAAAACATGATAAAAGCCTCGAAGAGACATCGAGAAATGATTTAGATTTTTCAAATTTTTGGAAGACTTATGATATCTTAAAACAAGAATACTTTTTGGCAGAAAATGTCTCTAAGTCAGATATAGAAACAGGTATTATACAGGGACTTGTTGAGTCACTATGAGATCCTCACAGTGATTTTTTGGATCCAGAAACAAATAAAAAGTTTCAAGAGGTTCTTTCTGGGGACTTTGAGTGAATTGGAGCAGTAGTTGAAAAAGTTCCCCTTTGAGTTCAGGTAGAGAGACTTATAAAATGATCCCCAGCAAAACAGGCAGGAATTATATCAGGCGATATTATTATTGCAGTAAACGGTGAAGATATAGATAAACTTGATCTCTATGACGCAGTAGAAAAAATAAAAGGAGACGCAGGAACACAAGCACTTCTCAAGATATTTAGAGCAGGAGAATCAGACTTTCTAGAAATACCTGTCATACGTGACAAGATACAGATCCCTTCAGTGGAGTGAGAAGTGCTCGATGGAGATATCTGATATATTGCGATAAACTTGTATGGAGAGACTACGACAGAAGAGTTCAAAAAAACTCTCCAAGAAATTCAAGACCAAGATATACAGGGACTTATTTTGGACGTACGTGATAACGGGGGGGGATACCTACAAAGTGCTGTTGAGATACTTTCTGGTTTTATAGAAGATGGACAAGTCTTGGTTGAGACACGTTACAGAGATAGTTTCTTTGATAGGAAGTTTTATAGCTCTAACTCTGAAGTTTTTGATAAAAAAATAGTGGTTCTCATAAATAGAAATTCTGCTAGTGCGTCAGAAATAACAGCTTGAGCTCTTAGGGAGTATGATAAAGCTATACTTGTTGGAGAAAAGAGTTATGGGAAATGATCAGTACAGCAACCATTTGATATAGATGGAGGAAGTCTCCTGAAACTTACGATAGCACACTGGTTTACCCCAAAAGGAAAATCTATAGAAGAAGAAGGAATTAATCCTGATATAGAGGTAGTATTTCAAGATGAAGACTTTGAAAATGACTATGATAGACAACTAGAAGAAGCCAAGAAAATACTAGAATCTTTCAAGAAAGTTGGGAGTATACAACTCGCAATTGACCGTTATAATTCTCTCCAAGAACAAGAGGTTCAAGAATAAAAAACAAATTTGCAACAGCTCATTTTTTGTCTATATTTAAGTATATATTTTAGTCTATTATAGAGCATATATGAACTACAAACTCACTACGAAGCTCGTTTTATTCTCTTGTTAAATTATGGGATTTACAGAAATTATTCTTTTATTACAATCAGTATATTGACTTGATTTTAATCATGATAATTTTTGTCAAAATCTCTATTTTCAGCCAAATGCCCTAGAGCAGATGGAATTATTTCACTGTGATATACAGTCGACATCCCAGATTATTTCACAAGTAAGGCAGGGAATATATTAAATCTTTACTAAAATTTTATGAATTTTGATCATCTCCAAAAAACAGATCCTACTCTTTTTTGATATATACAGGAAGAAAGAGAGAGGCAAGAAACAAGCCTAGAATTGATTCCCAGTGAATGTATAGCAAGCCTCTCAACCATAGAAGCACTCGGATCTCCCTTTACCAATAAGTACTCAGAAGGATATGTTGGTAAAAGATATTATTGATGAAACGAAGTCGTTGATAAAGTAGAACAGATAGCTATAGATAGAGCTAAAGAACTCTTTTGAGTAGAACATGTTAACGTACAGCCATACTCTGGAAGCCCTGCAAACTTTGCGGTATATAATGCTATTTGTGAACCAGGGGATACCACTATGGGACTCTCTCTGGTAGAAGGAGGGCACTTGACTCATGGACACGCAGTTTCTGCTACTGGAAAGTTTTTCAATGCTATACAGTACGGTCTTAACGCAGAAGGGTATCTCGATATGGAGCAAGTAGAGAAACTTGCTCTTGAGCGTAAACCAAAACTTATCTGGTGTGGAACAACAGCGTATTCTCGCGCAGTGGATTTTGAAAAATTTGGAGAAATAGCAGACAAAATAGGAGCCTATCTCGTAGCAGACATCTCTCATATATCTGGACTCGTGGCTACAGGAGCTCACCAAGACCCAGTTCCTTATGTGCATTTGATGACGACCACCACACACAAAACTCTTCGTGGACCCAGAGGAGGAATGATCATGGTCACTAAAAAAGGTCTTGATTTTGATCTAGAGCTTGCAAAAAAAATAGATAAATCTGTATTTCCAGGTCTCCAGTGAGGACCTCATAATCACCAAACATTGGCTATAGCTGCAGCTCTTTGAGAGGCCTTGAAGCCAGAATTTCAACAAATGAGTCATCAAATAGTAAAAAACGCAAAAGCTCTCGCAAAGAGACTCATAGAGCATGGTTTTGATCTCGCTGCAGGAGGAACAGATAACCACCTTATACTTATGGGAGTTGGAAAATGAAGGGGACAGTTTATGCAAGACGCGCTGGATGTAGCAGGAATTACTATGAATAAAAATACTATTCCAAACGAGCCATGTTCTCCATTTCACCCAAGTGGTGTCAGGATGGGGACTCCTATTATGACTATGAGAGGGATGGGAGAAGCACAAATGCTGCAAGTAGCAGACTGGATGAAGCGAGTTTTTGATAATGTTTCAGGGTTTGAGTACTCTGAGGATAAACAGGAGAGGAAAAGAATTCTCCAAGAATTTACAAAACATATTCAAGAAGATATAGAACTCCAAACTATCAGAAAAGAGGTTGCAGAACTCTGCAAAGGCTTTCCTATCTATCAGTAGATTTTTTCCAAAAAATGTGTATACTCAGAGTAGTTCATTGAGGGTATTTTCTAAAAGTACACTTCTATGAAAATCTTTTCAAATTTTGATACAAAATTTTTGGATGTCGTTTTAGCTAATAAACTCAAGTCTTTTAAAAAAGATGAGATTTTTGTAATAAAACGCTCCCGTTATTATTTTGTCTTCAAAGTATTATTTCATTTTATAGGATATATTTCTGTCCTTGTGGGGCTCGTATGTTTTCTTGTGTATCTGGATTGCCCTCCTATAGGTTTTGTAATACTTTGTATTGCTTGGACGATTGTTGCTTGGTTTCGCGTCGTTCATAAGCTCCTGAAGTATCTCTATGACTTTACGATTGTTACTCCCAAAGGGATAACGACTTTTAAACAAAAATGAATTCTTCATAGTATCATAAAAGAGATCCCTGCTAAGAGAATCAAAGCTATTGAGATATGTAGAACCACACTGCTAGGAAATATCTTTCGTTATGGAAATGTCGATGTCGTTGCAGATCTCTCGGATGTCTCTCAGAGAGGTTCTGATAGTGAGGACTCCTGGGTTATTGGACTGACCTATGTCGACTACCCTTATGAGGTAAAAGAGCGTATTTCAAAAACATGTTTTCATTAGTATATTTATCTGTAAAATAGCCTCCAAATATATCATTTGCTAGTATTTTTTCATGCTTCAACAGCTCCTACAACAATCTCGTATATTTTCTCGCGAAAACTGGTGGGTATATATTCTCTTACTTCTTTGTCTGGGGCTTATATTTTTTACCTGAAAAGGAAGCCTCATAGAAGTACTTCTACTTTTTTTGATCAACCTCCTTGGAAATATCTGTATGATGATCATGCAGGACTCCTACTCAAAACAACAGTTTCGAGTTGGCTCAACATTTTTACTTATATCCAATATGATATTTTTAGGAATTGCGCTCTACTCGTTTCTTTTCAATGAAGAAAAACAGTATTTATATTGGCAAGTATCTTTTATGCTTTGAGGGATGAGGTCTTTTCTACAGTATAATTTTTATAAGAGTTTTTGGTTTCTCAGTGGTATAACCGTTGGTATTATAAATATATGTATCCTCTCATATATACTTTTGTTTCTGGATTTTCCATGGTATGGAATTATTCAATCCTTTGGTTTTGCAATAATTACCTATGGTCTTATACTGCTCAACGATATACATCGCTATATGTATCATTTACTAGGAACAACGATTCTTGTCATTGGGTCTATTTGATGACTTTATGTCAATTATGTATCTGGGACGATATTTTGAATTACGGTTTCCTATAGTGTGCTATCTCTTACAGTTTTGTCCTTTTATGTAAGGGTTCTACCTACTTATATTTCGAGAATTAAAAAACTATAGACATGTTGACATATATTATTTTATTTACTGTAACTATAGTTGTAACACTCCTAGCTATTTGTCTACTGCAAAGGGTATTTTATAAATTCGACATACTAGACAATCCTAAAAAATATGGGAAAGAGAGAGATGCTATTCCATATGGAATGGGAATTATTTTTTTTCTTGTATTTTTTCTGATCAGTTATTTTTTTATAGAACCTAGTTACAAGCTGTATCTGATATGGTTTTTTTGAGGACTTGTTACTACAGTGAGTTTCATCGATGATAGACTCAAAATAAGTCCCAAACGGAGGCTCGTCATGCAAATATGTATCGGGACGATTATAGGAATCACTTCTATAAAGATAGGATATGTGAGTAGTATATTTGGAGGTATTGTTGACCTAAAGACACATTCTCTACAGTTTTTGGGTATGGAAGTGTTTGTTATCCCTCTGCTATTTACAATTGCTTGGTATGTATTTGTTTTCAATGCCCTGAATTGGACCGATGGGATACAGGGAAACACGACAAGTCTTTCCATTATCAGTTTTTTTGTGATTTTTCTCCTGGGGCTCAAACTCTATATCACTGATGATCACTCAGCACTGAGAAACAACGCAGAGTTTATCATGCAGATCACTCTGATACTTGTAGGGATACTTATCCCTTTTTGGTTTTTTGATATCAAGGAAAAACTCCTAATGGGAGATACGGGAACTATGTTTTTGGGATTTATGCTTGCAACGATCGCTATCATCTCAGGGGGAAAGATCGCTACAGTTCTCGTCGTGTTTGGGATCTACGCAGTGGACGCTCTCTATGTTGTTATTAGGAGGCTGCTGCGTGGGAAAAACCCCCTGCAGGGTGATTTTACCCATCTACATCATCGTTTGCTCGATCTGGGACTGTCTCATACACAGGTACTTGTATTTGTTGGGGGGATTTCCTTTGTCTTTGGAGTGATGGCCCTGTTTCTTGATAAGTTTGGGAAAATGCTTATCTTTGGAGTGATTGTTTTGGTAGTAGTGTTTCTCAATCAGATTTTGGAGAAGATATATCGTATAAGTAGTAGCAAGAAATAATATGACATTTCAATTTAAGAACTTTGACCCTGATGAACCAAATCCTTATGAAAATGAGAAGTTTTGAGGTTGGCTGGAAGAAGGAGAAGATTGAGTATATAGACCTCAAAAGAGAATCGAGTATTACAAACAAGAAACCATTAATATTCTCACACATTATCTTTCATGAAAATAGCATTTTTTTGAACTCCATCATTTGCAGCTGATATATTGTCAGGTATTTTAACGTATGATGATATAGAAGTATCTCTGGTAGTGAGTCAGCCAGATAAGCCAGTAGGGAGAAAGAAAGAACTTACCATAACTCCCGTAAAAAAAATAGCTCAAGAGCATGCTATAGAAGTACAGCAACCAATCAGACTCAAAGACAATACAGATTTTGAAACAACCCTCAGAGACTTAGAGCTCGACTTTATCGTCGTCGTTGCCTACGGAAAAATCATCCCTCAAAGTATTCTAAGCATTCCTAAACACGGCTGTATCAATCTGCATGGGAGCATACTACCCCTCTATAGAGGTGCGAGTCCAGTCCAGTCTGCTATAGCTGATGGACGCTGTGAGACATGATTGACAACTATGTATATGAATGCGCGTATGGATGAGGGAGATGTCCTCAAAATAGCAAAGATCGATGTAGACAAAGACGACACATCTCCTGATATTTTCCAAAAATTTACAAGAGTGTGACCAGATCTCCTATGCTCTACCCTCACAGATATCATCGCTGGAACTCTGAGCTGAACTCCTCAGGAGCATGATCAGGCAAGCTACTGTCACATGATACAAAAAATAGATGGAGAAGTATCATTTTCTGAGGAAAATGCTAACCAGATCTATGACAAATTTCGAGCTTTTCAACCATGGCCATGAGTGTATACATATATAGGGGATAAGAAATTGGGGCTGGAGAGTATATCTTTTGAAACCCTCCCCCGACCCCTCCCTGACAGGAGGGGGGTAGGCGTAGCTCCTTCTCCCCTGTTAGGGGGAGATAGAGAGGGAGGACTTGTTCCATGATTATTCCTCAAAATCAACAAAAGAACCTATGGAGTCGTATGCGCTGACAAAGAAATACTCCTGCTTCATCAGGTGAAACCTGAGTGAAAGAAGAGTATGGATATAGTGAGTTTTGTGAATGGCAATAGGGAATTATTTCAATAAAAAACTCCCAGGTGGCCTCCGAGCCACCTGGGAGTTTTAGGAAGGTTGTTATTCCGTATGAAATAACTTTTCTATTAGTAAGAAAGTTATACTTATGGCTATTCCTAATCTGAATAATAACCAATGGGTGTTAGCTTCGCCACCTACTATTGTAGGAGGTTCACTTCCTAGAAATATCACTGTTCCCCATGATATTATAAACAGGACTATTAATATTTTTTTGAGCATTATACTCTCCTTCCTCGCCCTTCACCTGGACGAGATTAATTGTTTCAATTAACTCGCACATGCGAGGACAAAACTATCTTACACAATATATATATACAAGTCAAATATATTTTTGTTTCGTCAAGCTTGATAATTTCCTCCTTTTTTTTACACTCATACACAACTACATTCTAGTTACACATTTATGCTCAACATCGCACTCAATACATTCAAAGAAATCGTGAGAAATAAGTTTCTGTACATGATACTTTTTTTTGCGGGAATATTTATCGTATTTTCTCTCGCACTAGGGAAACTGACCATAGGAGAAGATGAGAAGGTAATAGTGGATTTTGGTCTGGGGATGATAGAGCTCTTTGGTCTTGTTGGAGTCCTATTTGTGGGGAGTCAGCTCCTGTTTCGAGAGATAGAGGGAAAGACTATTTTTTTGATTCTCAGTAAACCGATCAAAAGACAGGAGTTTATCCTGGGGAAATTTTTTGGATTTTCTTTTACGGTGTTTTTGATTGTATTGTTTCAGGCTGGAGTATTTCTGAGCGTGTTATTACTTCGAGGAATAGAGATCAGTGAACTCATAATGATTTCTCTCTTTTTTACCTTTTTGAAACTAGAGCTTGTTTTGGGATTGGTATTTTTCCTCTCTACCTTTATGTCAAACATCCTGACGATACTGGTATCGCTCATGACCTATGTAGTGGCACATGGTTTTACACTTCTGCTTGATCTATTTTCTCGAGGAGAATCCTCTCTACTCCTGATTTCTACCAAGATACTGCAGGTGATTTTCCCTCCACTAGAAGCCCTCAATACCAAGGATATAATCGGGAGTTTCTCAGATATCTCAGTCCAATATATGGCTTTCAATAGTATATATGCGTTTCTCTACCTTACTATTATTCTATTTTTTACGGTGCTGATATTTGAGCGCAAGAAATTTGAAGACTAGAAAAACTACTCTAAAGAGAGTTCATTTTACAAACTCTCAAAAATACATAAGCTCAGGAGCATATAACTCCATATCATAACACAACAATTGCCATGAAAAAAAGTGAATTTATTACTATAGGATTGCAATACGCTCTCCAAAAGAAACAAATAGAAGACGTTATTTGTAGTGTTATGGATATAAGTAGTGCAGATTTTATTAGGCTCGAAGACATAGATGCAGATCATCTCTATGAAGTACAAAAAGCATTTTACAAACTCTCAAATGGGGAACCAGAGGAGTATATCTATAAAAAAGCAGAGTTTTGGGACAATGAGTTTTATGTAGATGAGAGGGTACTTATTCCGAGAAATGATACCGAAGTACTCGTAGATGAAACAATAAAAGAAATCTCTAAAAATATCTCTACCGAAGCAACCTCTTATATAGATGTGGGAACAGGGAGTGGGTGCATTGCTCTGAGTATCCTCAGAGCCATTGCCCCTCTGAAATTTGCAGAGAGTTACGCAGTCGATAGTTCGGCTGACGCTCTAAAAGTCGCACAGAAAAATACTCAAAAACTCGAACTCTCTGGAGATATTGTTCTTGTTGAGGGGGATCTCCTCTCAGAGTTTTCTCACTCGGACAAATACCCACTAAGTAAAAACCTCTGTATCACGGCAAATCTCCCATATATAAAAGATAATGATCTTGAAAATATGGCAGCATCTGTGATCGAACACGAACCTGATAGTGCTCTATTTGGAGGGAAAAAAACAGGTTTTGAACTCTATGAAGAGTTTATCAAACAGTGCTTTCAACTGAAAAATATTCTCAAACTTGAAAATATTACGGTATTTATAGAGATCGGTTTTGATCAATACGAAGTTTCAAAAAAATTCTTAGAGGAACTTGGGCTTCAGTTTGAGTATTTTCCTGATAGCAGTAATATACAAAGAGTCGTAAAGATATATAATTTTTAAGCGAAGGTATGTGACTAGAAGACTATAGTCCCGTCGAGTCCTCCGAGTGAGGAAGTAACTCGGCTGAAATATCTGAAAAATATAAAGAGTCTGCCAAGAGGTCGGGCTCTGGTATTAAACGTACCAGAAAAGATGAAAAAAAAGCAAAAAAGCATGATTTTTTGCTTGCGAATTTTCTGGTAGAGATCATTCTCAAGCCGGAATTTGACTCACTTCACGGGAGTATGTTTGCGTGCATGGACGTAGGACTCAACTCCAACTTTGCTCTGGGGGTACTGTCACTCGTATATGAGCCTATTAGTATCAAGATTCGTGAGATATCAGGGAAAGAGCATACTCCTTTTGTTCCCCTCACGGGAGAGTTGCAGGAATTTCATGATTATTCTATCCCTGATACTATCAAGTTCCGTATCAATGTATGGGCTGAGGACCTCGCAGACATTGTCTCGATAGAGACTTCTCATGTCTCAAAAGAAAGTAATTTTTGAGTGATTCTCAGCCAAGAAGAAAAAGTACTAGAGTTTATGTCAAAAGTCTTTTGATTTTTTCTCTCAAAAAACAATATACATATCAGAGAATCCAAATCCCTGAGTTATAGTCTTTTTATACTTGGAGAAGTCAAAAAAACTCTCAGTTCTACCCCGACAGAGGAAATCTAAAATCATTTGACAGATATGCCCTTTTGTATAGAATTCTCGGGCAAAAAACCAAAACAGAATACACTCATTTGAGCTTTTCCCATCCACATGGGAAATTATTTACTTTTTATAGATATACATATGGCAAAAATTACACCTTTAGACAAGGTACGTAATATCGGAATCATCGCTCATATCGATGCTGGTAAGACGACATGTACGGAAAGAATTCTCTATTATACAGGAAAAATTCATAAAATCGGGGAAACTCATGATGGAGAAGGAACGATGGATTGGATGGAACAAGAAAAAGAAAGAGGTATTACTATTACTTCTGCAGCAACAACATGTTTCTGGAAAGATCACCAAATTAATATTATTGATACTCCAGGGCACGTGGACTTTACGATTGAGGTTGAGAGATCTCTTCGTGTACTTGACGGAGGAGTTGCAGTATTTGATGGTTCACAATGAGTAGAACCACAATCAGAAACAGTATGGAAACAAGCAGATAAATACGAAGTTCCAAGAATCGCATTTGTAAACAAAATGGATAAAATGGGAGGTGACTTCGACATGTCAGTAGATTCTATCAAAAAGAGACTCGCAGGAAATAAAGTAGTTGCTATCCAATATCCTATCGGAGCAGCAGAGACATTTGAAGGAATCGTAGATATCATCGAGATGAAAGCATACCACTTTGAAGGTGATAGTGGAGAAAACGTTACAGAAATCGATATCCCAGCAGATATAAAAGACAAAGTAGAAGCACTCAGACTCGAACTCGTAGAAAAAGTAGCAGAACAAGATGAAAGTCTCATGGATAAGTATTTTTCAGAAGGTGACCTCTCAGTGGATGAAATCAAAAAAGGTCTCAGAATCGGGGTGTGTACCAACGCTCTCTACCCAGTAGTATGTGGTTCAGCACTTCAAAATATCGGTGTACAAATGGTTATCGATGCAGCAGTAGAACTCCTTCCGAGTCCGATCGACGTAAACAACGGAATGATCACTGTATCTGACTTAGATGATGACGAGAAAACAGAAGACATAAAAGTAGACGCTACATCTCCACTTGGAGCTCTTGCTTTCAAAATCGCAACAGATCCATTTGTCGGGAAACTCGCATTTACCAGAGTATATAGTGGAACACTCAAATCAGGAACATATATCTATAACGCGTCAAGTGGAAAAAAAGAAAGGGTTGGAAGACTTCTCCAGATGCATGCAAATACCAGAGAAGAAGTAACAGAAATATCAGCCGGGAATATAGGGGCTGTAGTAGGACTCAAAGATACAAAAACAGGGGACACACTCTGTGATGTAAATAGAGTATTTCTCGTAGAATCTATGGAATTTCCAGAACCAGTTATCTCTATATCTGTAGAACCAAAAACAAAAGCAGATCAAGAAAAAATGGGGACAGCACTTCAGAAACTCGCAGAAGAAGATCCTTCTTTCAGAGTAAGAACAGACGAAGAAACAGCTCAAACTATTATCTCAGGTATGGGGGAACTTCATCTGGATATCATCGTAGATCGTATGAAAAGAGAGTTCAAAGTAGAGTGTAATGTTGGAGCACCTCAGGTGGCCTACAGAGAAACGATAAAAGTACCAGCTGCAGATGTAGAACACAAATACTCAAAACAAACGGGTGGTCGTGGTCAATACGGACACGTAGTTATTACTTTTGATCCATATAAAGAAGCAGACGAAGACGATGAAGGAGGAAAGAAGGTAAACAAATTTGTCAACAAGATCAGTGGAGGGGTAATACCAAAAGAATATATCCCAGGTGTAGAAAAAGGTCTTAACGAAGCATATGCAAGAGGTTTTGTCGCTGGATACCCAATGGTAGACATCAAAGCAACACTTACTTTTGGATCATTCCATGAAGTGGATTCGAGTGAACTTGCCTTCAAACTGGCTGCAAGTAAAGCATTCCAAGAAGCATGTAGAAAGGCTCAGGCTATTATCCTCGAACCAATAATGAAAGTAGAGGTAAATACTCCAGAAGAATACATGGGGGATGTGATCGGTCAGATCAACTCAAAGAGAGGGAGAATCGAAGAAATGGGAGACAGAGGACAAGCAAAAATTATACAATGTTATGTACCACTTTCAGAGATGTTTGGGTATGCTACAGAGCTCAGATCAGCATCACAAGGACGTGCTACCTATGGTATGGAATTTGATCATTATGACGAAGTACCAAGCAACATAGCAACAAAGATTAGAGAAGAAAGAGGATTCCAACTTCCTGAAGACGAATAGGAATACAATCTATATTTGACTTTTTAAATACCTTATTTATAATGATAAGGTATTTTTTTACTTGAGACTGCATATGGAAAAAGAGCTAGATATATTTGATGAAGTATTACAAAAGACACAGGAATATTTTCCTAATGAAACGGAAGAAAGCTTGAGAATATTTTCTCAAGAGATAGTAGACGTATTAGGAAGTCGTACTGTAAACAACATGAAAAAAGGAAGAACGATGTATAATGATCCTAATAATGGTTTTAGAATAAGAAAAAAGAGCATGAAAATTGGTTTAGACGTCATAATGGAGGCAAGTATCCAAAATCATGAACCAAAGAAGCGTATAACTTCAGAGATTTTTTGGCCGAAGAGTACAGCGATTTAATTTTTCATAAATTACTTTCTAGAAAAGCTTTAATAACACTTGACCCAGAAATAGAAACACCATTAGATAACTTTTTAAGACGTATACGAGACGGTAGGATAGAAGGGTATCAGAGTAAATGAAAAAAATTAATACTTCTTTTGGAAGATATTACTCCTAGCGTACGACATAGAAGAGAACAGCTTTTTAAAAATGAGAATGAATAAACTAGAAACAATTTGGGATTGCGATAAACATGGATGACAGAGTATTGTGCAAAAATTCCAAGATAGGGTATATAAAATTTATCCACAAGATAAGGAAGTGACGAGAGAGATACTCTCGAGATATATAGAGTACCAAAATAATCTTCCTGATTTTCGTATTCCTACAAATCATGCTGATACAAAGTTGTGAGGCCTCTCTACCATTGCTCTTTCTTTTACAAAGATATCTAAAGATATAGCTGATATATCGATTATATATCCTCATAATATACACCGTGATACCCAATCTTGAGTTATTTCAGAGATCTGATATGTAGAAGGAGAGAGTCTCGCACAATGACATCCTTTTGGGGTTCAGCTGATAGAGGAGATACGAGATTTTCTTCAGTTCCATGAAGATAAAAAAATTTCTCTTTTGCATAAGTTTATATATGCAACGAATTTCAAGATCGTTGGAGAAGAGAATGGAACCATATATATGGTGTGAACAGATTGCTCTTCGCATATACCAAGAATGGTAGATGAATTATTAAATATAAAAGATGAATAAATTAAGCCAATGAAGTTCACTACCAGGACCTCATTATTGATGTATCCTTTGAGTAGGGAACGATAGCTTTGTTTCATATCATGGAGATAAAATAATTAAACATTATGCTTCTCATATTTCTCTACGTACTTTAAAAAAGTATCATTCTATTCATAGAGAATTATCTCAAAAAGAAAATTTAGTATTTCCCTTTAATCAGGAAGTACAGCTCGGGGACGAAAAAGTTTTTATTAAAAATATTCATTTCTCTGTTCTAGATTTAGGAGATGAGATAGTATCAGAAATGTACTTAGCCGAAGACAAGAGAAAGTTGTGTGTTTCGGTTATTGATTATTGTAGTGATAATAGGCTAAAGGATTTTGGTTATGCTCCGTATAATAATCCTATTATTATGCATCTTTTTGATGTCTTACCTGAACCATATAATTTTAAACGTGAATCTAATTTTTCTTGAATGACTGTTGACTCAATTACCAAGAGTAATATTCGATATAAACTTGTATGAGAGAATTTGTATCTTACAGCTACAGATTTAGGAGGCAGCATCAATTATTATGTAGAAGCATACAAAAAGAAAGTTACCGATTTATGAATATCAAAGGAACCTTAATAACTTGCCTTTTCCCAAAAACAGATACAATAAAATAGCTGAATACACTGTTTTTAGCCACCAAAAGTTATCAAAAACATTAAAAATTTCTTTATTTTTTCAAACATTCTCTGCAAATTTTCCTTTTAAATAGGGAAAATTTGCGATTTCGAAAAACATAGGATAACTTTCGTTATTTTATCAAATTATATATATACCAATGGATTTATTTACCACTTTGATGGGGATAATCTTTTGAATGGCACTCAGTGTCGTGGTATTTTTTCTATGGGAAAATAGAAAAGTAGGAAAAGCCAATTCAAAATCAGATACTATCCTCCAAGACGCAGAAACAAAAAAAGATAGGCTCCTATTTGAAGCAAGAAAAGAATCAGATGAACTGCTCAGAGAAGCAAAAAAAGAGGCAAGTGAAATAGTAGCAAAATCAGAAAAAGTAGAGAAAAGAGCCGTAGAAGCAGAGGCAAGAATCACCGAAAGAGAAGGGAAAATCGAGAAAAAATTCGATGAAATCTCTCAAAAACAAGATGATCTCTACAAGCAAGAAGATGATCTCAAAAAGACGAAGGATACCCTCAAGAAAAAATCAGACGAACTCGATGGGAAACTCGCAGAGCTCTCAAAACTCAGTGAAAAAGATGCTCGCAAACTCTTTCTCAAACAGATAGGAGACAAATACGAAGATGACGCAAAAGGAGTGATTATCAAACACAAGAAAAAACTCGAAGAACAAAAGACAGATCTCGCAAAAGAAATCGTTCTCAAATCTATTCAACAGTATGCTGGAGATGTAACCAGTGAGGTTACTACGACGGTTATCCAGATACCGAGTGATGATCTGAAGGGAAAACTGATAGGAAAAGAAGGAAGAAACATATCTACATTTGAAAAAAATGCTGGAGTAGCCCTGATTATTGACGATACTCCTGATACTGTGTTTATCTCAGGGTTTGATCTGTTTCGTAGATATGTTGCAAAAAAATCACTCGAAAAACTGATAGAGGATGGACGTATCCAACCAGCAAGAATAGAGGAAGTCATCAGAACTACCGAATCAGAAGCAGATGTTCTCCTGAAAGAGCTTGGTATGAAAGTGCTCGATGAGCTCAATATCAATGATATACCAGAACCAATTATCCCGATTATTGGAAAACTCAGATTTAGAACCAGTTATGGCCAAAACATGCTCAAACACAGCAAGGAAGTAGCTATTATCGCAGAAGCGATAGGGAGAGAGATCGGAGTAGATACAGCACTTCTTCGTAGAGGAGGACTTCTGCATGATATAGGAAAGGCTCTTGATCATGATATAGAAGGAACACATCCAGAGATAGGAGCAAAGCTGGGTCGTAAATATGGACTCCCAGAAGAGGTAGTAGATATGATTGAAAACCATCACGGAGAACCTTTTAGTATTTCTATCTATGCAGCTATTGTTCAAGTAGCAGATGCCATCAGCTCTGTGAGACCATGAGCAAGACGTGAAGCTATAGAACAGTATCTCAAAAGAGTACAGGAAATGGAGGCCCTCGTACAGAGTTTTAGTGGTGTGGACAAAGCTTATGCTCTTAGTGCTGGACGTGAGGTACGTGTGTTTGTAAATGCTGAGACAGTGTCAGATATGGACGCTCAAAACACAGCCAAAGAAATAGCCGAAAATATAGAACAAAACCTCCAGTACCCAGGAGAGGTAAAAGTATCTCTCATAAGAGAGATGAGATGTATCGAGTATGCAAAATAATTATTAAAAACTCTTATTTATGTACAACGGAAATGACCTCAAAGTAGGGAAAAAATTTGTGATGGATGATATGCCATTTGAAATCGTGAGCTATGCTCAAAAAGTGATGGGAAGATGAGGAAGTATCATCAATATCAAGGCAAAAAATCTCCTCAATGGAGGAACAATAGCAAAGACTATTTCAGATACTGACAAGTTTGCACCAGCAGATATATCTACCAATAGTTATGATTATCTCTACAATGATGGAGAGAATTATTACTTTATGTCTCAGGATACTTTTGAGCAAGTGAGTCTTGATAAAGCTTCTTTGGACGGAGCTGAGTATTTTCTTAATGATGGGGACAAAGTAAAGCTCCAAGAATATAATGGGAATCCTATAAATATACATCTTGAGACGAGTTGTGAACTCGAGGTAGTTGAAACTCCCCCAGGAGAAAAATGAGATACAGCAACAGGAGGGAAGAAACCAGCAACTTTTACTACAGGACTTGTGGTACAAGTGCCCCTTTTCGTAAATGTTGGTGATATACTCAAAATCGATACAAGAACCAAAGAATATCTTAGTAGAGCCTAAAGAATTATTCTCATCGAGGCATAATAAACAGCCCTATGTCTGCAGGAAACAGTTTGCTTTTTATGTGAGAAATCTTACAATAATTCCATCAGAAAATTTTATTTTTGTAGCTTGTCAGTGTGTTTCCATTTTTTCAAATATTTGGCATAGAGATATACACATTTGGTATCACGCTTACTATTTGTTTCTTTGCATTTTTGTATGGGATCAAGTATCTCTCTCAGAGATTTGGGTATAATCCTGGATTTTTTTTCAATAATATTATTTGGTACTTTCTCTCAGTATTCATCTTTTCTCGTTTATTTTTTGTTATAAGTAGATGGGATGATCTCAAGTTTATCAAAGACCCTTTTGAGTTTTTTATTATGAGTAATTATAACTTTTCCCTCTTTTGAGCTATGTTTGGGTTTTTGCTAGTAACTCTGATAAACATAAAAATCGAGAGATCTACTCTCCGTAAATATATAGATGGCCTGACTTTATCGTTTATATTTGTTCTATGTATTGGATTTGTCTGAGCACTGCTTTGAGGGCAAGTTTATGGTCGTGAAACAACTTTTGGTATAGAGATACTTTATAGTCATCCTTTTACTCCTGTACCGTATCAAGTACCTATTTTTCCTCTTCCGATAGTGTATGCTATTATGAGTTTCTTGTTGTTCTCTGTACTATATATTCTTTCAGCCTTGGTACATATACGTGGTCTTATTGGATATCTTGGGCTTTTAGTATTTTCAGCAATGGTACTGATTTTTGAATCTTTTAGTGGGAGGTTTGATATCCTTTCTGCGTATGTATTTTTTAATCTCAATCAGGTATATGCTCTCCTACTTGCAGGATGGAGTATCTATGAACTTTGGAAGATCTATATAATAGACAATGTACAAAGTGAGGTAATCAATTCTGAGAAATAATTTTTGATGAAACATAGATATTTTCAACTTACTCTTTCTAGTTTTTTAGGAGGAGTCTTTTTGTCTAACATGCTTGAGGAGCTGTTGTTGATCATGTATATAGTACTATTATTCTTGTTATTGTTTGTAGGTATTACTCTCTATATCAGACAATATCGACAATATATATTTCCTTTTATTATAGGGATAGTTATAGGAATAATGTCTTCTTTATGGACACAGGGAGAAATACAAAGAAACCTTGATATCCTTTGAGAGTATTCCTATGGAGATGTCGAGATAGTAGGAAGCATAGTAGACATAGAGAAACGAAACCAAGAATCAGTAGAATATAGAATAAGTATTGAGAAACTCTCAAACCATAGTAATATAGACAATATGTCGAGTTTGCTACGTATTCCGTCAAACTTTGTCCTTGGAGTGGGAGATAGAATATCATATACTTCACCGATTTATCTTATAGAAGATTTTGAAGGTTTTTCTTATCAAGACTATATGTTGTCTCAAGGAGTGTATTTTCGAAGTTATGTATCTCGTTTTGATCGAGAATGAAGAGGGGACGTGGCTAAAATATTTGTATTTTTCTCTCAGTGGAAACAGTATTTTCTTGAGAAAATCGATCAATTGTATCCTGAGACAGAGTGAGTGTTTCTCTGAGGGATACTCCTGTGAGCTCGTGAGGATCTGTCAGATGAGTTGAAAGAAAACTTTAATAACTCCTGACTGACCCACTTTATCGCAGTAAGTGGTTTCAACATTACGATTCTTGTTATATTTTTTGGGTTTTTATTTCAGTATTTTCCTCTGACGATTCGACTCGTTCTTGTGGTTGCTTCGATAGTGAGTTTTACTTTGCTCGTTGGGACTTCCCCTCCTGTGGTGAGGGCTGCTATTATGGGTATTATTGGGTATATTGTCTTATCCCAGTGACGTACGGCTCAGAGTTTAACTCTGATACTTATTACAGCTTCTGCTATGACTTTGTATTCTCCTCTTTCTTTGAACTACGATGTGAGTTTACACCTGAGTTTTTTAGCTGTCGTTGGGATCGTTTATACGCAAGGATTTTTTAAATATATATTTTCCTTTTTGCCAGATTTCCTGGCTATTCGTGAAGCATTTGTTTTGACCCTTGCAGCACTCAGCTTGACCCTCCCTATTATGATGTTTCAATTTGGACAGGTGTCTCTGCTTGCTCCTATTGCAAATATTGCGGTAACTTGGACGATACCTATTGCGATGTTACTTGGATTTCTGTCCTTGTGTCTTTTCCTAGTATTTCCACCACTGTGATATGGAATTTGATTTTTTGCATGGATATTTTTGAAATATGATATGCTCATGGTTGAGTTCTTTGGAGGACAGGAGTTTGCACTACTCCAGATAGACATATGAGCGTATAGTATCTACATACAAGCCCTGTATTTTATTGTATTAGTATTTTGTATATGTTGGTATAGACTGAATAAAAAATCGGCCTAAGCCGATTTTTTTTCTGAACTAGATGGAGAGATATCTCAGAGCATATCAAGTATATCTCCTCACATCCCTCCTTCCCCTGTTTCTATAGTGTCTTTTTTTTCCAGCATTTGTGCTTGCATCACTTCCTTGATTCTTTGTTCTTGTTTCTTGTCAGCATTGGCTTTGGCTCTTTCTATCAATTCTGCAAAGGTAGTTTTTTGTTTTTCTAATCCAGAGCCCTTTTTTGCTTTTGAGTTTTGTTCTTTGAGCTTTTTAGATCTTGCTGCTTGGTAGGTGTTTACTTCTTTATGTATATATTTGAGTGCAAGATAGACTTCTCATTTGTCTGTGGAGGTCTGGAGAGTTTTCAGTGTTGCTTCAAACGTCTCAGATTTTGGGAGATGTTTCCCCTCGATTACTTTGTTTCCAGCTTCTCTAGCTGCGATGATGAAATCTATATTTTTATCTGACTCTTCTCATCATTTGAGAGGAAAGGCTCTATAGTTTTCTGCTATAAGTTCTGTGACAGGGTCTTCCTTGTTATTTGCTGCTTCTTTGGGCATATCTGCAAAGAAACTCTCTGAACGTTCTTCTGGAGTTTTTCCTCATTCTAGGAGTTTTATGGCTTCTTGAGATTTTCATGCATCAGATATATTATTAGTAATTGCTGTTTGTGGAGCAGTATTTCATTCAAGATCTGTACGTATATTTGCGAATTCTTCAGGACTTATATGTCCTGTATCTACGAGTCTCTCGATACTTGGGAAACCAGGGACTTCTTCTATATGGGATTCTCTTGATTCTTTTTCTGGAGAAGATTCTATAGCTTCTTGTGGTTCTTTCTCTAGACTATTAGATTCTTCAGAGATGTTGTTTGGTGTTTCTTCTAAAAATATATCAGTTTGTGTTTTATTTCATACAGGTACTTCTCAGATAGCAGACATCAGAGTAGCTATAGTTTTCTGATTTTGACTATCTTCAAATTCTAATCCGAGTTTTTGGAGAGATATAGGATCAAGGAACGTATATTCTATAGCTCCTTGTATATCCTGACCGTTTTTTGAGTACTGATAGACGATGCTATCAAGTATATCTTGGTGTTGTCCTATTTCGTCTTCGAGTTTTTTGTAGTCTTCACTACTACGAAACTCTTCTATTATAGTATCTTGTTTCTCCTGTTCCTCTGCTTGTATAGCTTCGGATTTTTTGTCCCAATTTTCGAATTGTTCCTCTGGATTTGCTGTTGCTAGCATGTTTTTCTTTCAAAAAATAATCCCTATAATTGTATCATATAGGGATTATTTATGTCAAATCTTGCGTTGTCATCTTGAGCGAATAAAGAGAAGAATGACAAAGACTTGTTAGACCTTGAATTTTTCAGGAATCATCTGTTTTCTCCAATTTGTTGCTCTCTCATAAACTCCTGCGATTTCAAAGACTTTTTGCTCTCACATTCTTGGTCCTATGAGTTGGAGTCATACAGGGAGGGTTTCTTTTTCACTATCTTCACTCTGAGCAAAACCACATGGTATACTCATACCTGGGAGTCCAGCAAGTGATGCTGGTATAGTATAAGCATCCTCGAGATAGAGTTTGAGAGGATCATCGACTTTGTCTCCTATCTTCCAAGCAACACTTGGTGATACGGGACAAGCCAGAATGTCTACTTGTTCAAAGGCCTTTTCAAAGTCTTGGATGATGAGTGTACGTACCTGGGAAGCTTTTTTGTAATAGGCATCGTAGAAACCTGCAGAGAGTACATAACTTCCCAGGATGCTTCTACGTGTTGGCTCATCTCAGAGTCATTCTCCTCTATTATTGAGGTAGAGTTCTTCGAGACCGTTTCTCTCGGACGATGAGTTATGTCCATAGCGAATACCATCGAGTCTTGCGAGGTTTGTAGAGACTTCTGCAGGAACGATGATATAGTAGGACGCGATTGCGTATTTGGTCATAGGAAGGGATACTTCGACTACTTCAGCTCAGAGTTCTTTTAGTTTTTCTATTGCTGTGTTTATAGTTGTTTTGACTCACTCTTCGAGACCTTCTTCAAAGTATTCTTTTGGGATTCCTACTTTTTTTCATTTGAGATCGGGGGTTTTCCAGATTTTTGGGTCTATGATATCTTTCCCGGGAAGAGTAGTATTTTCGAGAGGATCTTCTCCATTCATTATGTTGTATAGGAGAGCAGCGTCCTGTACGGTGTATGTTATGGTTCCAGGACAGTCAAAACTCGAGGCCATGGGCATTACTCAGAAGCGACTATTTCTCCCATATCCTGGACGAAACCCGACTACTCCACACATGCTTGCGGGTTGACGGAGACTCCCACCTGTATCTGTCCCGAGAGCAGCAGGACAGAGTCCAGCTGCGACAGCTGCAGCAGAGCCAGAGCTCGAACCACCAGGGATACGATCGGTTCCATATGGATTTTTTGTTGCTCAAAACGCAGAGTTCTCTCCACTAGAACCCATAGCAAACTCGTCCATATTGAGTTTTCCTAGCGAATTCATTCCTGTTTTTTCGAGTCTTTCGATAACAGTCGCACTATATGGAGGGATGAAATTTTCGAGCATTTTCGAACATCCTGTTGTTGGAATATTTTTTTCACAGAAGAGGTCTTTGATCCCGAGAGGAATCCCCATGAGTTCTCCATCTGATTCTACGAAGTCTCTCAGCCCAATAGAGGTAAATGCTCAGATTTCTTTGTTATATGTATGATTTCTTTCTATAAAATACTGCCATAGTTCTTTTTGAGAGATGTCTCCATTTTTGATGAGTTCTTGAAGTTCGTGTATGCTTTTAAATGCGAGTTCCATATGTGGGAAATAGGTAAGGGAATATGTATCTAGAGAAGTATATAAAAAAAATAAAAATCTAGAAGAGAAACTTCTAGATTTTTATGTAAGTAAGCGAGTGAAATTATTTTTTCTCTTCTTATTTTTCTTCCGTTTTTACTTCTTCCTTTGGAGTAGATTCTTCTGTCTTTTCAGTAGGAACTTCAGCTTCTTCTTCTGCTTTTACTTCCTGGTTTGTTGTTTCTACTTTTTCTTCCTTTTTAGGCGCCTCTGGCATTTCTACTACTGGGAGTACTCTTTCAGCGTTGAGGGCAACCTTGTCTCATGATACTTCTTTGAGTCTTGCAGCTTTACCAGTGAGATCTCTGATAAATTTGATAGATTTTCTTCTCACTTTAAATTGTCTGAGTACATCTATCTTGTCGATAGTCGGAGAGTGTATTGCAAAGATCTTTTCTACTCCAAATGCACCTACCTTTCTTCTTACGGTCATAGTTTTTTCGAGTTCTGATTTTCCAGCTGTTTTTATAACAACTCCTTTAAATCTTTGAATTCTTTCTTTGTTTCCTTCTTTAATTTTTTGGTGAACTTCGATTTCCATACCAGTTCTTATCTCTGGTCTTCCCGATTGCAAAAAGCTTGACTGAGCTTTTCTTACGATATCTACGTTTGTCATTATTATATATAAGGTACTAAAACGAGCCATATCATATAGAAAAAGACTTTTATTGCAAAGTTTTCTTTGTAAAAAAGACTTTTATTGCTTAAAAAGTATTTTTGGAGTATAATTTTCTTTCTATTTACTATTTATATACATCATGGATTTTGACGCGTTTAGGAAAAAAGCTCTTGAACTCAAGGATCAAGCAGTAAAAAAATCAAAAGAAGCTGTAGATTATGGAGCGAAAAAACTCGGAGAGTCATCTCTAACGCTCAAGGATACAAAACAATTACAAGACTTTATCACGAGTTCAAAAAATACTCAGACAAAACTCGAAGATGGAAGCCACAGGGAGAATAAAAAAAGAGTAGTGGTTATATTTGCAGATGTGAAATCAGATTTTTTTGAGAGTGTGCTCTATATGCTACCGGTCCTTATGACCAAGGCTTTTTCCCAAAATGTTTCTCTGAAACTTGCAGATATATCTATGAAAGACCTGAAGAAAAGAGACTATGAAATTATGCAGTGACCGACTCTCAGTGTTTTTGAAAATACAAAATATATAAAGTCCTTGCAGTGAGAACAAGAAATACAAAAAGTTGTAAAAGACGCGTCTTTGGATATAAATAAGACTATTGATAGTATTTAAATGACTTCATGATTTCTCTTACGATACTTGAGCTCCTGTACTTAGTACTGACGTTATTTGTTGTTGTTATTGGGGTACTTTTGACTCTAGTACTTATCCGTGTTCTGAGAATACTTAGAGTCGGTACAGAGCTTGCAGATATGTATTTTTCTGTAAAAGATATGCTGGCAAACATACATCTGATCCCAGAGATATTGAAACAAAAACTGCTCGAGACCTTTTGAGACAAACGAGAGCAATCAGAGGAAGAACAATGAGAAGAACAAAAAAAAGAGTCATAGTATATGACTCTTTTTTTAATATCTACGAGATTATTATTTTTTTGCGAGATGTTCTGGAGTAAACAGGCTTGGACTCTTGAGTCCTGCTATAGCAGCTACTTGTATGAGTCCATGATTGTGTGCGTGGACAAAGTTGGATATTTGTTTTACTTTTTTATCCCAGGCTTGTTGAAATGCCCTTCTATTTGCTTTTTTCATAGTGGCAATTCCTACAGGACAGCTTCCATGTTCCCCCGAACAGTGCCCAGCTCTGATACATCCAGCCGATATCATGATAGAACGCGCATTTCCTATAGCGTCTGCTCAGATAGCCATAGCTCTAGCTGACATAAACGGGGTATAGAGTTTTGCAGCTGCAAAGAGTTTTACCTTATCTCTGACACCGTTTTCTGTGAGAATAGCATTTGCCATCTCCAGTGCTGCATAGATCCTCTTTCCAAAAAGAGTTGAGAGGTATATAGGAGCAGCTCCAGAACCACCATCTCCTCCATCTATAGTAATAAAATCAGGAGCTATATCTGGTGTTTTGACGATTTGTTTTGCGAGAGGTTCTATGTTTTTTGCATCTGAGATAACGATCTTACATCCGATTGGTTTTCCTCCTGCTTTTTCTGAGAGTTCATTCATAAACTCAAAGAATTCTTTTTCTTTTCCTTCATTGTAAAAAGGAAATCTATTTGGTGATATCAGGTCGTGTCCTGGTTCTACTCCACGTATTTCGGCAACAGTTGGAGTATTTTTTATAGCTTTGAGGATTCCCCCACTTTGCTTTGCTCCTTGGGCGAGTTTTATCTCTATAGCTCTACAAAAAGAAGTGATTTTTTTAAATCTATCCCAGTTGAACTCTATACTTCAGTCAGTGGTGTGTTTCTTGAGTCCATAGAGTCATGATCCTACTTGGAGTATAACGTGACCGAACTCGTCTGTGAGTTCTGATGGTTTTGGAAATACCTCGAGTGGGGCACTCCAGTCTATAGCGTAGAAACAAAAGTGTTCTTTTGAAAAGAGATATAAATCTACTTTTCCGTCACGTATGAGCATACTTTTATATATATCTATGATACGATTTTTGAGTCTATTTCCTGGAGTAAGTACGTAGATGGGTTTGAAGATCTTTGGTATATATATAGATTTGAAGAACTTTCTCTCAGGAGAAAATGCTACTCTTGGTATATGATGTATCGCAAATCCTCACTCTCCTGTATTGAACGGAGCTTTTGCGTCAGCGCATCCTGCTGCCATCGCTGCAGTTGCCTCAAATCCTAGAGCTCCAAGACTCATAGCACTTCTATATATATATGATTGAAATTGAAATGGGTGTTTTCTTTTTTTTCCTACGAGTGGAAACTCTGGTGCTGTCTCATCTTGATTCAGAGGAGTAGCAGAGTGAATCATGTCAAAATCACCATTATGCAGCTCTCTTGCAGAATCAAATTTATCAAAAGAAAAATACCCTGTTTTTCCAGAAGCTACATGGAGTATCCAATCGATCACGATACGGTTTACAAAATCATTGTCGTCGAGAAAATACTGTCTGATAAATGGACGCAAATTGTGACTGAGGTAACGAAACCTCCCGAGTAAAGGGAAACGAGCGATAACAACATTTCCATTTTGTACAAATCTATCGTACACAACGATGAGAAGACAGATACTCACTATCACTCAAAGCACACTTAGTATAATAATTCACATAGCTCAAATGGTTATAAATTAATTTTTCAAGGATATATCTCCTGTATGGTACACAAAATACAGTAAGCTCAAAGGACATACGAGTAGATAGGACCATAAAAGGAGTTCTTCGAGTGGCATATCTATATATATACTCGCAAAAGCAAATAGAGAAAATGTTATTGCAACCATAGCCTGGGAATAATAACTCTTGAGTAAGAGGTACTTTTGGGATGGACTTTCTTTTGAGAGTACAAAAAAATTTTTATTAAACACAAGTCGAAAGAAAGTTGAAAAGAACGTAATACAAATAATTATAGCATAGAGAATGGAAGTGTATTCTATGTCGTTTGTAATTGATCTTAGTCCCCATCATATACTATACAAAATTACAGCGAGAGTAAAGAGTTTTTTTGCATTGAGATGATCAATGTATTCTTTTATAAGCCAAAAAATAATACTAAAGCTCAGAGCTAGTCATATAGCCAAGAGTCAGAGGTCTCGAAAACTTTCCTGACTAATAAAAAATAGTGTGAGTACCCAAAAGAAACTCTCGAAATACAAAAAAGGCCCATCAAGTATAAACACGTATTTTGAATTGTAGTTATCTTTGAAAGAAATAATATCCCGCAGCTTAAGAGGAACTTCTTGCTGTTTTTTGCTGCGGATTTTGAGGTCTTGTTCGTACTTGAGGAAATGCCATAGGGAAAAGAGACTGATAGCTGTCATCAGAGCAAATATATATCAGTAGACATCATACTCTAGGAAAAAAGAGGAAAATAATATCCCTACCTTTACGAGTATAAATCAGAGAATTTGAATATTTCCAAAAGCGTTCCCTACTGATTTTTTTTCGGTGTACATAGAAAATATATACCTCTTTGTAATCCAAAAGAAACAATTATAAAACCCATAAAATATTGCTAGAATGATGAGAAAGAAGATGTTTTTTTCGAGATATCATAAACTGACTAAAATAATCTGAAGTACAAAGGATATAATGACAATAGGACGGTATCCGTACTCATATCGTATATGATCCCAGATATACATGGCAACGAGGAAACTCACTCCAGTAATAGCTATAAACGTACTGATATGAGTTATGTTGAATCCATTAGTATAGAGAAATACAGGAAGAAAAAACAAAAAAAGCCCCCCGAGAAATGAATGAGTTCCAACAAAGTTGTATAGGAGGCTATTTTTCATAGTTTAGAATATATCAGTATTATCTATATTTAGGGCATTGAGTTTGTCATACATAGGTTTGAGATTGTGAGGTTTTCCATATCTTGGGACATGGTGCATCTTGAGATATGGACGAGAGTTCAGTTCGAGAAAGATAGTTTTTTGTTTGTCATAATTTGTTTCTATTCCTTTTTCCATGATGACATCTATCCCAAAGATATTTGCTTCAAATCAGTCGAGTATCTTGAGGAAGAGTTCTTTGTTTTTCTTGCTAATGGTTTTGAGGTCTATAGTCTCGAGCACTCACCCTGGAGCAAGAGATACTCTATGGAAGAGTTGTACTTTTTCTCATTTTTTTGGTACCGTTGAAAAGTTTTTTCCATGTTTTTTGAGGTGAGCTTTTACCACTCATTTTTTTTCTATCTCGTGTATGACAGGAGTCAGTTCCATGTCTCTACGGATTTTGTTTTCTTCATCGATAAGAGTAGAGATAGTCTTTTCCCCGTCCCCGATAACAAAACTCGGCATACGCTCAATCGCGCTATTTACTTCTCAAGCAGTCACTACAACCCTATAGTTTTTTCCAAGGAGGTATTGTTCTATAACACTATTTGGCCACCATACTTTTACCCATAATGCAGCATACCAGAACTCTTTCCAGGTCGTAATAGGAAAATAACTTCCTCTTGAGTATCCTCCAACATTTGGCTTGATACACACAGGGAATCAGTGTTGTTTTACAAATTTGTAGGCTGTGTAGGGTGAAAAAAAAGTTGTTCCTTTTGCGTGAGGAACTCAGAGTTTTTCAAACATATCTCGAGCTTGTTTTTTTGATCTCGAAGCTTTTCTGACGGGTAGGGGATTGTAGGCACTACATCCATCCATAAATGTATCAGAAATCCATTTGTAGAGTATTTTTTTTATCATGTTTTTTTTGAGGTAAGGGAATGGATCTTCATCATATTCCAAAATATTTTTTTCTTTTGTATGTCTTTACTATCTGGGATGATGCAGACGAGTTGTTTTGCAAAGTTTTTTGCCATGAGATTCCTGGTTTCTGAGCTGAGTGTCTCATCCATAAGAGCAAGCAAGAGAGGGAGAAATATATTTATTTCAAATACTTTGAATTCTCACCTAGCTATAGATGTGAGAGAATCTGCTTTTACTCCAACGCGAGCCATAGAATATTCTCACATTTGTAGCATCATTTTTTTGATCTTGTTTTTTTCTAATGAAGATAACTGTGAACTATAGTCTTTGTAGATCGAACCATTATGAATGCCTTCTATATGGTACTTTTCAGGAATTGTGTTTATTGTTTCGGTGATAGAAAACACAGAAAATTCCTGAGGATTTTTTTGGGATCTGATATAGTATATCTCAAATTCTTTTTTTCCTAGAGCCCCCTCTTGGCAAGTATATGGGATCTGAAGTTCTTTTATCTCTGTTAAGAGATAGTCAGTGTTTTCTATGATATCAACTCTGTGAATCCCATGAGAATTTTGCCCCCACTCTGGTTTGAGAAAGACGGGAGATTTGAAGTTTTTTGAAATAATTTCTTTCCGATTTGTAGTACTTCTTTTAGGATCCAGACGAATTTCTTTGAGTCTCCATTTTTGGGGAATTCTTTGGGTGATATCAAACTTGGAAAATATTCCTTTTTCTTCATTAAAAAAGTTTTTGTGTATCTGAAAAAAGTTCCAGGGGTTTTTTCCTAGGGAACAACAGTACCGTATAAAGTATATAAAAATTTTAATTCGAAGCATATATGTTTTCCTTGCTCTTGTATTTGAGAGTATGTAGTATATTTATTGGGAACTTTTGATTTTTAGAAGGACCATATTTTTTTGTTTTTAGATTTTTTGGGATTTCTTTCAGAGATGTATTCTATTTTTTTTCGTATAACTTTTCGTATGATAAATGATTCATATAGTAAAATAAAGACAGCTAGTAGAGCACAAAATATTCACATACTAAAAAGAGATATCAAGATCAAATCAGTGTTTGCACCTCCTCATGTTAGTGTACTTATAGAACTCGAAGTAATCCCAATGAAGCTCGATAACAATAGAAATGATATAGCCAGATACAAACTGACGATAGCGTTTGTAAATAGTCGTGACCTTAAAAGTTGTTTCTCTACTATATAGTCACTGTGGTGTAGTTCAGAGAGATACAGTTTGTTTATCTCCGAAGCTACATAGTTAAACCTGCCTGCAGTAGAAGACAGAACTAGGGCTACTCCAGGAATGATAGTGAGTGGAATGATGACAAGAGAAAAATCTGACATAGGATTATTTTTTTATAACGATAAGTTTTTGTGCTATATCAAATACAGATTTCCCATGAACTCCTGCGAGTATTACTCAGAGTATGAGTATAGAGACCGCAGCTTTAAAGAGACTTCCTCCATCTCCATTTACTTCTATCCCGAGTGGGGTTCCAAGATGAAAAAATACTGCTCATGTCATCATAGCTGCTGATCCAAGACCTCCAATTGCAAAAAGATATTCAGGAGTGTCCTTGGATTTCATAAATCATATGGCTTTTCCTATATAGAAAACAATAGGGATAAGTAGTATAATAGAAATTACTACTTCCCCTGCTCCTATTATATATGGTCCATATGCTGAGAATCCAGCTCCTATAGATTCTCCAAATATTCATTTCATCCAATCTCATATAGGTCCAAATATATTTTGGGTTTCTTCGTGTCCAGTGAGTTTATATGGGATAGACGTGAGAAATACTCTGAGTATCCAAATACTTGCGATGATACTAAAGACTTTTTTCATGATGTATGTATTATGATATAAAATTATTTTCTTCTATATTAGGAGTACACCTTAATCAAGCCTTAAAGACAGAAGTATATTCTCTAACAGGGGTATTATAAGAAAAGTTATATATTTTCAAGTGTTTGATAGGGGGTCTCTTACTATTATCTTGCCCCAAACACGAAAATAGGTAGTATTATTTTTATAATGTTTTTAGTAAAATACAGAGCTTATGTCCCAGATAATCACACTCGATGAACATCTCGCAAATCAAATAGCAGCTGGAGAAGTCGTAGAAAGACCAGTCTCTGTCGTAAAGGAACTCGTAGAAAACGCGATAGATGCTGGAGCAAAGAACATCTCTGTCTGTATAAAACAAGGAGGGATAGATTCTATAGAAGTAATAGATGATGGTCGTGGAATAGAAAAGAACGATCTAAAAAAAGCTGTAGAAAAATACTCAACTTCAAAAATACAGACTTTAGAAGATCTTCATAATGTTATGACTTTTGGGTTTCGTTGAGAGGCTCTTTGAGCTATTGCATCGGTGAGTCGCTTTACCTTGAGGTCTACTACTAATTCTCAGGATAGAGCTTGTGAGCTGACTCCAGAGAGAGAGATACAAGAATCTTCTCATGCTCAGGGAACAAGTGTTCTGGTAGAAGATCTCTTTTACAATACTCCTGCTCGTCTCAACTACCTCAAAAAACCAAGAACAGAGTACCATCATATATATGACTTTCTCCATAAAATTGCTCTTTCTCATACAGAACTGGGGATTCATTTTATCTCTGACGATACAGAAGTATTTCGATTTCGTGCAGGAGAATCACAAAGGGATAGGATCTATGGAGTGTATGGATCTGAGGTATCAGAAAATCTTTTAGAGTTAGAGTTTTCTTACTGAGGGATATCTCTCAAAGGATATATAACTGATCCAAAGGTATTTTTTACCAATAAAAATAGACAGGCACTCTTTGTAAACAAAAGAGGTATAGGATCAGGACTGATATACAAGGCTATTTCTGATGGATTCAATAGATTTATTCCTCCCAAAACATTTCCAGCATATGTTCTAAATGTGGAGATAGACCCGACACAGATAGATGTAAATGTTCATCCTCGAAAGCTCGAGATACGTTTTGCCAATGAGCAGAGTATATTTCGTCTGTTCTATCATGGAGTAAAAGATGTCCTAGAAAAAGTTAGTTTGGTTTCTGGAGAAAATACTATTGCAAATGATTCCCTTCCTTCCCTCCATCAAGGAGGGAAAGAAGATGGGATTAGAGAGCCTGAATACTACACTGGTTCGGGAACCAAGTTCAAATCTTATTCTCCTT
This sequence comes from uncultured Candidatus Altimarinota bacterium, assembly GCA_937944145.1. Lineage (GTDB taxonomy): Bacteria > Patescibacteriota > Gracilibacteria > BD1-5 > UBA6164 > CALDZK01. The sequence continues at coordinate 128,728 of CALDZK010000004.1, forward strand.
ATACCAATACAATCGCAAACCCAAAACAATCACAAATTTCAGAGGCTCTTGAGTTTTCTAAAAAGATGATGGATGTTCCTGCGTTTGAGAAGTCTCTAGACCTGCATGATACTCCTCTGGGGAAAATAATAGGCCAAATGCATAATAGTTATATCATTCTGGAAACTTCATCTGGAGTGAAAATACTTGACCAACATGCCCTTGCTGAGAGGGTGATATACGAAAAACTCGTACATACCAGCTATACTCCCATGATTCAACAACTCTTGATTGCGGAGAATTGTCAGCTAACACCAGCAGAGTCAGATATATTTGAAAAATCCCAAGACACATTTGGTGATATGGGGTTTGATATAGAGCTACTCTCTGGAAATGTAGTTTTGATCCAGGGAGTACCAGACTTTGTAAAAAGAGAAAATACAGTAGACGTGTTTCGTGGGATACTCGCTGATCTATCTCAGGGCTCTGATGTATCGACTAACCTCTCAGAAGTGCGTCATCGTATATGGGCATATACGGCTTGTCGTAGTGCTATAAAGTTCTGAGACAAACTCTCGATTTTTGAGATGAACCAGCTTCTGCACGATGCTGCACTTGACTACTCTGCTACCTGTCCGCATGGAAGACCAGTGGTATGGGAGATAGGTTTGGAGGAGTTGCAGAAAAAGTATGAGAGATAGATTTGACAAAAATAAATTAATTATTATATATAAAGAGTGTAGCTCTCTAATATGCTCTGATTCTTCCACTAATCTTTGCCTATCAGAACTATTACCTAAATATAAATAATCCCTATTATGCAAACTATAAAAAATAATATTTTAGGACCAGCGATTGCTGCTAGTGTGATTCTGTCCTCAAGTATAGCTCAAGCTCAAGAAAAAGTACAAGGGCTTATCTGTACTGTAGTAGAGTCTTGTGACTTGGATAAAAGTTCGCTTTCTACTTCCTATAGACCTTTTGAAGATAATCTCCTGACTGACATACCAGAGAGACTAAATATAAATATTCAGTGTGTTGGAGATAATGGTCTAAGATCTACAGCAACACAGGTTTTGAAATGATGGGAAATTTCTAAATATGGATGAGAAAATCTTATCCCATACCAGCTAAGGCACTCTTCCAAAGAAGATAGTTTTTTAAAAAGATTATCGCATAATCAAGATATAAATTGCTATTTTGGTGACATAGAGGTTCCTGAAAAGATAGAGGACTAGCAATGATAATATACAAAAAAGAGGCTTTGAATTTTGAAGTCTCTTTTTATTTATTATAAATCCGAAGATGATAGAAAGCCCAGCATGGTAGCCGGGCTTTCGAAGAGTGTTGTTTGCTAGCTTTAGGCGAAGTCACCGTCACCAGTATCTGCATCATCTACAGCTGTGATACCACGGTACCAGTGCCATATTTTTGCTGCATTTGTCCACCAGCCGATGATTATACCGAAGAAGAAGATTCCTGCGATAATCCATTGGTGAGTGTTAGCAATATCAAAGTATCCAGCCTGCCAGATTTTATAGTACATCGCTGCGAACATTACAGCGATGGATATAGTCGATACTCTGGCAAACATCACTCTTGTGAGAGGAAGGTTCAATGCAACAGCACCAACCCATAGTGCAATGATGACACTATAGCCAGCAGGAAAAGATTCAAAGCTGTTGAAGATGTAGACTCCCAGTCCATTAGGCCAGAAGGCTAGAGCTAGAAGCCCTATTGCAAAAATCATTTTTAATAATCCAACAAAAAATGTAGTCATTTTTACCTCGCGAGGTTGAACGTAACAATTCGCGTCACGCTTTCATCATCGACCTCCTAGGATAATAGATCGATGTTATATATCTTTTATATTTCTAAAAAACATATAACATCGATCTATTCACGAAACAAACAACACTTCTATTTCTCATAGTATGAGCATAATTGCCATAGATATGTAGAAACAGAAAACTATTTGTTTCGCTCAGATTTATGTAAAAGAACTAAGTATATAATATATAAAATTATAAAAAAGTCAAAAATAAAAGTATCTAAAAGTACAAAACGAGGAAACCCCCAGCTTTTGGCTGGGGGAATCTTTTTTGTAGTGGATCGTGTGCTTTAGAGCTTATCAGCTGCAACATCTGCTGCTTGCTCTGCGAGTTCTACTGCTGCATCCATTCCTTTTTTGCCAGCTTTCTTCAGGCCGCTCAAGAGTTTTGCAAAGGCGCTCGCTTGAGGTAATAAATCATTGCGACTTGCCCCTTTTAGAGCAGCAACAATATCTGGAGCTTCGTTACCGGGCCCAGTTGCAGTGAGAATAGGTGTACAAGCTGTGGTTACGACTTGGTCAGAACCCCAGCCGTCGATAATAGTTACATCTTGGCAAAGTTCGTATGGTAGCAGGTCAGTTCCTGGTATAGGAGCAAGACCTTTCATAGCTCTGCTAATGACAGGGATGACCGTTAGGTTATTATCATAGATGTATTTGAAGCGGGGATTTTTTGGATTAGCACTTTGCACAAAGAATGCGACTTGAGCTTTACCGTTAACCACCATTTCGAGAGCTGCATCCGTACCACTTGCATACACAGGTTTTGCTTTCCCAAGACCTTCCGCATCTTTTTGCATCAACTCCTTTAGAGTTGCGCCCGACCCTGAACCTTCGGACCCAGTTGCAAACTTAACACGATTTGCAACACGTGATAGTTTTGCCCAAGCCGAAGATACACCTTCTTTGCCACCAAGACGCTCCAGTGTTTTATCGTTAATGACTGCCAATAGCAATTCGTTTCCGGTGTCACCTCTGATGATGTTTAGGTCACAAGGACTGCCTTGCGCATAAACATTACCTTGTAAGAACCCAACACCAGTAGGATTTTTACACAGCCATTGCATAGTATCAGGTGTCCCCTTACCAGTTTCAATGGGGTAATCATACCATGCAGATTGTAGTACCTTTTGTGTCGGAGGAGCGAAGTGCAGATTGTAGTCACCGTTTTTACCACCAACTTTCACAGCGTTTGCAGATGCGAAAGTTGAAGTTGCCAGAATAGTTGTTGCGAGAGCCACAGTTTTCAAAATTTTCATTTGTAGTTTTCCCTTAAGGTTTTTACGCAAGCGACATGCTTACGATTTCATCGATCAAACTAGTATAACTAGACCGATGCATACCATCTTTTATTATACATAAAAAACAAGACGCATCGGTCTAATATTTGCACACGAAACAAACACTACATCCACCTCCCATAGAACGAGTTTCTACTATAATCTTGAGAAACCGTTACCATATGTAGAGACAGATGATTGTCTGTTTCTTTTATGTTAAAGAGCAATTTACAAAAATTATTCTAAATATAAAAAATAAAATGTCAAACAATTTATATTTATTTCAGAGAAAGAAGTATATTTTTTTCTCTGTATATGTAACTAGAAAATAAAAAAACAGCCCGAATAATCGAGCTGTGAAGTGTAGGAGACCAAGGTAAGAGTACTATCCTTCCTTGTTTCTCCAGTTTCGAGCAACAGAAATTGCTTCTTTTATAATAGATTTTTTTCTTTGGTATTTTCTTCGTATAACTTTCCAGATACGGAAAATACGAGATGATCGAAACCAAAGAATCATTTTTTCCTTGTACTCTTTCAGTGGCTTGAGTTTTTCTCCTACCCAGAGAAATGCTTGGTCAATCCACTGGTATGACCGTAGTTTTTCAGACCCATGAATCATGAGCTGGAGTGAGAAAAAACTGACTCCCATATACACGATCAGAGCTATGAGTCCTGGAAGAAATCCAAAACCAAATGCTACAAAAACCATAGGCTTTGCGATGATTTTTATAATTTCTAGAATCACAAAAGTCACTGCTATCATCCAGGCTGGCAGGATCTGAATAATCCACGCAATACCAGGAAAGAGTATCTTTTTCATGGGAGCTAGAAGCAGCTCTTCATAAAAAAGAATTAATAAGAAAAAAGGTAGAGCAAGTGTTTTTATTATAACACCTGTATTTTTGTTTGTATTTTGGGTCGACATCGTTGGTCTCCTGTTTTTTTGTCGCGTATGTGTAAATATAATGTTTTCATATATATAATCAAAAGTTTATTTGACTTTTTATTAAAATAAATTATAAAGTACTCAGTACATTCGTGCTACTAAAATCTCAATTTTTCAGAATATAAGGAGAAAGTGATGAAGTATTTCATCAGACGTTCGCGTCGCAAACTCCAGAGATTCTGGAGAACTGAGTATAAGATCTTTGGGAAGAAATGGTATCTTGGTTCATTCATTGCTGCAGGATTGATATTTGCAGTGGTAGGATTTTCTATATATCATTTTGGAGTCATTGGTTTCCTAGTATTTTGGTTCAAGCAGGGGATGCGTTTTGTGTTTCTCTGGGCTTCAAAGGTAACACTGCAGTGGTTGCTTTTGACAGGGATCAAAAGAGGATTTATAGATGGAGTCGTGACCCCTATGTTGAAGTCACATGTATACCCTTACCTGATCCCAGCTGTTATTTCCCGAATCAAATACGTTGGTAAGAGAGTAGGAAAAATTCTAGCTATGATTTTTGGAGGAACCATCGTAATAGGTGGAACAATAGGAATGTTTCTCTATCAAGGAGTTGCATTTCTCTGGGCCATAGGAGGATTTTTATCGACTAAGATTGCAACTATCTTTGGATTTAAAACTCTTTGGTTGTTTGCAGGGAATGCTTGGATCTGGATAAAAACTACCTCTATAGGGACCTTTGTCCAAATATATCTTCTTTCTTGGATATTTGATTTTCTGGGGAGGCTTATCCCAAAGAGATTCAAACGGAGACTTAGACCTCTCTGGTCTTGGACTATCGATGTATTTTGGTACTTTCAATCATTTATGGACAAGCTTCTAGGCTTTAAAATCCAAAAATGGATTCGTGGTATATCCCGTTGGATAGAACCAAATGATGAAACTCAGAAGCGTCGCAAAAATCGCTTGAAGGAAATACTCCAAAAAATACAAAAACAAAAAAAGTTTCAAAATCCAAATGCAAGGATCACAAGATTCCAAGCAAAGGATAAGAAATCACCCAAATCCTTTCGAAATCAAATTTGATTTATGCAAGGATTAGAAATTTAAAAGGCCTCCTCATGAGGCCTTTTAATATATTTACACCACATACACCCAAGGAGCTATAGCGTTGAGGATAAGTCCTGAGAGGAGGAGTACTACGAGTCCAAGAAGAGTTTTGACGATACGTTTTTTGGCTTCGTCTTTGAGTCCAGCGTCCATACCACTCATAGAGTAGAGGATCCCATTTATCACGATAAAGAGTACTCCAGCGAGAGATGCGAGAAATGTCGCGTAGCGAATCATACTCCCGATGATCTGCATAATAGCTCAAAATCAGCTTTCGAGGTTACACTCATAGAGGTTTACGATGATTTCCCCATCACCGTCTCTTTTTGCCGTACAGTTTGCTCCTGGAACTTTTTCGGTTACTGTTACTTTGATGCCATCATTTGCGTAGGTAGTCGCAGGAAGAACAAGGAGAGTTGTTGTTCCGAGTGAGAATACCAGGAGTATAGAGAGGAGTATTTTTTTCATAAGTATGTTTTTATAGTGTAGCAAGATCAAGCAGGAATGTATACGCAGCAAGTATCAGTACTGTTGCGATAAAAGTATTTACAATAATACTCTTTGCTTTTTTGACACGTTCTTCGTCTCCGTTTGAGGTAATATAATAATATCATGCCAGAGTCATGAAAAATAGCGCAATCGGTCCAGCAAAGAAGAGTGCAAGGTTGGAGAGGTTTTCGATAAGATTGATTCCTTCGTCGAGACTTCCCCCAAAAGCTATACGTTTCCAAGCCTCAATAATACCAACAAATATGAGAGCGAGTACGGTGTAGAGGACTTTGTTTTTTGCTTCGGTGAGTTTTTCTTCTCTTCCTCTAGAAGTAAGGACGTTTATCCCTGCGAGTGTCAGCATAAATACAGCCAAGATAAAAATCATAATCTCTAGAAATCCAACGATATTGTCGTTGAGCGTATTTCCAAATACAAAGAAATCTACAAAGAGGTTTGAGCTACTTCCTTCGCTGAGAAAACTTGAGTTTGAGACGTTTTGTCCGACACTTTCGGTTCCATCTATGAAAAATGCCTCATACAGAGTTCCAGGAATATTTACAAATATAATCCCAATAACACTATACCAGATTTGTCTTTTTCATTTTGAGAGTTCCTCTTCGTTGTCCCCGAGAGAGTACATCATGAGCCATCCACTATAGACGATGACGATGACGAGTATTCCCATAAGTATAAGTTTTATGGTGGTGAGAATACTAAACCCTACGTTGTTAATAGCTGATACTGCTTCCCCTCCACCCGTATAGTTGATAGATACGCGTTCTATTTCACTTGATCCAGGAATATCTACAATACCAGCAGAAACGCTTGTATAAGAGAGACATGCTAGTGCAACGAGGCAGAGTATTTTTATAAAAAGTTTCATGAGAATAAGGTATTTTTAAATAGCAGATTGTGGTATAAGGAAAAATGTCAGTATCAGAAAGTTTGCTGCGAGTACGAGTAGTCCTATAAATATATAGATAATGGCTTGTTTTCATTTTTTGAGTTTTTCTTCGTCTCCGGCAGAGAGAAGTATCTGCACTCATACATAGATGATCATAATCACCACAGCGATACCAACAAAACCATTCATCCAATTAATAATCGTGACGATGATATCGACTCATCCAGAGAGATTTGCTCTGTTGAGACAATTTCCTCACTCTATGACGATGATGTTTCCCACATTGTTACAGTCAACTCTTCCATAGAACGCTTCGACGATAAACCTCGCAAAACGCACTACGATAAAACCGATAATTGCGTAGAGAATCGTTGTCTTTGCTTTGGTAATATTTTCTTCGTTTCCGTTTGCAGTGATCACTCTGTAAAATGCAAAGATAGCCATAGCGAGGAAAAATATAGAAGCGAGGGTCATCAGGAGATCTATAAGTGGTTGTACTAGGTTTTCTAGGAGACTAAAAGCAAGTGTCTCTCCGACTCCTCTATCAAATATGATTTTTACAAAGGCAAATGCGAGTTGCATCACGATGATACCAACAGTGATCCATATGATTCATTTTTTGAATTTCCCTACTTCTTCATCTGTATTTGATCCGACAATGAGTCTGAGAGATATCCAGAGAAATAGTACTGTTGCAACGGCAAAAAAGAGGTTTTTGAGGTCACGAGCGAAACGTACGAGTGTATTAAACAGTCATCTTTCTCCTCCTCTTGCTACATCGATAAATCTTCCCCCATTTCCAAATGATTCGAGTCTATCATTGGCTGTGGCTTGGGATCATTCTGACTGAAATGAACCTATGTTGAGATTGTTTGCAGATGCAGAAAATACGGGTGTTTGTAGTGCGAAGAAGCAGCTACAAATCAGAGCGAGGGATAGAAGTATTTTTTTCATACGAGAGGGATATCTATATATAGTATAATTGTATCAGATTATTTATTGTGAAGCAAAAAATACATATTTTAAATATTTGAAATCATTGACTTTTTGTTTTAATAAAGTAATGTTTATATACTTGTATTGTATTCTTGTGCAGAAAGGAGGTGACTCTGATGAAAAAATATCCTATTTTTGTTTTAGCTTGGGATATATACAAGGGAAACAGAGGAAATATACTATTTGCTTTGTTTCATTTACTGGCATTGATTATAATGGTTTTTACAGCTTTTGTTGTAATAGATCTTATTTTTGATGTTCAAGATATATATTCATTCAATTGGATATATATCATTGTAGCTATGATTAGTTATTTCCTGGTAGAGTTTTTTTATGCCCAGGTACTTATTTATTGGTGGTAGCTACATTCTTTTACTGAGTAGGTTTTCGTGTTTACACGAAAACCTATTTTTCTACTTTTTATCTTCATCATTCATTATCCCGAGTCTTGCTTCGATCTCTATATCTACGTATTTCTTTTTACGTCCATACTTTTTACGAGAGTATTCTTTGATGATCTGTGCTGCTTTTTCATTTTTATAGTTATTATCCCAGATAGTTTTGAGATCAAATGGACGAGTGGTTGCATTATCAATATTGAGTTTACAGTAGGTTGTATAGTTAGCTACTCCGATAATATCCTGTTGACTGAGGAGAGGAGCATATTCTTTTTCCATGTATTCCGCGTCATCAGCCCCGACTTTGAATGATTGGATCGTTCCGGCATTCCCAAATACAGCATCTTTGATAGAGGGTTTGTCTCATTTTTTTGAACCTCATCCTATCTGCGCGATAAACTGGTGAGCCATGATAAGTGCGAGACGATACTTACGAGCCTCGGAGAGTATTTCTCCAAAAGTCTCTGTGGCAAAGTTCTGAAACTCATCGACATACATGTAAAAATCTTTTCTCTGATCTTCTGGTATATCCGCGCGACTCATTGCTGCCATGTTTACTTTGGATACAAATATCAGCCCAAGTAATTGTGCATTGAGATTTCCAATTTTCCCTTTTGAGAGATTGACTAGGAGGATCTTTCTGTTGTCCATTATCTCTCTGATGTTGAAGGCTGATCTTGGTTGTCCGATAATATTTCTAATAGTTGTATTGGTAATAAATGGACCAAATTTTGCAGAGAAGTACGGAATCATTTCTTGTTTTTCTCTTTCTCCGGTATTTGCGTATTCATGTTCCCAAAATGCTTTTACTACTGGATTTTTGATTTTGCGAGTTTTGTATTTCATAAATGCTTCGTCGACAAAGAGTCTCGGTACATCGATGAGTGTTCCTCCGTCTTCTTCGTCTTCCATGAGTGTTAGACACCCATTACGGAAGTAGTGCTGGATACGAGGACCAAATATCTCATCTCCAAATATCTTGATAAATATTTCTGTAGCGTCCAGTGCAGCTCTATCCATTTCTTGTTTTCTGAGCTCTGGATCAGTCGAGATGATATCGAGCATGTTGAGTCCCATTGGACGACCGTTGTCAGCTGGATCAAAGACAATTACGTCTTTGGCTCTTTCTTTTGGAACGAAACTCAGTACGTCTTCTACGAGATCTCCATGTGGATCTATGACACAGAGTCCATCACCATTCCAGACATCCTGACGTGCGAGATATCCTATATATACGGATTTACCTCAACCAGATTTTCCGATGATATATTGGTGTCTTCCTCTGTCTTTTCTATTGAAATAGATAGGAGTTTTTTTGTTTCTGTATTCATTCCACCCGAGAACCACTCCATCTTTGTAGACAGGGAAACCTCATAAATGCCTATGAACAGCTTTTGTTTCATAGATTGGATTTCCATCTTGGTCTTTTCCCGTTTCTACTTTTTCCTCGAGCATAGTTGGCTCTGATGGACTCTTGATGTTGTGTGGGACTGGGAGTTTTTTGTACCCCAGCCAGTTGATGAGAGGGGATCTGTTGTAGGTTACATCTGGAAGATGATAGAGTGTCGATACTTCATCTGCAGAGAAAACAGATACGTTTTGGAAGAATCCTACGAGTTTATATTTGTAGGCTATATATCTTAGAGGAGTAAATATCTGTGGCATAGAATCCTCTATGATTTGGGGATTATCTAGGGAATTATTGTATTCATCTGTAAATATACTGGCAGCTGCAACGATTGCGTGCACGGCATGTTCTGCTTTTGAGTAGGATTTACTACTGACGAGTATCCTGATAGAGGAGCGAAACGATGGCTGAGCTGCAGCTTCCCCCATCACTTTTTGTGCTTCTGTTTCTGCTTGGTTAAATATCTTGTAGGCATCACCTTCTGATGCTCCTGGAGCACTATTTCCTCCGACCATGTCTTCTGGTCATTCGACCATCGCTACGAGAGGATTCCATAACCAAAAAAATGGAGCAAATATAATGCGAAATATTCAGAGTTTTTTATTCTTTTTGTATTTTCCTTTTGCGATCATTCTCGCAGCTTTGAGAGCTTTTTTGTTCCAACGAGAAGTGGTCGGTTTTATGACCATTTGATATACAGCTCTATCTCATTTATTGAGACCACCAAATACATTGGTGAAGTTATTTATTGGATCATCCTCGAGGTACTTAAATGTCTTAATCGGAAATACGTCATCATGTTCTTTTCAGAGCGATGCTGCACGCATCTTGTATCCTGCAGGCTTGAGGTCTATGTACTCGGCTTCTTTGACCTGGAGTATCTCAGCATCGTTGTAGATAGAAGTGATGTGTTGAGATACGAGATCTACATAACTCTGATAGGTCACGATGAAGAAGCTGACTTCTCCGTCTTTGTATACGAGTTCGAGACTGATCTTACTATGTCCGAAGAAGAAGTTGAGTAGTGTGTCGCGCAGACCAGCTTCTGAGAGTTTGTGAATCGCTTTATAAAACATACTCATGATCCCGATTTTTTCTTTGAAATCTTTTTTTGTCTCTTTTTCTTTATCGAGTTTTGAGTCGGCTTTTGGGAGGGTGATTTTGAGATATCTGATGTTTTTTGCGTAGTAGACCTCAAAACAGAGACGAATAGCTTTGAAAATACATACGACTATAAGAAAAACTATCAGTCCAATAATTGCGTAATGTAAAACGTTTCCTAGGAAGTCTACAAATCCAGCGAAGAACCCTCCAGAGGAGCTTTCAACTTGATTTTTATTTCACTGCTTAAGAGCAGAGTTTAGCTCTGGTCTGCTCACGAGAGCCGAGTGAGCTTGATAGAGTGAACTGATCCAGACGAGTACAACGATAGAGAGTTTTTTCATAAATTTCTTTCAAAAATACTTTATACAACTCTATCATACTTAGAATAACCCGACAAAATAAAGGAGTTGACTTTGGGATAGAACAAGTTGTATCTCAATATGTATAAAAATTGACTTCTCTATGTATATATTTAATATAGAAATATATATACCACTAAATAATAAATTATGAGAGAAGTTGTTTCTAATAGAAGAGGTCAAGAAATAGGACCTCAGGAATACTATAACAGGAAGGAAAAACTTGTACTTTCTCAACTTGGCTATACGCGTAAGGAAGTAATAGATTTATTAGATGATGGAAATCACGAATATACAGGGGAACAATTGTTGATAGCTTGTATAGAGCCATCTATGTGGAGTAATGGAATAGTAGATAATTCCGTGGTTGCAATAAATAATATTATTGATATGGCTCTCCAAGGAGAAAGTATAGGCGACACTGATATAGTATTTTCCCAAACTCTTAATAGGTCTGTAAATCAATCCAAGACGTCTATTAAAAAATTTGCACAATGACTAGAACTACCATGAAGAAATCGTTAATAGTAACTTTAGGAGCCCTTTCTCTAAATCTTAGCTCTCCCGATATTTCCATGGCAAATAACGGAGATACTTGTACAGGAGAAAGAGTGTTTTCTATTATTTCCTGAGGTGATAGAGTAGACTTTCCCCTGACCTATGATATTTGTACTTCCCCTGATGGAACACACTATGTTCGTGACTTTGATACAGGAGTTCGAGAGAGTATAACACAAAAACAAAAACATGATCTCGTATATACGAGAAACTGCGCCAAAGAAGTCGCATATAAGAGGGTATGAAAGGAAGAATCGCTCAAACAATATAGTGTATCTATAAAACGAGATAGAGATATGAGAGAGTATAATAGTGCTATACACACTATTCTCTATTTTCAGGGAACCAAGCCGTATCAGGATGTTATGAAAGAACTAGAGCATCTTTGTCCACAAGTTGGATAGAAAACCTTTTTATTAGAATTTCACTTTTACCTGAAAATACATATTATCTTCAGGTATTTTTATTATTAGAGAACACATCTCATGACCTACTCAAAAGAATCACAAGATAGGATAAAAAAAATTCAAGGCTTAAAGGATGCTGGAGTTATTTGTTATGCAAATAACTATACAGGGAAACAAGATATTTCTGAGCTACGAAAATGAGCGTTTCAAGATCTGGATACTCTTATTTGAGGATCTCTGAGCAATGTCTATCAGACTGCTGGACGTATTATGTCTCTCAAATCTCATGGAAAACTTGCTTTTGCCAAGATTCGTGATCACTCAGGGACAATTCAGGTATGTTTTATGAGAGATGTTGTTCAGTTTAATACTGGTAAACCTCTCCCAGAGGGAGAGAGAACAAGCTACAATATTGTAGATAAAATAGATATTTCAGGTGAGACGAAATCAGCCTATAAAATTGCAGAAAAGTTTACTCAGGTTGGAGATTATATCTGAGTGAAATGAGATTTGTTTGAGACCAAGCATGGAGAGAGAACTCTCTTGGTAAACGAGTTTCAAATCATGTCAAAAGCTATTCGTCCACTTCCTGAAAAATGGCATGGAATACAAGATATAGAAGCAATTCAGAGACAGAGATATCTCGATATGGTAATGAATGATGAAACATACGAAAAGTTTAAAAAACGTTCGGTGTTTCTGAAGTCTATTCGTAGTTTTTTAGATAACCATGGTTTTATGGAGATAGATTGTCCGGTTCTGGATAATGCAGCGAGCTGAGCTGCAGCTCAGCCATTTACCACTCATCATAATGCTCTGGATATAGATGTGTATCTTCGTATATGTGACGAAATTCCTCTCAAAAAAGCAACAGCAGGACGTTTTGAAAAAGTATATGAGATGTCCAAGGTATTTCGTAACGAATGAATTGATCCGAGTCATCTCCAAGAATTTACGATGCTCGAGTTTCAGGCAGCGTATTGGACACTTGAGGAAAATATGAACTTTACAGAAAAGTTTATAAAATACCTCGTCCAGTCCCTCGGAGTCGATCCAAAAGTTCCGGTAAAAGATAAGATGTGAAATGAAAAAATAGTTGATTTTTCAGCTGATTGGGAACGTGTAAACTATAGCGAAGCTGTAAAAAAAGCTTCAGGAATAGATGTGGCAAAGTATGATGAGACTGATGAACAAGAACTCAGGGCAGAGATACAAAAGGCAGGACATGACTGGGAATGACTCGATAGCCAGGCAACAGCTACTATGATAGACTATCTCTATAAAAAAGTGCTCCGTCCAAATATAGTAGGACCAGCTTTTATATATAACTATCCTCGTACCATGCAGCCTTTGGCTCGTCAGTCTGATGACAATGAAAATATCGTAGAGCAGTTTCAGGTAGTGGTAAATGGATGGGAAATTATCAAATCATATAGTGAACTCGTTGATCCAAGTATCCAAAAAGCAAATTTTGAGGCTCAGGGAGATGCTCTAGAGAGAGGAGACGAAGAAGCAACAGCTGGAGATGATGACTTTCTCCTCGCTATGGAACACTGATTTCCACCTCAGTCAGGTTTTGGTATGGGGATAGAGCGTATATTTGCGATACTGATGCAAGAAGAAAACCTGAGAGAAGTTATCATGTTCCCACTGATGAAACCTACCTGATCTGAAGAAGCAGGGAAAAACAAAACACAATTAGCCGTTTCTATACTGAACAAAGAATCACAACTCGAAAAACGGCAAGAACTCAATACTATTGCTCACCTCTCAGCCAGCTTTGCAGCCAGATGAGGAAAGAGACTCTTTGAGATGGATGTTGCGACTACGTCGGATGGAGTGAGCCTCCCTATGAATATCCAGCATGCCATTATGATCAAGCAAGCAGACAGCAACCAGCAGTTACAAGAGCTCTATAGCATTGCAGAAAAATGAGGACTCAGTGTAGTTCCGTTTACCAGGGAGATGCTTGAGACGAGTGATGATAGCGTAGTGTGTAAAAATACTCAGAACAAAAAACTCCAAGATGTGGAGTATCTCGGGATACTGATATTTGGAGATAAGAAACATGTAGAGAAACTGACGAGGGAATTAGAGCTATATCAATAGAACTATGAATTTTAGAGGAGTTCCAGAAAAATTTCAAAACGAATGAATTTTTGTCTATAAACAAGAAAAGGTTGTTGCTGGAGATATGGTTCTAGCAATGAGAAATTTGGAAGGAACTAATATACAAAAATGAACTATGTATAAGATTGAAAAAATACTTATTTCTCCAAATGGTAACACGAGAGGATTTACAAAAAGATTACAATTAGAATGATGTCCTGGAGAGTATAACCCTAAGAGGTTTAGAAAATTCTAACCTCTTTTTTGTTCTATCTTGAAATCTTACCTTATCTTTTTATACTCTTTTTTGTAGCATTTTATATTTTTAATGTTTTTATTATGTTTCAAGATTTTAAAGCTTTTCTGATGAAAGGAAACGTTGTAGATATGGCCGTTGGGTTCATATTTGGTGCTGCGTTTGGTACGGTTGTGAAGTCACTTGTTACCAATGTTGTTATGCCTCCTGTTGGTCTGGCTATGGCCGATGTAGATTTTGCAAATCTATTTTACGCACTTGATGGAAATACCTACGCAACTATTGCAGAACTCGAAGAAGCTGGTGCTCCAGCAATTAAGTATGGTCTATTTATCAACGATATGATAGGATTTATTATCCTGGGTTTCGTGATTTTTATGCTCGTACGTATGATCACAAATATGCAAAAGAAAGAAGAAGCAAAACCAGCTGCTCCAGCTGCTGATATCGTTCTTCTTACAGAGATCAGAGATGCTCTTGCAAAGAAAAAATAATTACTTGTAACTATTACATGATAGACACTCTTTTACTTTTTTAGAAGAGTGTTTTTTGTAACTGTATTTTGTTCATTGACAATTTTATATATAAGTATATAGTGCGTACTATATATAATTATTTTTTTATTATGCCAAAGAAAAATACTAATACCCCAGATCAAGAAACACCTGATATACTCACTCGTTTTGAGACTTGTATAGAGAGACTTTTACCACTTACCGAGGATATAAATAAACTTCTGGAGCAGGTATGAAAAAATCTAGAAGTAGACGAATGAGTAAGGAAAATATACTATTCCACTATTGAGAGTGATTCAGAAGAAAATGTTATCTCTACCCACCGTGAGGAGATATCATCTACTAAAAGACTCTTTGAAATCTGGCATGAATTGCAAGATGAGGAGATAGAGTTTCCGAAAAAAACTACAGAAACTATAAGACGTCTTGCGGAGAAGATATCTGATACCTATGCAGGAGAGCTGGTACAAGAACATGTTTCTACTTCGAAACAAAGAGTTATTGATAGTGTCACCACACCACCAAATGACGCTTTTAGCTCAGTTATTTTAGGGATACAAGGAGAAGAAAAGAGAAAAGTCTTTCTAGAGCATATTCATACAATTGATGCAGAAAGGCTCCAGAGTTTTTTTTCGAGTATCGATGACATACAATCGTTAGCATGGGTACTCAATGGAGTAGAAGATATTTCAAAGGTTGCGGCTCTTATAGACGGAGTAAAAGACACTACTCAGCTAATAGATATTATATACTTTTACCGCAAATTTATTCCGATATTAAACGGGGTACAAGATGTCAGAGATATTATCAGGCTTTTAAATACATTAAACAGTAATTATAACTTTGGGTTTCTTATTAATAATAATTATTTCAATTCGAACTCTTTTATAAGCATTATCAATAACATTGATGATAGTACGAGTGTTTCTTTACTACTTAATAATGTTGATAATCTTAATAATGTTGATAATCTTTATAAGATTTATACTGTTATTAGGATTGTACATACTGACTCAATGGTCTCTTTGTTAAATAATGCTCCAGTGAGACTTGGTTTACTTATTCAGGCTATAGATAATCCTACAGAGTTGGCATTGATTTTAAATAATCTAAAATATATCTCAGATTTCTGATATATATTGGATAATGTCAATCAAAATGATCTGGCTTATTTTCTTGATTCTTTTGACTCATCAGAAGAGACTATAGGCTTTTTAAATAATACAGATCCGGCTAAGATTGTAAAAGTTCTTGATGATTGAAAAAATCCTGCTAGAAGAAATGTATTTGGAAAGTATACTCTACTCGTGTCATAGTCTCTCAGGAGATGAGACCAAAAATCTATATAACACATAAAAATGCTATTTTTGTCATACTAAAATAGTTTATGTACACGAAAATTGTACATTTTTGCTTGCTCGACTCGACTTTTTAACTATTATGTTAAAAAGTCTTTTTTGTGCTCTTTCTTCCTAAAAACTCGAGTTGTATGCAGTTTTCTTTTTTCCAAAAAATTATATCTTTTTCTCTTATTTTTTTCTTGCTTTTTGGTTTTACGATTCGTGTTCCTTTCGTTGCGTTTTTTGGATCTCAAACCTACGCTGAATCTGAGGATTTTTATAATCTTGTTTCTATCATCGTGGACGAGGATATCTATGATGACATCAGGAGTAAACTCGTACGATATACTCAGGATATCCAGTGAGTACTAGAAAATACAAGAGTAGTGATACTCCCTACTCCTTCTACTGCAACGGCTTTTGATATCGCTTCACTCAATGAAAAACTCTACTATGAGTGATACAAATGAGTGAGGGATGTCGACTTTGAGTCAAAACTCGTTGGGAC
This sequence comes from uncultured Candidatus Altimarinota bacterium, assembly GCA_937944145.1. Lineage (GTDB taxonomy): Bacteria > Patescibacteriota > Gracilibacteria > BD1-5 > UBA6164 > CALDZK01. Next base: position 145,183 of record CALDZK010000004.1, read on the forward strand.
CCTGCTGGTAGGGGATATACCCGTTCCAGTAGTTTTTGATGAGAGTAGTTCTTCGAGGACTATCCTACCCTATACAGACTTTGAAGATAAAAGTTATATCTATGATCATAACAGTGATACCTATCAGCCAAATCCCGACGCAGCAATAGAAGTCACTCCTGAAATATGGCATGGAGTTATCTCTCCTCATTCATGAGATTCTGATACTGACGTAGAACTGATCCGAGACTATCTTGATAAAAATCATGATTTTTATCGTGGGCAATGAAATTTTTCTGAAGATCTAGGTGTCATAAATGCAAATGCAATTGACGATGTACCTGCAGGGTATGAACCATATGTATTTTATTATGATCAGTTTCGTGAAAGTCAGGCTCTGAGTTATGAGAGATATCAGTGATACCAGGCATATACTCAAAATATAGAAGATATTAGCTACAACCGTTTTACCCGTGAGCTCGCTGATAAAGTAAAAGACCAAGTCCTATGAGTACAAAATGAAAATCTCAGAGATCTCGTAGAAAAGGCAATACCAGGTTTTGATATAGGTCAAGCTGGTGATGGGCCAGATGTCACAAATACTCCTGATATACAGACTCGATTTCTTATCAATGAGTCTACGAATAAATTTTTAGATATCTTCAACGAAGGAACCCTCTCGGATATCCGTAAGTATGTCTATAATGCTGGAAGATATAATGGACAAGGAAGCGAGGTTAATGTAGATATGGCTCCTTTTCTTATATCTCTTCTTGACGAAGTCAGTGCTCAGATAATAAAAAACACTAACAATCAACTCGAAGACCAGATAGATACGCTCGTACAATCTGGTCTTTCACGTAATCTCATCATACCAACCACCAGACAGATAGGATCTTCGGGACAAGTATGTAGATCAACGTATACAAATTTTTATTATGGACAACAAGGATCAGATATAAACTCCGCAGCTGACTGTAGTATATATAGAGGATCTCTAGACTCTGAGTGAAAACTCGTAGAGGGAAATAGGGGCCTCAATGTAGACAATGTCCAAGATGATCTAAGACTCTGTACTACTGATATTCGTAGTGATTCAAACGGAGTGGTTACCTCAGGAATTTCTGGATACTGGGGAGGGAATACTCCTATCAATCTAGACAATAATTCTTTTGATTCTGTATTTACAGAACTTGGAGATCATAATGTACAGTGAGGGATTATTCCGGTGTTTGATATAGCTGGAGCGAGAGAAGTCTCTGACTCTCGTCTTGTTCCTTCTCCACTTAACTGTTTGACTCCCAGGTATATACTGACTGCTGAGAGTAGACTTGTCAGGAGCTGAGGTCCTGACGGAGAAAATACAAATTGTCAGTCAAGTTATAGGGTTCCTATATCTGGACAGACAGCGCAAAACTGGAGTTGTAGTACTGTTAATAGAGTCTGAAACTTTTCTGATGATTTCGCTTTTCAGTATGAAAATATTCCTAATAATTCCTGAGGAAGTTGTGTTCTAGATGTAGTGAAACTATGAAATGATGTCTTGAGATCCCATAGTGTGGCTCCAAACTGTAGGACAGTACGTACTCCTGGATCGGGCTGACCAGATGGAGATCCAATAGGAGGAGGATCGAGGCAAGTATGTAGTTGTCCAAGACCGACTTCGACCTATGAGTATAAAAAGATCCCATCATATATAGAACATAAGTCCCCAACAAACCAAGAGTTTGGAGAACAGTTGCAAGCTCTAACAAGCCAATCTCTGCCAGTAGATGTTGATAGATATATAGATTTTGTTGCTGCAGATGGAGAGTATGCTAGAGTAGACTATCCTCACCTGTTTCGTGTAGATGTAGGGAGTGAGGCAGATATCGATCTGGAGAGTGTAGATATCTCTCTCAAGTCGTATCTCGATAACATCTCTACAGATATAAATACTCTTATCTCAGAGCGAAATCCTGAAAAACTCTCAGGGATAGAAAAAACTCTCTATGATCTGACGACTACGGGAAGTTTCCCAGGTGCTGATGTGGATCTATACACTTCTCTCAGTGATAGAGAACTCCAGACACTTGATCTTGATGGAGATCAAAAAGAGATATCCTACTATGATACTCTCGTTTTTGCTGTATATTGGAATAGTCTCAAGACAGCATCTGGAAAATACAAGTTTATATTTGAAAACTATCTCTCAGATCAGTTTGGAGATGAGAACCAAGCATTTCCTCTTCCAAGAAATAAAAAATTCTATGAAGTTACCTATATAGCAGCTCCAGGTGATACTCAAAATGCCTACATAAAACTCGATCCCGAGAGTAAAGCAGACAACCCATTTGCAGAAATTATCGCAAGGAACATAGCCCTTAGTACAACGCTTCTTTCGGCAAATGTCATATGACCAGAAGATAGAGATGGAGTGTTTGCCTGTGCTCCTCCTGATGGAATTCCTATTTGGGAGTGGATTCCAGCTGTTATTTGTTGGCTCCAGTCAAACCTCCCTCCAACTATTAGTATCTGAGAATGAGCCTGTGGTCCGAGCCTCTTGACCAAAGAGGAACAAGAACTCTTGCACGTCTGTCAAGGAGATGTAAACAAAAACGGAATCAATGACTGTATAGAGTGAAAACTCACAGATGGGAGTCTAGAACTCGAGAGTGATAGCTCAAAGTACCACTATAACTCTGTTGGGACACTTTGAGTGTCAGTGAGGGACAAGGATGATAACCTCGTAGCTTTTGATAATATTAGTTATGTGGATTTTAGACTCAAACGCCTCGAGATACCCCTAGATACAGACCAAGAGTTTGGGGGAAATAATATACAAGTTATCTATGATGAGGCAGATACTGCAAAGAGTTCTAAGCAAGACTATCAAGCAGCGCAAAAGTATATACGTTTCCGCGAATCTCGTTCTCGTGTTTCTGGAGGGACAGCGCTTACGTATTTTTCTACTAAAAATAGTGACTTCAATGCTGAGTTTATCTCAGACCTTCGCTATAGTGATAATCAGGATGTAGAGAGTATATTTTTAGAGAGCAATACTCTCCCAGTTCAAGTACGTGGAGATAGGCTGTTTCTTAACTCGTATTCTCTCAGTGAACAAGATGATATATCTCCAGGAATCTCTCAGAGAGAAGTTTCGGATCTAGAGACCTTGTTTCTCATAGATACAAATATATCTCGAGTAGAGGATCTGGAGCAAGAGATACTTGAGATCAATGAGAGTCCTGAAAAAGGAATTCTTGCTATTACCAATTATTCTAAATGAGGAAATGTTCTCTCGCTTGAGTATCCATTGACACTTCGTCTGAGTCGAGATGAAGAGATACTCTATGAACAATCGGGTATTGTTATCTCAGATCTAGATCCGTATCTCGCTCTGCCTCCCATAGAAAAATCATGAAAGATAGAGATATCTGTTGTCGATGCGAGTGGATATCAGGCAACAAAAACTATAGAGTATAGACCTACTGTTCCTTCTCAACTAGATGTTGAGCTAGGAACTACTATATCTGAAACATGAGGAAACCTTACTACACATATACTCACGATTTTGGACAGATTTGAAAACGTAGTAAGTGGAGAAGTTTATAATCTCGATCTAGAGATAGATGGAGATGGGCTCGTATTTCAAGAGACAGGAGACAGGGATATATCTACAAATACTATTGAGTGATACAAGATATTTCGTACTCTCTCAACTGATGAGACTGATCAAAACACTCTGAACTTTCAACTCCGAGATCCTGCTGGAAATACTCTCGTAGAGACAAGTCGTAGTATAGATACTCTGAGTGATATCACGATAGATATAGAACCTACAACTGGACCTATCGTTGTTGGAGGAGGAGAGTATAGTTTTGATATAGAGCTCCAGGATGGTGGAGGAAACCTATTGACAGACTTTGACTCGCGCGCGTACCTGACTCTCAACCCACTCTATGGATCAACGAGTAGTTCCTATGTAGATATAGTAGATGGAAAAACTACAATAACCCTCCAAACTAGTACCATTGCAGCGAGAGATGTAAAACTCGAGTTTCAGGTGGAGGGGATTGCCCGTATCATAGAGGAGTATATAGATATTCTTCCAGAGGAGCCGATACGTATCGATCTCTCTCTCAGTCGTGATCAGATAGAGGCGAGTTCAGATGACTCCACTTTTGTCTACGCAACCCTCAGAGATAGGTATGATAACGAAGTCTTTACAGACGACTCAACAGAACTTTCTCTCGAGGTAGAGAGATCTTCGAGTTCTATTATCACTATAAATCAGGACACAAAAACCGTAAAAGATGGAAAGACACAATTTCAACTTCAAGGAACAAATATTCCATGAATTGGATATTTTAAAGTAGACTCATCACCTGATATCTCAGAGAATTCTTTTGAAATCATTGGACAAGCTCCATTTATAAAAAATCGTCTTACGATTCCAACGATGACAAATGATTCTGGACTGACAGAGCAAGGAGAGGCATTTTTCAAAGAATATAATAACCAGACATATATAACGAGGTTTGCGAGTAGACAATGACTGCTGTGAGACCGAGCATACGCAGAAATGTCTCCTGTTTTACAAGAGAGAATTCTCGAGTTTTGGGATGAGACAAATAGTCTGCAGGTAAATGGAGTTGGAGAAAATGCAGGGAGTATAGAAACGTTTTATTTTTGGAATGAGGATGATATACGAGGAAATTCTTATAATGGAATCTACTCTATATTACTAGGAGCACCATACGGAGACATCACTCAAGAAAAATACCTTGCATGAGCAGTACTCTTTGATAGAGATAATAGATCTCTTGCAGTGAGTTCGACTCTGAGCAATCCCTATGCCTATCACGACATACTTCGTATTGGGTCTGCTGGGAGTATAGATCAAGTCCTCTCAGGAGATATCACTCAGGATATAGAACTTAGACCAGAGCTTGACAGAGAGGGACGTATTTCTCTAGATATCTTCAACGCTGCACTTGGAACGCACGTTTGAAAACTGTATTATAACTTTGGTAACGTGTGACCAGAGATATGTTCCTCTGATATAGATGTGTGTGTTTGACAGGAGAGTGGAGTATTTATACAGTCACTTGATAGTCAGTACACTCTGGAAGAGTCCTCAGGAGATACCTCTCTGAAAAATGCTTTTTGAACTTCACTTTTAGAACTCAAACAATGAGGCTCTATAGAGAGACACTCAAATTTGTATTTTGAGGTCAACACTGATCAGCTGCGTGATTACCTGCTACTTGATGTGATGTCAGGGGATCAGACGATTGCTCAAATAGCTCTCAGTCTCAGAGAAAATCCTGTTGATATTACTCGCGATCAGACACTTTTGACCAATAAACTGAGTACTTTAAAAAATACACTTATAGCGCATCTCAAGACAAACCAGTATGGATCTCGTGATATATTTCAAAAAAATGGAGCAACACAAAAAGTACTGTTTTATAATGATCCTTTTGGAGACCCGGGTCGTCTCGATAGTTTTCATGAATCATCTGATCTAGGTTTTGAAAATATCTCTGAAGAAAAATGACTCGGATGGGAAGAGGCCAATAAATCACTACTTCTCTTTGCTGCAGGAGAAACTATCGGAGAAGCTACAAGACAGTATGCTTCGTTTTCACTCATCAATCTCGGAGATCCTGTAGTGAGTATGAAAAAAATACCAGAAAACTTTATCAATGCTCCAAGTATCGAAAAGTCGTTTGACTCAACTCTATGAAAAAAAATATCAGATACAGATAATGTTCTTTCCTATCAAGTGTTTGATTACAATAACGATCAAAGACAAGATGTTATTCTCGTGAAAAGTGATGGATATATAGAACTTCTCGAAAATATAGATACTGCTTCGAATTTCTTGGAAAAATGAAATCTTGTATATGCAGTAGATGGTGGACCAACAAGACTTGTAAAAGTTTGAGACTTTACAGGAGATAACTATGATGATATATTCTTTGTGAGTCAGGATGGAGAGCCAGTTATCTTCAATAATCATGTAAAAGACTTTCGTCGTATTTCCCTGAGTGAGCAGTTTAGTTTGAGCGGGGCTATTATTCAGGCAGAAGTATTTGATATGGATAATGATTCGAGAAGTGATATCGTGACACTCGATGATGCAGGGCAGATACATATATTTTATGGGTGAGGAAATCCTCAAAGTCCTCGTTTTGAGAGTCTCAGTGTCGGAGACTGATATGGTATAGAACTATCAGAGGCAACGATCTCTAGATGAGGGGCTTTGTATTTTGATGGTTTACCTCAGATAGATAATTCTGGAGACCTCTCATCACTGGCATCTGAAAATACGGCATTTGCAGATGCAATAAATAGTGCAAATAGTAATGGAGTTGGGGTTCCAGCACCAGAGTTTTTCCCAGAACATTTGGCTGATAGACTTTTGTTTATTGATCTTCCATATACTCCTGTGTGATTTGATCTTGAGGATCTCAGTGATACGGAAGTATTTGAAAGGGCTGTTGATGCAGGAATAGATACTTCAAATTATGCAGAGTTTGATGGGTTTCTCAGAGAGAGTGGAGACTCACTCAAAGATTTTGTACAGGAATATGGTTCTTTTGTTGATTTTAATAACTTTTCAGGCCAATCAACTCAGACTTCTTTTCTCCGTAGTGAGTACGCGAGTAGTCAGGATATAAGTATTGAAAAGAAGTTTACAGATCTTTCCCCGAGTGTACTCCAGACAGGAGACAAGGTTGCTGTAGAAGTGCGTATAAAAAATACTGGCAATCAAATAAGAAATAATGTTGCGTTTGTTGATACAATAGCAAAGAATTTTGTACTTGATTCTACAGAAATCACAGTGTTGTCACAAGACAATAAAACTCTCCCAGTGAAGCAATGACCGGGGATATATGATCTTCTTATAGATTGATTTTTCCTCATTCCTGGAGAAGAAATAATACTCGAGTATACTCTTGAGACGCTTCCTCTCAGGTATGGATATATACAGGTTGGACTCTTTGAAGAAGGAGAACTCGGAGATGATATATATGGAGATATCATACTAAAACCAGATCATTTTAACTGTGGAGATGAGGCTGATATTTATACTTCGGTTTCTGAGAGGTCTTATGTAGAAGGGATCACTAACCCAGTTTGTGATGAAAATACACAACGACTCCCAGACGATCTTACGAGAAATACGATTGATACGAATGGGAATGGTGTTCCAGATTATATAGATGATCTCGTAAATAACGAAGATGATAGACTCGAGTACGCAGAGAGTATTCTCGAAGAGTTTCACCAAGACAGTGATAATGATGGAATTCCTGATAGAGATGACAGACTTCCAAAAACAAATGATGATGACACAGATATCCTTTGAACTATTAACCAGATCAATGAAACAGTTGATGAGATATCGGAGGAACTCGATACGGTGATAGAATGACTGAGCTGTGGTTTTGGAGGAGGGAGTTGTATCGCAACCCCACTAAACTGGGCTCCACTTGCTCCATGAGGAGATCCAACTCTATTTGGTCTTCCGATAGGAAATGGACTCAGAGTAGATGAAGGGATCCCTATCCTTTCAGGACTCACGGGGATAAATATTCCTAATCCTTCTGGATGTTTTCAGGTTCCAACAGTATATCCTGCCTCTCCTTTTGCTTTTCGTGGAACATGTACTACTTCGCTTGGAGCTGGATGATCTCTCTGAGTCAACTCTCCTACGAACTTTTTTCGTCTCTTTGCAACACCAACTCTCACAGGTGGATTTGGTATAGCTGCGTGTTTTTGAGCTCCTGCGAGTGTTGTTTGAAATACTCCACCTCCAGGTGTTTCTCCTATTGCTCCAGGATGAAACTGTGTAGTTGCTGCTGTACCACTGCTTTGATGTCAGGGAGAGGAGGGAGACCCACGTGTGACAGGGATACCGTTTCAGTATCCAAACTATGGGATTATACATGCAAATTGTCCATCTGGCACTGTGGATAAAAAAACACTTCCTCCAGAAATAGATGAGGATTTTGTAGAGCAGTATATAGACTATAAAGAAACAGGAAATAAGACCCAGAGTCTCGTTGACAGTTTTAAAACAGCATTTCAAGAGGTAGCTGAATGAGGAGGAAATTGGAATATCCCATCATGACCTTTGGTGAATATTGGCTGAGGAGGAGACGTCGATCTCGGGCTCAATGTTCAGTTTGATGCTTCGGCTCTTGGGAGTTGAAATTTTGAGGACGTGATACAAGTCCAAAACACTAGAACAGCTGGTTTTCCAAGTTTTCTCATGGACTGGGTAACACGTCAACTCGAAGAAGTGGTAAACAAACTTACAAACCTTCCAAAGATATTTGTGATTCTCCCTGATTTTTCAGGTATATTTGATGCAGGGTGGGAGGACTATTCCTCAGAGTTTGATCAAGCATTTGAAAAACAACAACAAGTATCAGATCAAAATAGGCAAAACATCCAAACACAGATAGACGGACTCAGATGACAAAAACGTGCTCTTTCATGTAGTGGTCAGGATAGAGCGAGGTGTAGGATTCTTGACCTACAAATATCTGGACTCGAGCAGCAAAAAAGAGTTTCTCAGCCTGAAACGCTCTCAGGAATCAAAGCTGCCTATGAGTTCCTGGGAAATATCCCTCTTGTACAAATAGAGTCAGAAACTATCAGTATCAATGTCCCATGGGCCGATGCGTCGAGTCTTGATAGAGCTCTGACGGACTGGAGGTTTGCTCTGGATCAATGGAAATCAGAGATTGCACGCGCAAAATCTGAGTGGGATATCAGTGATGGAGATCTCAGAGACAAGTTTGATAGCGACGCTGAAGGTCTACTACGCTCGCTCGAGAGAAATATAGAGATTCTGGAGGAGTACAAAGAGTTTCCAGAGAAACTCAATGAACTCATCAGTATCAAAGAAGTATGGCTCGAGCAGATACTCTGTAATATCGAAGCTATTTCTGGACTTATTGGAGGTTGGATTTCGAGTAATGGTGAGAGATTTAAGGCTTGGGTAGAGTTGTTTATCCTTATAAAATCTATTCTCAAATCATGGCAACTTCTCATAGATGTATTTCAGTGATATGAAGAAGAATGTCATCAGTGTAAAAATGAACGTCAGGATTTACAGAACTTTATTTGGACACTTATCGGTGGAGTGATACCACAACTTCCGATTATTCAGTTTCCAAAGTGGCCAGATATTATCCTCGATCTTCACAATGTTCGTGCTGGTATGACTGTATATCTTCCAGATTTTCAGGTAAATCTTAGACCAATAGTTCTCCCGACTCTTCCGACACTCAGTTTGCCAGACACTCCAAACGCGAGTCTCTCACTCCCAGAGCTTCCTATTCTTCCGACTTTTGAACTTCCAGAGCTCCCAGAGCTCCCAACTCTTCCATCAGTAGAACTCCCTGATCTCCCACCACCACCACAGATTCCAAAACTTTTTGGAGCTGTAGAGGGAATTCTCAATATTCTCAAACTCGTTACAAGAGTTATGTGTATCGTAAAACAATCTCCATTTGTACCGGAGTGGAGAGTAGGTGATCAAATAGCATTTATCACAGAGAGAAATGGAAATATTCCAACTGATTTTATAGACCTCACTTTTCCTCAGTTTAGTTATCCGGTAGTTGACGCGATCAAAGTAACGACTTTTGTAAATTTTGAATTTGAAACAGAATTTATTCTCGAAACAGTGAGACAAATAACAGCTCCTCTGGATACATTTTCGAGTGATATAGTAAGTCTTTTCAAGATCCAAGTTCCTGATGTAGATGTCGCAGGAGCTGTGATAGATGATATAAATGTAGATATAGAGATAGATGGCTCAGTTGATGTGAATGGTCAGGATATTTCTTCTCTTAGAGGAAATTCAAAATGATTTGCTTTTCTCTCAATACTTTTTGCAAAAAAAATCCAAGATCTCTTTGTATATGTTCATGACAATAAAGATGCCACAGTTTCAAATAGAGAGTTTATTTCTTTTGTACAAGAAAACCTTGCTTCACCAGCTGTCACGTCGAACCCTCGTCTAAACGAAGTTCGTAAACTCTGGGAAGAAGTAGGAAACCTAACCTATTCAAAAGAAAATAAACTCATACAAGCACTACTTGATAATAAAAATGCAAAATTTGATGAACTGCAAAATATCATCACTACAGAGATGCGTCTTACTAAAGAACTCAGAGAAGACCTCAGAGATTTTGGTACTCCAACAAACATCACACAAACGAGCATATTTGCTCAGTCACAGGTAGAAGCTTATAATCAGAGATTGTCATGATATAATGAAAAGCTCGTAAAATCAGCTATAAATCTCATCGAGTGATGAGATGATAGTTATAGGGAAACCCAAATCAGCCAAGTAGCTGGAGAACTCAAGAGTGAAATCCGTCAAGGAATTACCTCCTATAGTGATTCTATACAAGAGCCTCTCTATGCGTCTCACAACGGAATACCTCATAGCTCAAGTGAAGTAAACTCATGTAGTTATGGAGGTTCTGGTTCTGGATATCAGTATAACTATGAAGGCATCTATGTTCTTGAATTTGATAGACACTATAGACTCTTTGAGTATCTTGATGAACTCAGAGGAGATGAGTATACAACTCCTCTTGATGTAGATCAGGATGGAGATGAAGATCTCTTATATATGGTTGCTGGAGAAGTATTTCTCAAAGAAAATCTCAAAAATACAGACACAAAAAGTTATGTAAACCTCCCCCCTCTGATTCTCACCGCAGACAATAACAGTTTTTATAATGGAGATGTGTACTATGAAGCTATAAATGGATTTCAAGAGGCAAATGTCAGCGATAGTCATATCAACATACAGTTTCAAGCCCCAACTGACGAGAGTAGAGATAACTTCCGTATGGAGTTTTATACGATTGTAGATAAATTTCGTCATTTGGGAGACCAGGAATATATTCCTGCAAATACAAAAAAACAGATCGTAGACGCATTTGCTGATATCCCTAAAAATACTCTTATCGGATCAAACCAAAATTATACTCTTGGTAAAAATCTTGCCTATATAAAAAGTGCGTGAGTTATTCCTGGGGCAAAACTGACTACCAGAAAAATGCTCAATATCAAAGATGATCTCAGAGAGAACAACCTTGTGACTTTGACAACAAACTCTGAGCTCTATGCCTGAAGAAACAATTTTACTATAGAGTACTATACTACAGACCCAGAAGTTACAGAGAGAGTCACGGTAGAAAAACATACACATATATCTTTCCCAGAGTTGACTTCTATCATTGGTCTGACGGGAGACGCATATGTTGCGGGTTCTATAGATGAAGATATAGAAGGAGCACGTATCCTCCAACATATAGGAAAACCTCTCCTTGCATGAGCGACTCTTGAGTACACAGGAAATGACCAAAATCTCACAGAGTCTTCTCATATAGATATAGAGTATTATGATGGATCTGAAGTAGAACTCCATATGTCAGAAGTCTCTCACTATAGACTCTATGAACTTGGAAATAATGATACTCAGCATCTGATTCGCCTGAGAGTTGCAAATGATTTTTACTACGCAAAAATACATACTTTTCGAGACAATATCCCCTGAACTCAGTCTCGTCAGATACTATTATCTCCTCAAAAACAAGCTGATACGCAACCACCAGAGATAGGACTCAATCAAAAAATACGTATTCCGGTATATCAGAAAAAAACTATTGATCTGACCCCATATATTTATGAGGATTCTGGTATCGGAAATATACGTGATGTTGCTATAGATTTTGATTTTGAGACAGATAATGATAATGATGGAGATCCTCGTAATGATAGAGATACACAAAATATAAATATCCTCCAAAGTCCTAATAGTATCAAGGTTGAGTTTTGAGAATACGAGGAACTATTCTCTCGTCAGATACGTATCTCCCTGACAGATGGAAATGATAATACGGGGCATAAAGATATCGATTTCGAAGTGTACCCACCAGCTCCTCAAATACAATGATATGATGAGAGCACGATAGAAGGAGTAATAGATGAAACACTCCAAAACGAACCAGTGAGGATATATAGAGTGAGATGATGAGCGATAAAGAAACTGGAAAATACTGAAGGAAGTGATGTAGTAGAGACAACAGGAACAGGATGATATACTTTTGGTATTCCAGATACAACAAAATGACTTCTCCTAGAAAGGGATGATGTAGAAGTGGCAAGTGTAGATGAAGATTCGTGAGCTATATCACTTCTCTCTCCACTGGCTCGTGTTCAGGTACTTGCGTCAAACGATACGGGTAACGCAGAATGATTTCCGAGAATCTCGATAGAGTATTTGGGAGACGAGATATTTTACCAATACATACAACCAGAAGTGGACCCAGATATATCTATTATTCGATCACGTGATGAGATAACGGGAGAAGGAATTTATGTTCGTATTCTTGATCAGGATGCGTACAATTATTTCAAAGTTCCTCTAGGAGTTAGATTTAACCCCGGGGCTGTCGTGTTATATCTCCGAGGTGATGATCAAAAAAATAACGTGTTTAGCGTCTTTCGTGATGGACGTGTCTACTCTGAAGATACGAGCAGATATACTCTCAAATATCAGGTACTCGATGACACGACGAGTTATATACTCCATGACTCTGTGACTCAGACAGATATTGCTGAGGTAATTTTAGAGATAGATGGAAGTTATATATTGAGGTAGAAAGGAGGTATTATTTTTGAAACTCATACAAAATAACTTTTTGATTTTCTTGGTTTTTAAACTCTTGTATTTTACTCATTTGATTTGGGGTATTTTCTAAGAGCTTGGACAAGAACGGACGATAGGTCAGGAAATCCATAGTATCGACTACGAGGTACTTTATATCGTTATAGTTTGCATACTCGACTATATGATTTATCTCTGTTTCATAGGGTGTTATCCATCTATTTTTACTTCCAGAGTAGTAGGTTGCTATGGGGAATCTTTCGAGTATATTGATATCTAGAATATTGCCATCATGATTTTCTCTGAGCCAACTACCAGCTTCTTTTTTGAGTTTGTAGTAACTATCTTTTGTTTTTTCAGTACTGATATATACGGAGTTAGAGAGGAGGAGGACTCAGAGGATATTCCCTACTAGTATTAGTGAAACAGTAGTACTTCACATAATATTTTTTTGTTTTTGGAGTTCTTGGAGTCAATATACAAATGCTACTAGTAGCAGAGGGAGAAATATCAAAAAATATCTATTGAGGGTAAAAAATAGAGTAAAAAATACTGATGCTGGAATAAAAAATGACAGACTGAGAAAGAAAAAATCTCTTTGTTTTGAGTATATTTGTACTGTTCCATACAAAAGTATCAAGAGAGGAAAGAGTGAGAATCCTAGAAATATTATATTTGAGCCAAATCGTGAATCATTTGAGAGGTAGAGTTTTGGGGATTTTCAGAGAAATATCTCAGGAATATTTCTGCTATAGAGTTTTTGTTGATTGGTTAAAAAACGTTCTATAAATCCTGATGGATCATTTTTTATAAATGATACTAGTGATCATTCTATACGAGGAGCATCGTATTTCATTCCTCCTGCAAAGCCTGCGATCAAATGATGTTTGTCAGCAGTGAGTTCCGCAACAGCTCGCTCAAAACCGGAATCGTCGAGCTTTTTTGTTCCTCTGAGTTCTGCTTGTCTGAGGTTACTCGCTCATTTATTGGTCAGTCCCCACTCTCCTGTGAGAGTATGGAGGTGGTATATATATGGGCTAATACACACAAAAAATGCAAGGAGAAAAATACTCCCGTATTTACAAAACTCTTTGGGTGAGAGTCTCTGGCTTTTCATGAGATAGAGCGAAAATCCAAAGATAGAAAGTATATATATAAATGCTTCAGCTCTCGTGAGATACATACAAGCTACAATTACAGCCAGTAGAATAGTATCCTGAGTATTTTGGGATTTTGCATATGACAAAATTTTGAGTATCAAAAACAAAAACAGAGGAATATAGATATTTTCTGAGAGTATATGAATATTGAAATGCAGGAGTGTTGGGGAAAGAAAAAAGAGTGTGAGAACAAAATATGACCAATTTTTTGAAAGGAATTTAAGAGATATTTTGTAGAGAAGGACTGCGGATATATTGAAAAGTATAATATTTACTATCTTGGCTGAGAGAAAATCATGTCCTACAAAGATATTTACAAAAGCTATAGGCAATGAATAGAGAAAACCAAACCAACCGTTTCCAAGTCCTTCCTGAGAAAACCCCTGTAAAAAATAACCCATTTGTAGATAGGCAAAACTATCTGCAACTTTTAGTATATCGTTGAGTCACATGCTCCATATATGAAAACATGTCCCGAGAATAAAAATACAAATGAGTTTGAGAGGCATAAAAATGAGTTTTTAGTTTTGGGTGTTTTTTCACTTTTGTTTGAGTATATCTGATGATATATATATACCGATAATGAGAAACAAACTATAACTCGTTGCTGCTTCTTCAAATGCGTGTGTAAAATTTGCCATAAAACACAGTGCTAAAAATGCTGTGAGTATACCAACTCCGAGATAGTCTTTTTGTTTTCTTACCTTTTTCCAGAGTGTATATCCGATGATGAGTAGGATACTTATAAAGAGAGAAAAACCAACAATTCATTGTTCTAAGAGTATTTGAACATACCAGTTTTCGGGTAGGAACTTATGTACGACAGAAGTATTAGAAGTTGCTATTTGCCAACTCCCAGCTGATTCTATAGAGTTTCCTATTTGGCTTGCTGGTCCAGCTATCCCGAGACCATATCCGATAGGATTATAAAAAAACATTTCAACAGATTTTGAGAGATTATCCCAACGATTTATCACAGCTCATAGGTGCAAAAACAATTCTGCTTTAAATACAGCAACAGCAATAAGTGGGAGAAAAATAGCTCCAGAGAGTCACTGAATAAATCTCTTTGAGATTTTCTTTCCATACACAAACCTGCGTGAGAGATAAACAAATACTCATAGCGCGAATAGGAATCCAAGGAGAGATGTTTTGGAGTATGAGAAGAATATAGAAGGAATTACCAACAGAGCAAAAACTCCAAGAAGTGCGTACTTATGGTTTGCTTGTATGTTTGTGCGAGATAGTATATATCCAGAAAATAAACAGTATACAATAGTTAAAAATACAGAGAAGCGTATAGGTCCACCAAAGGTCCCTTGAAACCTGTATTGCCCTTCTACTCATTGCGCAAAACTGATACAGCTATTAGCAGTGTAGGTAGATACCTCTGCAGAGTATCCGAAACTCGCAGCCAGAGCTGAGATATCCCCAAATAAATACCATGGGAGAAAGATGGAAAGTATACCAAAAGTAGAGATACAAAGTGTACGAATATAGAAGCTGATATTTTCTTTTCCCTTTGCTATATAGAGTCCTACAACCAGAGCTAGAAGAAATATAACATCGTAACGAAATCATAAAACAGAAGCTGCTCTGAGTTCAAAAAATGGAAACCAAAGGTACACAAGAGAAGAGAAAGTAAAAGCAGTAATAGTTCCAAGTAGATAGTTTCCCTTATATATAGTACTGAGAGAATATTTATTTTTTATAAGTTGTTCTATAAATACAGTGATGAGGAGCCCGAGAATAATAAGTTCTTTCCAAAACCTCAGGAAACTTACGTCGAGTCAGTATTTACACTTCAAAAGCGTTACGAGGAAAGCGTGGAGTGGAAGTAAGAATAAGAAACTTCCTATAAGAATTCTCATAGTCTGATAAATAGTAGGATATATGTTTGAAATATACTTTAAAACCTTTAAGAGTCAAAAGTATCTAGTTTAGACTTTATATATAAAATAAGCTATTTTATCCATAAATAAAAACTTAAATTCTAGACGTAAAATGCACATAAAGTCTTTTAGTTTCGTAATATTTATTAGAGTCATTGAAGAACTATGTTAGATTTTAATTTTAACTTCCTTTGATGTTATAGAATATAATTACGTAGATTACTGTATTATCTATAATTACTCTACTCTTTTTATTTTTACCTGAGGTAAATACAATATATAATTATTGTCAACTTCTTTTCCTGTTCTGGATACTTTTTTTCTGTTAGAATTAAATCCTAATTTATATATTACTTATTTCTTATGACAAAAACGGTTGCTAAATTACTCTTGTTTTTCTTTGTATTCTCTTTACAAGGAAATAGTATCTTACATGTTTTTCATTGATCTCTAGCATTTGTGCCAGAAACATATGCAACTTTTACAGATCCTACTGGGGCCTGAGATCCAACTATTGATCTTACACCAAATCTAAGACTATGGTTAGATGCTAACGACAGATCAACACTCTATAGCGATGCGAGCTGTAGTACACCGATCTCAGGATCTAACGGTGATAGTGTTGCTTGTTGGGGTGATAAGTCTACTTTTTGAGATGATGTTTCTCAGGTAGATCCTGATAGTCGTCCTGTTTTTGATACGACCTCCTCTCTTTTTAACGGGAACTCAACTCTAGATTTTGATTCAATAAATGACCATTTACTGAATGATATTACCGATTGGGAGGATGATATGACTATTTTTGTAGTTATGTCTAGTGATACGACAACTCCAGCAAATCTTGAGTCTTTCTTTTCAAATGCTCGTTCTCCAAGTTTAGATTGAGCTTTTCAACTTGATTATCGTAGTGGTTCAGACTCATTTAATTTTATATTGAGAAACTCTTGAGGGAGTACCACCAATCAATTTGCTCCGTTTCAACCAAATATACCACTACTATATTCAGCAACGCGCAGTGCAACAGATCTTACATTATTCTCTGAGTGAGCAGAGGTAGTTTCTACCCCCACAACTGCCAGTCGTTTATTTCGTGAATATCGTGTCAATATAAATCGTGCATCGAGTAGACATCATGATTCTCATATTGCTGAAGTTATTCTTTATGATAGAGCTTTAGATAGTTGTGAATTAAGTAATGTAAATATATATCTTGGAAATAAATATGGAAGAGATTTTACTGGACTCTCAGCAAATTATGATGAGATAAGCACACATAATGAAAATATAGCATGACTTTGAGTAGTTCCTTCGTCGTGTAGCTCACCAATTATATTAAGTGAAGCAGTATCAGGAGAAGTGACGGTAAGTATAAATGAAGGATGAAATAACTATGCTGACCATGATCTGGATGTAGCATGACAAGATGAGTTTTTAACTATTGCTCATGATACGACTGCTTTTGCGACGTCAAGTATTGATTTCGGACCATATAATTCTATCATTTCTCGTACTTGGAGAGTAGATCTAGATGATGGAGGAAATGATACGACTGCTTCAGATACAGACGGAACTCCTATATCAAATGTAGATATCGCTTTTGATCTCTCTTCTCTGGGTATTACGAGTGTATCAGATTTGAGTGATTATGCACTTGCAATTGATAGAGATAATGATGGAGATCTTTCCAATGCAGAGTTTATTAATGAAAATCTTTCTTTTGATGGGAGAAGTATCGTATTTGAAGATGTAGACTTTCTTGATGGGAATTATTTTACTCTCATTACAGACAGAGATGATGATATTTCTGTCAGTATAGAACAAGAAGCATCACAACTTGATCCTACGAATGTTGATAATGCGAGATTCAGAGTTTCATTTGATACTCAGATTGACCCTAGTACTTTCACTGTAGATGATATAAACATCGTTGGTACAACTGGAACGGTGACTTCATGACCTACAGATATATGAAGTGCAGCGCAATGATTTGAGTATGATTTTTTTGTAACAGGTATGACGAGCTGAGATACAGTTACTGCGAGTATACAATCAGGTCAAATAAATGCATTTGTCTCGGGATTAACAAGCTTAGCATCTACAAGTATTGATAATGAAGTGACTTTTGACGACACAGCACCGACTACTCCTACTGCTTGAACTATATCTCCAAACCCTGCTCAGACAGGAACGACAGTGACACTTCCACTTACATGAGTGGAGCCAGGTTCGACAGTGACGATCCCAGGAATGATATGTAGTCCAAGTCCTGCAGATGCTACTGGAAATGTTGAGTGTATATGAACAGTATGAGAAGATGGATTTGATGGAACATCACAAACAATTACAGTTACAGACGCAGCTGGGAACACAGATACATCAGCGACTACTCCAGCTGTTACAGTAGACGACACAGCACCGACTACTCCTACTGCTTGAGCTATATCTCCAAACCCTGCTCAGACAGGTACGACAGTGACACTTCCACTTACATGAGTGGAGCCAGGTTCGACAGTTACGATCCCTGGAATGATATGTAGTCCAAGTCCTGCAGATGCTACTGGAAATGTTGAGTGTATATGAACAGTATGAGAAAATGGGCTTGATGGGAGTGATAATACAATTACAGTTACAGATGCAGCAGGAAATACAAATACGAATCTAAACACAGGACTCACGGTAGACACTACTCCACCAGCTATCACTGTTGTATGAAATAACCCTATTACTCTTGTTGTAGGTTCTACGTATATAGACGCTGGAGCAACAGCGATCGATGATGTAGATGGAGATTTGACTTCAGCTATTGCTTCACTTAATCCTGTAGATACTTCTGTAGTAGGAGCGTATGAGATAGTATATGCTGTGACAGACAGCGCTGGAAACGTAGCAGAAGCTAGTAGAATAGTAAATGTAATACTTGGGAATCCACCAAGCCTTAGTCTTGTAGGAGGAGCGAGCATTCAAGTGATTCAAAATACGACCTACACAGATCAATGAGCTTCAGCTACAGATATAGAAGATGGAGATATATCATCATCAATTACAAACCTAGGAGATATAGACACTTCTGTTCTTGGAACCCAGACTATAGAGTATAGGGTCGTAGACAGTTCTGGAAATAGTGCTGTTCCTGTGAGGAGAGAGGTACAAGTAGTATTTAGTCCCACAGATTTTGATGGAGATGGTCTTTCAAATGAGATAGAAGAACAATTATTCACAGATCCTAATGCTTCTGATAGTAATTCAGATGGAGAATCTGATTTCAATAATGATTTTGATAATATCAGCCCTCTAGTAGAACTATGAGCTAATAATTCCGGGGATGGAAATAATGATGGAGTTCTCGACGCGGTTCAAAACGCTGTATCGAGTCTCCCAAATATAGAAACGACGAACTACAACACTCTGGAAGTGTCTAATACATCGTCTTGTGATCAAGTAAATTTCTTTGCAAGTAGACCTGAGGGAAGCCTCTGAGCACAAGATAGTCAGTTTGACTACGACCTTGGACTCTGGGATTTTGAGATTCAGTGTGGTACTCCAGGAGCAACAGCAGATATAAAAATATATCTTGAGAGAGAGTATGATACTACTGATTGGATATATAGAAAATACAACGAAGTAACACAAACATACACGAATATATCGAATATCGTAAACTATACAACCGAGACTGTTGGAACAACACCTGTGACAGTAATTAATTATTCTATCACTGATGGATGAGTATATGATGAAGATGGTATAGCAAATGGAGTTATCATAGACCCTGCTGGACCATCGACTCCGATCCCTGTAGTATCTAGCTGATGAGGAACTTCACCCAGAGCGTGTCGTGACCCTGAGGCTCTCAATTACGAGAGATTTGGAAGAGCTGATAACAGTTTGTGTGAATACGCACAAGAATCAGAAACTGTATTTGAATCTGCTCCAGAAGAACCTCAAGATCAAGAATCTGAGAATAGTGAAGCGAGTGAACCAGATACAAACAGTGAAATAATAGAAGAAGAAGGAGTAATAGAAGGGGAAGAAATAATAATCAATACTCCTACTGTTCCTGAGGAAGTAGTAGTAGAAGAGATAGAACTTGTACTAAACGATGACCTAGACCACACCCTCACGAACGATTTTAGTTTTTGTTCAATAACCAGAGATATCCAGAACCCGAATTATGTATATAATGAAGGAGTCTTTACAGATGAGAATACATCGATATATAGAGAAGAGATTCTGAGATTTGCTCAGATAGGGATAGTAGATGGATATGATGATGGGACATTTAAACCCCTCCAAGAGATGACCAGAACAGAGTTCCTGAAAGTTGCTCTGATATCACATTGTTATGAATATATAAACGAAGATACATCTACACTCAGATACACTGATGTAGACCAGAGTAGCTGGCAAGCAAGAGTGATAAAAAAAGCAGAGAGTCTCTGAATGATTAATGGAGATGAGACAGAAGACGGGACCTCTATTTTTAGACCAGATGATATTATCACGAAAGCAGAGGCTATAAAGATATTGATGAATATATCTCAGATCCAGTCTAGGGAGCTCCAAGATCTAGAGTATACAGATATAGAGATAGACTGGCATAAATGATATGTTCAAAACGGACAATCCCTTGGACTTTTTGATCCAGAGACAGATAACAATAGTTTTAGACCAGACTCTGGAGTGACCAGACAATATATGGTAGATCTCATACAGAGACTCGTAGAATTGTATAAGTAGTTCTGTTGTCATATAAAAAATACTCTCATTTAGAGAGTATTTTTTATATGATCTTGTAATTGTTGTTCGAACTCTGAGATGTCATATCTTTGTGCTTGTTGTTTACAGTCCTCATGTTTATATGCTCAGGAAGTGTTTTTGTTATGAAACTGTGAAAACGCTGTTGTAAAATCAGATCACTCAGGATCATCAAAGAACTCTCAAGTTTTTCCTGGGATTACTGTTTCAGTGAGTCATCATCTTCTCAGGGCAAATACGGGTTTTCCAGCTGCCATAACTTCTATAGGGACGATCCCGAAATCTTCTTCTCCTGGAAATATAAGCCCAAGAGAGCTTTGTACTAATCCTACTAAATCATCATTATATTGCGCTCCGAGGAAATCTATATTTTTTCCAGCGATAGACTCGAGTTGTTTTTGGTATTCTCATGATCCTATGATAGCGAGTTTGAGGTCATGAGTATCTGGGAAATTTTGTATTGCGATTTCTATTTTCTTAAACTCTGTCAGGGCAGACAGGATGATATAGTAGGGAGTTTGTTTGTTTGGTGACTTTTTTCACAAGGACTTTGCAAATCTCTGGGTCTCTATCGGGGGATAGAGAATGGGAACGTGTATTTTATAGTATTTTTTGAGACGTTTTTGTGTGGTTTTACTATTGCACAGAGCGATATCATGTCTCTTACTCGCGATAAAATCCCATTGTCTCAGTTTTAAAAACAGAGAATTGAAAATATATCCCTTTATCCCTGATTGTGCGGAGAGTTGTTTTTTGTATTCGTTGGTCCGATCCCATATATAACGCATAGGAGCATGATAGTATACTATTGTCTTAGTTTCAGGTTTTGTGATGACTCCATGAGCAAAACCTGAGCTGCTGACTAGTACGAGATCATACTCTGAAAGATCTAAGGACTCTATACTCGAAGACATAAATGGTAGGCAAAGCCTCTGCTTTTTGAGGAGTTTATATATTTTTTGAGTTCTGAGTTTGTGTACTTGAGGATGGATTTTATTCCTCGGAAAGACGCGAGATACTTGTTTTTCATCATACATAAGTGTGAAAATATCTGCCTCAGGAAACATCTTTACAAAAGTTTCTACGACTTTTTCTGCACCTCCGAGTTTGATGAGCATCTCATGTACAATAGCGACCTTTTTCATATACAGTATTTGTAGGCAAATGATATACCCCTAGTGTAGAGGCTTTCGTGTCTTTGTAAAGAAAAACCTGGCTGCGAGCTTTTCGTGCAAAACGAGTTTGAGATTTCTAGGTTTTTCACTACACTACTTCTAATATCTGACATACTGTATATATGCTATTTTCTCGTATTTTTTGTATTTTTGTTCTACTCGTAGTATTTTTTGTAACTATGGCTTTTCAAGTTCGTGCTGATGAGTGTACGGGTTCTGATTGTATTAATAGTACAAATTTTTCTATCAATGTCAGTACTTTTACCCCAGGGAGTACAGCCTTGGCCAATGGATGAGGTTCAGCGAGCACAGTAAATGGAGTACTTGGAAAAATCATAGATAGTCTGATAGTTGCATTTTGAGTGCTTTCACTTTTGTTTATGACTCTTGGGGCTGGATATATGATTATCCATCATGGAGATGATTCACTACTTTCCAGGGGTAAATCTATATTTGTAGCGTGACTCATATCTCTGGCTATTGCACTCTCTGCGTGAATGATCGTCAAGCTCACAGCGTATTTCCTCTATCAATAAATTATGAGATATATATACATATTTTTGTTGTCATCATTTCTATTTAATGCTACAGTGTTTTGAGCTCCAGCTATCGATTGTGGAAACCTTCCTGGATGTGGAGACAATGGATGAGCAAGTCTTGATACACCTGTAAACTTTATAGCAGCTCTTATTGCTGAGGTCATCAAGTATGTTGCAGTTATTGCAGTCATTGCTATGATGCTCAGTGGGTTTATGTATTTACTCTCTGGAGGAGATGAGGAAAAAGTAAAAAAAGCAAAAATGTGGATAACATGGTCACTTATAGGAGTGCTTCTTTCGGTGTCTTCTTGGTATATTATAAATATTATTAATAACTTTCGTATATAGTTATGTATCGCTCAATATACATATTTACCCTGGTTTGGTTCTCTAGTGGATATATTGCGTTCGCAGATCTCAGAGATAGTATTATCCCAACTCAAAATCCTGGAGTTTTGACGGGAGGAACAGGTGCTCAGGATGGTACTTCTCTCCTTGATGCTATCTTGGCTTATATACGAGATTCTTTATTTGGTCTGATGGCTCTTGTTGCTATTGGGGTATTTTTGTGGATAGGAGGTAGGTTTCTTGTGGCAAGAGGAAATCCAGAAGAGTTTAAAAAAGCGTGGACACAGTTTCTCTACGCGATTATTGGTATATTTATTGTGGCTTTTGCGTGGGCTGCTGTGAGACTTGTAGTAGGACTTAACTTTTAGAAATATGAAATTATTTATACTTTCCTTTGTTGTGTTATTCCTTTCTCTTTCTACAGTGCAGGCAAGAGAAGAAGGGATTTCTGTGAGAGAAGCGAATTCTCGTATTTCCACTCCATCAACTCCAGCACCCTCATCCGTGCCCGTACCGACACCAGCTCCGAGGTCAGATATACCCATTCCGACACCAAGACCAGATAATACAGATGATGAAGATATACTGAACTCATCTTGAGCAGGTTGTAGCTATAGTGGGAACGGAGATATATGAGATGCTCTTACCGGATGCCTCTCTGGGACGAACCTCGTACAGTCGGGAGATTTTCGTGTAGAGTGAGACTTCAAAAATAAAATCAACTCATGGACTCGTGCGATCGCGTGAATTCTCTGACTTCTCGCCGTTGGAGCTATAGTCTATGGAGCACTTTTGATGACGATTTCTGCAGGAGAGGATGAAAAAATCAAAAAATGAAAGGACGTTGTAAAATGGTCAATTATTGGTTTTATAGCAGTTGTTACAGCTTCTGCTCTTATATCCGTAGTGGTAAACTTTATCTTTGCAGTTGCATCTTAGATCTCAGGTTATGTTATTGTTCCAAAGTCTCTTAAAACTCACGGTATTCTCTACATTATTTGCAGGGATTATTTTTCTCGTTTGACAGTATATTCTACCGACTTATAGTTCCGCGTCTCTAGAGGAGATTCACATCGAACCAACACTCCCAGGAGACTTTACGCAGATACATGATAAAGGAGATGGACATATCCATGATCAGCAAGAACTTTCATCTCCCCTAGAAGAACCAGCCATTATCCCTAAGGTGCCAGAAATTGTTGAGTCTTTGGAAGAAGAATCTTTCTTATTTTCTTATATTCCAGAGTTTTTTGCTTCAGAAGTTTTGAGCTATGAGAATAATTCTCGAGAGGTTTTGACAACTCCAGTTTTTGCTCCAAAAATACAAGATCTGAAGGTAGAACTCTATAAAGACCTCATAGATGTTCGCTGAAAAATGAAACAAAAAACTATCAAGATGTTTGGAGTTACTGAACTTGATCAGGACGAATTTCTCTCAGTGTTTACTCATGAGTTTGCACATTATCTCGATATTTATTTCTTTTCTCGTGACCGTGGATCGGATATAAGTAACAGATTTTATGATATTTCATGGAAGACTACGAGTATTATACTCCCGTGACAGAAACAATCCGATTTTGTTTCGGGCTACGCTATGACCAATAAATACGAAGACTTTTCAGAGAGTTTTACCTATTATGTTTTACATAACGATGATTTTCTTGAAAAGTCTAAGCAGAGCTTAATTATGCGAGAAAAATATAATTTTTTTAGAAGATATCTTTTTAAAGGGAATGATTTTTTTGGAACGGATTTCTCAGACCAAAACGTCATCAGGTCGTATTATCGGGATATCACCAAGATTCCATTTGATGTAAATAATTTTTTGCAATATATGAAAAATAACATATAATTATATACATAAATACAACTTGTTTCTGACACATATCACACATATTTTGCTTTGGTTCTAGCTAATTATTAGGTTTAAAAAGTTATTAAAAGACACTTTTTTTCCAAGTATTTATGGAAACATTTTCATAATTAATGACTTTTCACACCCTATAATTTCATTTTATAGAGATATATCACTATTTATTTACATAATTTTTTTTTATGAAAGATTTTCTAGATGAGCTTGATAATGAGCTTTGATCATTATCACGTTCTCCTTCTTCGTCTGATAAGACTCCTGCTGACAAACCAAAAACCCAGGATCCAAAACCTCAGACAAAAAACCACAAAAAGCCAGCTCATCACTCTGGAGGAAAACGTCCACAAAACAACAATAGACGCAACAATAAAACCCAAAGTTCTGGGAATAATTCGAGAGCTGTTCCTACTTCCCGTGCCACATGAGAGAGAGAAGGAATTGTTTTTCCAGAGATAAAGTTCTATCTCCCTTCTCTGAGAGATAATTATACTCGTTATATCCCTATCGGGGGAAATAATGAAATCGGGGCAAAAAATATGGGAATGTTCCAGTATAAGGATGATCTTATTCTCGTAGACTGTGGAGTACAGTTTGCAGAACCAGAGATGCTCTGAGCAAATTACTCGATTCCAGATGTATCGTTTTTGACCAAGTATACCAAACAAATCAAATGATTTCTCATTACTCATGCCCATCTGGATCATATTGGAGCTATAAAAGATATTCTCCCAGCTCTCGATTTCCCGACTCTCTATGGGACAAAACTAACGATTGGTCTTATCAAGAAACAACTTGCAGAAAAGAAACTTCTCAATAAAGCTACACTTGTTGTAGTAGATGCTTCAGTACCGAACTCAAACAAGATAGGAGAATTTAAAGTTGAGTATTTCAATGTGAATCACTCAATCCCTGACTGTGCTGGACTCTATATCGAGTCTCCAGGAGGAACAAAGATAGTTCATACGGGAGATATAAAAATAGACTTTACTCCTGCTATAGACGCACCTGCAGATCTCAAGAGATATCATGAAATCGGGAAAAGAGGTATTGATCTCTTGCTCGCAGACTCGACGGGATCAAATAGGAAAGGTTTTTCTATGAGTGAAAAATATGTCGGAGAAGAACTCGAAAAAATCGTGAGAGAATGTACAGGAGGAAGACTCTTTATCGCGACTTTTTCGTCATGGATTTCTAGAGTACAACAACTCGTGTGGATCTGTGAAAAATACGACAAACAAATATTTCTCACAGGGAGAAGTATGGTAGAAAATATCGCTATCGCGAAAGAACTCTGATATATAAAATCAAAGCCAGGGACAATCAGAAAAGCAACTCCAAAGAACCTCAAAGAAGTCCCAAACAATAAACAGGTAGTGATAACTACTGGAAGTCAGGGGGAAGAGTTCTCAGCACTTACAAGAATGGCAGAATGAAAACACGCACAGATCGAAATACAATCTAATGATACGGTGGTATTTTCTTCTAGTGTTGTTCCAGGAAATGAGAGAAGTGTTTCTCTGTCTATCAATAAACTTGTTGCGTATGGAGTAAAGGTTATTACCAAAGATAACGCAAATGTACATACCTCAGGTCATGGATATCAAGAAGAACAAAAGATGCTTATTCGTCTGTTTAATCCAAAATTCTTTTCTCCTATATTTGGGGATTTGTATTTCCGTTCTATCCATAAACAAACAGCTATCGACATAGGTTGGAAAGAAGAAAATGTTTTGATGCTCGATAATGGAAATATCGTAGACTTTGCTCCTGGAGGAACAGTATTTCGTTCGAAGATAAAAGTCCCTATCCAAGACCTCATCGTCGATGGACATGGTATAGGTACAGCTGATAGTCATGTACTCAAAGCCCGTGGAAAGATGATGAACTCTGGAGTGCTTGTGATACTTTTCAAAGTTGATAAGAGAACCAAAGCGATCCTTGGACATATAAAAATAGAAACTCGTGGACTAGCCTATCTCGATGAAGTACGCTATATCCACAGAATCCTCATCAAAAAAGCCCGTGAAACCTATGAAAATACGGTAAAAGATGTACCAGATATAGAGGAAAAAGACCTTCTCAAACTTCTTCGCACAGACCTAGAAACATTTCTCCTCAAACGTATTGATAGAGAACCGATGATTATTCCAATCGTTATTGAAGTGTAGTTCTTGTTCTTTCAAAACTTGTATTTTTGGGTACAATACTTGTGAGTAAATATTTTTTAAAATATAGACCTATGAAAAAAAATATACTTGTACTTTTATGTGCTTCGATACTGCTTGCGTCTTGTGGTTCACAAAATGTCGATATAGATGCAGCCAAGAAACAACTACTTTCAGAAGAGTCATCACCAGAAGTACTGCAAGAGACTCCTGTAGAAAATCTCACTGAGTCTGTTGATACCACTATTTCAGAGCCAGAGCCTCAAGAACCTGAACCAAAAACTATACAGATAGAGTCGCTTTCAAAAGAACAATTTGTAGAAATAAATCCTATAGATGAAGATATCGATCGTGACGGATCTGTCGAAATCACAGGAACGACACTCACAGAGGTTGATAAGATAGAAGTATCTTTTAGGAACTGAGATTCTGTATTTCCTGATGATCGCTATACACTTCAGACTTTCAAGAAATGAGATGACGCATTCAAATACATCGCGTCTCCTAAGTTTCAAGTACTAGATTTTGGGACCAATGTATATACAGTAACAGCTCATAAAGGAGATACTGTATCCCAGACACAAATCACGATAGAACTCCAGGATCCAAACGCTACAAAAGTAGAGTTTGAACCAAGTATTATAGGTACAGAAGAACTGAGTCTTGAGATAGATCTTCCCAAAAGTGCTGAGTTTGGAGACCCTGTTTCTCTTGGTGCTACGAGTTTTACCTATAGTAACATAGATACTCTCGAAGTTTCTCAAAGAGCCGCAGAAGTGAATTGTGATGGATTGACAGAATTCCTTACAGAGGAGATAAACACGTGGTTTTTTTGGAATACTTGTAGAGATATCATAAAGGATAAAGGGATATCTTTTAATGTTATTACTCTCGGAGATGAGGATAACTACGTATATACGAGACATTATGTAGACTTCGTTCATGGACTTTATGGAACCTATCAAATAGATACAGGGACAGGAGTCACAAAAGAAAATATCTCTGACAAAAATACTGAACTCAAAGAACAAGCAGATAGTTTTCAAAGTATTGCTATTGTCGATCGTCTTATGAGAGAAATCGTTTCCCAAGACTAATTTTTTAACAGATCAATTATTATGACCAAAAGAGTTCTTCTCAAGATATCGTGAGAAGCATTACAATGAGAAAGAGATAATGGTATTGATCCTCAGTTTCTCAGAGATCTTGCAGCATCTATAAAAGAGATTCAAGACCAGGGAGTAGAGCTTGCGATTGTATTGTGAGGAGGAAATATATTTCGTTGACTTGCTGCCTCGGCTAATGGTATGGATAGAACGGCAGCTGACTATATGGGAATGATTGCTACTATTATGAACGGAGTTGCATTCAAAGATGCACTTTCTGTTGCTGGAGTCGATACTCGCCTTATGTCTGCACTACACTTGCCAGAAGTAGCAGAGTACTACGTCACTCCAAAAGCTGTACATCACCTCAAGCAAAAAAGAGTAGTTATCTGTGTAGCAGGGTCAGGAAGTCCATTTTTTACTACAGACAGTGCAGCAGTTCTCAGAGCACTTGAGATGCAGTGTGATATGTGTATCAAAGCTACAAAAGTAGATGGAGTCTATGATAGTGACCCAAAGACCAATCCCGGTGCTCAGATGATACAGTCAGCGAACTATGACGAAGTTCTTACAAAAAATATCCGTGTCATGGACCATACAGCTATTACTCTTGCAAAAGAAGGAAATATGCCTCTCAAAGTCGTAAATCTGTATAAAAAAGGAGCTATGATGCGAGCTATAAATGGCGAGAGGGAAGGGACAGTTATATCATAAAAAGATATAAGTTTCTTTCGTGAAAGAATAAAAGAGCAAAAGTTAATTTATTTTTTTGACTTTCTACTATTTCTCTATAGAATCACGAGGCAAAATTTTAATACATACCTATTAATTGTTTACAGATGTTAGGAAAACTCAAGAAAAGAAAGAGACTCAGAGTACATGGATTTCTCAAAAGAAGTTCTACTGCGAGTGGGAGAAAAGTGCTCAAAAATAGAAGAAGAAAAGGAAGACACCAACTCACTGTAAGCTATCCAAAAAGATATCAAGAAATTAACGGGAAGGCGAAGATGCATATCATCGCAGGAGGGACTGCGAGGAAGTCACCGTTTGACGGAAAAGGAAACTATACAAAGAGAAAATAAATTATAACCTTGGATTTCATCGTCAAAATTATACTTTTTCGAACAGGTACTTCATCGTACGCTTACCTTAAAAGTATAGTTTCTCCTTGAACTCCTTGTTCTAATATGCTTCTAGTAAGGTGCTATCGTTAATAAGTAGAGAATCTAAAACTCCTAGGAATTAAGATGATCCAAAAAAAATACAGACTCAAAGAAAGAGAAACACAAAAGGTTTTACGAAAATGAAAACCTTTTTTTTCTTATAATACTGTCAGTAATTCTCTCCCAAACAGGCTCTGATACAATAGGTTTGCTATTGTTATCGGGGGGAAATCTGTAAAGACCAATGTAGAGAGAAACTATTTTCGTCGTTTTTTTTATGATTTGGTTACCCCTCATCTCCAGACAGGGAGCTTTGACACAGTATTTGTGGTCAAGACGAAGACAAAACTCGATAAAAATGAAAAAAGAATTCACGATAGTTTCAAAAACGATATACTTTTTCTGCTCAAAAAACGCAAGTAAACCTCCTCTTATTTATAGACTCTTATATTTTTACTCTCTCTTATGAAAAAAGTTCTCGATTTTCTCCTTATTTTCTTCCTTATATTTTTTACATTTCAGTTCTTTTCTTCTTCCAAAGAAACACGAGTCGTCTCAGGAATAGACTTATCTCCATCTAGTTCGAGTTATACTATACCTGC
Organism: uncultured Candidatus Altimarinota bacterium; assembly: GCA_937944145.1. Taxonomy (GTDB): domain Bacteria; phylum Patescibacteriota; class Gracilibacteria; order BD1-5; family UBA6164; genus CALDZK01. Next base: position 174,634 of record CALDZK010000004.1, read on the forward strand.
AACTGTATTTCTCAACATTACCAATAATACCTCTGAAAATCTCAATTTTGACTGATGTAGTGCCCTCTCCATAAACTATGCAGGAAGCAAGGTTCCTCTTCCAGAAGGGTATTGTGGAGATGTAGCTCTGGCTCCCTCAGAAAGTGCAAAACTTGATTATTCGGAGCTTCACGATACTTTTTGAGAGCCTGGAAACTATGTATTTGAACTGGAAGTAGATGACAAAAAATACATATCACAGATAGAAATCGCTCATAGAGGAACCATCGGAAAGATATTTGTAGGACTGTTTTTTGCTCCTATTTTCAATGCTACAGCTTATCTTATACAATTGTTTTCTTACTCTCTTGGGTGGGGAATTATTTGTATCACTATTTTGATACGTATTTTGCTACTCTATCCTCAGCACAAGATGATGGTGAGTCAGAGAAAACTCCAAAAAATTCAACCAAAAATTAAAAAGATTCAAGAACAACATAAAGGAGATCAACAGAAACTCGGTCTGGAGCTCATGGCTCTTTATAAAAAAGAAAAAGTAAATCCTCTCGGGTCTTGTGGTTTTTTGATTATCCAGATGCCAATACTTCTAGTGATTTATAATATTATCCTCAATATACAAGACCCTTCCAATGCGTTTCATCTCTATGGTTTTTTACAACACTTTGAGATATCACAGATATCACAGTATTTTTATGGTATTGATCTCTTGGCTGCAGGAGGCATAACTGGTGCTATTTTGGCTATAACTATTGCAATTATACAGTATATCCAGATAAGACTCTCGCTTGCAAATAATCAAGCAAATGCGTCAGATAAGAAATGAGTTGTTCTTGAAAAGAAAAAATGAGAGAAAGACTACAATAGTATGATGCCAGATCCAGAAATGATGAATAAGTTTATGCTCTATGGTATGCCAGCTATGGTGGCTGTATTTACCTTTACACTCTTTGCTGGAGTAGGACTCTATTGGGGAATGTCTACGATATTTGCTATATTTCAACAATTATTTGTAAATAAAACAATAAAAAAGTAAAGATATTTCCCTTGTTTATACTTTGACAGTAGGTAGGAGTTTTATTAGTATTGCTTGCGTTACACCGTATTTTATCTTTTATATTACTCAGTTATGAAACTTGCAAAAGTTATCGCAACATCACTTCTTGTTGCTCTCTCAGTATCGTCTACATATGCAGCACTCCCAGAAGTAAGCTGTGATACTGATCCAGCATTTGCTGGAAATGCTTGTAGCCAATGTTTTGATGGAGGGTCTGTTTCTGTTGGAGACAACCTCGGACTTCTTACAGATGATCTTCTCAATGATAAGTCAGGAGATATCATCGTATATAAAGAAGAACAAGAGTTCCCAGAACTTGTTTCTCTCTCTTGAGATGTATCTTGGTCACAAACTCCTTCAGGAGATGGGTTCTGGCAGTATACAGATGCTTTCAATAACCTCTATAGTGAATCAGAGGATGGATACATCGTTCCAAGTGGATCAGAAGTTACATGGCTTGAGTCTACTCTTGGGTACGCATATACTCTTGATTCAAACAATGCTCCTACAGGATCAAACGTAGGACTTCTCGTCTATAAACTTATCTCTCATGATATATCTGCTGATGGAGATATTACGATAGAAGGAGAATCTCATAATGAGTGTGTACTCTTCACATCAGGAGATACTCCAACAGAACAACCACCAGTTGTAGTAGAACAACCAAAACAACTTCCAGAAACAGGAGCAGAACATATCCTTCTTATACTTCTCGCACTTCTTCTTGGATTTGGATTCCTCAAATTTATGAGAAGAGCATAGTTTGAAACTATGTATATCCTTATAAAGCTCTCAGTACATGCTACTGAGAGCTTTTATTGTCCATTCACTATAAAAGTGTAAAAAGGCAAGCTATTTTCTTGTCTTTTTATGTTTTGCTCGTTGCAATATATATTTTTGTGTGATACCGTTTTAGTGTACGTCAAATTGACGAACAAACAAAAACGTTAGTTTCTTGAGCGAGGACAGATCGATATGTTCCTTACCCGAGAAAGTAACACACTACTTTACTTTATATTTTTAAAACAAAAATATGAAACACATACAAAAAAGTCTTCTACTCGAAAGAAACCTCGCAGGTGGTCTAGAAGGGGGAGCAGGATCTGCTGAGTCAAGTTCTGTAACTCCTCAAGAAGTTCTTGATAAAGAATTTTACAATAGTCTTACGAAAGAATCTCAAAAGGCTCTTTCTCGTGTACTCAAAGGGTCTCAAATACAAAAGATTAAAAATGGAGAACAAGCAGTCAGACTTAACTCTGTTTTGAAGATGGGATTTATCCCAGAAAGAAAAGCAGTAGTACAAGAAGCAAAGGTCGCACAACAAGATCATAGATCTGAAGTTGGTGAAGCTAAAGTTGTTACTTTGAGTGATAATGATAATGCTTCTTACGAATCATCTGAAGTTCAATCAGGAAATGTAGAAGCTCTTCAAACGCTTATTGGAACAAAAGTAGATGGAGATTGGGGAGCAAACTCTCAAAGAGCTCTCAATACATACCTAAAAAAAGGTAAAAATGCAGTGAAAGATGTTCAAAGAATTATTGGAACAAAAGCAGATGGAGCTTGGGGGCCAAACTCGAGAGCTCAACTTACGGCTTTTATAGATGGAGGTTCTGCTGAAGGAGGACATAGTGAACTCGGAAAAGAAGTTATCACGCAACTCAAAGATATCCAAGAATACCTTGATGCGTATAATAGGGTATATGGGGAACAGAAAGAAGACGGAAAGGTAAAACTTTTTAGTAACAATAAAGGACTTCTTGGTATTGCAAATCAAGTAGTGAGCCCGAATTACAAAAAACTTGCAGGAGAGCTCGGAGTTACAAACAATCAAGTACAAGAGATCACTGGAGATAAAGGGATCAATAAGGCAGGTCTTACGAGATTTGCAACTATCGCTGTTGTTTCAGCATTTGTTTCTGGGGGAAGTAGCGTAGCTCTTGAACTTTTTGGGATAAACGTTTGAAAGGATTTCCATAAAGGACCAGAAGTTCAAAAAATACTTAAACTTATGGATAGTAGAGGAGATCTCGATGCAAACATGAGAGAACTTATTATCAGTGATGAGGCTACCTCTAAAGATGTAACCGGAGTACTAGATGAGCTGAATAATCCATATCTTCTCCCTGCAAATCTCAGAAGACAACTAAAAGGTCTATTTGTAAATGATGGGTACGCGTTTCTTACATGAGGTTTAAAAGATAAAAAGAGAATAGAAAAACTTATAGATACATTTGAGGATACAAATGATACAGAAGGAGCAAAACAAATCCTTCTTGAGATATATAAAGTTGCACTAAAAAGATTAAAAACAGTAGAGAAGAGAGTTTGAAAATCAAAAATATGGGAAAAGCGTACTAATGAAATAAAAGAATCTTTGAAAAATGTTGGTATTGAATCAGGAAGAATAACTTCACTTGACGCAAAATACGATAGTATTGTAGGAAATGATACCAGTGCAGAGAGAGCAGCTACAGCTAAAACTGTTGCAGAAGAAATAGGGTATACAGACGAACTTACTTCTATCTCAGCGAGTAAATTGGATTCTCAAAATGCATATGGATTTGAACTTCCAAAAAATCCAACTCCTGAGCAACTTGGAGAACTCCTTACTCGTATGGAGTCTACAAAAGTAGCTGGAGACAAACACTCTATCTTGACTCATGTTATAGCAGGAGTACGTACTCATACAGGACGTCCTATCAGTGTTGCAGATTTCAAAAAATGATTTACATCTATGAGAAGTCTAAATGCAAAAGAGATGGCATCTATTAATAAAAATATAGAAAGTAATACGGGGAGAACACTCGAAGCATCTTTCCAAGGAGAGGTAAGTAGTGATAATATTACTGCAATGGAAGTGAATGGTTCTACTATCTATTTTAGAGGAGAGTGTACAAATGTACTGACAGTGAATGAACCTCTTCAAACAACTATTACTTCTGCGAAATCTATTCCAGTAGCAATTCCGATATCTCTAGGGGGAGGAAGTGGCGCTATAGCATGAAATAACGATTCTTCATTACCTATAGATGACGCTCCAAGAGATATTATAGATGCTGTACCTTTACCTAAATGATTATAGAAATATATTAAATAATATAAAATGTCAAAAAATGTTTGACATTTTATATTTTATACCTATTATCACTTTTAATTAAAATAAAAATACATTATGAAGTTCTATATACTTATTTTATTTACTTGCATTTTATTGGTTTCTTGCGGAAAGAGCGCTGCTCCTGAAGCAGTGCTAGACGGAGAACCTAGAGATATACCTGAGATTACCTCGGGAGCTAACTTTTAATATTATATTATGAAAAAAATTGTACTATCATTGTTTTTTCTTGTAGCACTCCTTTTTACTCATAGCACATATGCAGTACAATTCTCAAATTCAAGTAGAGAAGAATTTTCTTGTACTGGTGCAGATGTCGATAGAATTTTCTATATCGATAACAATAGAGTGACAAGATTTATAGGAGATACCTATACTCCAAGTCCGACTAGAAGAGCTATTTCAAGTGGAAGATCTACTGTAAGGCTTTGGCAATCAGATAATAATCTTGTATCTGGGTGTACAACTTCAGATTCTTGGAGGACATCTAGTACGATTGCTCCTGCAAATACTACAGTTTTAGCATTCTCTTCAAATTGTACGTTTAATAGACCAACAGATCCAAATAACAGAAATGTACAATTTGTCTATAATGTCTGAAACTATGCTATAGGAACTACTGGTATAAATATATGAGATTTTACCTTTTCATATATCGGACCAGGACGTGACCCTAGAGTTAATAATGTAAGGGTAAATAATGCTCATCTTTCAGATTTTCGTTTTCATGAGAATGAATGTCAAAATATAGAACTTCAGTATTGTGGTGATGGAATTGTAAATCCAGATTTTGGAGAAACATGTGACCCACTTGCTCCAGGTTTTGATGAAACAACTTGTAGCACAGTGAGTTGTACTCCTATCGCTCAACCAACTCCAAGAATTACCGTAGACAAAACAGATGCAAATCCAAATGATCTCGATGCAAATGAAGATGATTCTCAAACGGTAAATCAATGAGACCCAGCAGTATTTAGAATCACAGTCACAAACGACGGGGAAGAAGACCTTACAAATGTAATTCTTACAGATCCAAGAGCTCCAGCGTGTAATAGATCTGCTTCTCAAACAGCAGTTCTAATTAGAGGAATCGGAAACAGAGATGCTATTTTCAACATCGGAGAAACATTTACCTATATATGTGAGGCACCAAACTCTCAGTCTAACTATGTAAATACTATTTCTGTAGTAGGTACAGGAGTAAACTCGGGTACAGTTGTAGATGACAATGATCCTACAAATGTATTTGTCCTCCCAGTTCCAGAGATGTTTGACCTCGCACTGAGAAAAACTCTTGCAGCTTCTACTCCAGGACCATTTGCTCCTGGAGATACTGTGAGATTTAACATCCAAGTTATCAACCAAGGAAATGTTGTTGCGACTAATACAGAAGTAACAGACTTTATCCCTGAAGGACTTACATTTGTTCCAGGAAATGGGTGGTCGGTAGGAACAAATAATACAGTTACAAGAACAATTCCTGTTATTGAACCAGGAGAGATGGTTATACTTCCTATAACATTTACAATAAATGCAGGAGTTACAGGACCTATTACAAATCTCGCAGAGATCAGTTCAGATAGTGGAGATGATTGTGACTCTACTCCAGATAACAATCCAAATAACGACGGGGCACCAGATGACAATGCTGTAGGTACTGGATGTAATCCAGGAGGAGACGAGGATGATAGTGATCCAGAAACGATTATAGTTATGGATCCAGTATTTGACCTTGCACTGAGAAAAACACTCTATCCTAGTACTCCAGGACCATTTGTGGCAGGATCTACGGTAACATTTGATATAACAGTATTTAACCAGGGAGATATCGAAGCAGCAAATGTAGAAGTAACAGATTTCATTCCAGAAGGATTAACACTCAATGATTCTGATTGGACACTTTCAGGAGACGAGGCTACTATTGTTATTCCAGCTATTGCAGCTGGAGACTCAGTAACGGTGCCTATTACTTTTACAGTTGATGCAGACGCATCAGGAACAATAGTAAACTTTGCAGAGATATCAGAAGACAACAATGATGATTGTGATTCAGTTGCTGATAATACAAACGGGAACCAACCAGGAGAAAACGATGGAACACAAGTCAACGATGATATCGGAGACGGATGTAACCCAGGAGGAGATGAAGATGACAATGATTTAGAACCAATAATGGTTGATGGACCAGTATTTGACCTCGCACTCAGAAAAACAGTTTCTACGTCAACCCCAGGACCATTTGCAGTAGGAGATACTCTTACATTTGATATAGAAGTATTTAATCAAGGGACAATAGATGCAGTAAATGTAGAAGTAACAGACTTTATTCCAGATGGACTGACTCTAAACGATACTGATTGGACGCTTTCAGGGAACCAAGCAACAATCGTTGTTCCAAGTATAGTTGCAGGGCAATCAGTCATAGTACCTATTACATTTACTATAGACGCTGATGCTGCTGGAACGATAGTAAACTTTGCTGAAATCTCAGAAGATAATAACGACGATTGTGATTCAGTGGCTGACAATACAAATGGGAACCAACCAGGAGAAAATGATGGAACACAAGTTAACGATGATATCGGAGATGGGTGTAATCCAGGGGGAGATGAAGATGACAGTGACCTAGAACCGATTGTGATTCCAGGACCAAGTATCGCAGTAGATAAAACAGATAACAACCCAGTTGACCAAGATGGAGTTGTGAGAAATGATTCACAAACTATAGATTCAGGAGAGAGTGCAGTATTTGAGATTACAGTAACAAATGATGGTACGGAAGGACTTACAAATATCGTACTTTCTGATCCTCTTGGACCAAATTGTGCTGGAAGTGTCACACTTCCTTCTACTTCTCCTACTACATTTCTCACGTTTACACACGTAGGAAATAATGACGCAATATTTGATCCAGGAGAAACATTTACCTATACATGTGATAGACCAAACACTACAGAAAGTTTTGTAAATACTGTAACAGTAGAAGCAGACGGTGTAGATAGTGGAACGACGGTAGATGATGATGATCCTACAAATATTCTCCTAGAATGACCTATGTGTACGAATTTGACAGCTTCTCCATCAACGGGAGTAAACTCACTCAGTTCAAACGTAGTATGTACGGGTGAAAATGTAACAACATTTCAGATTGACTGTGGAAATGGAGTAACATTTACAGGAAGTGGTTCAAACAATGGAACAGAAACATTTGCAAGAACTTGTAACTATACGACAGTTGGGTCATTTACTCCAACATGTACGATAGATGATACTATTACAAACAATAGTTGTCAGCAAACCGTTACAGTAACTCAATGAAATAATCCTCCAGGAGGAGGTGGTAATCCAAATACTTGTCTTGCGATAGATAGAAATGGGAATAATATAACGTGTACTGGTAATGCTATAGCTTCACAATTTAGACTTGATTGTGGAAATGGAACACCGCTCCAAATTCTCCCAGCTCAACGTGATCCAAGTAATCCAAATAGAACAGAAGCTACATTTGATTGTGGATTCTCAGGTGGAGATAATCCATCCCCACAAGTAAATACAGCTATCTGTGAAGCAGCTATCTCACCATGAGCCTTTACGTCAAGACTCGCATGTGAACTCACAACAGAACCACTTGTATGTGGAGATGGAGTGATCCAAAGACCAAATAGTAATGGAGTTCAAGAACAATGTGAAAGAGTAGTTATTACCAATGAAGATGGAACAACTACACTTGGAGATTTCCCAAGTGGTTGTACCTCTACGTGTCAAATTAGTGGATGATGAGGTGGATGAGGTTGAGGTGGATGAGGTTGAGGGTGAGGTTGATCTAGTTGAGGTTGAGGTGGATGAAGTTCAGGGTGAGGTTGATCTAGTTGAGGATGATCTACTCCAACTCCAACTCCAACTCCGAGTCCTACTCCAGTAACAGGAAGTATATTTACCTTTCCAGACCAAGGTAGTATCTCATTTGGACCTGTCTGAAACGTAGTAATTTGAGATAGAAAAAATCCACTTGTGGAAAATGGAGAACTTCCATTTATTGTCAATAACTCTAACTACGATCTCTTCTTTGATGATCTTTGTGTGAGCTTGACTGATGGAAATACTCTTGATGGTACTACAACACAATGTACACCACTCAACGATATTCTCTATCCAGGAGAGAGAGTTACATTTGATAACTTTCCTCAGTATACAGGAAACAAGGATAGAATCCCAGCAGGACAAAGTTATGGATGAAACACTCTCGTTACTACGATTAGAACTGATGGAAGACTCTATGATGATGCGTACTTTGTAGCTCCTCTTAATGTAAGAGTTTCAAAACCAAGTATTGCAACTACTGGTGGAGGTACGAGTTTTGTAAAAGACACTTCTTCTATTGCCAATATTGCAAAAGTAGCGTTTCAAGAGCAAGCAAAAAATAAAAACTTTGTCGGAAGCTCGGTCTCTACAGGTGATGTATCAAGTTATACTGCAGAAGTTACGTCCCAGACAGCTGTACAAGAAATACAAGAAACAACAGCAATAAACCAAACAGTAGAAAATATAGAAACAACAGCTCCAAAAGCGAGCAGAACAAATGTGACCAGTCTCACAAGTACGAAAGTACAAAACTATAACGGACTTGAAAATGTATTTATCGTAAAAGGAGAAAATCTCGTGATTAACTCTATACCGGGAGCATTCTCAGGACCAAGAACCTACATAGTTCAGGACGGTAACCTCGTTATCGAAGGAAATCTCAGCTACAGTGATAATATAGCATTTGTAGTAAGAGGAGGAGATATCGTAATAAGAGAAAATGTTACCGATATCACCGGAACATATATCTCTATCCCGAGCTCTTCTGGAGGTGGAAGTATAGAAAGTGACTACTCAGATAGTAATACTCTCAGAGTAAAAGGATCTCTCTATGGTGATCTCACAGAACTTGTAAACAATAGAACATACATCTCAAATGACACAACTACAGGTCAGATAAGTGTAGGTACTATCGTAAGTTTTGGATCACAAATATTCCAAAAACCAGCTCCTCTGGTAGGACAATTTATATCAGAATACCTATCGTCTGATAAAGTTGCACAATAATACCATATAAAAAACACTCCCAAAATGGGAGTGTTTTTTTGTGTATTTACTAGAATACTATTTTTTCTATCTCATTAAATATAGCATTGTAAATTGTATTCACTGAGAGTTCTTATATAATACGCAAAATAGTTTAGTTTTAATGACGTGTTATATATGAGAATACTAACAGGAGTAAAACCAACAGGAAAGTGAATGCATCTTGGAAATTATCTCGGTATGTATCAACCTTTTTTAGAAAAAGTACAATGACAAGAAGGGTTCTTGTTTCTTCCCGATTTTCATTCACTCACTTCGGTACATGACGCAGATACTCTCAGATCCAACAAGCATCGTCTCGCTGCTGAGCTTCTTGCTCTTATGCCGAACGATGCTCCTTTTACGATATTTGAACAGTCCCAGATGTCATATATAAACGATATCACCTGGATCCTCTCGAGTGTGACTCCCTATAGTCTCATGCTCAGAGCTCATAGTTTCAAGGATAGTCAAAATAAAAACTCTGAAATAAATATGGCTGTGTTTAACTATCCTATACTTATGGCAGCTGACATCATCGGCTATGATGTCGATATGGTACCAGTAGGAAAAGACCAAAAACAACATCTCGAGTTCGCGCGTGATATCGCAGGAAATTTTAATAGGACCTATGGAGTAGAGTTTTTCAAGCTCCCAGAACCATATGTCTCGGATACTGTGGCTACAATACCAGGAACTGATGGACGCAAGATGAGTAAGAGTTATGATAACTTTATCGGAATATTTGATGATGAGAAAACACTCAAGAAAAAAATTATGTCTATTGTCACGGATGATACTCCACTAGAAGATCCGAAAGACCCAGATACCTGCAATGTCTACGCACTCATGAAGTATTTCACATCTGGTCAGAGACTCGAGGAAATAGCAGCAAAATATAGAGCTGGAGGCTACGGATATGGGCATGCAAAGCTCGAATTACTTGATATACTTCTCGAGTATTTTTGACCAGCCAGGGAAAGATACCAAAAATACATGGATGATTATAGTCTTGTACAGGCAGAGCTTGATAGAGGAAACGCTCTTGCAGAGAAGATTCACAGTGATAAATATCTAGAACTCAAAGAAATAGTAGGGTTGTAGGACTTATCTGTATTCCCCGTTTTCATAATCATATCTTCCTCTCTCATAATCCCATGCGTAGATGATACCGTAACTTGGGAGTTGTTGATAGTCAGTAGGAAGAAAATCTATATATCCCGTTTCAAATAGTGCTTTTGCGTGTCTTGCAGGGAGGTTTTGCTCATGATCGTTCATGAATTTTTGATTTCCTTGTGCTATATAGAGGAGATTGAGTTCACGAATAGCCTTGTGGAGAAAATTTGTACAGTTTGTATCATCGAGTATCTCGTTTTCATTTTCTTCTGTCAGTACTGGAAATACTTCATTTCGAGTTTGCTCTACTGCGGCAATGAGCTCCCCATTTAACTGGACTTGTCCACTGGTGAGACCGAGATAGATATCTTGCAACTGAGAACTCACCTCCTTACACAGAGGTTGGCTGGTTGGAGCATTTTCTGCCAGAGAGAGGAACATAAACAGAGACTTTTCCCTATTTCCTCATTTCCCTTGCATGATTGCTGTGAGTATCTTTGCTCCTTCAGGAGCATCTTCCTGAGTACTTGCTACTTTGTAGTACTGAGACGCAGTAGCAGGATCGTTTAGGTAAAAGAAATATATATACGCAAGATAATACGGTATAGTATAGGATTGACAGGGATTTTTGAGACTATCATTTTCCCAGAGCTTCCCGAGATCGTCTTGGGCAAATATTGCTTCTATCTTTTGTTGATCACAAAAGTTCTCTACTCATTTGAGTCCGAGTATTTCTGCTTGGTTGATATTTTCTTCTTGTTCTCATGTACTTCGATTTTCGTATCTATCATTGTGATCAGGGAGGAGGAGTTGTCCTATTATATAAGGACTTTCAAAATAGGGATTGAGATCAGTGATTAGATCAAGAATAACAAACAAATACTTCTTGTACTCGGCTGAGACAGCATTTCCACCTACATACTGTATAGCTTGTAGCCAGTATAGATCTGCAACGAGATTTTTAAATCCTATACTTGTAGCTCTTGCAGTTTTACTGTCTGGTAAGAGATCGGGATGTTCTATTATCTCATCTTTTATAGTTTTATGTAGGTCATAGTTTTGATTATTGACAAAATAAAAAAAACAACTACATACAGCGATTCCTATGAGAGTAACAAATAACTTCATACACTTTGATTATATATCATCTCCATCGATATCGATGGTCATTTTTTGATCTTTCTTGCAGAGATGAATTCTTCTCTCAGCTCCTTCACCAACACTTTTAGTATAGACGCTTTCTGCTTGTTCTCCGACATAAGAATGTACTTTTTTTCTCTCGTATGCTGTAAAAAATGGAAGAGTGATTTCTTTTCCCGATTGTTGAACGTACTGGATTTTTGACTTGATGTAGGTGTAGAGTTTTTCCTCTTTTTGTTTCATATAGTCGTTTATCTCTAGGTGTATGATGATATTTTCACCTATCTTTTTCCCGATAACGAGCTTGAGGAGTGACTTTAGTACTTCTATATTTTTCCCATGTGGACCGATGAGAATACTCGAGTCTTCACTTTGTATTTCTATAAGATAGATCTTTTCGGCTTCTTCTTGTATAAGTAGGTTACTATAATCTACTTTTAGGAGGTCAAAGAAGCTTGTTGCTATGTCTTGTATTTGTTGTTGCATTACATCTCAAAAGCAAATAAAAATTTCCATCAGACTAACGAGTTTTTAGGTTTTTACAAGTTTTTCATGGAAGGGACGTTTTTTTTGACAATGAAGCAAAAAAACTTATATTGGGGGCTATATTTTTAATTTCTTCAAAAAGGACATTTTTCGCTTATGATAACGAAGGTAGATGACTATTATTCTCAGCTGCAAAAATCTGATAATGACTCTGGTGCAGCAAAAAAGAAAGTAGTTATAAAAAAGAAAATCAAACTCAAGGCTAAACCAGTAGTAAAAAAACCACAAGCACCAGTAGAGCTAGTGAGAGAAGACTCAAAACAGCAAGATAATACTCCTGATAAGATACCAGAGAAAAAACCTACATATCAGGTTATTTCTAGTACTCCTGTTTCTTGAAACAATACAAGTACTACTGTGAGATCAGTTGGCTCACAGTCTTCTTCTGATGATAAAAAACCTCTTGTGAAGTTCAAGGCTGGTTTTTGAAAAGCAGCAGGAAAGATATCTGCTCCATCAGCAAACAAGGATACTAACTCAGCAGCATCTAAAAGAAAGCCAAAACTTTCTCCATACCATAAGTCTCGCAAACACAAATGAGGATATGATGATGATGGTTTTGTAAGGTCTAACAAGATAAAAAACAAGAAAAAACAAGAAAAAAATATAGAAGATATCAAACAACAGCTTATCGATCGTACCGGAGAAACTATCGTAGTCCCAGAAGTCCTTTCTCTCAAAGAATTTTCAGAAAAGATAGGGGTAGCGCTCCCAAAGCTCATCGCAGAGTTCATGAAAAATGGACTTATGGTAAATATGAATTCCCCAGTAGATTTTGATACTGCTTGTATTATTGCGGAAGCATTTGAAGTCACTCTTAAAAAAGACGATTCAGCAGGAGTTGGAATAGATGAAATTCTCTCGGGAGATATATCTGAGTTCCTCAAAGAAGATGATACCTCATCTCTCGAGTCTAGGCCTCCGGTTATCAGTATTATGGGGCATGTAGATCATGGAAAAACTTCCCTGTTAGACCATATTCGTAAGGAAAAAGTCGCAGAAGGAGAGGCTGGAGGAATCACTCAGAGTATCTGAGCTTACCAAGTCGAGTATGAAAATCAAAAAATTACTTTTCTTGATACTCCAGGGCATGAGGCATTTACAGTAATGCGTTCGAGAGGAGCGAAGTCTACGGATATCGCTATTCTTGTAGTAGCTGCTGATGAGTGAGTAAAACCTCAAACACTTGAGAGTATCTCTCACGCAAAAGAGGCTGGTATTCCTGTGATTGTGGCTATCAATAAGATGGATAAAGAAGGAGCAAATCCTGATCATGTAAAAGGGCAGCTCTCAGAACAGGGGCTTACTCCAGAGGATTGGGGAGGAGACACTCCTATGGTTCCTGTTTCAGCTTTGACAGGATTTGGGATAGATTCACTTCTTGAGATTATACTTCTTGTATCAGAGATACAGGAACTCAAGGCAAATCCAAATAGACAAGCAGTAGGAACGGTTCTTGAGTCGCATCTTGATACACAACTCGGTCCTGTTGCAACGGTTCTTATAAATACAGGAACTATCAATAAATGAGATAATATAGTTTGTAATGATTCATATGGAAAAGCCAAAGTTATAAAAGATTATACCTCAAAAGCTATAAAACTCTGAATTCCAGGAGACCCTCTTCTTATAGTATGATTAGACAAAGTTGCAAATGGGGGAGATATAATTCAAGTTGTAAGTAGTGGAGAATCAGCGAGAACAAAGGCTATGGCATATAGAGAGGCTCTAAGAAACCAACAAACACTGAAATCATCACAGATAGATCTACTCATGATGAAAATAAAATCAGGAAAGCTCAAGCAACTTAAGGTGGTTCTTAAATCAGATACCAACGGAAGTCTCGAAGCAATAAAAAATAGCCTCCTAAAACTTTCAACAGAAGAAACAACAGTGTCAATTATTCACTCAGGTGTAGGAAATGTAACCGAGGGAGATATACTGATGTGTGAATGAAGTGAAGCAATACTGATAGGATTTTGAGTTGATATTGTTCCTAGTGCAAAAAATATCCTCGAAGAATCAGGGGTAGAATTTATCGAGAGTCGTATTATCTATCATATAACTGAGAGAGTAGAAAAAATAGTAACCGGGATGCTTGATCCAAAAGAAGAAGAAATTATTCTTGGGAGTCCAAAGGTTGGGGGTATATTTTATACCTCTTCTAAATTCATGATCCTAGGATTGATTCTCGGGGAAGATCAAAAAATAGAAAATCATACAAAAGTTCGTGTGATACGTGGGGATTCTGTTATTGGAAAATGAGAGATACTTTCCCTCAAACAGTGAGTTGAAGAAGTAAAATCCGTAGAAGGGCCGGTAGAATGTGGAATTAAGTTTTCGGGAGATATGCAACCTCAAGAAAAAGATATCCTCGAAGTATATAAAATAGAAATACATTAGTTTATATTCTAAATTTTCTTAGCATGTCGATTTTAGATTGAATTTGATTTTTTGAGAGTTTATCGCAAGAAGACAGAACACATTTGTCGTATTTTTGTCAAAAGAAACATATAGCTTCCTGAGAACAACTCTTTGCCCAATGAGATGACCCCAATGCGTTTTATATTGTTGTTTCAGGATCATTTACTGTTTTGAAAGAAGAATCTGGTAATACTATACAGCTTGGACCAGTACTTCCGGGGGATATCCTCTGAGAGATGGCTCTCTTTTGAGAAAACACTGTAAGAAATGCAACAGTTACTGCTGCAGGTGACTCATCAGTGATTACGATACTTGATTTTAGTATCAAAGAACTAACGAAGAAAAATCCAGAAATTCTTGAAAGAATACAAAAAATAGTTGAGAGTCGAGTCTAAGAAATCCCTTGTTTTCGGGAACAAGACAAAAAGTAAAAAAACATTTGCAAAATATTTTTTTATCAATAAAATTCCCGAGCTTTTTTAAAGAAAAACACCCGTAAACACCCATGTCAAAGGAAGATAAAATAGAGGTTGAGTGAAAAATAATTAAGGCTCTCCCTAGTTTGGTTTTTGAAGTTCAATTACCAGATGATTTTTGATGAGGTATTGTTCAGGGGTACCTGAGTGGAAAAATGAGAAACAATTATATCAAATTGATAGAAGGGGATCTGGTTACTATTGAGCTCAGTCCTTATGATCTTTCAAAAGGAAGAATTACATTCCGTGGAAGTAAACAAGCTTTTCAAGAAGCTGCTGCTGCAAGAGAAAATAATAGATCAGGAAAAGGAAAAAAAGGATAATTAAAGAAGACTCCATATAAAAGATAATAATTTATATACTTAAAAGAAGAGAATAATTATGAAAGTTAGACCATCAGCAAAAAAAATCTGTCAAAACTGTAAGGTAGTTATTAGAAGATTTAAAGGAAAAAGATGTGTAAGAGTTATATGCTCTGACCCAAAGCACAAACAAAGACAAGGATAATTTAATTTTATATATTTTACTACATATTTCATGGCTGTTAGAATCGCTGGAGTAGTACTTCCATCTGGGAAGCACGCAGATATAGCTCTCACATATATATACGGTATCGGAAGAACAACCGCACAAGCTGTCCTCCAAACCACAAAAATAGAACCAACAAGGAAGATAGATGAACTTTCTGAAACAGAACTTGATCTTATCAGAGATGAGATCAAAAATCATATGGTAGAAGGTGACCTCAGAAGATTTGTTTCAGGGAATATAAAGAGACTTCAGGAGATTAGATGTTATAGAGGTATCAGACATCAAAAGAGACTCCCAGTTAGAGGTCAAAGTACCAAAACAAATGCAAGAACAAGAAAAGGGAAATCAGTGGCTATAGCCGGAAAGAAAAAATAATTATTTATAAATAATATACTGTCATGACAGAAACAACTGCAACAGAAAAAAAACCAGTAGAAGTAACAACTACTACTGATACTCCTGTGGTAAAGAGAAAAAGTAAGAAAACAAGAAGAGTAGTACAGAAATGACAAGCTCATATACTTGCTTCATTCAACAATACTATTGTTACAATCACTGATATGGATGGAAATACTCTCAGCTGGGCAACTGGTGGAAGTGCTGGTTTCAAAGGGGCGAGAGAATCAACTCCATACGCAGCGCAAATCACTTCGGAGCAAGCTGTAGAAAAAGCAAAAACACTCCACGGACTCGAAGAAGTTGATGTATACGTAAAAGGTATAGGAGTTGGGAGAGAACAAGCTATTAGAGGACTTATATCTGGTGGAGTTGAGCTCAGAGCAATATTTGATATTACTCCTGTTCCTCATAATGGATGTAAAAAGAAAAAAGTGAGAAGAATGTAATTCTAGCGTGGCTCAACACAAAATAGAAACAACAGTTCATTCATAAATATTGATAACTTAATTAAAACGACTTATGCGTTACACTTGACCAAAGAAAAAACTCTGTAGAAGAGAGGGGGTAAACCTCTTTGGAACAGAAAAATATGATCTAGATAAAGGAAAAAGAGCTCCTCTCAGAGGGAGAAAAGGGAGTGAGTTTGGAACTCAACTCAGGAAAAAACAACTTGCTAAAAGGATGTTTGGACTTAGTGAGAAACAATTTCTTTCGTATTTTAAAAAAGCTCAAAAATCTGGAGCAACTGGAACAACATGAGAAAAGATGCTCAGACTTCTAGAACTCAGACTCGATAATGTTGTGTTTAGGTCAGGGTTTGCTAGAACGAGAATGCAATCAAGGCAATTTGTAAGTCATGCTCACTTTACTCTTAATGGAGTAAAAGTAACGATTCCTTCTATATCTCTGAAGGTAGGAGATGTGATTGAACTCAGAGCGAAACTCAAAGAAAGTCCACTCTATAAATCTCTTCTCGAAGAACTCGAAGAATTTGCAAAAGACTCAAAAGGAAAAATCTCTAGTGCTAAATGGATAGATGTAGATATAAAAAATCTCAAAATTACCGTTACAGCTCTTCCAGAAAAAGATGATTTCGAACAGATTATCGATATTCAAAAAATTGTTGAATTCTACTCTAAGTAATTCACTTTTCTTCATAAATATAATACTTCTTTTAAACTCGAAATATGCACATTCTTCACAACATCGTAGGAGTTCCAAAAATAACTCAACAAGATACTGATACACATACTTCTGTTTTTAGTATTTCTCCTCTACCGAGATGATACGGAGTAACTCTATGAAATTCACTCAGAAGAGTAGCACTTTCTTCTATTCCAGGAACGAAAATAACAGGAATAAAAGTAAAATGAGTAGAACATGAATACTCAACTCTTCCAGGGATCAAAGATAGTGTTATAGATGTAATGCTTAATCTCAAAGGTCTTATTATAGATAAAAAAGACGAAGGGATAGAGTGGATGAAACTCACAAAAAATAAGTCAGGTGTAGTGACTGCATCAGACATAAAAACACCAGCAGGTGTTACGGTTTTGAACCCAGATATGTATATAACAGAAATAGATCAAGATAAACTCGAACTAGATATAGATATCCGTATCGAAAAAAACGTAGGATATCATTCTATTGAGGATCTCAAAGCAAAAGAAGAAGATGTAAATGTACTTCTTATCGATGCAAACTTCTCTCCAGTACTCAACGTAAAATACGATATTAGTTCTACGAGAGTTGGAGATAACACAAATCTTGATCAGCTCGAGATGACTATTGCTACAACAGGAATCATTACTCCAGTAGAAGCATTTAAATTCTCAGGTGCAATGCTTACTTCTTATTTTTCTCTTTTCAATGAAGAAGCGCTTCAGGTAGAAGGAAACTTTATAGGAGATGTAAAAGACCTCATCAGTAGAGAAAAAGAAGAAGTAAAAGAAGAACTCGAAAAAGAAACTTATACACCAATTGAGATTATGGGGCTGTCTCCTCGTACATTGAACGCACTGATAAATGGAAATATTCTTTCTATAGAACAGCTGACAAAATGTACAGAGACAAAACTCTCCTCGATAAAGGGATTTGGAAAGAAGGCAATGACTGAAATAAGACAATCTCTCAGTGAAAGAGGACTCAAGCTTCTCGGAGACGACTAAAACAATTTATTTATTATTTTATAGACCAGGCAATGAGACATAATGTAAAAAAACATCTCAAGTTCAATAGAAAAGACTTCCAACATAGAAAATCTATGCAAAGAAATCTTCTTACGTCATTTTTTCTCCACAAAGGAATAAAGACAACAGAGAAGAAAGCAAAATCTATTGTCCCAATGATTGATAAGCTGATAAACACTGCAAATACGAGAGACGAGATGAATGCTATTAGATATGTGATGGAGTACCTCTTTACAAAAGATGCATCTCTGGAACTTTTCAAAAACGTTGCTCCAAAATACAAAGGAAAGAAAACAAGTGGTTTTACGAGAATTGTTCCTATCAAATACAGAGATGGAGACAACGCAAAACTCGTATTACTCGAACTCGTATAATTTATATATAGAAAGACAAAAGATACTATGAAAACTATAATGCCAAAACAGATACAAGGACAAGAAAGAAAATGGTACGTCATTGACGCTACTGGACTTACTCTTGGAAGACTTGCTACCGTTATTGCAACAACTATCAGGGGAAAAAATAAGGCAGATTTTGCTCCACATGTAGACAATGGGGATTATGTTATTGTTCTCAACTGTGATAAATTTGCAGTGAGTGGAAACAAGATGGCAGATAAAATGTATTATAAACATACAGGATATCTTGGTGGACTCAAAGAAACTCCACTCGAGAAACTTCTTGTGAAAAAACCATCAAAACCGATGGAGGATGCAGTTTCTGGAATGCTTCCAAAAAATAAACTCAGAAAATCAATGATGATGAGACTCAAATGTTTCACAGGAAGTGAGCATACATTTGCAGCACAAAAACCAACAGAGCTTACACTATAATTTATAATTTCAAAAGATGGCAGGTACATATACATATACTATCGGAAGAAGAAAAACTGCTTCTGCACAAGTAAGAATTTTTGAAGGAAAAGGAGATTCAAAGATCAATGACAGAAAAGCAGGGGAATATATAATGAGATCAGACTTGTTTGACACTCTCTATACTCCTCTTAAACTTTGTAAGATGAAGGATGCTGTATACTTTGAAGCAAAAGTTTCAGGCTCTGGGCAATCAGCTCAGGCAGATGCAATAGCTCATGGTATCGCTCGTGCTCTTGCTGCAAAAGATGAAGGACACAAAACAGTTCTCAAAGCTGCAGGACTCCTGACTCGTGATGCGAGAAAGGTCGAGAGAAAGAAACCAGGAAGACACAAAGCGAGAAAGGGAATGCAATGGTCAAAACGTTAATACACTGAGAAAATTTAATTATATTATATTTAGAAAATGCCTACTTTAAACCAACTTGTTAGAAAGTGAAGACAAGACAAGACAAAGAAAAGTAAATCACCTGCACTCCAGGTTATCAAAAACTCTCTCAAAAGAGGAGCTATCAGCGAACTCAAAAAAGGAGCAAGTATGAAGAGAGGAGTATGTACAAAAGTAAGTACTATGACTCCAAAAAAACCGAACTCTGCCCTCAGAAAAGTTGCAAAGGTAAGACTGACAAACGGGTATGAAGTAAATGCATATATCGGTGGGGAAGGTCATAACCTCCAAGAACACTCGGTAGTTGCCATCAGAGGAGGAAGAGTAAAAGATCTTCCAGGGGTAAGATACCATGTAGTAAGAGGAGTACTTGATTGTGAAGGAGTGAAAGATAGGAAACAAGGGAGATCACTCTATGGAGCTAAAAAACCTAAAAGTTAGAAGAAACTTATAAACATCGAATTCCGTCGTTAGATTCTCTTTCGCTCGAATGCTTATTATTCATAAGCTTATCTCGACTCAAGAGAATCTGCCTCGGACTTCTTGTTTCTAAATTCTTCCAAAAGTATTGTGTTACTTCCTGAGAAGTCAAGACTACGATAAGTAGATATTCTACGATTTCATCGGAACATCAAGTCAATGAGGCTTGATTATCCGACAGAGTTGTATGAATAACTCAATATATATTTCCGGAGTAAGCCCGGCAATTGCTGAAATTTTACGTGAAATATATACTATTTTAATTGCTAACATATAATACAATATGTCAGATAAAAAAGAAACATCATCAAGTGATATGATAGACAAGTTCACAAACTATGTGATGCTTGATGGGAAAAAGAGTGTTGCACTCAAGATAATGGATGATACCTTTGAGCAAATAAAAGCTAAAGGACAAAAAGACCCAAAATCTATCTTTTTCAAAGCTCTTGAAAATATTATGCCAAAGATAGAAGTAAGACCAAAAAGAGTTGGTGGTTCTATATTTCAAGTACCACAAGAAGTAAAAGCAAAGAGACAACTTTTCCTTGCTGCAAAATGGATTATAGCTTCTGCAAGAAGTAAAAAAGGAGCGTCTTTCTCTAGATTTCTTGCAAACGAACTCATAGAAGCTGCAAACGAATCAGGAAATGCATTTAAGAAAAAACTCGATGTGTACAAGATGGCAGAGGCAAACAAAGCATTTGCTCGTTTCGCTAGAAGATAAATTTCTTTGTATTTTGCACTCAGATTTCTAAAATTCACTCACCGTATTAATACATACGGCTCGCTAAAATTTTAAAAATCTTTGCACAAACTACTTTGAAATTACCACTACTAAAAAATATTATTTAAAAAAGAACTATGGCTCACAAAAAAGCTCAATGATCCACCAATAATGGACGTGATTCCAATGCCAAACGTCTCTGAGTAAAAGTATTTGGAGACCAACCAGTAAAATCTGGAGGAATCATCATAAGACAAAAAGGAAATAAATACTGGCCAGCAGAAAATGTTTCTCAAGGTCATGATTTTACACTCTTTGCTACTAAAGAAGGAAAGGTAAAATTCTTTGAAAAAAAGAGAACAAGATTTGATGGAAGAGTATACAAAGAGACCTACGTAAGCGTAGTGTAGTAAAAAGATATATTATGATTGTGTCATCCCGCACTTGTTGCGGGATCTCTCCAAAGGATGAATACATTCTTGGAAAGATCCTGAACTAAGTTTAGGATGACACTTTTTGTTTGCCACTATAGCTCAGCTGGTAGAGCGTTCCCATGGTAAGGGAGAGGTCATGGGTTCAAGTCCCATTAGTGGCTCCAGTAAGAAATTCTCGTGTTACCGTCAGGTGATAGGAGAATTTTTTAGTTTGTAGTTATGGGACTTGAAGTGATGATTTTTACACATACAGCTTAGCTTAGAATAAATTGACAAATAAATTATTTTAATTAAAGTAATATTTATTATGTATTAAATTATTGTTATGAATGTACAGGATAAAATAAATAAACTTTCGGATGATATAGTTAAACTAACAACGACTTCTGCACTTGATATTATTGAATTGATGAAAAGTGGTCAAAAAGATAAAGTAGATAAAATTGTTGCGTTTTGAGAACAATTAAAAGAAAAATTTTGAGAAGTTTTCGAAGAATTTGTATTAGATCAAGATAATCAAAGAAAACTTACAGAGTATGCGGATACTCTCTTTCAGATGCGAGAGATTAATAATAAAGAAGATTATCAAAAAGTAGTATTTGCTCTGTATATATCAAACTCATCTAAGGAAGTTTCTACCGTTCTTGGAAATGTTTTGGATTGGAGTATGAATTTTAACCAACTTGTTTCAGAGTACGTAGATTATGTATTTCTTAGAGATTATTTTTCTGATCATCCAGAACTCGTTGCCTTTTATGAAAAAGAAATATCACTATTTGGTGAAGAGCGTGATACGAGAAGACAGATAGTAGAAAAGGTCTTTCACACTTTTAAACAGAGATTTTCTTTCGCATAATTTTTTGTCATGAATACAACTTCTTCTCATTCTCGTAACGAGATCCCGTTCGCTTTTGGGATGGATTATGTTGTGAGTAAAGAAGATAATAAGATTTATTGTTTGGAAATAAATACGGGAGATGCTTTTTATTTAGAACGTCCTGGATCTTGATGATATTATCAATTAGAAAGAGGAGAGTTTTCGTGAACTATCAAGAACATATTGATAGGAATCACTCATAAACCATACCCTAATAAACTCTTTCAATTAACAAAACGAAAATCAGATCAACTACTATTTATTCCTAGAGAACATTGCCCAGAAACTTTGGTGTTAGATAAAAATGATTTCTCTGTTTTTGGGGAGAAGGATCAGTCTAGGTTAGAAATAGAGAAACGACTTATGAAAAAACGTTTACTTATAGGAAAAACTGATACTGGTTTTCAAGGGAGAGGGACCTCTCTTATCACTACAGAGGAGTTTTTAGAGGATAGTAAAAGTCTTTCAAAAGCATTACAGTGAAATCTCTTTGATAATACTGTATTTGCAATGAGTAATATGTCGATTTTAGGCTATTTATGGCTGACCTCACAACTCGGAAATATGTCCTGATTTGATGTGAGTGATGATACAATTATGTGATATACTTATAATTTTATGAGGGAAGCATATGGAGGGTATTTATTGGTATATTTTTTATGACATATATATCTGCCAAAGCATTTTTATAACAAAAATGATAAGATTATTCTCCAAGAATATATTTTTCCTAAATCAGCAGACTTATGACCAGTAGATAGACCTGCATGCATGAGACATTTGATTCATGGCAAATATAACATAGAAACACAAGAGATTACTAGTACGATAAATACCTTTGCTCAACGTTTATGAGACGTCGTGAACCCAGACAATCTTGAACATAAATCTGGAATCATTAATTATTCATCGAGAGGAACGCAGGTGGTACATGCAAGTACAGCAGAAAAAGAGCAGGCACAAAAACTTACTCATAAAATCATTCACAATATCTTTTCAGAAGTATATCCTACTAAGGAGAAAAAAGCTTCGGATTAATCCGAAGCTTTTTAGTATAATTATATCTTTATCTTTTTAACCTCTTAGGTACTTTTAGTTCAGGGTTTTCTTTGTATATTTCTGGAAGAGTGTCCAGGTATTTTGACGGAGAGAGTACAAAATCTATAAATCTGTTTTGCTTTTGTATATCTGAGACTATCTGAGTGATGTTATCTATCAGCGTATCAAAAGAACAAGGATATTCCTCTGGTTTTTTCGTATACGAAGTTTCTTCCCTATATTTTTCCATTATACAGTACCTTTATATGTACTTTTTTCATTGGCTCTCTTCAGGGCCTCAGTGATAGTTGCAATCATTGCAGTATCTCTATCTAATTCTTTTGCTACTACTTTCTCAGTGGGAGAGAGTATCTCTGATGTTTGTGAGCTAAAATCATACGTCAATACTCTGCAAGGAGCATCTTCTATACTTTTACCTGTACTTGGACAAAACTCTACTCATTCACACATAAAAAACTATTATTAAAAATATATATTAATGATAGGATTGTATGAATAAAATATATACTGTCAAAATAAAGTTTGATATATAGAACTTTATATATCTTATTGAATATATACGAGTCTATTTTCGATACTTTCTACACTTTTTTCTGACTCTCCTAGTCCTACTTTTTGATACCCAGCTCTTTGGTATGATTTTTGAAGAGGGATATTTGTAGTGCTCGTATCTATACACATAACGGATTTTGGGAATGTATCCCTGTAGTATATCATACAAGTATGTACAAAAGGAGTCGCGATTCTCTGACCTCGAAAATCAGGATATATACGAATGGCATTTGTATGGAGATTACTAGCGTTATCCTGGAGTGTCTTATGTGCCATAGGATCCTGTATTTCTTGTATTTTTGGAGCCGTACATGGACGCCCCCACCATATCCCAGCGAGTTTTCACTCTGAGCTTACGAGGGAAAAGAAATACCTCCCAGGAGCTTCGTACCATTTTTGAATTTTTTCTCTGTGTGTAAATCTCTTTTTGTCCCCAGTATTTTTCTGTATTGCTGTATCTGAGCTGTCCTGAGAATACTCTATAAGCTCAGAGACATGAGTGTGATTGATTCAAAGATATATCTGAAAATTTTTCAGGTTTCCGAGTTTTAGAGAAGTTCCAAATGGAGGAATATTTTTTAGTATACTTTTGCTTGATTCTTGGAGGATATCTTCAGAAGTCTGGATATCCTCCACATAGGAGATATCAAAGAATTTTCATGCTATAGGGAAGAGTCGAAAACTTGTCTGACTACAGTAGGTGTTAATCGCATCAGTGAGTTCGTATTCTCCTCGAGGACTAGGTTGGAGATCATCTATGAGATCAAGTATCTCTGGACCAAACTTATAGACTCAGAGATTTGCGAGATTTCCGATATAGTTTTCCGGTTTCTCTATGACCTCTATAGCATCTCCGTTATCCTTTTGGTGAAATATCCCGTACTTTTCTGGGGATTCTACTTCGCGTACCAGACACCCGTATCCATCGTAGTCTATCAGTTTGCTGATATCTCTATCTTCGAAAATAGTATCAGCGTAAAATACAAATACTTCCTCACTACTTTTTATACCTTCCAGAGCTCCACCGGTTCATTTTTTGTCTCCTTGTATATGGTAAGTAATAGGAGTTCCACAGTAACTCTCTCCAAATACTTCACGAAACATTTCCTGCTTATAGTTTACGATCAGGATGATCTCTGATACGTGACTATGTATTTGTTCGAAAAAATACTCTACTATAGATTTTCCACGGATCTGTATCAGTGGTTTTGGGGTAGTATCAGTGATGGGTTTGAGTCTGGTTCCACGACCAGCTGCGAGGATGATGGCTTTCATGTGTATTCAATAAAAAAAGTTTCTTCTATTGTAAGAAGAAACTTTTTGAGGGCAAAAGTATTCACCATACTATGTTCCTTGTCATGTTCTTATATACACATCAGAATAGTTTTTGATAGTTACTTTCTCATCAGGGTCTTGGGAAGTTGTGTATGAAATAATATTTCGAAAAGATTCATATATAAGTTCTAGTCATACAGCAGTAGGTGTTCATTCTTTACAATGAATCTGTTTTCCTTGTTCTATGCAGTCATAACTTTCTTCTATTATCGCATAATAAGGATTTGTTCGTATCTTTGCATTATTGTAAATATCTCTTTCTAAGGTCATATGAGTAATATTTTCTTCATTAATTAGAGGCATACTCTGTCATTTTATTACTCAGAATTGATCTGCGAGTATATTTGCTAGATCTCAAGTAGATTCGATTTTTATTTCCCCTCTTGATATGACTCCTTTGGGAGATCTGATTCATTGGTACATGTTATGAGTGTGTATGTGTCTGCACTTATTCCTACACACACATCTTTTATTTTAAGAATATCAACTTCTTCAGCATTTACTGAATTAATTCAAGACAGTAGTAGGCTACCAACTAATGCGATTCATTTTGTATCCATGATTTTTTATTATTTATGTAATTTGAATATAATATAAATTATTATTATTTTTTGTCAAATTATATTTCTTTATATCATATATAGATACAGTTTTTTCCTTGATATCGAGCCAAAAAACTGTATATTTATATCCATATAATTTATTTCTTTTTTGCTCTATTAACACATGCCTGAAAACGATAATAATCTCAACATCAATGATGATAACGATAGCAATGAAAGTGGAGAAAATACTCTTCCAATTCCAGAATGAATATCATATCAGTGAGACTCTGCGAGAAGTATCTCTGATGAGATGGAAACCTGTTATCTTGATTATGCGATGAGTGTTATTGTTTCTAGAGCATTGCCAGATATACGCGATGGTTTCAAACCCGTTCATAGACGTATACTCTACTCTATGCACGAACAGGGACTCAGACCAAGTGCAAAGTTTAGAAAATCAGCGACAGTAGTTGGGGATGTTCTCGGGAAGTACCATCCTCACGGTGATACTTCTGTATATGAAGCTATGGTTCGTATGGCTCAGGATTTTTCACTCAGATATCCACTGGTAAATGGTCAGGGGAATTTTGGTTCTATGGATGGTGATGGAGCAGCAGCATATAGATATACAGAGGCAAAGATGACGAAGCTTGCTGAGTATATGCTTAGTGATATAGAGAAAAAAACCGTAGATTATCGTGATAATTTTGATACCACGAGACAAGAGCCGACGGTTATGCCGACACGTATACCGAATCTACTTATGAATGGTGTGATGGGAATCGCTGTTGGTATGGCCACCAACATCCCTCCACATAATCTGACAGAACTTATCAATGCTATTCAATTTATGTTGAGTTCTGATAATGTGGAAGATGTTACAATAGAAGACCTGATGGAACATGTTACTGGTCCTGATTTTCCTACAGGTGGAATTATTTATGATAAAGAAGCAATTTTGACAGCCTACTCTACTGGTCGTGGATCGGTGATTATGAGAGGGGTTGCATCTATTGAAGAAAATAAAAAAGGAAGAAAGTACATAAATATATCAGAAGTTCCTTTCGCAACCAATAAGACCACATTTATAGAAAAAATGGCTGGACTGGTAAGGGATAAGAAAATAGTTGGTATTTCAGATATACGTGATGAGTCAAATAAGGATGGAGTGAGGATTATTATAGAACTAAAAAAAGATAGTTTTCCTAAAAAAGTTCTAAATCAACTCTATAAACTTACACAGCTTCAGACCAGTTTTGGGTTCAATATGATTGGTCTTGGTGAAAGATGAATGCAACCAAAGCTCTATAACCTCAAAGAACTTTTAGTAGCATTTATAGACCATAGAAACGAAGTTGTAGTTAGAAGAACTCAATATGAACTTCAAGTAGCAGAAGCGAGAGCGCATATACTCGAAGGACTCAAAAAAGCGCTCGACCATATAGATGAAATCATAAAAACAATTAGAGCCAGTGAGACAAAAGATGATGCAAAGAATAATTTGATGAGTAAGTGGGATTTTTCTGCACTGCAGGCTGACGCGATTCTCGAGATGAGACTCCAAAAACTCGCAGGTCTTGAGAGAAAGAAAATAGAAGACGAACTCAAAGAAAAGCATCTTCTTATCGCAGATCTCAAAGATATCCTTGCAAAACCTGAGAGAATTATCGCGATAATAAATGAGGAGCTGAGTGAAGTAAGAAATGTTTTTGGAGACGAGAGAAGAACTCAAGTAAATGCTGGAAAAGTAGGTGAGTTTAACGCAAAAGATACTATACCAAATGAAGATGTTGTCATCGTCTATACAAAAAATTCTTATGTAAAAAGAGTGAAATCAAACTCTTTTAGAACACAAAGAAGAGGAGGAAAAGGAATCACCACAGCAACCAAAGAAGATGATGAAATTTATCTCGTAGTACCGACACAAAATCATAGTGATCTACTCTTTTTTACGACCCAAGGACGTGTGTTTACGATTCCAGCCTATGAGATACCAGAAACGACGAGAATTGCAAAATGACAACCTATAGTCAATCTTCTCAATCTCCAAAAAGGTGAGGAAATCGCTGCCATCATGGATATCACCAGAGAACAGAAAAAATATCTTTTCTTTGTTAGTCAAAAAGGAATCGTGAAGAAACTCGAGATGGACCAAGTAAAAAATATCAGAGCAAATGGACTCAAAGTTGTTGGAGTCAAGGAGGGAGATGATCTCAAATGGGTAAAAACTACTTCGGGGAATGATTCTATATTTATAGCGACACATGAAGGAAAGGCTATACAGTTCAGCGAAGATGACGTTCGTCCGATGTGAAGGTCTGCAGCTGGTGTGAGAGGAATCAACCTCAAGGCAAACGACAATGTTATAGAAGTCGCCATAGTCGGAGAAGAAAATAAATTTGTGTTTATCGCAACAGAAAATGGTCTAGGGAAAATCACAGATATAGAAGAATATAGAAATCAAAAAAGAGGTGGAGCGGGAGTAAAAGCGATGGCTGTGACCTCAAAAACAGGAAAGCTTGTTTCTGCGAAGATCCTTACAGAAGAGGATAAAAAAGAAAGTGACGTGATCCTGATTAGTAAGTCAGGACAAACTATCAGAATCAACCTCAAAGGAGTGCGTATTACTTCCAGAGTAACACAATGAGTGATACTGACCAAACTCAAAAACAAATCAGATATGATCGTCAGAGCCTCGGTAATACGTGAATGAGAAGATGATGATAGTGCCGAGGTAACTACCAAAAAATAAGAAATAAAAAACTCTCGCATGCGAGAGTTTTTTATTTCCCTAGACGATCAAGGAATTTTCCTATTTGAAATCAGCTTGCGAGTTTCTCGTTTTCTCAGACAAACGTCTGACGAAATATACTTCCTATATAACTCTCGTTTCGAAGAATACTGACATCGTTTGTATTTGCCAGAAGATTATCTCACTTGTTGATACGTCTCATAAGTGGAACAATCAACTTGAGGTTTTGTTTTTCTCCGCGGAGACTCTCTATCTCATTTTTTTGGGCTTCGGGGAGTTCTTCATTTATAGAGTCGAGTATGGTATAGAGAAATAGTGAGAGTTCATTTGGAGAGACGTAGTCAGAATCAGACATATCAAAACCAGAACTGACAGAGGTTGATTGTATTCCCGTAAATATACGTTCTCTATAATCCCAAAATTCTTCTAAATTTAGTACGGTAAGAGCTTTTCTAAAGTCTATAAAGTTCCTTAGAGCTTCTTTGGATTCTGAGATGATATCTTGTTCTTCTGGAGTGATTTTAGATATTTCTTCTGAACTAAATCCTGCCTGTTGTAGTTCATCTTTGGTTTCTTTATAACTCCATTCTTTTTGTATTTCTTGCTCTATATTAGTATTTTTTTCAGTGTCCTGGTTGTTGTTTTCAGTTTCTTGCTGAAGTTTTTGTTCGGCTCTGTATTTTTTTGCGGATTTGGAGTTTTTTTGTAATGCCCTGAGTTTGGTAGTGTCTCGGAACACAGAATCTGTTTTGAGTTCAGATATTTTTATCCCGAGATTTTTCATCATCTTGAGAGTATGTCATCTGGTTTTAGGATCATTATAGTTATTTCCATACTCGTTTATGAATTTTATATATTCGTTTTTTCCGAGTCTCGAGATTGCATTATGGATTCTTGTATCATTGAGTGTGTTTGCATGAATATTTTTTACCAGACTGTAACCATGTTTCTCTATAGCATAGGCTGATAGATCTGCATTATTATGGAGAGTTGTGAGCAGTCAAAAGTTTCAAATGTTTCCATCAATAATTACCTTTACTTGATAGTCTAATTCTTTTACATCAGCATATAGTATGTAAGAATTTACGATTTCTGCCTCTTTTTTTCAGAGCTTTCCACTTCCGTATTTTTCTATCTCTTTTACTATTTTAGAGACCTTTGATTGTAGGGTTTTGATTTGTTTTTGTGCTGACTCTATAAGTTCTTTGGGAAAATACTTTTCTAAAAAAGCTCTATCTTCTATGTACTCTTGTGGGAGTGTCTTGATAAGGTCTTTTGGCTGTATTTTTTTGTCTTGGATGATACTTTCTATTATATCTGGACTTCCTTCGATATTTTTAAATACTTTTCTCAGCATTGTATGGTACTCATTTTCTGGGAAGTTTTTCTCTTGAATTCCTGAAATGATGATTCCTATATTTTCCCTAGAAAAATTATCGTGATGCTCATTAGCGATAACATCTATAATAGTTTCATTGCTTTGGAGTCATTTTTGAAACTCGGAACTCAGGAGAGCCTGTAATATCTTTGGGGCTCCCATAAGAGCAACATCAATTTTTCTATAAGCTCAAATTATTTTTTGAGACTGACCAGATGATTCTAAATATGAAAGGTATTCAGAGGCTATTTTAGCGTCCATAGTGGCTATATCATGATCTGAGTATTTACTAAATTCTTTATTTTTTTCTCAGTTTTCACCCATATGTATATCCCTCAAGTCCTGTACTTCATCTTCAATAATTTTGACTTCACTTTCAGACATACTCCCATCACTGAGAGTTTCACTATCTTCTCATGAAAGTTCTTTTCTAAACTCTTCTAGAGAAGAACCTGTTTCATGTCTGAGTTTTCTGAGTGAGGCTATAGTACTCAGGCGAACTTCTTCGTATTCTTTTTTGAGTTGTTCTTTTTGTATCCCTATACTTTCAGAACTACGAAAGATTCTTTTTGATTCTTCTAGAGCTTTTTGCGTCCTTTGTTTTATTTCGTCAGAACTCTGGGACTCTTTGACTTCTTTTGCAAGAAAATCCTGATTATGTCATGGAATAAGTGCCATGGAGACCTAGAAAAATATATATAGTATAAAAATACCATATTTTTCAGATTTTCACAAATTATGATATTTTTATACACTGAGGGCTTGTTTTATGATACTTGTTTGAAATATAGTACCACCTATGATTGATTTTTCTCTGAGTAGTGCTGTAAACTTGTCCTCTCCGAGACTATTAAATGTTTTATCTTGTGAATTGAGATTTCAGGATTCGCTAAAATTACGTAATTCAGAAGTAAGAAGTTCTTGGGATGGAGAATCAGTGCTCAGCACTACTTCGTCTTGTAATCCATTTATTATTTTTGCGACATTATTTCCAAATTTTAGGAGTTCTTCTTCCCTGAGAGAATCATCATATATATTTATATTCATATCATTCATCGCGATACATAGCTCTTGTCTGTATTCCCACACTCCTAACATATTTAACTCCTTACAAAAATCATATCATTTTATAATATTTTTTCATACTTCAGGATTTTTTTCTATGAGCTCCTGCTCTTCGGGGGTGATAGATATATATTCTCATGTGGGGGAGAGAATCGCAGGAGATTCGTTATATATCGTTATTTCTGTTTGCTCTCCAGAGTACTTACTAAGAATTTCTTCTCAGGAGTTGTTTTTCTTTTGTTCTAGGCTTTTGGGAGCAAGAGGCACTTGCTCTTCCCAGTTTTCGCCATAGTTTTCTACCATAGCCGTTTCATAGCTCGCGCGTGCTGCGATGATCTGCTTATCCCAGTTCGGGGATTCATATTTTTTATTGTTTTTTTGTATTTCCTTTTCAGCTAATGTAGTGAGACTGTCCCAGTCTTTGTTTTTTATGAGTTTTTTTCGTGTGTCTGACTGATCTTGTATATCTTGTATTTTTGTCTCAAACTTTTTCTGTATTTCTATTCATATATCTGTTTTTTGAAAATCTTTTATACTTTGAGATACATTTCAAAATCATTCAGAGAATTCTTCTTTTTCCTGAGGCATCTCTTGTTCAAAAGGAAACGCTTGAGACTCTTCTGACTTATACTTACTTATTCCTTCGGCATATAGTTTAGAAATTTCTGCTAGCGCTATAGAGTCTTTTTCTACAACTACAAGATGTGACTCATCTGACTGTATATCATCTGAGATCTTTTGGAGTCTTTGTTCTTCACTAGATAACAGATTTTCAAGAGTTTTTTTGTCTATTCCATATTTTTCTAGTTCCTCTTCTATACCTTTTAATTGTAAAAAGTCTGACTCACGCATAGAACCTTGCATGATAGATGTTCTTTGACGTTGGAGTTCTTCTATATGTTTTTTAGTACTTTCGAGCTTTATAGAACCTATTTTTACTTCTTTAGTAACCGTATCAAAAATGGCTCTAGACTTCGAAAGAGAAGACTCTAACTGGAGACCTTTTATGCTGTTTACAGAATCAAGGAGAGATAGAGCTTGTTTATTATTGATGAGGATTGCCTTCTCAGGATGAGTGTGATTAAAATGAGTGATCATTCTTTTGAGTTTATCACCGAGTTCTTCTACTGATATTCCTTGGTTTGTTTTTGCATCTATAAAAGTATGAATTTCTTCTTGTATATGTGGAGCATCTTTGAAAATAGGTTGGATATTTTTTATTATTTCTTTTTTGAGTTGTTGAGTTTTTTCTTGAAATATCCTACGTCTTTCTTGGAGTATAGTGTTTTTTAACTCAGGGTTTTTAAGATGAGTTATGTTTGTATCTTCACTAGAAGATAGTATATTTTCCCTGATTTTTGTGATATGGAGTATAGATCATGCAGTTGGAATATCTTTTCACACTCTTTCTCCCATATCTGGTCTTGAGCGAGATACTTCTTTATATGACATCATATATGAGTCGAGATCTTCGATTTTGTATCCTCCTCTTCCAGCTTGTAAAAGCCTTCAAAATAAACTAGTCATTGATTCACTAAAACAATCGTAGAATTTATTATTTTTAAAAATACCTACATCTACAAGTTTGTCTTTTGCGTCTTTTACATAGGAGTCGTTTGATGTCGATAGGAGGGTACTAATATCCTCTACCCTGTTTCCAAGAATCTTTGATATATTTATTTTAAATCCAAGTTTATCATTATCATTGACATCATAAACACTATTTATAAAACTTGCCAGAGATTTTGGATCTATTGTTTCTCCATTTTTTACGCTATTTTCAAAGTCATTTTTCTTTACAGTATAGTTTCCTCATTTTTCTTTGTTATATCCTAGCAAGATACCACTTTCTCGTGAGAATCCTTTTTTGCTAGTTCCAGTTCCATAAATAGTATCTATAAGTCCTTCTTGGTAGGTATTATACTGTCCTTGACTTGAAACTTGGGAAAGTTTCATATCATCGTCTATCGAGTCTGAAAACCAGGATCCTATTTGATTGACTGTGTTTCCTGCACTTTCTAACCAACTGTCTTCACTCGTTCCAACTTCTGTGACGAGATGAGTGCTTATATCGATATCTTTGAAAGTAGTATAATTTTCTTGTGTGAGTGAGAGCATTTTTTTTGCTTGAGAGGGTGATAATTCTCAGAGTTTTATACCACTCTCTTTTCAGTATACTTCCTCTAGAGTTTTCTTTGTTTCCTGTTTTTGAGCACGATGTATGTTTTTTACGTCTTGAAATTCCTGATCTATGACATCGAGCTCTTCATTTGTTATCTCTCCTTCCCTGAGGTCTATAGGTTGGGCATCTAGTCATGCACGTAAGTCTTTACGTAGATCTCCTAAAAGTGAACTCGTAGAAAACCTCTCTTCTTTGAGTGACCCAAAAGTTGCCAGACGAACATCTTCACACTCTTTTCTTATGGTATTTGCCTTGTCTTTATATCCTTTTTGCTCCATCATAGAACATATCTTTTCAGTTTCTTGAAGGATTTTTTGGGTTTTATTTCTGTTTTCTTCGCTCGTTGAAGCTGATTCTTTCACTTCTCGTTGGATGTAGGAATTTTCATTCATTTCCAGACTTCGTTACTTGCAAAATAGAATATCTATTATTAAAATAACATATTTTCAAGATTTAGACGAGAATTATTTATTTACAAATATGCTTTTTATTTTATATTAAAAAACAATAGATTCTTGAATTACAGAAAATATCTTTATAATAAGTTTCCAGAAATCTTAAAAAATTTTAAGAATTAATTACAATAACATATGAAACTCACAAGTGCTGAGATCAGACAAAAATACCTGAAATTTTTTGAATCAAAGTGACATGCTATTGTCCCTTCGGCATCACTTATCCCAGAAAACGATCCAACAACTCTTTTTACTGGATCAGGAATGCAACCAATGGTGCCATACTTGCTCGGAGAAAAACACCCTCTGGGGACACGCATCGTCGATAGCCAGAAGGCTTTTCGTGCTGCAGATATAGAAGATATAGGAGACAATAGACATACGACATTTTTTGAAATGCTTGGAAACTGGTCACTGGGAGATTATTTCAAATGAGAACAGATCAATTGGATCTGGGATTTTTATGTCAATGAACTCGGTCTCAATCCTCAAAAGATTTATATATCCGTCTATAGAGGAAATGAAAAGTTTGGTATTCCTCGTGATGATGAGGCTGTTTCTATGTGGAAAGAAAAATTCTCATGAGTTGGAATAGAGGCTCAAGCAGTCGATATAGCAGAAGAGAAATGAATGCAGGGAGGAAGGATATTTTACTACAATGAAAAAGAAAACTGGTGGAGTAGAGCAGGAGTGCCAGAAAATATGCCAGTTTGAGAGCCATGAGGTCCAGATAGTGAGATGTTTTGGGATTTTTGAGAAGAGCTGTGACTGCACGCAGCATCTGAATACTCAGATCAACCCTGTCATCCAGCATGCGACTGTGGGAGGTTTCTCGAGTTTGCCAACAATGTATTTATGCAATATAAAAAAACAGAGGATGGATTTGAAGAACTCGAAAATAAAAACATAGATTTTGGTGGAGGACTCGAGAGGATCGCTGTAGCACTGACTGATACACCAGATGTATTCACGGGAGATTTATTTGATAGTGTGAGATCAAAAATAGAAGAATTCTCAGGAAAAACATATGGGGCAGATGAGAAAGAAACCAAAGCATTTCGTGTCATCATGGATCACTTGAGAGTAGTAGTATTTCTCATCGCTGATGGAGCCAGTCCATCCAATAAAGACCAAGGGTATTTTACTAGAAGAATGCTCAGAAGAGCTATCAGGTACGCAAGAGATCTGGGGATAGAGTCTGGTCTATCGGTGGAGGCTGCAAAGGGAGCCATAGAAGAATACAAAGATCAGTATCCAGAACTAGAAGAAAAAAGAGATATTATTCTCTCAGAAATTGAAGCTGAGGAAAAACAGTTTCTGACGACGCTTGAAAAATGACTTAAGGAATTTGAAAAACTCCTCAAGGGATTTAAAATAGCATTTGAAAGAACAGGGAAAAAAGTAGAAACTATTGCTGGAGCAAAAGCATTTAAACTCTATGATACTTATTGATTTCCTATAGAACTTACAGAAGACTTAGCTACTGAACATGGACTGAGTGTGGATAGGCAGTGATTTGAAAAAGCATTTGAAGATCACAAGGCCCTCTCAAGAAAAGGAGCAGAGCAAAAATTCAAATGAGGTCTTGCAGATGACTCTGTTGCTACTACAGAGCTTCATACAGCGACTCATTTACTTCTTGCTGGACTTAGAAAAGTCCTCTGAGATCATGTATTTCAAAAAGGATCAAATATCACAGCAGAACGTCTTCGTTTTGATTTTTCTCATGACGTCAAAGTCACTCGTGAAGAGCTCGATGAGGTAGAGGCGTTCGTTAATCATGCCATACAAACAAATATGAAGGTCAGTATAGAAGAGATGGCTAAACAAGCTGCTATGGACGCTGGAGTAGTCGGAAGTTTTTGGGAAAAATACCCAGACATAGTAAAAGTTTATACTATGAAGAGTGAGGAAGAAGTATTTTCCATCGAACTCTGTGGAGGCCCACACGTAGAACAGTCCGAGTGAATGGGAAAGTTCAAGATAAAAAAAGAAGAGGCTAGTAGTCGCTGAGTCAGGAGAATAAAAGCCGTGCTACAAAAGTAGTTTTGGAGCTAGGAGTTTTCTGCGAGTATGTCAGATCAGAGTATTTCTGAAACAGCATTCCAGAAACTTGCTTCGGTTCCGATAATATCTTGTTTTACATCTGGGATGCAGTAAGGATCTAGTTTTTCCATGTGTTATAAGTGGTTACATGATATAATATACAAATATATTGTAACACATAAAAATAATATTTGTCAAATAAATAATGATTAATAAAAAAAATATCACAGTAATCTGAGGATGATCAGGAACTTTTAATGTTCTCTATGGTCTTAAAACTCTCAAAATGAGAGAAGATTTACATCTCTCAGCAATTATTGCAATGACTGATAGTGGAGGAACTACGGGACGTATTCGTGACGAATATGGAACACTTCCTCCAGGAGATATTCGTCGTGGTATAGCAGCACTTGCAAAGGATACGGGAATGGTTAGAAGTCTTTTTGAGTACAAGTTTGATGAAGAGGGAGTTATTGGAGGAAATAAAATAGGAAATATCCTCCTCACGGCACTCGGGGATATAAAGTGAAGTTTTGAAGCAGGTCTGGATGCGGCATGTAAGATGTTTGAGGTTCAGGGAAAAGTTATTCCCGTAACTCTCGAGGATGTGCACCTAGGAGTACGTATGGAGGATGGAGCAGAAGTTATCGGAGAAAAAAACATAGACGTCAGTGCTACCAACCCTGGAGAAAAAACACACAATGCAAACCAAAATGTATCAGAAGCGTTTCTTGTTGGAGGAGAGGGAAACCTCAACCCTAGAGCAAAAAAAGCAATCCTAGAATCAGACTATATTATTCTCGGGCCTGGAGATTTTTATACCTCTATTATACCAAATCTTCTTTCAAAATGAATGAAGGAAGCTCTGAGTAAAACAGATGCAAAAATCATTTATGTGTGCAACATCATGGCAGATAGAGGGGAGACAACGACCTATGAACTGACGGATTTCATAGACAATATCGAAAAATACGCAGGGGAAGTGATAGACTACGTAATCGTTAACTCTGGTCATATAGGTGACGAAGCTGTAGAAAAGTATAAAACAGAGGAATGAAAAAAACCCGTAAAACTTAAGCCAGAAACAGATTTTTCTGCTAAAAAATACACGGTACTTGAGAGGGATCTCGTAAATCACAGTGATCTCGTTCGCCATGCTCCGACCAAGATGGCAGGGGTGATAGAGGAATTTATAGAGGATAGGATATAAACTTTATTCAAATTCAACAGTACAAATTACTTTTTTGTCTCAGTCTTTTGTTGGTACTACGAGGTTATCAAAATCTATAGGGTTTTTATTATCGTGTCCTTTGAGTCTCCCAAGAAAATCAAAACGAGTTTCTCAGTCTATAGATTTCTCTCTTGGAATCTCTGGGTCATCTGTACTCATTAGCACATATTCTCCGTTTGCGAGTTCTCTTATCACTAAATCTCCATCATGGTTATCGGTCATAAGGACTCCTTGGGTATGTTCTAATTCATGATGGAGAGCGTGTGCTTGTACTCAGGTGTAAGTTTGTTTTATAGGTTCTCACTCAATACTGAGTCCTTCAAATGTAATATTATCAGGTCTGTATTTTTCTACCCACATTCCTACAATGTCACCATCTCAAGAATTTCCTTGATACAGATTTATACCAGCGCACCCATCAATTCTTAAAAACTCTCAATGACTAGAGATGATTTTAGGATTTATAATAACAGTTGGGGTTTCGGAGATGCGTTTGAAGTTATCATCAGCTACTATCCCTAGTATGATGCTTGGATAGATATCGAGTCACGCAAAGTTCTGGGGAGAGAACCCCAGGTATTGCTCTTTTATACACTCATCAGTCAGAGTCTTGATGAGTTTTTGGATTTCAGATGTACGTATATCGTCTTGGCCTAAATCAGAGGAAACCGTTCTGAGGACATTGGGATCTCGAAATATGCTACTTATATATGGTTTCATAGTTTAAAATACATCATCTAATTTTTCTTCGAGTTTTTCTACTTCTTTTTGTCTTTCTCGTTTTTCTTTTTCCGTAAAATTCTCAGCTAGTTTCTGAGCTTTTTGGTAGTTTTCCTGCATTTTTTTGAGTTGTTTTTTTGTAACTCTGGCAGTTCACCTAGATGGAGGAGAAAATTCAGATGGCATAATAACGGTCTTATATTATATTTCCCTACGCTCTCGAATAGCACTTACAAGAGAGAGATTATCAGCGTACTCTATATACCCAGAGCTGATTCCACGACTCAGTCTCGTTATAGTAACTTTATATTTTATTTTTCTTTTTTCTATTTCTTCTGTGAGAAAAGAAGTTGTTGCTTCTCATTCTATGTTGGGATTGGTAGCGATGATGAGTTCGAGTTTGTTTTCGGAATTGTCTATTCTCTCAAAGAGTTTTGAGAAGTTCAGATCACCAACAAACACCCCATTTATAGGAGATATTGCTCCACCGAGTATATGGTATACTCCGTTGTATCCTCCTGATTGCTCTATAGTGAGCATATCTAGGTATTCTTCGACGATACAGAGAGTACTCGTATCTCTGGTCCTGTCACTACATATACTACACTCTTGTTTTCCTGCGTCTGTGATAGCTCCACAGGTATCACAGATACTCGTATTTTCTTTGATATCTGCGATATTTTGACGAAAGTCTTTGAGATAATTCTCATTTGCAGATAAGAGAAAAAAAGCGAGCTTGGTAGCACGGTTTTCTCCGATTCATGGCAGGAGTGCGATATTTTGGATAAGACGTTTGAGGGCTTCTGGCACTATAATAATTCTTAGTTTGTACTTTCTGGTTCTTAGTATCAGATTGTAGAAGAAAAAAGATAATTTGCAAAAAATATCTTTTTAGATATAAATTTAAGGATGAATTAATAAAATGTCAATAATGTTTTGAGAGCAACATAAGAACTGATGGAGAAAATTTGAGTCTGTGCCTGAAAGGGATTTAGTACAGCAAGAGATTTATAAGGTTTTGTTACCACATATTTATAGCTTCCAGAATCGAGTATGAAAATGTTTAGATGTATGATGTTGAGCTTGATTGTTTACAGCCGAGATTGCTAATATATTACGTGATTTTGAAGTATACTGAATTGATAAGCTATATCCTTTCGACGATCAAATAGGACAGCAGTATATTTCATACAAACAATGAAATATAGATCAATGACTACCTTATGTTGATAGAGAATTCTCTTTATGTATATCTAAGTTTGTATTGATGTATCTTCAAGATTTACAACATCATTTTAAGGAAGTTTCCAGAGTTTTATCGGATGAATGAGAATATATCTTAGTTACTTTCAATCCTGAATATACGTTACAAAAGCAGATACAACTTCACAAAAATAATGTAACTTATGGAGATGTCGTAGAACATGAAATATTAGGAGCAGGCTTGAAGGTTAAGATTATATTACATTCTCCTGATGACTATATAGATGCAATAGAAAGAGCTTGAATGACCCTCGTAGAAGAGGAAAAAATTATGTCTCCTAATCCAAGATTTGATTTTGCAGCACGATTTCCGTTTGCTAGTATTATGAGACTTCGCAAACAAGATTAGTATATATTTGCAATAACAATGAAATTATATACTATATGATTAACTATTTACATAATTATTATTTTATGAATAAAGTAGAAAGTAACTTTTCTGGGTTACAAATTCCTTCTTGAGGTATTTATAAAGTGAATATGGTGAGAAGTATCGAGAACATACATTGAAAGACTGTGCTTTTCTCAGGTACTGAAACAGTAGAGGTTTCCCGTGTATCAGATACAGAGGTAGATTTCAAGACTATTACATGAGTTAATTCATGAAATACATTTCAACTTTCTATAGAGGATTTTTCAAGATTTTTTGAGCAGATCGAATGACCAAAAGAAGAAGATATGAATCCATGGTCAGATATGACTAATAATACGAGATTTAGTGCTGCAGAAGTCCTACAAATGCAGAGAGATTCTAAAAATTGGTAGTTATGTCTTTTTTTGAGTTAGATCGTTTCTTGTCTCAGGATGTCAATGAGTTAAGTGAGAAGGTGTCTCATTATTATACACCAACAAGTTTTTGATCTGTGCTATCTGAGATAAGATCTCAATGAGGAAGGATATTAGAGATTCCTCAGGGTATTACTCCGTATTATTTTGGTGGGAATCAAGAACCTATGGATGTCTCTGAGTCCATTGAACGTGTTTCTGGTTTTACTCATATAATCTTATATCACGGTACGAGTTCTGTTCATAAAACTAGAATTGAAACAGAAGGGATTTTACCAAGGGATGTTACTGGAGAAGAGCATTTTGATTATTCGAAAAAGGAAATAGACTTTCCAGACTCTGTCTACTTCTGACAATTAAAATTTTTTGGGAATATATTTGATAATGTCTGTAATCATGCGATACAGACAAGTACAAGAAAATGATGACATCCTCTTATTGTACGAGGAATTTTAGATATTAACTCTTTGAGATCTGATGAGGATTTATCCAAGATAGAATCCCAAAATGGTTTAGAAAGTCTTTTGAAGGGAGGGGTTGCTCGAATAGTCGGAAAGTACGATGGACCAATGGAGTTTTTTGGATTCCCTTGAGTTACACAGGAAACTGACATACATGTGAAGTCTTTTGGTGGGAGGTTTTAGTTGTTATACACATACTGTACTCCTTCTCGTATCACGAGAAAATCAGGATCATCTATATCTACCATATTTTCTACGTCTCCACTCTCGAGGATGGTATCGAGACTCTGGAGTTCTGCTATTTTGACGTTGAGTTTTTCAAGTTCTACTTGGAGCTCTCTTTTGTCTTTTTCGAGTTCTCTGATATTGAATCATTTTGTTGCATTGACGTTGAGTATCCATACATAGTACAGTAGGAGGCTCGAGATAATACATACTATAAATATATAGGTCGAGGTAAAACCAAGTTGTACTTTTTCTTTCTCTTTTTTTCTTTTCGAAAAAAAGAAGCTTTGTGGTTGTTTGAGGTGTACTTTTGGGTTCACGGAGACAGTGTAGTTTTAGAAAATAATGTAGGGGTTCCCTGGATTTGTTACAAGAATCTCACGGCTTTAGTATGAGATTCCTAAAACCAATTCAGGAAGGTTTTAGAGTTTTTCAGCTATTCTGAGTTTTGCGCTCCTGCTTCTGGAGTTCTCTTTTTGTTCTATGTCAGTTGGTATTATTGGTTTTTTTGTCAGTATTTTTAGGGACTTCTTGTGTCCACAGTTACATATAGGTGCAGTGCAGATACAGTCTCTGGTTTCTCTTTTAAATACTTGTTTTGCGATCCTATCTTCGAGTGAATGAAAGCTGATAACAGCGATTATTCATTTGGGAGAGAGGAGTTCTAGAGCTTGAGTTAGGCTCGAGTTTAGGTTTTCGAGCTCTTTGTTTACTTCGATTCGAAGTGCTTGAAAGACTCGCATTTTTGTTTTTATATGGGTATTTATCTCATTTTCGAGAAAGTCACTCAGATCTCATGTAGTGTGGAACTTTTGTTTTTTTCGCGCAGTTATGATTCTTGCTGCGATTTTTCTTGCATGAGGTTCTTCCCCATAGTTCCTCAGTATTTCAAAGAGTTTTTTTTCTTCGTAGTAGTTGAGTGCATCTGCCGCAGTTTGTCACTTGGTTGTGTCAAAACGCATATCTAGTGGTCCATCACTACGAAAGCTAAATCCTCTATCTGTCTCATCAAAATGCACAGAAGAAACACCCAGATCATAGTATATAGCAGTGATAGTTTCTATATTATGCCTTTTGAGTTCCTTCCTCAGGTGGAGAAAATTACTGTGTACAAGAACGACCTCCGGAGAGGATTTGGTTTGTGTTTGAATGTGTTTGAGTTTTTGTTTGGCAATTTTTAGGTTTCTCTCGTCAGCATCAAATCCTATAAATATATCTCAGCTCTTCATTTTTTTAATGACTTCACTTGCATGTCCTGCAAGTCACAGTGTACAGTCAACGACGATATTTTTTTTAGAGGCACATATGTCCAAAGACTCTATTGTTTCGTCTAGAAGTACAGATGTGTGTAGGTTACCGTCTTTTTTGACACTCATTTTTGTGTCCAATCGTTAAAAAAATGTTAATATCTAGTTTTTTATGGCTTATATTAAGTAAACCTTAAGATAGTTTTATTGTTTTTCATTCTTATGTCAAACATATGTCTAAATAAACAACTAGACAAAAACGAAAAATAATTTTTGTGTATTTTGCAATAAAAAATTAGAGTTTTTAACATTTTATTTACAGAGTAAATAATAGAGCGAAAGTATATAAAGTGAGTATATATAATTTTGTAGTATTTTTTCTTGATATCTGTAAAATATTACTAAAATAGTAATGTTTTAATATTTACCTACATAGTAACGTGATACAAATACAAAACTTAGAAGTTCAAGCAGGAGAAAAAGATATACTCAAATGAGTGAGTCTTGATTTTGAGCTTTGAAAAAATTATTGTCTCCTGGGAAAAAATGGAAGTGGGAAATCAACACTCTCAAGTGTTCTTATGGGGCACCCGAAATACGAAGTCACAGGAGGAGCAATAACTATCTCTAGCCCTCACCCCACCCCTCTCCCAAAAGGAGAAGGAGAAGCTGCAGATCTCTTGGAGATGGAACCAGACGAGAGAAGCCAGTCAGGTATATTTCTCAGTTTTCAAAATATTCCTGAGATAAAGGGAGTGAAGTTGAGTGAATACCTCAGAACTATTTTTAACATCTCTGAAAAAGGAAAAAATGAGGAATTTAAAGAACTCTCTCCATTTCTCTTTAAGAGGTTTGTGAAAAAACACTTAGAAGAGCTCCATATAGATGAAAAGTTTCTTGATAGAGATCTGAACGTATGATTTAGTGGAGGAGAAAAGAGAAAAATAGAAATACTCCAGATGAAACTTATAGGACCAAAATACATTATTTTGGATGAAATAGATAGTGGATTGGATCTGGATGCGTTCAAAACAGTTGCGACTATGCTGCAATCTATAAGTAGTGAAAATAATTCTATTATTATTATTACGCATTACTTTACGATACTCGAGTATATCGATGTCGATAGAGTCTTTGTGATGAAGGATGGGAATATAGTAAAAGAGGGAGGAAAAGAACTTGCTGACCAAATTAGTCAGGAAGGGTTTGGAGAAATATAGCCCTCACCCTAACCCTCTCCCATTGGGAGAGGGTATGAGTTAAAATAATGAAATATTGTAGCTTCATTTCTCCCTTTGGGAGAAACTAGAATGAGGGCAACACAATAGAAAATAAATACAAAAAATCTCTCACGAGTTTGAGAGAAGTATGTTCTTAATAAAAAAAAGCTATCCTCACATCATGAGGACAGCAAAAACTTTTTACGGCAATAATGCTGAAATAATAGTGTTTGTTTTTAGGAATATTTTAAGGAGTATTCCAAAAACAGTCAGTATTATCAACAATTTTAGTGTTCTCTCTATTTCCTCAGAAAAGAAGAAAATCAGCACTATTGCTATTATGAGTAATGTATCTACACCCATATTTACCTCTTTGTCTACTAATTTCATAGGCTTCTCTGGATTAAGAGAATTATTTAACCTAAAAACAAGTAGTCTTACTATACAACAAAATAAAAATTTTACAAATAATTTATAAATTATGTCAACTTCTACCGTAACCGTCGAAAACACTTGGGACTTCTCAGATGACATTGCCTACAAAGGTGATGCGATTCAGGGAATTAATGAAACAGTGGTGAGAGAGATCTCTACTGCAAATGAGGAACCAAGCTGGATGCTGGAGAAACGTCTGGAGGCACTCAAGCTCTATGAAGCACGTCCTATGCCAAATTGGGGTCCAGATCTCTCAGATCTTGATCTCCAGTCTATCTATTATTTCCGTAGACCAGAAGGTGCCGGAGATAATAAATCATGGGATGATGTTCCTGATGAGATAAAAAATACTTTTGATAAACTCGGAATCCCCGAAGCAGAGAAACATGCTCTTGCAGGAGTCGGAGCGCAGTATGATAGTGAAACAGTATATCATAGTCTGAAAGAAGAAATTGCAGAGCAATGAGTTATTTTTGATGATCTCTCAAATGCTCTGAAGAACCCTGAATATGAAAAAATTATCAAGAAACACTTTGCTAAGTCTATCCCACTCAATGATCATAAGTTTAGTGCTCTCCACTATGCGGTTTGGTCTGGAGGAACATTTCTTTATGTACCAAAAGGGGTAAAGGTCTCTGAGCCACTGCAATCATATTTTCGTATGAATGTGAAAAAAGGAGGACAATTTGAACATACGATGATTATCGTAGAAGATGGTGCAGAAGCGCACTATATAGAATGATGTTCTGCCCCAAAATATGATGAGAACTCACTGCACGCATGAGGAGTAGAGATATTTGTCGGAAAAAATGCGACGATGAGATATAGTTCAGTAGAAAACTGGTCACTCGATACCTATAACCTCAATACCAAAAGAGCAATAGTAGAAGAATCAGGATATATGGAATGGGTCGGTGGAAATATGGGAAGTAACACGACTATGCTTTATCCATGTAGTGTTCTCAAGGGAGACAACTCTAGAGCTGATCATCTCGGAATTGCCTTTGCCAATGCAGGACAAAACCAAGATACAGGAGCGAAAATAATCCATATAGGAAAAAATACTTCGAGTTCAGTAGTGTCAAAATCTATCTCCAAGGCAGGAGGGCTCTCGACCTATAGAGGACTGATTGATATAAAACCAAGTGCTACGGGAAGTGTTACCAAGATAGAGTGTGACGCTCTTCTTCTCGATGATAAATCAGGATCTGATACGATACCAGATATTCGTTGTGGAAATACTGAATCTATAGTAGCTCACGAAGCAAGTGCCGGAAAGATAAACGAAGACGACCTCTTTTATCTCCAATCCAGAGGTATCTGAGAGGAGGAAGCTGCAGCGATGATTGTAAATGGATTTATTTCACCGATAGTGAAGGAGTTACCTCTTGAGTATGCGAGCGAGATGAATGTGCTTATTTCCATGGAAATGGAATGAAGTATTGGATAACATATTTTCTTTTTCTATCAATACTTATAGGTGGTACTTTTTGATATCCGTTTTTTCTAAATTTTTCTATTAATATTAGTTTTTTATATACATCTTATAAAATAGAACGTTTAGAATGAGTTGAGATTTATGATAAATATATTAGTGTTGAGGGTTGAAGTTGAATGTACTGTAACTTTCATTATCTATTAAATTGAGAATTAAGTAATAAAATTAAGAAAGATATAAGTGGTTCCTTTGCAAGTAAGTCTTATTTGCGTGATAAAGAATTATATATATCAACTTGAAAAAACTGTGAGTATTATTATTGAAAAGGAACATATTATCGTAACAGTTAAGAAATGCTAACACTCGACAAAAAAACAGTAACCGAATTTGAATCTGAGGGAATACAAAAACTCAAGGTTTTTTTCTATGAGGCTGGATGTAGTGGAACCAAGATAAATATGGAAACAGAGTTTGAGGTCACGGATGATATTGAGCAACTCGAAGCAGATTATGCATTTGCACTCTATGTTCCAAAGAGTGATAAAG
The DNA here is from genome assembly GCA_937944145.1 of uncultured Candidatus Altimarinota bacterium. GTDB lineage: Bacteria > Patescibacteriota > Gracilibacteria > BD1-5 > UBA6164 > CALDZK01. The sequence goes on from CALDZK010000004.1 coordinate 219,452, forward strand.
AACACTTAGAACACGCGAGAATAACCAGAGTTGTCGTTGCAGATCATACAGGAATAGAAAAAACGAGATATGTATTTAGTAGTGACGAGGTAGAAGACCGATGTGGCTGTGGAACGAGTTTTGCTTTTGAGAAACCAGCTCCAGTGATAGACCTAGAAAAACTCAAAAAAATGAGAGAAAATTTTATAAAAAATAAAAAATAATTATGAACCTAACAGAAAACAAACTCTATACGAGTACAGACTTACAAGCAGAAATTCATATAGCTGATAGTGTTTCAGTGATGATACATGATGAGGCTGATATCCTTACAAAAGTAACTTTTGGAAAATGAGCTTCACTCAAATATTTTGGGTATTTTCAAACAGAAAGTAAGCTCAATAAACTCTTTCACATAAATGGAGAAGAAAATAATTGTGAGGTATATGCGCTCCTAAGTTCAAAAGGAGAAAATATTACTGCAAAAATAGAAGGGAGACTCGAGAGCTCTGGGAGTAAGCTCAATATGCATATTGTCAGTTTTGTTTCTGATGGATGATTGATTGACCTTGATGGTATTGTAAATATCACCGAAGGGATAGAAAAAGTAGAAGGATACCTAACAGAAGAAAATATATTTGTCGGGCAAAGTGGAAAGGTGAGAGGACTTCCAACACTGCTCGTACATAGTGATGATGTAAAAGCAGCACATGCCTGTAATATGGAGAGAATCAGTGACGATAAGCTGTTCTACCTTCGTAGTCGTGGACTGCCAAGAGAAGATGCTACCGTACTAATGCTCGAGAGTTATATCGCAAAAGTATTTGGAGATCTAGAAGAGGTAAACGAAGAACTCTACACGAATATAAAAGAAAGAATTTTAGAAAGGATAAAACACAAGTAGATATGTCTATAAAAAAAGGTTTCCCCATATTCCAAACGCATCCAGGTCTGATATATCTGGATAGTACGGCTACCAGTCAAAAACCATCACATGTTATAGATGGAGTAGCTGAGTATTTGTCATCGAGTTACGCAAATATTCATAGGGGAAGTTACGATATATCAGAACAATCAGAAAAACTGTATGTTGAAAGTAAGGAAATAGTAGCAAAGAACATAGGAGCAGAAAACTGGAGAGAGATTATTTATACTGCAAATTCTACTTATGCACTCAACCTCCTCGCTCAGAGTATCTGGAGAACGTGAATCTTAAAAAAATGAGACAAAGTTCTAGTGAGTATCGTCGAACATCATGCAAACGTGGTTCCATGGTTGATTCTCAAAGAAGACTATGGGATAGAGGTAGAGTATATAGAAATCAATGATGACTATACTCTCGATATGGATGATCTATCTCAGAGGCTTGATGATAAGGTAAAGATTGTTTCTCTGGCCCATGTGAGCAATACTACAGGGCAGATTTTTGATTTGGAGAAGGTGAATAAGTTATTGGATGAGAAATACAGCCCTCACCCTACCCCTCTCCCAGAGGGAGAAGGAAAAACTGCAGTTTCTCACCTCATTTCAGGAGAGACTGATTGAAGACAATGACAGAAAAGGCCACTCTTTATTGTAGACGGATCTCAGAGTGTTCCTCATTTTGCTGTAGATGTGAAAAAGATAGGATGTGACGCGATGTTTTTTACAGGGCACAAGGTATTTGCAGATAGTGGTATAGGAGTACTTTGGGCAAAAGAAGAATTATTAAATGAACTTAAGCCTATTTTTTCAGGATGAGGAGCTATTGGGAGAGTAGAGCAAGAATCATTCACACATTCTACTACACTTCCAGATAAATTTGAACCAGGAACTCCAAATCTGTCAGGAGCTGTCAGTTTACTGAAGGCATTTGAGTATATAGAATCTATAGGAGGATATGAAAAACTTGAAAAAATAGAACAAGAATTGGTTGATTATACACTGGAAAAATTAGAAAATACTCCAGATATACAACTGATTGGTGGGAAGGATAAAAATACCCGTGTTGGAGTATTTACCTTTTATGTTCCTGCAGTACATAGTTTTGATATATCTGATTATCTGGCTGATAATAACATATGTGTTCGTGCAGGGCAACACTGTGCTGAACCATTTATGGAACACGAGGGGCAACATCATACATGTCGTATGAGTTTGCATATTTATAACACGACAGAAGATATAGATAAGTTTTTTGAGGTACTTAGCAATGCAATTAATGATTTGAGATAATGTTTAACGAAACCATAACATTTTACTCAAAAACACCACCAAATAAAGGAGTACTTCCAGAATTTGATGTGTCTTTTTGGGAAGAAAATCGTACTTGTGGGGATGATCTGAAAGTGTACATAAAACTTGAAGGAAATGTTATAAAAGACTGGTCATTTCAGGGAGATACAGCGATTATAACAACAGCATGTGCGAGTATATTTGGAGAGAGTATTATTGGGTTAGAGGCCGAGGAAGTATTTGAATTTGGATACAGTTATATAGAAGAACTGATAGAAGCTCCAGTATCTGATAGACGCAAGCAAGCAAGTGTCCTCGGGCTTCTCACGACACGAAACGCGCTTCATAAGTATTTATGAAATGGGAGAAAAGATGTATTTGATACAGTATTACATATTTAAAAAAATCCTTATACTCCCTGTCTTGTAAAGAGAGGGGGGAGGTGAGTTGATGGTATGATAAAACTCTCAAAAACAGGAGATTATGCACTCAAGGCTATATGTTATATAGCAGATAAACAGGAACTCGTGCATATAAAAGATATTTCTCTAGATCAGGATATTAGCGAAGCTCTTCTGAGACGTATTATTGCGAATTTAGAAAAAGCACATATCCTGCAAACTACAAAGGGAAGAAATGGTGGTGTAGCGTTAGCAAAAAAACCATATCAGATATCGGTATATGATATACTCGAAGCAGTGGGAGAAGAACTTGGACTGACTGATTGTACCAAGGATATTTACTGTGATAAAAAATCTGAGTGTTATACGACAGATGTGATGGGGAGTTTACAGAGGGGATTTAATAGTCTTCTCAAACTCAATACACTAGATAAGATTATTAAAAAATAAATTTATATCTTTTTTAACTAAAAAGTATCAAAAAACTTTATCCCAAGCTTGGGGTAAAAAAATTTAAATATATAGTTTTCTCGACTGTATACTACCGTTTTGGCTTCTTTAGTGGATCTTCGTTTAAAAAGCCCTTCTAAATAGAAGAGCTTTTTTGATATTTTCTAATTACGCTTTATCTGCGTCCATATCTATTCTGATACCAGGACCCATAGCGTTACACACTACTACAGAGTTGATATATTTCCCCTTTGCTCCAGTAGGTTTTACATCCTGGATAGTCTGTAGGAAAGATTCGAGATTTTGTTTGAGTTTATCTTTTCCAAAAGAGAGTTTTCCAAAGATAGAGTGAACATTTCCTTGTTTGTCTGTTTTGAATTCAAATTTCCCACCAGCGATTTCTGTAACAACAGCTACGAGATCTTCACCAACCGTTCCTGTTTTAGGATTTGGCATCAGTCCTTTTGGTCCGAGGACTCTTGCAATTTTCCCGAGGTGTCTCATCATAGATGGAGTAGCAACACAGACATCAAAGTCGAGTGCTACTTTTCCAGACTCTATATCTGCGATAAGATCTTCACCACCAGCTACTTTTGCACCTGCTTTTTTGAGATCTGCTGCTGATACGCTATCAGAGAAAGCACAGATGTTTGGGACTTTCCCTGTTCCGTTTGGAAGCGTTGCAGTCGTTCTAATCATTTGATCTTGATGTTTTGGGTCAAGATTGAGATTAAAATGAATTTCTACTGTAGGGTCAAACTTTACCGTATTTGTTTGTTCGAGCAGCTCTACTGCTTCGTCCACTGAGTAGCTCATTCCTTCTTTGAGGAACTCTTGAGCTTTTCTATATTTTTTACCTGCCATAAATATATTTTTAAAAATTAAAAGGTGGTAGCGAGTACGGCAGTACTCTTCCTTTAAAAGGCTTATGAATTATATGGAAAAATTTAATTTTGCAAGAAAAAAATTATACTATATTGACAGAATATATTTCATATATGTAGTATATAATGTGTAAAACATGATACTATGAAGTATTCATGTACCGACGAAGGACGTAATACGCTGCGATAAGCGTTGGGGAGCTGCGAATAAGCTTTGATCCAGCGATTTCCGAATGGGGAAACCCAGCAACCCTATAATCAGGGAATTATTGCTATCTCAAGATAGATGGGAATTTACACATAACTTTTGTAGGAGGAAACTCCTACTTTTTTATTTTCCCACTGGATCATACCCTCCTTTATTCCATGGCATACATCGACATATCCTGCGTATTCACATGATTAAGCCTTTGAGGGCTCATTTTTTTGTAATTGCTTCTTTGGTATAATCACTACAACTTGGTATGTGTTTACAGTAGGGAGGTCTATCCATCGACTTTGCCCAGATACTGTGGTCTGGAGAGAGGTAGTGCTGGTAGAGATCGATGAGTTTTAGGAGAAGTTTTTTCATATTTTCTAAAAATAATTACACTATAGAGCATATATATTTTTAGTTCAAAGACAATGATCGCATATATCTCTGGGAAAATACTCGATATCTCAGAAAACTCTGTACTTATCATGCCTCACAGTGGTGTTGGCTATGAAATAGCTATCAATGAACTGACCTATAGTAAAATAGCAACTCAGGAAGATGTCGATCTTTACCTCTACCATCATATATCAGAAGCGACTCAAGCTCTATATGGATTTGTAGAGAGAGAAGAAAAAAAAGTATTTCTCGAACTGATAAAAATATCTGGAATAGGAGGAAAAGTCGCACTCTCTATACTGTCTTTAGGAATAGACTATATCATCCAAGCTGTACAAAACGAGGACAAAGCAGCAGTAGAGCAGATAAAGGGAATCGGGAAAAAGATGGCAGAGAAAATCATCCTCGAACTCAAGGATAAAGACTTTATCAAAACAGCTCTTGTAGGCACTCCAAAAACAAGTACAGTCCAGACACAACTCCCACCATCACTGATTGAAAATATCAAATCAACTCTGACAAATATGGGATACAGACCAAGAGATATAGACAGAGTTCTCACACAAATTCCGAGTGATATAGACAGCCCTGAGGCTATTCTATCGTATATGATAAAAGAACTCAGTTAGTATGAAACCAAGTCTTTGAGTATTTTGATTCGGACAATTTATGGAGTTTTTTACTCCATATATGTTGGAGTATTTTGATGTACAAGTCTATGATAGAACGGGAAAAAATACAAAAATTATAGATGTATGAGCTAGGGGTGTACCTTTAGAGCAGGCAGCTGCTTGTGATTTTGTACTGCTTGGGTATCCAGCGTGATATATAGAACCATTGGTAAAAGATATATCTTCCTTCGTGCAACCAGGAGTCGTAGTTTTTGATATTTGCTCTGTGAAAACTCCTGCAGTAGAAGCTATGCTAGGATACTTACCAAAGAACTGCCATATCATAGGAACACATCCTATTTTTTGACCTCAGAGTGGAAAAAATGGAATTACATGACTGAAAATGACATTCTCAAATATTCGTTCAGATACACAAGTATTTGCAGACTTTATGTCACTATTTCGAGACAATATGAACTTGCAGGTTTTTGAAATGACTGCTCAGGAACATGATAGACAAATGGCTTATATCCAGTGAATAACGCATTTTATTTGAAGAGCTATTACGGAACTAAGTATTCCAAATTCTCCTATAGCTACAGAATCATATCTGCATTTACAAGAGGTGGGAGAAATGGTCTGATCGGACTCAGAAGCATTGTTTCTTTCTATTCAGAAAGATAATCCCTTCACAGAAGATATACGTGCTACGCTGATGAAAGAATTGGGATGACTGCAAAAACTTATACAAGATAATAGTTAAATTTTTATGAATATCTCTATACTCGCATCAGTTTGATGTCAAAACCTGGGGGATGAGCTCATTCTCAAAAACGAGATACAGCTCCTACGTGAGAGGTACGGTCAAGATACAGTTTTTCGTGTCTTTAGTTATGATCCCCAAAATCCTTTTTTAAAGGATGAGTATGTCTCGTATAGAGAGTATTTTCCTGTTGGTATAAAAGACATCAGTAATCTCGGAAGAAATATTAAAAATGCTGCAAGTTTTTTTGTGACACTTATGTGGTCTGATCTGATAGTTATCTGAGGATGAGGGCTCTTTTATGAAACAGAGGTGCAGTCTACTCGTAGTCCACTCGATCTGTGGGTGTATCGTATGAAGTGGATCAGGGTACTCCAAAAACCAGTGTTATTTTTCGGAGTGGGGATAGATGTACAGACTGAGTTAGAAATAAAAAAAATACAAAAGATATTTTCTTATAAAAAAGCAGAGATCACGGTACGTGATATGCAGAGTTTCTTTATTCTCAACGAACTGGGTATCTCTGCAGAAGTGATAGACGACCCTGTTTTTATAGACCATGATTCTGAGTCGAAGTGACAGATACTGTTGATCCAATCAGTCAAAGATTTTTCTCCGAAAAATCTCCCAAAATACTCCCTGCTTGGACAACGTGTAGGAGTTGCACTCAGACAGGGGTATATGACGCACGCGAAGAGCCCAGAACTTGAGATACTCATGATCGAAGAGTTTCTGTCTCTTTTAGAAGAAAAATGAGCTCATATCGTACTGCTGCCACATAGTTTTCACCAGAGTGACAGCAAGGCAAATGATTATGTATTTTTAGAAAAATTCCTAAAAGAATCAAGAGAGATAAAGACTACTATGGCAGAGGTCTATGAAGTGTATACGGGAAAACAAATAGATATCTGTATTGCGATGCGACTCCACTCTATCATCCTATCTTATGTGTATGGTATACAGATCATCGCACTGTCCTATAGTCAAAAAACTGATCAAGTGTTAAAAAAACTCTCAAAATAGATTTGAGAGTTTTTATTTTTCAAAAGGATGTTTTTATCCACACTCTGGATTCGACCCTGGATTCCCGTTTATTACTATTAGGGCTGTAGTGCTACTTGCTGCTCCTCAACTGAGAGTACATGCTCCACTATTTTCACTTGTTATACTTCCTCCAGCGAGGTCTGTAGAGAGTGTATCGAGAGAAAGTCATGTTTCAAATCTGATATCGTCTGTTCACCCATCTCCAGGTGCTTTTTTTGTAGTGTTTCCTTCATTTTCAAATGCTGTTGATATCTCATAGGCCCCAAACTCTATACCATTTTCATCGTCTCCTGCAGTGTAGGCATATCCACAGTCACCTCCACCGTTACATGTTTGTCCATGTTTTTGATCAGTTGGAAGTCTCTTGATATATGTATTTGTTTTGTCTACAAATTCACTTGCATATGGATACTCAGAATCATCTTGGTATACTTGTTCGACAGCACCTTTGAGAGCATCTACATCTCTAATTCTAGTAGTGTCTCTTGCTTTTTGTATTTGACTCGTATATACCGTAACTGCACCAGTAGCGAGGATACCAATGATTGTTATTACTACGAGGAGTTCGATCAGTGTGAACCCAGTTTTCTTTTGTGTGTGTAACATAGAAAGATTAAATTATGTAACTAAATATATAATACTCTTTTATTATAGCATTTTTTGCAGAGGTTTAAAAATATGGCAAGGTATTTTTACTTGATAAAACTGTATTTACTTTTTTGGCTATGTTTTATTATTTGGGATTTTCTCCCAAAAATAGCGTGGTCGTTTATTTGGAGAAATAGTTTTTTTCTATATAATCGGGCCGTTTATTATTTGTTATACTAAAAAACATATGAAAGTAACGAGAAAAGACCTCCCGAAATCTATCGTAGAACTCATGATAGAGGCAGATACTGCTGAGGTTGCAAAACAGAGAAAAAAAGTATTTTCTACTCTGAGAGAAAAAGGAGAGGTAAAATGATTTCGTAAGGGAGCAAATATCCCAGACGAAGTTCTGGAAAAGAACTACGGATCTGACTATATCAGTCAAATGACGATAGAATATGCTATTGATATCCTCTATAGAGAGGCTCTCAAAAAAGAGAAACTCATGCCTGTGGCACAAGGAGAGATCCAAGAAATAGTCTCTCAGTCTCCACTTCAGATCAGGATGCATATAGAAGTACTTCCGGAAGTGACTATCGGAGCAGGGTATAAAAAAATCAAACTCAAAAAACAAAAACTCAGTGTGAGTGCGACCGAGATACAAGCAGCTCTTGATGATATTCAGACTCGTTTTACGCACTTTCATGATGTAGAAGACACAAAGAAAAAAGCAGCTATGGGAGACAAACTCACGATAGATACAGACGGACATGATAGCAAAGGAAACCTTATGGAATCTACTTCTATGAGAGACTATCCACTCGTTCTTGGTTCAAACATGCTCGTCCCAGGTTTTGAAGAATGACTTGTTGGGGTGACCTTGGGAGAAGAAAAAGAACTTGATATAACATTTCCAAAAGACTATCACAATGCTGACTTTGCTGGAAAAAAGACTAAATTCAAAGTAACCGTGAAGAAGTTTGAACATGCACATAAACCGGAGTTTACGACAGAGTTTATCAAACAACTCAGAGGAAAAGACCTCGATCTCAAAGGATTTAAAGAACTCATAAAAGAAGAACTCCTCGAGACAAAGACTATGAACGCACAGATGGATCAGGAAATGCAACTCATAGATGAGCTTCTAAAGGTTACAAAAATAGACGTAGGGGACAAAATTCTCGCACAACAAATGGAAAAAGTATACGCAGAGATAAAAGAAAATATCACCAAAGATGGAATCAAGATAGAGCATTATCTCGAATCACTCAAGCTGACAGAAGAAGAGTACAAGGAAAAAAATGTACAACCTACAGCTCTCAAGAGACTCCAGTGAGAACTTATACTCCATAAACTTCAAGAACAAGAAAAAGTAGAGATCTCAGAAAAAGATATGGAAGCAGAAATCAAAAAAGTCATGGCACGTTTTGAATCTGAGGATGTACTCGAGAGGCTCAAGGAACTCTACGTTCCTGGAAACAAATACTACGAAGAACTCAAAATGCGTATGATATATAGAAAACTTATAGATAGCTTTTTCACTTGAGAATAAAAAAGTATTTGGGATTTATTATTTGATTGCTTAAAGATTTTGTTTATTCTGTTCATAAGCTTAGGCTAATATTTATTTTTATTATGTATATATGTATGAAAAAGTTATGTATTGTTCTACTGGCACTCTCTAGTTTTATACTTGCGAGTTGTGGTGGTACTCCTGCGAGTCAGGATGCAGTCCCTGTATCTACTGATCTGCCTGCAGAGCAAGCAGTAGTAGAAGAAGTTCTCTCTCCAGAAGCTCAAGCAGCATATGACGCTGAACAGGCAATCGCTCAAGAGGCAGAAGCTCAATTGGCAGAAGAATTAGAATGAGTAGAACTCACATCAGTTGCTTCTGGGAGTTTTGTTTGAATTGCGCCAGGACATAACGCTGATGGTGCAGTAACGATAAGTGAAAATGGAGACAATCTCGTTATTGATCTTGATAGTTCTTTTGTTTCTGATGAAGGACCAGATCTCTATGTTATTTTGACGCAAGAACAGACTCTCACATGAGCTGATCCTGTACAACTAGATACTTCAAAAATCATTCGTGTTGCTCCACTTGTAAGTCTGACAGGAGAACAGAAATATGAAATATCAAAAGCTGACTTTGAATCTCATGGGTATGCAGTAGCTATCTGGTGTAATGAGTTTAATGTTGTTTTTGGTGCAGCGACTCTCAACTAAAGACTCGTTTTTAGTAGTAGATCATAAAATAAAAAGAATCCTAAAATAGGATTCTTTTTATTTTATGATCATCATGATGCCATCGTCTTCATCGATAGGAAGGATGTTGTAGGTGAGTTTTTGCTCATCTACATAGATATAGAGATCCTCCATTTTATGACGAAATTTTATTACATCATCGATAACGATGATACCTCATTCTTCGAGTTTATCCCACGCGAGCTCGAGAAATACTTTGCTACGTTTTTTGAGACCATCTATAAATATAAAGTCATATTTTTGATCAAGTGTAGGGATGATATCTCGAGCGTCTCCGTGATAAGCTTGTATAGTTTTTTCTGTTTTGGCTTGTTTGAAGTTCTCTAGGGCTGCCTTATGTGCAACTTCAGAAAAATCGATAGTCGTTATATGTCCTCACCACTCTTCGAGTTCGCAAGCAAAATGTATTGTCGAGTATCCGTTTGCTGTCCCGATTTCTAGCATATTTTTCACCTTTTTCTTTCGGATTATTCCTCTGAGAAAGCAGGCATTTTCTAGAGTGATATTTGGAATATTATTGACTATTCCATATTTTTTGAGTTTTGCGAGAAACGGTATACGATCCATAGTTATTTTATGTTAGGTGATATGAGACTTATACTACGATATTTTCTATATTTGTAAAAAAATCAAACAAAAAGTTTGCCTTTTGCGGAGTCGTTCTATATAATGAGCTTGTTTTTATTACATCTTTATATTTATCTTATGAAAAATATCCTAAAGGCTTCTATTGCAGCTCTTGTTGTTGCACAAACTGAGTTGGCAAGCGCTGCTATCAACTTTGGAGGAAGCAACGTTCAAGAAGGACTCAGAGGTTCTGGTGATACAGCTGATGGTGCTGTTCAGTCTCTTATCACTAACGCTATTGGATTTCTCTACCTCGTAGCTGTAGTATTTGCTCTTTGGGGAGGATTTAATATCCTGACTGCTGGAGGAGATGAAGAAAAAGTGAAAAAAGGGAAAACTATCTTGATCCAAGCTGCTCTTGGTCTCGTGGTTATCTGGCTCGCAAGTTCAATCATTACTTGGATCGTTACAAGAATCCTCGTAAACGCTGCATAATTCGTACGTCATTAAAAAACCTTCCTAAATTTAGGAAGGTTTTTTAAATATACTTGAGAGTTTTAGAAATCGAAGTCTTCGCTTTCATTGTCTTTACTCGGTTCGTGGAGTATACCATATACTCCATATCCAATAAGTGCTCCTGTCCCTATAGATGCCAGAGCAAGGAGATAGGTATTTTTTACCCAGATGAGGACATATGCTTGTCCTGCAGAGACCATGTTCTCAATTACGAGTATAGATGCTAGGAGTACTCCAACGAGTAGAAGTGTCATGTGAAAATTTATTTTCATGCTTTTGTTTTTATAAGTATCTGTTTTTGATTATAGGGTGAGGGGGAGTTTTTTCAAATTTTAATTAAGCGTATCGAGGATTCTAAGATATTGATTGAGGGTAGATTTTAGTTGTATAGTTAGCAGTTGATGATGTTTTTTTGTTCTTTTACTCCTTGTAACTAATTGTATAGATTTTTGTACTTCTATTTCTTTTATTACTTGATGGATATCAGATTGTATTTCATCTCTGAACTTTTGAGGATTACCTCTCAGAGTCGTTACTCTTTTTTGTATTAAAATACTAGACTCCTTGGAGAGTCCAATAGGTGCTTGGATGTATTCCCATCCTTCTTTGTATTTTCTCATATCTTGTATGTATATCTAAAAAATATTATATATTTATACTCATAAATTTATTTTATGTCAAATTAATAGCTTCTTCTTTACTTTCAGAGCTATTTTCTTAGAATTATTTCACTTAGGTATTTATAAAAAGTGACCTCATGTATAACCATCAAGAAATAGAAAAAAAATGGCAAAATTATTGGCAAGAGCATAATACTTTTAAGACAAGTAATACTTCACTCAAACCAAAATACTATGTTCTGGATATGTTTCCATATCCAAGTGGGGCTGGTCTCCATGTAGGGCATCCAGAGGGATACACAGCAAACGATATTGTAGCGAGACACAAGCACGCAACAGGACACAATGTCCTCCATCCTATGGGATGGGACGCTTTTGGTTTGCCTGCAGAAAACTACGCAATAAAGACCGGAACACACCCGAGAATCACCACTGATGAAAATATTGCGACTTTTAAATGTCAGATACAATCACTGGGATTTTCCTATGATTGGGAGAGAGAAATAGACACTACGGATCCAAAGTATTTCCAGTGGACGCAGTGGATTTTTCTCAAACTTTTTGAGCAAGGATTGGCTTATGAGCAAGATCTTCCTATCAATTATTGTCCGAGTTGTAAAACGGGACTTGCAAATGAAGAGGTTCTAGGAGATTTTAGTTGTGAGAGATGTGGAACCACGGTAGAAAAGAAAAAGATTCGTCAGTGGGTTCTTGCTATTACTAAGTATGCAGAGAGACTTCTGGCAGATGTAGATGATCTCGATTGGCCAGAGGGAATCAAGGATATGCAAAGAAACTGGATCGGAAAGAGCGAGGGATGTGAGTTTGAGCTCAAAAAAGTAGATGATGCAAAAAAATCAATACGTGTATACACAACCCGTGTTGATACAGTTTTTGGTATGACCTATTGTGTCATCGCTCCTGATCATCCACATGTACAAGATTTTATAGAAGATTCTCACAGAACAGAATGTGACACATATATAGACAAAGCAAATCATGAATCTGACCAAGACAGAACAGCAGATGACAAAGAAAAAACGGGAGTTTTTACAGGGAGCTATATGATCAACCCGTATAACGGAGAAGAAGTACCTCTCTGGATAGCAGACTATGTCCTTGGAAACTATGGAACTGGAGCTGTTATGGCTGTACCGGCTCATGATGAGAGGGACTGGGAGTTTGCGAAGAAGTATGGTATCGAGATAAAATGTGTAATCGAGACTGAGTATGCTACTCGACCTGTAAACTGAGTTACTTTTTGAAGTTCTCCTCAAAGTTTTTGAAAATATTGTGAACAACTCGATTCTCTTCCTCCATTTCTTTCTTCTAAATCGGAAGGAGCTAGAGTAGTCAATTCTTGAAAATATAATTGATTAAATATAAAGGAAGCTCAGAAGAAGTTTACCAAACTCGCAGAAGAAAAATGATTTGGACATAAAAAAGTGAACTACAAACTCCGTGACTGGCTCTTTTCTCGTCAGAGATACTGGGGAGAACCAATTCCACTTATCCACTTAGAGAGAGATGGTGTGAGAGCGTTACCGAGAATTACATCACTGAGTGACAGTATGGAGAGTTGAAGAGCGTATGTGCTAAAAAGTCCCCCTCCTAACCCCCCCCTAGCAGGGGAGGGACAATCTGTATGAGAAGATGTAGCTACTTCTCTCCTGTCAGGGGGAGATAGAGAGGGGACTGACTCTCGAACTCTCTGCTCCAAATGACAAACAAAATCCCTCGTAATAGACGGAAAAATAGTCTCAAAGATATACTCAGGAATCTATACAGATATCATTTGCGATTATGACCTGCCTCTCGAACTCCCACAAGTAGATGAATACCAACCAGCAGGAGATGGAACATCACCACTTACAAAAGTAGATGATTTTGTACAAGTATCACTCGCAGACAACCTGATAGGAAAAAGAGAAACCAATACTATGCCTCAATGGGGAGGAAGCTGTTGGTATTACCTTAGATTTATGGATAATAAAAATCCAGATGATTTGGTGGGGAGAACCATCGAAAATTATTGGGGAAGTGTAGATAGTTATGTAGGAGGTGCAGAACATGCTGTTCTTCACTTGCTCTATGCACGTTTTTGGCATAAGTTCTTATTTGATATAGGAGTGGTTTCTACTACAGAACCATTTTATAGACTCAGAAATCAGGGGATGATTCTCGGGATGAGTTATAGAAATAGTAAATGAAAACTCATAGCAAGTGATATGGTTGAAGAAAAAGCAGGAAAGTATATAGATACAGAAACAGGTGAGGAACTCGAAAAAATACCTGCAAAGATGAGTAAATCACTCAAAAATGTTATCAATCCTGATGAAATTGTTTCTCAGTATGGAGCTGACACCCTTAGACTCTATGAGATGTATATGGCTGATTTCAAAGATGCAGCTCCATGGGATACTACAGCTATTGTTGGAGTGAGAAGACTCCTAGATAAAGTATATAAACTCTTTATAGAAGAAAATGGAAAACAGTCAGACAACGACGATGAAGCGATGAAGACGATTCATAAAGCTACTAAAAAAATAGGAGAAGATATAGAAAACTATAAATTCAACACAGCTATCGCGCAACTGATGATCTGTATGAATACGGGAGAACCTACTGATACTGAGAAAAAAACTCAGTGGAGGAGTATGTTTATCAGACTGCTACACCCATTTGCTCCACATATGGCAGAGGAGTGTTGGGAAAAAATAGCATCCCCAACACAGCAATATGATAAGATATATTTTGCTACTGGAAACACTGCAAAGATCGAAAGAGCACAGAAGCTCCTCTCACAAATCAATCCAGATGCAATTATAGAAAAGTATAGCGGTATCATCGATGTAGAAGAAACAGCGCAGACACCACTTGCATGTGCTCTTCAGAAGCTCGAAGTATACAAATCAAAAGATATTGATGCTCCTATAGCAGTTGCAGATACAGCTGTATATTTCGAAAATGCAGATTTCGACTTTGAACCTACAAAGGTAAAGAGAACGGCACTAGAACTTGCTGGAAAAAAGGAATCAGATCTATCAGTCGAAGAAGTTGCGGAGCTAATGATAGGCTACTATCAACAAAAAGCTCAAGAGGCAGGTGGAAGTCTCGAGTATTACTATATAGATAGTTGGGCTGTTTTATATCCAAATGGAGAAATAAAGACCTTTGAATATAGGAGAGAGTACACACTGACAGATGAGAGGCAAGGAGAGCTGAAACCATATTTTCCTATGGCTAGTCTCTATATATCAAAATACACAGGAAAAAGATTACACGAATCAACAGATGAAGATTTCTTTGTAGAATTTGCAGGGCAGAGCGAGGCTCTAAAAGAATTATTTTGATACCAAGATGCTTCGGTATTTTTTGCTCCATGGCCAGAGTATGATGAAAACTTGGTTGTTGATAATGAAATCACTATCGGAGTACAGGTCCTTGGAAAACTCAGAGGAGAGATCATGATAGCAGTAGATGAGTCAAAAGACAGCGTACTGCAAAAAGCAAAAACCAATGAAAATGTTGCGAAGTGGCTTGAAGGGAAGCAACTCGTAAAAGAGATATATGTACCAGGGAAGATTGTTAATTTAGTGGTAAAATAATATCTATGTTCTGACTCTCCCTTGCATTTTTTGCTTCTCAAATCCTCGCAGGTATAGCGATCATCGCAGATATCTGCAGTTTTCAGTTCAAGGAACGTAAAAAGATCATTGTCTTTTTTATGATTGCAGCCAGTTGTATCGCTCTTCATTATTTTCTTCTCGAGAGATATGTGGCTTCGGGGATTATCTCGATAGGGATTATTCGATTCTTTGTTGCCTATCATAGTACCTGGAAATACTGGAAATATATATTTATAGGATTATTTTCAGCTGTAACGATCTTGTTTTACAAGGACTATTATGATATACTCATACTTTTTGCTATGAGTCTCTCTACTATTGCTTCTTTCCGAAAAGACGATCACTCTCTGAGGCTCTTTATGATATGAGGAACACTGACCACTATTGCTTATAACTTCTTGATATTTTCACCTGTATGAGTTTTGCTCGAGGCTATATTCTTAGGGAGTAATCTGGTTGGATACTACCGTCACTATATTCGTAAAAAATAAAAAGACTGAATTAATCAGTCTTTTTATTTTTGTATGAATGTTTTTTGCTCTTATGCTTTTTGTCTTCTTGCTTGGTGCTACAGTAGGGGCATACTTTCCAGTTTTCACGTATTTCTTTCTTACATTTGCTACATTGATTTCTGAGATCTTTTTTACAATTGGGACAGATAACAAAATCAGGTTCTATCTCAGTTCCACAGTCGGGACATTCTGATTTTTCGAGTACTTTTTGTTGCTCGTTTTTTTGTTCGATGATATGAGAGAGGATATTGAGATTTTCTTCGACTTCGAGATAGTATTTTTCAAATATCGTTCTACTGGGGCGAATCAGGAGATAGAGGAATACTCCTAGTGGAGTAAATATTACCACTATTAAAATAGAAAGTATCTGGAGCAAGAGGTTGTCAGTTCTGTTGGAGATATCTTTTATCACCCATACGATCACAGCTATCCATATCACAAAAAAATACACAACAGCAAATTTCAACACTGATTCTATAGTGATACTCTCCCACATAAAGCTCATGAATTGGGTATTTGCAAATAGGTCTGTCATGTTTTTCTTGGTATTAGGATAGATGGTCGTGTTTCCACTTTTCTATGGCTTGGTGATTTCCAGAAGTGAGTATATCTGGTACTTTTTTTCACATAAATTCTCTCGGACGAGTATATAGAGGATACTCTTTTTGTCTACCGAGTTTTTGAGAAAAACTCTCTTCCTGTAGAGACTCAGGATTGCCCAGTACTCAGGGAATATGTCTAACGACACTATCTATAAATACGCTTGCAGCGATTTCTCCACTGGTCAGTATGTATTCTCCGATACTGATTTCTCGGTCTACATATATATCTATGATTCTCTGATCGATTCACTCGTAGTGCCCACAGATGATGATGCATTCTTGTACTTGTGCGTGTTTTTCGGTGGCTTCTTGAGTGAGGATCTTTCCTCTCGGAGACATATAGTATACAGGAACCTTATTTCAAATTATGGTAAATACATGCTCTATTGCTCTGCTCAGTGGTTCTGGGGACAGGACCTGTCAGTGCATCCCATAAGCCTTGTCATCTACATGCTGAAAATTCTTATCACTAAAATCACCCAGTTTATAAAACTCGAGAGAAAACAGTTTTTTGTCTCTTGCTCTTTTCATCATCGAGCTATCGAAGTATGACTCAAATGATTCGGGAAATATAGTAATGATATGAAATTTCATAGAACTGTGTCGTACCTGCGAATGCAGGTATCTCTTAAACAGAGATATCAGATTATTCGCACAAAAGTAAAATATATGTAGCATCAGATTCCGGTATTTCTTTGAAAACCGGAATGACAAATTATTCTTTAACTACTCCTAGCACTTTTTGGAGAATCTCTTCAGGAGACTGTGTAGCATCTATGATATGGTCGCAGTATTTGTGTGCTTGTTCACGTTCAAACGAACTACTTTCTATACGATTTGCTATATCCTCAGGTTTTCCCTCAGGATTTCTCTCGTAGAAACGACGCTGCATCTCATGGTTTGGGACATCCAGAAAGAAAGAAGTATAGTTCTCTCTAAAGTCAGGATGGTTTTTTATGAGTTGTTTGAGTCCTTTGGTGTCTATTTCTTTGATCATGATTTTTCATGCTGCGAGCCCCTGTTCTACTTCTGATTTTTTTGTGCCATAGTAGGCAACTTTGTGGTTGATTTCGTATTCCAAGAAATCATTTTGTGAGATGCCATGCTCGAATTCTTCCTTGGTGATAAACCAGTAAATATCTCCATCGACCTCTCCAGGACGCATGTCTCTGGTGACGTAAGATTTGAGAAACTCTAGGCTTTGTTCTCCTTGTTGTTCTAGATTTTTCCTGAGAGTTCCTTTTCCCCCTCAGGAGACTCACATAATGAAGTAGAGATGTCAGGTCACGGTATATATATGTCATGAAGTATATGAGCATATTATAGCAAAAAATACATAAAATCCTAGTCTATATAAGTATGTTTTATATATTGAATATATTTATTAAAATTTATAATAAAAAAAGTCAAAAAAATTTTTGACAAATACATATTTTTTCATAATATCCTGTAACCAAATTTAGATTTCAGATTTGAGAGGTAGGGAGGAAATATACCTCTCATCTAACTGAGATCTTGTATGTGGGATCAGTGGAAAATTTTTGGGAGGAAACTTCCACTGATCCCTTTGGAGAAAAGAATTTATATCAAGGTCCTTACCTGCTACAGGACCTTGGCCAGGGGAGTACGCCTCCAGCCCATTCCACCTGGCACTTTTTCCCTCTAGTATATTTATTTTAGGTATTAGAGGGCCTCATGGGAAGGGGCGAATTTTTCCTAGGAGGTGAGTTTAGGTAGGTTTCTAATCCATTCCTACCTTCGAAGAGCCTACCCCCTCTCAACAATTCGTTGAGGCTCTTCGTAAAATTCCCTCAGGTATGTCCAGGTTCGCCGCATCTCCTGGGTGCCTGAGGGAGAGCAGGAAATGATAGGAAAAAAGTGGCCTCCTCGTACCACTTCCTATTCATTTCCTGCTCACTGATTTTTCTCCGAGTAAAATTAATTTACTTGGAGAGGAAAAGAGAACACAGGTATGGCGTTTCTCTTGATCTCATCATTATAAAAAGCACCCTGCATTTGCAGGGCTTTTTTGTGCTTCTAAAAATATAAACTTGATTTTTGTAGGGAATATGTATAGTATGAGGCTTAAGAATTTTTGGAAAGTTACCCGTGAGTGAGTGGTGATAGAGTGTTTCTCTCCCTATAGTAATCTCTATTGCCACTCACTCGAACTTTCATTAGTTCAAAAATAAAAACATAATAATATGAATTTAAAGGTATCTTTTTCTCCTCCCTGGTACCTTTGAACCTAGAGTAATTCTAGGGATGACATATTCTAAGATGACCATTTATGGTTTGTTTTAGATATGTTACTAACTTGCCGGTCTTTATGACCGGCTTTTTTTTATATCTCTTATTTCATACCTTTATAATTATAAGTATCTCTGTCAAAAGTATGATTGGAGGATATAAAACGTTTTGTTAGTTCTTGAGGGTTTGCAGCTCTCTGTTACGTAACTTTTAGCTAAATACCCCAGGGCACTATCTCTTGACTCTTAGAGTCAATTCACCTTGAGTTACGCAAAAGCTTTAAGGGACTTCGTACCCTTAAAAATCCTTGAAGCTATGGTTTGGTATTGCATTTATACCACTATGCTTGTGAGGTACGATTTGTAGTTTTGTTTCTTGCTTTGTAAAAGTTCTTTTTGATATCTGTATTTATTATTGTATCACCTTCAACTCCAATTTTACTTTACTCTTCTTTTATTTCTAACTCAGATACTATTGTCTGTACAGCCTCAAAAGTTTCTTTGGAAAATCATAATACATTAATATTATCATCTATTCACTTTACACTATTTGCATCAAATAGAAAGCTTATCCATTTTTCTTCTTTCGTGGTAACTATGTTATTAGGTATAGGTCTTTGAGTAGAAGGATTTACAGGAATTCACATTATTGAAACTCCTGCTCAAAAAGTAACTCCACTTCACCAACTTACAGATCAACCTCAATTTCATGATACAGTTACTCTAGTTTCTTCTATTCTTTTTTGTGGTATTAAACAAAGATGTTTATATCAATTGTTAATTAAGTTTAAATTCTTTGATATATTATTGTTATATGGTTGAAACTTCTCCACACATTCTAATATTTTTCAATTAAGTAATTGTACTGATTTTTTAAAGTCTTTCTTGGAATTTCTCATAGGAAAATTTCATTTTTGCCCCTTATATTTCCATGCATAATCTAGTATAGATTTTATATTTCAATAAAAATCCTTTAAATCTAATATTAAATTATCTGGAATTTCTTTCTTTTCTAAGAGAGCATAATACTCGCCTTCAATTTGATTTAATAATCCTTGGTTTCTTTTGATTAGTAAAAATATATCTCTCATATTAATTCTTTCTTAATAAATAAAAAACCACCCTCTCGGGTGGCTAGTGCTCTACTTTTCTACTTCTCCTTCCTGCACATCATCATCTTTTTTATCCTCAGTTTGTCCCTCCTCAGTTGGTGCTCACTCAGGAGCTCCTTCTTGAGAATAAACTTTTTGTCCTACTTGCATAAGTGCGTCTTGGAGTTCTTTTGATGGTGCTTCAAAATCATCTTTTGATGCGTCAGCTTTTCCAAGTACTTCTTTTACAGCTGTTATTTTGTCTTCGAGGAGTTTTTTGTCTTCGTCAGATACCTTGTCAGCGTTGTCTCTCATCATCTTTTCAGCTTGAGCGACTGCAGAGTCTGCCCCATTACGAGCATTCACTGCTTCTTTTTTCTTGCTGTCTTCTTCTTTCTTTTCTTCTGCTTCTTTTACGAGTTTATCTACTTCTGCTTCGTCCATACCTGTTGATCCTTGGATCGTGATATGTTGCTCTTTTCCGGTTCCTTTGTCTTTTGCTGTTACTTTCAGGATACCATTTGCATCGATATCAAAGCTTACTTCTATTTGTGGTACACCTCTTGGAGCAGGAGCAACTCAGTCGAGCATAAATCTTCCGAGAGATTTGTTGTCAGCTGCCATTTCTCTTTCTCCTTGGAGTACGTGTATTTCTACCGATGGTTGATTATCCACAGCTGTTGAAAACGTTTCTGTTTTATTTGCAGGAATCGTTGTATTTCTGGTAATCATTGGAGTTCTAACAGCTCCCATAGTCTCTATACCAAGAGTGAGTGGAGTAACGTCGAGGAGTAATACATCAGTCACGTCTCATCCGATAATACCTGCTTGGATAGCAGCTCCCATTGCGACAGCTTCATCTGGGTTAATACCTGTATTTGGTTTTCTCCCGAAGAATGCTTCTACTTTTGAAACTACGAGAGGGATTCTCGTAGAACCACCGACAAGGAGTACTTGATCGAGATCTGAGGCTTTCATACCTGCGTCTTTGAGGACTTCTTTACATGGTTTGAGAGATTTTTCTACATAGTCTCCGATGAGTTCTTCGAACTTGGTTCTACTGAGTGTCATCATGAGGTTTTTTGGTCCAGAGCTATCAACAGTAATATATGGAAGGTTGATATCGTATTCACTGGTTGCTGAGAGTTCTTTTTTTGCTTTTTCAGCTTCATCACGGACTCTTTGGAGTGCCATAGGGTCGTTATGAAGATCTACAGCTTGATCTTTTTTGAACTCTTCTATAATCCATTCAGTAATGATTTGGTCAAAGTCGTCACCACCGAGATGTGTATCACCATTAGTAGCAAGTACCTCAAATGTTCCTTCTTCTGAAAGTTCGAGAATAGAGATATCAAACGTACCACCACCGAGATCGTATACTGCTATCTTTTCATTTTTTCCTTTTCCAGCTCCATAAGCAAGTGCTGCAGCAGTTGGTTCGTTTACGATTCTTTTTACTTCGAGACCAGCGATTTTCCCAGCATTTATAGTGGCTTGCCTTTGGTCGTCATTAAAATACGCAGGAACCGTGATAACAGCCTCACTTACAGCTGAACCTAAGAATTTTTCTGCATCTTCTTTGAGTTTCATCAGAACGTGTGCCCCGATCTCTTCTGGTCTGACATCTTTTCCATCAAATTTTATAAGTGCAGCACCATCTTTTCCTTTTACGACTTCGTATGGAGCATTTTTTATTTCATTTTTTACTTCATCAAATTTACGTCCGATAAATCTCTTTGCAGAGAATATGGTTCCAGCAGGGTTGGTTATCGCTTGTCTTTTAGCTGGAGTACCGACGATGAT
Source organism: uncultured Candidatus Altimarinota bacterium (assembly GCA_937944145.1). Classification (GTDB taxonomy): domain Bacteria; phylum Patescibacteriota; class Gracilibacteria; order BD1-5; family UBA6164; genus CALDZK01. The sequence goes on from CALDZK010000004.1 coordinate 240,832, forward strand.
ACTTCCATCTTTATGAGCAACAATAGAAGGAGTGGTTCTATTTCCTTCTGCATTTGGAATAATCTTTGCCTCACCTCATTCCATAAAAGCTACAGCCGAGTTGGTTGTACCAAGGTCAATTCCTATAATTTTTCACATAATAAATAATAATTAATTGTAATATATTTTTGGGTCGCAAAAAGCGACGTATGAATATTTTATACAATCATTATTTGAAGTCAAATCTTTTTTAGCACTTTTTTGTATTATGTGCTAATATGAATATTATTTTCCTTCTAATTGTGTTCTTCGTGTCTCGGGAGTGAGTCTTTTGGAGATATATTTTGTAACTATATTATTGGTATTAATCGTTCCTAAAGCTCTTGCAGAGATATAGGCAATGGTAGTTCCTACGATTGCATTTGCATGTGAAGCGAGGAAATCTACGATATCTTTTATAAAGTAGTTATTTATCCACTGTAGTGCTTCGACTCATTCGGTTCTACCCATAGATGCTGCACTCAGTGACAAAAGAAGATAAAAGAAAGCTTTTCTATTTCGAGCTTGTTCTTTTATAAAATCTAGGGTTTCTACCTCTGGTGTTACTGTCAAACTAGAAATCGCGACTCATTCTTCGGCAGTAGTAAAAGGAGATCATGTTTGATGTGCGAACTCAACAAATTTTTTATCATAGTAATCTTCGAGGGTATTTATTATTTCTACAACAAAAGAAATATTACTACTAGATACCGTATCGTTATAATTTTCTACCTGTGTTACATGTTTTATAGCTTTTCTAAAAATCGTTTTATAGTATCTATTCTGTTCATTATCTTCGAGACAGTAGGGTGAATTATCTCACCAATTTTTACATACCTCCGTAAAACAGTTAAAACAAGGACCTTCCTCTCAGCGAATGATGTTGGAGGATAAAAGTATCATTGCTAGGTATATATATCTTAGTTCTCTTTGGCATTTTTTTGTTCTTTCAGGATCTTTTATACAACCTTTTATTTCTCAGCTAGTATACAACATGTTACATGTACCTCTTAAAATATCTCCTTTTTGGGAAAGTCAGAGTATGATATTGTCAGCTTTTGCTTTACTAGAAATATCTTCTATTTTCCCAGTTGAGTACTTATACGCTGATAATATAGTAGTGAACAAACCAGCATACACAACTCACTCAGAGAGAGACTCGGAAGGAATATCTCTAATATCTACTCCCACATTATCTAATATATACTCGACCATTATCCCAACTCATATAGAGGGCAAGAGAATTTGGTACTCATGGGGTTTGCGTAGCTTATTTCAAATATTTTTTATTTTTTCTGAAAGAGTAGATTTCATAAAGATTTTTTTGACATATTTATTTATATTAATAATCAAAAATATAAAAAAGTCAATAATTTATTTGCAACTGAGAAAACTATATGATATTCTATATTTATATAGGTATTATAAATAGATATATGACAGGTACAGGAGAAATAACATATGATGAAAATATAGAAAACCCTTCTCTAGGTGGAGGAGAGCTACTACAACACGCTCAAAAATTAGAAGCGCAATCTCCTGAGATTACCGAGGAAGTTGATAAAATCGAGGCAGAAGTACGTACTTTTATACTTGGTATTCCTCTCCCATGAGCTATTTTTAAACCAGGTATGCAGATAGAAGAGCTTCAAAAAATGAGAGACCAAGCAGCCAATGATAATGATCCATCACTGATACAAGAAAAAAAATCAGCCTAAAGGCTGATTTTTTTATTTCTTTGTGATTTCGGAGTAACTCAGTATATCTAGTTGTCCTTTTCTTTTCATATATTCTAAACTCTCGATAAAGAGTTTTGCAACTTTTATATTATTTATCAGACTCGTTCCAGCATCTACTGCAGTTCTACGGAGCATATATCCATCATGTTCTTCTTCTTTTATATCTTTGGGAGAAGGAGTATTTACCAGGAGTTCTATATGTTTATCTTCGAGAAGTGTTATTGCATTTTTGTGTTTATTTTCACTGAGTTTAGCTATTTCTTTGGTCTTGTATCCATGTTTTTTGAAGAACTTATGTGTTCCAATTGTTGCATATACTTTGTATCCAAGCATATAAAGTAATTCCATACTTTCGAGAAACTCAACTTTGTCTTCGGTACTCCCCAGACTCACGAGAATAGTTTTTTTAGGAATCTTTACACCAACAGATATTATAGCTGAGAGAAAGGCTTCGTGTATATTGGTTCCTATACATCCGACTTCTCAGGTAGAGGCCATTTCTATTCCGAGTTTCGGGTCAGCTCCCTTAAGTCTATGAAACGAGAACTGAGGAGCTTTTACCCCGACATAATCCAGATCAAGAGTATTATAATCCCCTGATATATCTTCTCCAATAATGGCCTTGGTAGCTATTTCTATAAAGTTGTATCCTGTGGTTTTTGAAACAAATGGAAAACTACGACTGGCTCTGACATTACACTCTATCACTTTGATAGAGTTTTCTTTTGCGAGAAATTGTATATTGAAAGGACCGGTGATATCTAGTTCCTTTATCACCTGTTTGGCTATTTTTTTGATTCTTCTAATGGTTTCTATATAGAGTTTTTGAGCTGGAAGTACTACAGTGGCATCTCCTGAATGAACCCCAGCATTTTCTACATGTTCGGTGATTGCATATATTTTGAGTTCACCTCCTTGAGCTACTCCATCTATTTCTATTTCTTTGGCTCACATTTCAAACTTCGAGATAACTGATGGATGATCTGACGATATATGAGCTACTTTTTCTAGGAACTTTTTGAGTTGTTTTTCACTCGCGCACACTCGCATATTTGCCCCAGAGAGGACATAGGATGGACGAATAATTACAGGGTATCCGTGTTTTTTTCAGAACTTGAGTGCTTCTTTACTGCTTGTGAGCTCTGCCCAGAGAGGTTGCCCGACTCATATAGAATCTAGGAGGGAAGAGAACTTGTTTCTGTCTTCTGCTTTGTCAATATTTTCAGGAGTGGTTCCCAGTACACGTACTCCAGCAGCTTTGAGATCATTTGCGAGATTATTGGCTATTTGTCATCCCATAGAGACAATCACCCCGAGAGGTTTTTCGAGCTCGTATACATCGAGTACTTTCTCGAGACTGATTTCATCAAAATACAACCCATCAGAGCTATCAAAATCTGTCGATACAGTTTCTGGGTTGAAGTTTATCATGATGGTTTCATATCCTTCTTTTTTGAGAGTCGTTAGAGCACTCACGCTACACCAGTCAAATTCGACACTACATCCTATTCTGTAACTTCCTGATCCGAGTACTATCACTTTTTTCTTCTTTCTACTAGGAATTCTATCATGACTGTTTCCATGATAGCTTGAGTACATATAATTTGTATAACTTGGGAATTCTCAGGCGAGTGTATCTATCTTTTTGATACTTGGAATGATATTATGCTTGAGACGATATTTTCGTACGTATGACTCTTCTCAGTGTATGAGTTTTGCGATACAGGTATCTGAAAACCCTTGTTTTTTTGCAGTATGTATGAGGCTTTTGTCTTTTACAAAGAGTTTTCCTATTTGGTTTTTTTTGAGAGATAAGCGTGTTTTGACGATATTGAGGATTTTTTCCAGAAAGAAAGTATCTATGAGAGTTTTCTTGTGGATGTGTTCTATAGATTTCCCCTTTATAAAGGCTCTAGCTATAGCAAATATTCTTTTAGGAGTTGCGTAATCTAGATCTGTCTCTTTGAAATCGAGTTCATTGAGATTTCCAACAACTCCATGCATTCCTATGTCGAGGTTTCTGAGAGCTTTTTGGAGTATTTCTTCTATACTTCTTCCTATAGCCATGACTTCTCCGACAGATTTCATCTCTGAACCGAGTTTGTGATCTACTTTTTCGAATTTATCGAGATCCCATCTTGGGATTTTACATACGACATAATCCAGACTTGGCTCAAAAAACGCACTTGTTTTTTTGGTGACAGAGTTTTGTATCTCATCCAGATTGTAGCCAAGACCTATTTTTGCAGCGACATATGCGAGGGGATACCCTGTTACTTTTGATGCGAGAGCACTTGAACGAGAGAGACGAGCATTTACCTCTATAACTCTATACTGACAGGAGTTTGGATCGTAAGCAAATTGTATGTTACACTCTCCCACTACTCAGAGATGCCTGATAGTTCTCAGAGCTACGTCACGCATGATTTGGTGATCAGTATTTGAGAGAGTCTGACTCGGAGCAATGACGATACTCTCACCTGTATGAATACCCATCGGATCAAAGTTCTCCATATTACAGACTGTGATACAGTTATCAGCAGCATCTCTGACTACTTCATATTCGAGTTCTTTCCATCCTTTGAGGCTTTCGTCTATAATCACTTGAGAAGAGTAGGAAAAAGACTTTTTGAGGAGAGTTTTGAGTTCGTTTTTGTTTTCAGCAAATCAGCTTCCGAGTCCTCAGAGTGCAAATGCTGCACGTACGAGCACAGGAAAACCTATATCCTCAGCTACTTTTAGAGCTTGTTTTTCGTTGTCGGCTGTCTTACTATTTGCGTAGAGGACTCCTATTTTATCGAGTTCAGTATTAAACTTTTTTCTATCCTCAGTGATTTCGATGGTATGTGTTGGTGTTCCAAGCACTTTGATACCATGTCTTTCTAATACTCATGATTTTTGTAACTCTAGACCACAGTTGAGAGCTGTCTGGCCTCCAAAAGATAACATGATTCCATCAGGTTTTTCTTTTTTTATCACCTCTTCTACAAATTCTGGTGTTACCGGGAGATAGTATATCTCATCTGCGAAACCAGGATCTGTTTGTACGGTTGCGATGTTTGGATTTATGAGTACGGTTTTTATTCACTCTTCTTTACAGGCCTTGATTGCTTGGGATCATGAGTAATCGAACTCTCAGGCTTCTCCTATTTTTAGAGCTCCAGAACCAAGTATAATTATTTTTTTGAATGTTTTTTTCATGGTGTAGTTTTATAGACTGTTGATAAAGTTCTGAAATAAATACTGCGCGTCGTTTGGACCAGGAGAACTCTCTGGATGAAACTGGACACTTCGAGCATTTTTTCTGGTAAATTTGATTCCTTCATTGGTGTTATCATTTATATTGTGAAACCGGGGCTTTATACTAGAAGGAAGCGATGTTTCGTCTATAGCAAAAGAGTGGTTTTGAGACGTGATGATACATTTTCCTGTTTCTAGGTCTTTACATGGCTGATTCTGACCCCTATGCCCGTAGGGAAGTTTGTAGGTTTTTGCTCCTGCAGCGAGAGCGAGGAGTTGATTTCCGAGACATATCCCCAAAATAGGAATATTTTTTCTCAGGGCTTTTTTGATTTCTGTAATAGTTTCTGTATAGAGGGCTGGATCACCAGGTCCGTTAGATATAAAGATACCGTCAAACTCATCTATGTCATTCATAAATGGATGATTTCCTGGAACACGGATAATCGTCGTATCAAACTGTAGTAAATTACGAATAATGTTATTTTTTACCCCCATGTCTACGAGGTAGATTTTTTTAGAACCATCTCCATATGTTTGTTTTTCTTGGTAACAGACCTGATAAGAGAGGAGATCTGTGTTTGGATCATGAAAGGGAAGAGTGTTTTTGCTTCCTATTTCTATTTTTCCCAATATACATCCTGCTTCTCTGATTTTTTGTGTGAGATACCTGGTATCTATGCCGGTGATAGCAGGTATTTTATGATGCTTGAGAAAATCACTGAGAGACATATCTCACTCGTGATGATTGTAGTTTTCACTGTATTGAGATACTATGAGAGCTGCTATATGTACTGTATCTGATTCGAAGTATTTTTTGAGTCAAAAAATATCCTCTTTGGTGAAATCAGGAACTCCATAATTTCATAAAAGAGGATAGGTACATACAAGAATTTGAGATTTGTATGAGGGGTCGGTGAGTGTTTCTGGATATCAGGTCATTCAGGTATTGAATACTACTTCTCCAGTAGTGTTGCCTTCGTATCAGAAACTTTCTCCAGTTATGGTTTCTCCGTCAGGGAGTATGAGTTTTGCGAGCATAGTTATGTAGGGAGTTATGTATGTAAATAATTTTGGGCAAAAAAAAGAACTAGTCGATGACTAGCTCTTCACAAATGAAACGACTTTTTTGAATACCTCTGGATTTGCTATTGCGAGGTTTGAAAGTACTTTTCTGTTGAGTTTTACTTTTTTTGTATACATATCTCCGATCAGTTTTGAGTATGTAGTGCCATTTGTTCTTGCTGCAGTATTGATTCTTGCATTCCAGAGTCTTCTAAAATTCCTTTTTTTGAGTCTTCTTCCTATATATGCGTTGAGTCCTGCTTTCATCCAAGCATTTTTTGCTCTACTAAAAACTCTAGAATTGAGCATTCTAAAACCTTTTGTGGCTTTTATCATTTTCTTGTGCCTTTTCTTTGTCATTACGGCTCTTTTTACTCTTACCATTGGTTTGGGTATTAATTATATAAGGTCTTTATAATAGGGAACTATCCGTGAGGAAGTTGTCTTGCTATTTTTTTTGCTTCAGCCTCACTTACTACGAGACCATATTTGTTTCTTCCTTTTGCTTTTTTACTTTTATCCATGAGTAGATGTCTTTTACAAGCTTTTCCTAACTTGAACTTTCCAGTTCCTGTTATTTTTACTCTTTTCTTTACTCCACTTCTTGTTTTCAATGTCATAATAGTATATATTACAATTAAATTATTTTTTTGGTTTTAACATGACGTTAAACATATTTCCACTTCTTCTTACTTCTCCATCAGCTTTGTATATGTCTTCTAGAGATGTTACAAAACTTTTCATTTTTTCCATTGCGAGATCTCCGTAGTGGTTTTCTCTTCCTCTGAGCATCAGACTGATTTTGAGAGCATGTCATCCTTCTGCAAATTTTTCTGCCTGTTTTCTTTTTACTTCTAGGTCATGATCTCAAATCTTAAACGTGATACGTAGTGTTTTGAGTTCAGGAGCTCTTCATTTTTGTTTGTTTTTTTGATCTTGTTTTTTTTGTCTGTAGAGAAATTTCCCATAGTCAAGAATCTTTACTATAGTGATATCCCCATTTTTTCCCATTTCCATGAGATCAAGTCATTCTGCCGAAGCCTTTAGGCGAGCATCTGACAGAGACATCTCTCCGAGATTTCCATCTTCGTCTGATATAAGCTGTATTTTATTAGCTCTTATATCATTATTTAATACTCTTTTCTTCTCTTTCATTTATAAAGTTATAATTTAAGCCTTCTTCGTGTCGAGTTCTTTCATCATTTTTACAAAATGAGATTTTTTTCTCGAACCGTTGTTGAGGTGAATTATATTCTTTTTTATGAGTTTATCAATAATAGATTGTAGCCCTGATTTGATATTTTTCCCATCTTTGTCACTTTTACTAAAATATACTTCTTTTGCTGCTTTTAGGTCCCCTGCTTTTATTGCTTTTTCAAAAGCAACTCTTGCTTCTCTATAAAGAGCTTTAAAGTGACTGTTTCTTGCGTTTTTCTTTACATTTTGTCTGAGTTGTTTCTTTGCTGATTTTATAATTGGCATCTTCTCGCTGTATGAAAAAATAGTAAAATATTGCCTCAGAAAGGCTCGCTTATCCTTATTAATAGTAGAATTAGCTGTCGGATTATATAGAAAAGATATAGAGAGTCAAAACTTTTTATCTCAATTTTCCTCCTTTTTTCTCCACCTTGCTTACTATGTTTTTTATGAGTTCATTTTTTACCGTGTCGTCGAGTGTTTTTTCCAGTGATCAAAAGCATACTTTGTAGCTAAAACTTCTTTGTCCTGGGAGTTTTTCTTCGTTTTCATAGATGTCAAAGAGTTCTACTTTTTGGATAATACTTGGGTCTGTTTTTTCAATAGCTGTTTGTATGTCTTTTGCTTTTATGTTCTTATCTGCTACAAAGTTGATGTCGAAATTGTTTTCTTGAAAGCTTGATATTTCATGTGCTTTTATGGTGATAAAGCTGGAGGATTCTATCTGTGTGGTGTTGAGGGTAAAGAAACCGATCCTTTGTTTTATACCAAAGTGTTGAGCTACGAGAGGATGTATCTCTCCAACTATTCCAACTTGTTTTCCTTTGATGACGAGTTTTGCAGTTCTTTCAGGATGCGCGTAGGAAGGTATATTTTCTATGATATCAAAGTGGTATTTATCGATAGATAGGGTATTGCAGATGTCTGCTAGTAGTGCCTGAGTACTATAAAACATATTATCGCTGTCTCAGGTAACGACTCCCGAGAGTTCGTAATTTTCTATTATATCTCCTGATGATTGAAGTTCAAATACTTTCCCCACCTCAAACAGTGAGAGATCTTTATATTCTCTGATATTGTTTTCAAGAGAGAGCAGTAGATTTGGTATGAGGCTCGGTCTCATGTGCGTGATCTCTTCACTCAGAGCATTTCTGAGGCCTATGAGTCACTCAGTAGTAGATCTGCATTTTTCCATAAGCCCCTGACTCACAAAAGAATAATTGTACATGTCATAGAATCAACGAGCGACAAGAAAGTTTCTCACTTGTTTTTTTATGTTATAGCCTGGAGTCTGAGTTATAGCTCCGAGGTTAATTCTAGGAACAGTTGTTTGTATTTTATCATAGCCATCTATCCTTGCGATCTCCTCTGCGATATCTGCTTTTGTAGTAAGGTCTTTTCTCCAGAGGGGGATAATAAGGGTGTCCTTTTGTTTTTTTATCCCCAGAGTATTGAGAATATGTACTACCTGAGACTCAGAGTAGCTTTGTCCTATGAGGTTATTTATATAATCTAAATCGAACTCTATAGTAGTTTGAAGACCTGGCTGTGCGTATATATCTGTAAAAGACTCAAGCTTGAGTTCTGGGAGGTGTTTTTCGAGCTCTGCAATTATGAGGGATGGGCCTCTATCACAAGTCATATGAACTATATCTTTTTCAAATACGTTGAGTGCGTCGGTACGTATACCGAGCCTTTTTCCTGTTTTTCTTACAACTGCTTGGTCAAACCATGCAGATTCTATGATGATGTTTTTTGTAGTATCATCTACGGCTGAGTGTTTTCCTCCGATGATTCCTCCTAGAGCAATGACTCCTGAGTCATCTGCTATGGCTATATCTTCTTTTGAGAGTTTGTATGTTTTGTCATTAAGTCCTGTGAATTCTTCTCCATCTTGACAGAAGCGAATATGGATATCTCAAACGAGTTTATCTGCATCGAAACAGTGTGTAGGCTGACCATAGAGGTAGAGAGAATAGTTGGTTATATCTACCAGAATTCCCTTTGAATCAATATCATGAGAGTTGAGAATATCTTTTACGTATTGAGGAGAATCGATGTTTTGGACTCCTGATACTTTGAGCCCAGTGTATCTTTTAACTATATTTGGGATATCGTTTTTGATTGCGAGACTTGGGAGATAATTGAAGTCTGTATGTTTCATTTCATAATCTAGAGCTGCACCATCTATAGCAGCAATCTCGCGAGCAATACCTATGTGACTAAAAAGATCAGGTCTATGATTTATAGCTTTGTTGTCTATCTCTAGTATCACATCATCCATTTCAAAGTAGTCTTTTACTGGAGTACCTAGTGGAGCATTTTCTGGGAGTATCATGATTCCATCTTGTCTATCTTCTACCAGTCCGAGCTCATCCTCAGAGCAGAGCATTCCATTTGAGACCTCTCCTCTGATTTTTGATTTTTGGATGATGAACCCTGGTTTGAGTTCTGCTCCTGGGAGAGCTACAGCAACAGTGATTCCCTTCGCTACATTTGGAGCCCCACAGATGATCTGACGTTGCTCTCATTGCACCTCAACATTACAGATATTGAGCTTATCTGCATCTGGGTGTTTTTTGAAGTCAAGGATTTTCCCAATATATACATGTTCGAGATGTGCTCCCTGAGTATGAATCTCTTCTACTTCTGCTGTATGCATGATGAGATCATTGGCTACTTCCTCAGGAGGCTTTATATTTGGGAGGTATTTTTTGAGAACTTTATATGAGACTTTCACAGGTCTAGTGTCTTAGGTGGTAAAGGTTGTGTAGAAAGATAATGAGAATGTGGGAAAAGGCAAGCCGATGCGTGATAATAAAAAACTCTCCAAATTTGGAGAGTTTTTTATGACTTGTGTATATTCTATACTAATTTTGTCATCCCGCACTTGTTGCGGGATCTTTTGGAAACAAGTATGAGGTAGGGCTTATACAGTGCAAAGATATTTCTTCTTATGTGCTTTGGAGGCCCAAAGTACCAAAAGCCTTGGGGGTTCGAATTACAGATACGCAAGTATCATCTAGTTATGCAAAGGTATCACTATCGTCTCACCCTCAAATACTATCATTCTAAACGTAAAATTTAATACTTCAGTCACTACTTTGTTCTATTCTAGTATTTCAGCTTCAAATTATAGTTGCTCCGTATCAAGCTTCTATAGATGAATGATTAGTTCTACTTATGCTGTTATTTCAGAATGTAAATTGATTTCATGTAGTGCTTCACATAGAAATAGAATTAGGAGCGAAAATACTCGATCCTGAAATTTGTATATTTCAGTTTTGGGCTAACAACTCTATTATATTCTCTGCTTTTATATCTGCTCAATCTATTTCAAGAGAGGAACTGATTTCTTCTTTAAGACCTGCTATACTTGGAGAACTGTTTTCTTCGAAATACTTTTTAACTACATCATAAATAGCAGAAGCTCATATATTGATTCCTAAACTTAATAGTAGCTGCTCTAATGTCATCATTTGTTAATTCTTATATACTATTGGCAATAACCTCAGCTATTTCAGCTGCAAGTTCTGGATTTTCTTTGAGAAAATTCTTTGAATTTTCTCTTCCTTGTCCGAGTTTGGTTTCTCAGTAGCTATAGAAAGCTCCAGATTTCTTGATGATGTCTTTTGCTGCTCCTATGTCGATGATTTCTCCGACTTTACTAATTCCTTCGTTGTACATAACATCAAACTCTGCTTCACGAAATGGAGGAGCTATCTTGTTTTTGATAACTTTTACTCTGGTTTTGTTTCCATTTACTTCTTTATCCATCCCAGTTCCTGATTCTATTTTGTCTCTTCTACGTATATCGAGACGCTGAGACGCATAGAATTTGAGAGCATTCCCACCAGTCGTTGTTTCTGGTGAACCAAACATCACTCCGATTTTCATACGGATCTGGTTGATAAATATAACCGTACAACCAGTTTTGTTGATGGCTCCTGTTATTTTTCTGAGAGCTTGACTCATGAGACGCGCCTGGAGTCCCATGTGCGAATCACCCATGTCTCATTCTATTTCTGCTTTTGGTGTAAGAGCTGCAACAGAGTCTACGATGATGAGGTCAACAGCTCCAGAGTTTACAAGTTTTTCTGTGATTTCGAGAGCTTGTTCCCCGTAGTCTGGTTGAGAAATGATAAGTTCTTTTGTATTGACTCCTACTTTTTCTGCGTAGCTTGGATCTAGAGCATGTTCTGCGTCTATAAAAGCTGCTGTTCCACCTGCTTTTTGCATCTCAGCTATTGCGTGGAGTGTCAGTGTTGTCTTACCAGATGATTCGGGACCATATATCTCTACGATACGTCCTTTTGCATATCATCCACCAAGAGCTATATCAAGCGAGAGAGAACCTGATGAAGTGGTAGGTACTCATTTCCCTGCATCGTCACCAAGTGTCATAATAGAACCTTTTCCGTATTGCTTCTCGATCATGTCGAGAGCATTTTGTAGTGCTGCTTTCTTATCCATATGTATGTATATTTAGCTAGTAAAAAATGTATAATCTGATATGTATATATCTGAGTATAAAGTGAGTATATATACCGTGTATATAATTGCAAATAAATTTTTTAAAATTTATATTCTTTGAATTTCTTCGTTAGATATTATTTCGCTCGAATACTTACATGCGTAAGTGTATCTCGACTCAATAATATCTGCCTTGAACTTCTTTGAATCTCAAATTTTAAAACGCTATTTTTACATTTCTTAAAACCTTTTCCTTTCGTAGTTTTCCTTGAGTCCCGACTGAGTTCCTATTGCTATATTTGATCCTTTACAGGCTTTGCAGACAAACTTGTAGCCACGTGGATTTGGTCTCTCTGTTTCTACTTGGATTGCACAGTCTTTGCAATAAAAGGCAACGTCTCCTCTTTCAGGGTTAAAGTTTTCACGTTTTTCTCAAAACTCTTCTATGTTGACCAGATCTGAGTAATCAGACATATTTATAAATTAGTGTATATCAACTATAGTATCCAAGAAGCATCCTAAAATCAAGTCTGAGATTAAAATAAACTCATAACAGATTGCTCTGACTTTTGAAGTTCAAGGATTCATTTTTTGTTGAGTTCGAGGAAACATCTCATAGTTGCTTCGACATCTACCATAGCGTCATGTGCTCCTATGAAATATTCATCAAAGAGTTTTTTGTGGAGTTCTCAGAGTTTTGGGTACTTGTATCTGTTTCCATTTCCTTCCAGTTTACAGAAATCTACGGTTGATTTCATGGTACAGAGTACTTGTTTTGGTTGGTATTCGTGCACTCTTTGCAGTCTACGGAGCTCGAGTTTTATCATATCTTCGTCATACTCTATATTGTGCCCGATAATTGCATCAGCTTCATTTATAGCCCTGAGAAAATCATCTATAGTAGTCTCTATTTTTGGAGCATCTTTTACATCGACATCATAGATACTGTGTACCTCAGAAGCTCCGTAGGGGATAGGGATTCCAGGATTTATGAGTATGTTGATTCTCTCGATTTCAGAGTATTTTCCAGAGTCATCAAGTTCTCAGATGATTCCCGCAAACTGTACGATTCGAGGTTGTTTTTCCAGATCGAATTCTTTTTTGTTGATAAAACCAGTAGTTTCGGTATCAAATACGAGGATTTTCATGAGGGACAAGGGGCTAATATGTAATCTAAAACTAAGTCTATGTATAAGGTAAAGAAATTCAAGAACTTTTGACAGGGATATGGTAATTAATACTATAAATAAGACATTATATAATAATTATAAGATTTATGTCTATAGAAAGAGTCGAAAAGAGTTTAGAAGATAATGGTATCATACCTGTTATTTGAAGTGGTAGTGAATCTAGAAATAGAGATGATATACTAGATTCAGTTTCCCAGAGAATGTTTGAAGCCTTACTATGAGACGAAGATCCAACAAAAGTATATCCTCCTAGAGAACAGTAATAATTCGTATATTCAAAAAGACCTTCTTTTTGAAGGTCTTTTTGAATATTTAGAGTTTAGTCTTTGAGTTTGTAGAAGTTACGTCCTACTCTTTCTATTACTTTCTTGTTTTGGAGGTTCATGTAGATAGTTGTTTTCTTTACATCTCTTACTTTGAGTACTTTTTTGATGATATCTTCTGTACTCATTGCGTCTCATTCTTTTTTGAGAACATCAGAGATAACATCGAGTACTGTTCCAGGTTTGAAACCCCATTCTTTGAGAGCGTATATACCTCTTCCGATGAGTATAAACTCTTCGTTTCTGATAAGTTCGTTATGTATGGTGTTTACTTTTACAGTTTCTCCGAGATACTCAGAAATCTTGTTTGCGATGTCGATGAAGTGCATTGGTACTTTTTCCTTTTTCATCACATAGATAGATTTATCTTTGAGAGTTTTTGGGTTGAGTATTTTCCATCTCGTAAGACCGATCAGTGTTTCTTCTCCTTTTACAAGATCATCAAATATATCCATGACACTATCTACAAACGGTGCTCCAAGACCACTGAGTTCAGAACTAAGTATGTCTATAATAGCACTATAGAGTTCTGATTGCTCCATTACGTCTTTTTTCTTTCTGAGGAGCTTGAGAGCTTCCTTATGAGTTCCGTCGATATGTTTTCTCGTGATGTTTGGAAGGTAGAAGTATGTCTGTGTTCCGAGTCTTGGTTTTGATTTGAGGATATCAAAATCAGACTGAATAATTACTTCGAGGATGTATGCGTTTATGTCTTTTGAGAGACTGAGTTCTTTTACGAGTGCCCCTACGAGTTTGTCTCTTGTGAGGAGCCCTCCATGGAGACTAAGGAGTTCTCTTGCTTTCTCTTGTATATGAGAGAGTTCTGTGGCTTTTATGATTCTTCCTACTTTTTTGATTCCTGCATCTTCTATCTGTCTGACTCTTTCTCTAGTGATGTTTGGAGAAAATGAGTTTCCTATACTTTGAAGTGTTTCTCTTTGACCTTTGAGACCTATTCTTCTCTCGATGACATCTCTTTCTTTTTCTGAAAGAGAACTAAGAACTTGGTCGAAATACTCACGAATAAGCTTATTGGTAAGTGTTTGTGTTTGCATAATAAAGATAAATTAGTAGGTGGACATATTTAATACTGTAAAATATAACTTCTTTCAATTAAAAGTCAAAAACTTTTTTTTCTTTTTTGTTAAAAAGGAAGCTTCATGTTGTCTTTCCTTGCTTCAATACTTGACTTATTATCTTTTGTTTGTTCAACTATAAAAGTCCCTTTTATATTTTTTGAGCTTTCTTGTTTCATCATAAAGCCTCCTACGACCATCATTATTCACCCGCATAGAGAGAGTATTGGTCACTTTCATGATATGATATCACTCTCAAACATCTGGAGTCAAGCGATGTAGTTGAGAGAACTAATAGATATAATAATGGCAAATATTCCTGCTAGAATACAGCTTGTATAGTCTTTGAAATAGAGGTTTGAAACAAGTTGGAGTTTTTCTTTTCTATTTATGGAAAATAGGGAAAAATACACAATACCTAAGATAAATAGGAGCATAAATGCAGGTTTTCCAGAAACCCTGGAAAATGCGTTTCCTGCTATCTCTCCACTTCCAGAATCGACCCATGTATTTCCAAGGGAAAAAAGTATAATAATACTTGAAAATAACACTACCTTCCCTGCATTGGTGATATGACCGATTTTGAAACGGAGCGATTCACGTATTTTGTAGATATATATCTTGAGATGTTTGAACTTTGCTCTTTTTTTGTAGGACATTATACACTGCTATGATAAATACAATACTTAGACTTTTTACATAAAAAGATTTCAAAGTAAAGTTTCGTATTGTTTACTTTTGAGGTGATTGGTTTATAATTCCTGAGAATTACTTAGGAATTTCTAATACTAAAACATCAAACGATATATGCCTCCAAAGCCTCCATACCCTATATCAAATACTTTTTTTGATTTTGTGATGTTTCTTTTGAGTTTTATTTTGAGTATTCCTAGGAGCCTCATGATGCTTTTTGGAAAAAAAACAAATATTTCGGGAGATAATTTTTTTTATAGTTTCCTAGATTTTATATTTCGTTTGTGGCCAAAGTATTTTTGGAAAAAACCTACGGGAATGAAGTTGGGATCTTTTTTTGCAGATTTATATAGATATTTATTCAAAATCTAGATGAAATATATACAAGCATATAGGGGATTTACTCTTGTAGAAATACTTGCTGGAGTTACTATTGTGACTACTGTGACTCTTGGTGCATTTTATGGTATCAACGCTATATGATTTGGAAAAGTAAAACTCATAGAAAAAACGAACCTAGAACAACAAGCATTTTTCTTTTCAGAGAGAGTATTTGAACTCATAAAACAAAGTGGGACTATCGATTATGAGGAGTATTTTAATAGGCAAATAGTTGGAGATACGACCTACCTCTCGGGACACTATGAAAGAGTGAGTGGCTTTTGAAATAGGTCTACAGATTTGATTTATTGTCTTAGTGGAAATATTGACCCTATGGGGAATAGTGGTTGTATCACTGATTATAATACAACGGGTTGAGATATCACGGGAACTTCTTTGATATATGGACAATATGCTTCCCAGTTTGTAGACTACAATTCTGATGCAGACGGGGATGGATGAGATGAGGATACCGATGGAGACTTTATATGAGATGATGATGATAAGTTCCTCGGGAATGGTCCGAGTGCTGTAGCGGGTAATGGAAGTGTTCGTGAGATTTATCTCATAAATGGAGATAAGACGGAGAGGACGTTTTTTCGTAGAAATGTTTCTATAGACCCAGATGCTCCAAGTGGTACAGATTGTGATTTTTCGGATCAGAGTAACCCCAGCTGAGAAGCCTGTTTGTGAACGATTGAGTTTCTTCGTCTCAAGTGAGTTGACTGGGGGCATGACCATGTTCTGGGGAGTCTTGATAAGACAGAAAATGACGGTGTGATAGATACTTGGGTATATAGTGCGGATACCTATGGTTTAGCAGATGATTTGGTTGCAGATTTCCCTTTTCTTGATAGTGAATCTTACTGGCTTCCAGTTTTTACTGATGAGATAGATGTAGAATCACTCGAGGTGCTTCTCCACCCATCAAAAGACTCTACTCTCGCGTGGGCTGATAGTGATCAGACGACATTTGTCTCTCCCTACATGCGTATCGCGATGAAACTATCCCCGAGTTGGAAACAGAAACGTAAGATCCAGTGAGATCCTCCAGAGGTCGAGATACGTACTACTATAAATTTGAGTCCTAATACAAACTAGACCTATGAAACATTCTCGTCAATGATTTTCGATTATATTTGCTTTGATTGTTTTGGTTATAGCTTCTTCTATGTCGTTATATCTCCTGAGTTTTATTGTTCCGTATTCAAAAAATGTAAAATGACTTGAAAATTCTTCGAAAGCTTATTATATAGCCAGTTCAGGAATAGAACAGGCCCTGTGGGATATATCTCAAAATGACTTATGATATGAGACGACTACGACTTTTTCTGGAGCGAGTAGTTATAGTTATAGTATAGACTCTCAGGGAGACCAGATCCCAGAACCTAAAAAAGGAAATAGCAATTTTGATACTGATTGGAATAGGATATGATATGCTGACCCTATTCAACTGGCTATTGGAGATGATTTGGTTTCTAACTGGGGAAATATACGTTTTGACTTCCGTGTTCCTGATCTGGATCAAGATGGAAATTTTTCAGATCAACTTATCGCTGGGACGAGTAATGATATCATTGTTACTTGGCAACTCTCGAGTAGTTCTGATAGTTTGATTCCGAGTAGTACGGGTGCGTTTATCACAAGTCCTGATATCAATACCTCATCCTCTTTTTCTCTCGCATCTCGACCATGAGTGACCCTTGATAGTAGTCCTGCGACTATATCGAGTTTCTATACAAATAACTGTAGAAGTGGTGAATTATGTACTCTCAAGCTCTCCGTTATAGGAGATCTCAGTGTGTCTGATATTGGAGCTACTCCTATCCCATATCTCGAGTATCAGATAGATACGAGTGGACAAGATATCCCAACGAGATTTACACAAATAGAGAGCTCAGGGAGGTCATTTTGATTTCAAAAAGATATCACTAGTAGAGTAGCGCAGTTGACTACTGATCAGGCTTTTGATTTTGCGGTATTCCAGTAAACTCAATATTTCTTTGTATTTTGCATGAAAATTCCTAAAATTCACTCATCGTGTGAGACAGTACGACTCGTTCAAATTTTAGGGATTTTCATGCAAACTTCTTTGAAATATTGAGTTTCTCCATCCTTTTTTAAAGATAGAGTTTTATGAAAGAATTCCCCATCACATCTAACGATGCAGACCAGAGGCTCGATAAGTTTCTCAAGAAACTCTTCCCAAATGCTACTCTGAGTTTTTTGTATAAACTCAATCGTAAGGGGAATATAAAAATAATCACTCTAGATACTAAGAAAACAAAACAAGACAACGAATACAAACTTCAAGTTGGGGAAAAAGTACAAGTATTTCTATCTGACAGGGATATAACAGATCTGCAAACAGAGAAAAAAGTATCAACAGAGGTAACTCAGGATAAGAAATTATCTCGTCATGATATCGTTTTTGAAGATACTTCATTGCTCGTGGTAAATAAAAACCCAGGGCAAAACGTCCATCCAGCCGACCACAAATCAACAGAAATCTCACTCATTGAACAGGTTCAAGATTATCTTGGAGATGGTTTTTCGAGTCTGACGTTCAAACCTTCTCTTATTCATCGTATAGATAGAGATACCTCGGGTATCGTAATGATCGCAAAAGACAAGCAAACACTGACGGAGCTCAGTTCTGATTTTCGTACCCCCCTCCAACTCCCCCCTACTAGGAGGGAGGGAAAAACTATTGAAAAAATATATTATGCTATAGTACTTTGAAAACTCTCCAGACAGAGTGGTACGATACGTAAAAAACTCAAACGTATAGAAAATGCAAAAAATGAAAATAAAGTCCAGGTATCAGACTCTGGTCAAGAGGCTATCACACACTACAAAGTTTTTAGAGAGTCCTCAGTAAAGATCCCTGATGGAGTACAGTATATTTCTTGTCTCGAGGTCACGATAGAAACCGGACGTATGCACCAGATACGTGTCCATATGGCAGCCCTAGGAAATCCTATTTTGGGTGATAAAACCTATGGAAACAAGAAGCTCAATGGATATTTTGCCAAGCATTTCTGAGTTACTCGTCAGATGCTCCATGCATGGAAGATAGGATTTACGCATCCGAAACGTGCCAAGAAAATGATGCTTGAAGCAAGACCGAAAAAAGATATGATAGAGTTTGTTAAAAAATTACAGAAGTAGTTATGAGAATTATAGTTTTTTGAGATAGTATCTCTGAAGGGATGTGGGATTATGAAAAAGGTGGTTGGGTTCATATGCTCAAAATGGATTATTGGAAAAATTTTGGATATGATAGAATCATTTACAATGCTTCGATATCAGCATATAATTCAGAACATATAATTAATATTTTTCAAAGCAATTTTGATGCTCTTTGCAGAAGAGATTGAAGCTCAGAAAAAGAAGCAAAGATTATTTTTGCTTTTGGAATTAATGATTCATCTATTTTTTCTGCTACTTGAAAACCTCAAGTTTCTCTTGAGAATTTTGTTCAAAATATCAAGTCCTTGATAGATATGTGTCAAAAACATAGTCTTATACAGAATGTTATTTTTATTAGTGCAATAAATATAGATGAAGTAGAATGTAATAGAGATATCTCAAGATGGTCAGATCATTCGTATTATAACAATACTATTAGTGATTATAATAAGATATTACATGACCTTGCTACTGATACAACGTGCTGATATATAGATGTATTTTGAATTATGAATCCAGATGATTTTGTAGATGGTCTTCATCCAAACACTCAGGGGCATCAAAAAATCTACATGAAAGTGCAAGAGTATTTAGAAAAAAAATTATAAGTTATGTACATCCTTGCCTTTGAAACATCTTGTGATGATACTTCTATTGCTCTTTTTGAGGACAATAGACTCGTTTCTATGTCGACAAAATCACAGATAAAAATACATAATAAAACGGGAGGAGTCGTTCCAGAAGTTGCGAGTCGTGAGCACGCAAATGCTATCTTTGATGTACTCAGAGAAGTCCTGAGTGAGTCAAATATAGAACTCTCAGATATCGACTATATCGGAGTCACGACGCATCCAGGTTTGATTCCATCACTACTTACGGGAATTACGGTAGCTTCTACTATTTCAGAAACTCTCCAGATACCGATTATTCCTATAAATCATATAGAAGCACATATATTTTCAAATTTTCTTGAAAGGAAAGAGGAAGAAATATCTTTTCCACTGGTATGTTTGACAGTATCGGGAGGGCATAACGAGATATACTATATGAAAGATATGTGGTCACTTGAGCGTATATGAGCGACTCAGGACGATGCTGCTGGAGAAGCGTTTGATAAAGTCGCAAAGATGATGTGACTTGGGTATCCAGGAGGTCCAATTATCTCGAAACTTGCGGGTGAATACCTCTGAAAACTCACTCCTAACCCCTCTCTGGGAACAGCCCTCACCCCCAACCCCTCTCCCAAATGGAGAGGGGAGAGAAAGTCTCTTTTTCCAAGAGTATTTCTCGAAAAATCAGAATTTGGATTTAGTTTTTCGGGTCTCAAGAGTGCAGTGAAACGTGAAGTGGATAAGAGAAAGAACAGACCTGACCCTATATACCCTTATCAAGGGGAGGAGGAAGCTACAGTTTCATCCCTCCTTGGCAAGGGGGGAATTGAGGGAGGTCTTACGATTCAAGACCAACAAGAAATATCTTACGAATTCCAATCAGCTGTAAACGAAGTACTCACATATAAAATCATCGAAGCCGCAAAACAGAAATGAGTTTCTACAATCTTACTCGCTGGATGAGTGAGTGCCAATGATGATCTGAGAGGGAGAATACAAAAACAGTGTTTAGAACTAGGGTATGAATTCTTCTGTCCAACAAAGAAAGTGTATTGTATGGATAATGCTGCGATGATCGGAATACTGACCTATTATAGAGCGAAGTATCATCAGTTTGAGGAGTATATAGGGACAGTACAGGTTGGGAGATGGTAGAGAGGATTCTTTAAGAGTTATTTTTAGTATTTATACTCAAAATCAAAACTAAAAGAACCTCCACTTCTTTCGTTTTTACATCAGTATTTTAGAAAAGGAGCTTTTCATCATAATGATCATTCACCTACTATAGGTGTTGCGGGTGTACAGACTATAGGAAAGATAATATTTTCTCAATCTCCGTGCTCCTTAGCGATTTTTTGTATTGTACTTTCTGGTATACCCTCCAGGGCTTTGTTTGCACATCATGCACTAATATAGAAATCCAGTAATCTTGTGTATTTTTCTATATCAATCAAAATATGTCATTCAGCTGATCTGTTTTTGTCTCCGTTTATTCAATGCTTTGAAAAATCAGCAGCTTTTGCTTCCATACAATCAAGAATTTTTGTACTTATTGTATCTATTGTATTCGTTGTATCATTGTTTTGACTGAGTGCTGGAGTATTCGTTGCAATTCACAGAGTGGATGCTAGTATAATAGGCCTAAGAAATCACATTCATTTATAGTAAACAGAAATAAACTTAACTTTATTTTTATAAAATTTATTTTATACTTGTCAATTTTTTTTTAAAACTTCTCTTTTACATTCAGGGTATCCTTCAGAAATAGATTTCCTTTTTCTTTGAGGATATTTTGTATCAGTTTATCTCCATACTTGAGACGATTATAGAAGTCTTCGGTTGAGATGATTGCGTATTTGACCTTTTTATTATAAAAAATTGTTCCGATAAAATCGTTGAATTCGTCTTTGTCGATTTCTCCGATAAGAAATATATCGAGTATGTTTTTTCCGTCTTCTACGAGCTTTTTCTTGATAGAGTCATTGACGATAATAACTTCTAGGAGATTTTGCGTCTTAAAAAACTTACGAATAGCATCGATAGGATTATAACTCTTGAGAAAAATACTCTTGAGCTCATCAGCAAAGAGAAAGTTCGTATTTACAAAAAATATCTTTTTACGGAGCTCTTCTCTGTATTTGAGTACACCCATATCTGAGAGATTGTCGAGCTCTCTCTTTATCGAGTTGATCTGCTCATCGAGATCACGTGATAGTGCGCGCATATGAAATCCCTGTCCATCACCAGCTTCGAGTTCCAAAAAAAATCTTTCGAGAATTTTGGCTCTACACTTGGATCAGAATATTTTTGAGAGATCGAGGTTTTTCATAAGTTTTTAAAATCATTGTTTTTGTAACATTTCTTCTATGGCTCCTGGGAGTATTTCCCCAGGAAGAAAGTGATAATGGAGATGATGTATGCTTTTTACGTCACCATCCTCTCGTATAAAAGAAAAGTATTTTTTGTCTTGGTAAAAGTTCTTCATAAATACTTCTACCTCTCCAAACTCACTCCACTCTTCCCTAGAGAGATTTCTTGTATGTCTTTCGCATTTTAGAGGGATTGCTAAAAGATGCAAGGAGTTTCCATTATATGGAAATTTATTATGGACTATATGCCAGTGTTTTCATTTCCAGATAGTGTATTCTTCTTGAGCCTTTCTGTCACAAAAAGGACAGTTTTTCTCTCCTTTGTCTTTGAGGATGGTAGTAGAGATTTTGTGGTATTGCTCTCTTGAGTAGAGTTTCATAATGTATTTTTTGATTTTTTGTTACTCAGTATAGTATAAAAGACCAAGAGTATTTACAAAATATATTTTTGTTTTCCAGGTTTTCACTATACTAGTTTTATATATTTTATGTTCACATTCTTTATTATGAAAAACCTACGTCAAGACCTAGAAAATAGGGGATTTTTACATCAGTTTACCCACGAAAAAGTATTTGATATATTTGAAAAAGGGGGGAATAAGTTCTACTTTTGAGTTGATTGTAGTGCCGATAGTATGACTATTGGAAATTTTGTCGCACTGATGATGGCTATACATTTTATGCTTCGTGGTAATAAATGCTACTTACTTGTAGGATGAGCGACTTCTACAATTGGAAACCCAAGTGGAAAAGACGGTGAGAGACCTATTTTGACTCCAGAGGACCTCGCTGTAAATCAGGCATGAATAGCAGCTCAATTCCAGAGGCTCACTGATAATATCTCTTCTATCACAGGAAAGAAACTCGAGTATGAAATCGTAAATAACTACGACTTTCATAAAGATATGAATGTGCTCGATTATCTGAGGGAAGTCGGGAGATATATCACGGTGAACTGGATGATCTCTAAAGATATAGTAAAGAAACGTATCACGGATCCTGATAAATATATTAGCTACGCAGAGTTTAGTTATATGCTGATTATGGGATATGATTACTATCATTTATATAAACACGAGTGAGTGACTCTCGAGGTCGGAGGAAGTGACGAGTGGGACGGGATACTCGCTGGGATCGAACTCGTATCAAAAAAAGATGGAAAAGAAGTCTATGGAGTTACTAATAAACTTATTAGTGATGCAAATGGGAAAAAATTTGGAAAATCAGAGTGAAATGCTGTATGGCTGGATGAAACAAAAACTTCTCCATATGAAGTGTATCAGTATTTTATAAATACACTTGATGCGGATATAGAAAAATACCTAAAGCTCTTTAGTTTTATGTCAGATGAGGAAATATCAGCGATAGTTTCTGAACATGAAAAAGCTCCAGAAAAAAGATATGGACAAAAAGTACTCGCAAAACTCGTTGTAGAAATGGTGCATGGAAAACACCAAGCAGAGGTCAGTGAAAAGATATCTGAATTTTTGTTTGGCCAGCAAGACAAAGTTCAGCTACTACAAAAACTTTCTGAAGATGAGTTCGAGCTGTTTTGTAACGAGATAGGATCTGTTATATATACCGATCAAAACCTCTTTGAAATGTTCATAGAATCTGGACTCGAAAACTCAGGTGGAACAGCTCGTCAATCACTCAGCAATGGAGCACTCTATATAAACGAACAAAAAATCACTGATGGACACTATGACTTTTCTAGTGACCTTATAGATGGCAAGTTTCTGCTTCTGAGAAAGGGGAAGAAGAATTATAGGATAGTGAAGAAGTAGTTAGGTTTTTTACATTGTTTTCACACCAAAAATCTATCACTCCTTGAAAAACTCTGTCAGACTCCTACACTGTAAATGTATTATATTTATATAAAACTCCTTAGTATGCCCTATACAGAAACTTGAGATTTGTTTGAAGAAGATTTTGAGCTTATCTCAGATATAAAAAAATCAGATTTTTCACAAGAGGAACTAGATAACATAACTGTAGAAATTAGAGGTCAGTTGGACCTGGCTCTGTGAGATACACTCTATAATTAAAAAAGACAAAGCTGTTTGTACACAAACAGCTTTGTCTTTTTTTGTAACTTCGATAGACTAGAGGAAATATTCTTTTCTTCTTTTTATGCGACATCTCATCTACCTCATAGCACTTCTCGAGTGATTTACGACTCTCTCTGTTGAGATTGTAGCTCTTAGGCTCTTTACTCCTGTTGTTGGAGCCAACTCTATATCGACTTCTATCGTTCTTGGGGTAGTGCTTTTGGCTTTGTCATATGGGTACTATAGGTGAGGAATTATCGCAGATAGAGGAGTTGATGTAGAAAAGAAACTCGTGAGAAATCTTCTTATTTCTAGTTTGTATTACTTTTTCGTTACTTTTATATTTTACGAAGTATTACTGACATTTTTTCTCTGAGTGTCTTGACAGTACTTTGTAGCGATACTTTTGACCTCGATACTTTTGTTTTTCATCCCTGTATTTCTTGCGTCTCAGACTATCCCACTACTGACCTATCTGCTCCAGTGAAAATCTAGTGCTGGAAATGTAGGAAAGCTCTTATTTTACTCTACTATTGGTTCATTTTTGGGTTCTGTTGGGACTTCGACGGTACTATTTCCTCTGATTGGAGTTAGTAAGACAGCGATTATATCTCCTGTATTTCTCAGTATATGTGCTGGGTGTATTTCCTACTGGTTTTTTAAAAATACCAAGTACTTGATCGCAAGTATAGTTTTGTTGTTGTTTTATGCAGTTTCTATGACTCAGATCTCTCTCACTCCCCAAGGAGCTATATATCATAGTTCCAATGCCTACCATGATATCAGTATCATCGATGACAGTTTTCAAGATACAAGAGTATTCTCACTAGATGGAGCATACTCATCTGGTATATCTCTGAGTGTAGGAGAGAGCTTTTTTAGATATATACAAGAAGCAAAACAGCATGTGCAGACCCTAAAACCTAAAAAAATACTCGTTATCGGAGCTGCTGGATTTACTTTTCCCCAGGAAGTAGCACAATTTGATTTTGTAGAGTCAGTAGATGTAGTTGACGTGGATCCGAGTCTCAAGGTGATTGCTGAGGAGTATTTTCTCGAAGAAAAACTCTCTGAAAAAATAGATTTTTATCCCGATCCAGCGCGTTTTTTTCTCCGTAATATCTCGCAGAAATATGATTTTGTTTTTATAGACGCATATAGTGGATTTACGATTCCTCAACAGGTTTTGACCAAAGAATTCTTTGAGCAACTTGTTGGTATATCTGACGCGATATATCTCAACCTTATCCTTGATACCGATCTAGATAGTGACTTCTCGATCAATACCCTTTTTACGATAGATTCTGTGTTTCCATCGGTATTTTACAGAGATGTAAACCGTAGGGGAAACCATCTCACGAACTTCGTCGTGACTAACCTAGATTCTCCAGGGTATACAAAAAGACCTTCCCAGAAAGGGAAGATCTATAGTGATGATAAAAATTCAGTGGAACTTGATAGATTTATATTGACAAAATAGTATTTTTTCATAATAATTAAATTCAATCTAATTCTAAATACTTATATCATAGTATATGCATAATCTTTGATACCAGACATTCATTGCTACACCAGATTTCTCTTGCCCAGAGCCAATTTTACGATACCCAAATGACGATTTTTCTTCTTATCGTAATGGTCAATCTATAATTATCAGAGATACCTTAGATGCCATAATAGAGGTTATAGATGTCCAGTTAGAAGATAGGATATTTTGGACAGAGGAAGGAAAATATCTTTCTATGGATATCGCTTATGATCTCTGTCGAGTAGATGTAGATTCGGATGAGAGATACCTAATGATCTACTCTGTAGAAAACCCTGATTTATATCTATCACAAAAACTTCCTACCTCCCCCAGTGCCCATCTTTCAAGATATATAGGAGAGTTGAAAGAGAAATTTGTTATGTACGTTCAAAATCAATCCCTTGATATGGAAGAAGTTTTTACTTATAGGTCTGAATTATTATCCCGAAAATCACAGAAGTGTGTATCTGTAATATCTCTTGGAGCATACTATGAGTTTCCATATACATATGAAGATGGAGAACTAGCTATGCTGGATGTATTTCCATATAGATGATGGAAATGAGCAACGGAACAAGAAGCAGTAGAATTATTCTTAGAACAAGTTGTTTTACCAGGGATATTTATCACTAAAAATAAAACTCCATTCCTAGGTCTTTGAGTTGTGGATATGAGCGCTGAACTGAAAGATTTTTTGGCACGTTCAGAGATAACATTACATAATCGCTAGAGTATTACCTCTCGAGATTTTCTTCCATACGTCTCATGATTTCTTTATTGATCGTATTTTGATCATTTTCTATCATGGTAAATATATCTTCTTGACTCAGAACAATGGTCTCTAGGTCACTGGTAGCTACCACAGTTGCTGTTCTTTGTTCTTCACTCATCAGTGCCATCTCACCGACAATATCCCCATCTTTCAGTGTTGCTATTATTTCGTCATCAACGAGTACCTGTACGCTCCCAGAGCTTATGATATAACCCTTTCCATCAGGGCTTTCTCCTTGCTGCATAAGGATTTCTCATTTCTTAAATGGTTCAGGAGGACACTCTGCGACAATGATATCTACGACTGTTTTTTCTATTCCTGAAAATATTTTGAGTTCGTATACAGATGATGAAAACATAAAGA